>JAGALQ010000024.1 GCA_017625095.1 Clostridia bacterium | reverse complement strand
CATAACCCTGCTGTCAGCTTCGTTAACATATCCCCAGGTGGGAATACGGGGCCAACGGCAACCTTCATAGCCTCTGTTGGTCATTGCTTTAACAGTCTGCCATTCACCGTAGCCCTCGGGCCAGAAAATACGGGTTCTCGGTTCGTCACCTGTGTAAGACGGCCATATAAAAGCGGCAATATCATAATTTTTCATATCATTACCTCACAAACGCAGTCAGCCTGATTTTTTAATTCACATTGCTTTGCAGAATTGTCATTCTGATTATATCATATCTTGTTTGCCATTTCAATAAAATGCAGGTATTAGATATTACCTAATCGACAAGTTTCTGTCGAAAAAGGCATTATGGCAGTTTTGCGTATGAGTTCGATCTCTTACATAACCGTTAGTTTTTAGTGATATTCCGTCTTCGACGGAGTGATATATTTTGCTTGTGCAAAATGTGATATTGAAACCTACGGTTTCAGTGATATAATATTCGCTTTCAAAACCGGACGAAGCCCGATATCACTTGCGAAGCAAATATAACCGGCGCAGACAATATAACTCGCCGCAAGGCGAATATAACTGAAAACGACAAGTTTCCGGCGAAACTTGTCGTTTTCTGGCTGGGACGGCTGGATTCGAACCAGCGAATGACAGAGTCAAAGTCTGTTGTCTTACCGCTTGACGACGCCCCAATATTCGGTTGGAAATAAAAAAGCACAAAGCCTTTGCGGAGCTTTGTGCGTCTTTTTTATGGGGTGGACAATGGGAGTCGAACCCACGACCTCCAGGGCCACAACCTGGCACTCTAACCAACTGAGCTATGTCCACCATAAATGGCGCGCTGGAAGGGACTCGAACCCCTGGCCTACTGCTTAGAAGGCAGTTGCTCTATCCAGCTGAGCTACCAGCGCACAATGGAGCGGGTGATGGGAATCGAACCCACACGACCAGCTTGGAAGGCTGGGATTCTACCATTGAACTACACCCGCAAACGTGACAACCTTGTTACCGCAAAATTGACAACGGCAATATTCTATCAAATTAAGCGGCGGTTGTCAATACAATTTTTTAATATTTTATGTGATTTTTAGTTTTCAAAATCAACGACACATCTGTCGGTAATAACAGAATGCACAAACTCTTTGACTTTGAGGTGCTCAGGGTGTACCTGATAGCCGTCAAGAGCCTCTTTGTTTTCGAATGTGCTGTATAGCGCAAGGTCATAGCCCTTGGGGTTGAAGTTGAAGCCTACCTGGGCGCTGAGCAGGCCGTCAACCTTGCCGACGAGAGCCTGAAGAATCTCTCTCATATGCTCCATATTTGCCTGCTTGTTCTCGTCATCTCTCACATTCCAGAATACGATATGTGTAACCATTTTATATTTTCTCCTTGTAATATTATACGATTTAATTTAAACATATTTAGTCAAAATTAACAAGTGATTAAGCAGATTTTCTACATTAAATTTCAACTTAAAAGGTGACTTTTAGTTATATTTGTATTATAATTAATGTGTATAAATATAGTTACTGAATTTTTTCATAAAAGTTTGTCAGGAGGTGCGGTTATGAAAACCGCCAAAAAAATGCTTTATGCAGCTATGAGCGTTATACTTGCTGCTGTTTTTATAATATCGTCTGTTCCGGTGTCAAGGGCTGCGGGTGTTATGCGAATGTTAATTGACGGTATTGATTATTATAAAGAATACACCGATCTCGGTTCACTCGCGCTCTCTCATTGGCATTACGATGCCTCTGAAGATGTGCTCACGCTTGAGAATTTCGGTACGACACTTAAACCGAAATCGGAGCTTTTCGTATATCCTTACAGCGGTAATCTTACCATAAAACTCAAGGGTGATAACTATATCCATTCATCTGCCAAGAATGCTATGATTATCATAGGCAACGTCAAGTTTACGGGTGACGGTTCACTTACAATTGTCTGTGATAATACTTATGCGATCAATACTGACTACAAAGTTTCAATAACCGAAAGTGCATCTCTCAATATCAATGCTCTTGCAGGTGTTATGGCTATTAAGGGTGTTGATATTAATACAACAGGCAATGTCAATATTCACACTTCAACGAGATGTATGTATACCTTCGGTGACCTTAACGTCACGTCCGGCAGAGTCCGACTTACAGGCAGTAACGGTTTTTATTCCTCCAAGGGAAATGTCTATCTCAGCGGCGGTAGCACGGATTTTGAGGTGAAATCAACTGTAAAAGCATTTGATCTTTACGGCGAAGAAGCTTTTGTCGAGTGGAGTGCAAACGGTAAGGTAGGCGCCGGCAGCTCTTCTCCGGGTTCAAAGATAACGGAGTATTCCGGCGAGAAGTATTTCCGCGCAACCTTTGAAGGCGTGCCTATGCTCAATCCTCCGCGTAAGATTTACTGGGACGATACCGTTATTGATACAAGCTCGGGTATGACAAACCCTGTTGCAAGATGGAACCCTGTCGGTAATGCATCAGGTTATGTTGTAAATCTGTATTATTTGAATGATGTCGGCTATAAGCTGAAAGAGAGCTTTACCGTAACCGATGCTCTCAGTTGTAATTTCGGCGGTCACTTTACATCGTACGGAAAGTATTACTTTACCGTGCAGGCTCTTGGTGACGGCACTAATTTCCTGACGAGTGCCGAATCACCCAAATCAGCCGATTTTTATATGTTCACGGGTGATGTGGCTAGCCGATTCTATGTTACCTTGCCTGAGTCCGAATATTTTAAAGTAATTCCTGAAAGCGGCAGCACTGTTGTTTATTACGGTGAGGATTACTCATTTACGGTTGAGGTTGATCCTGCTTATACTCAGTCTGAGATTTTAGTCTGGGCAAACAAAGCCCGTGTCGCGCTCAGAGGCGGCAAGTATACGGTTGATAACGTAACCGAAAATATCGTGATTACCATTGGTGAGCTTTCGGTCAACACATATACTGTTAACCTTCCCGAAAGTGAAGCTTTTACTATTTACCCGCTACCGGAGTATTCAACTGAGGTTGAGTACGGCGGCAGCTTCGCTTTCTCAGTTGAGCTTGCCGATATCTATATGAATTCGGATATCACAGTTACTTCAAACGGTGAAAAACTTAAAGCCAAATACGGAATTATATACACGATCAGCAATATCACAGAGGATCAGACCGTTGAAATAAGCGGACTTGTCAGAGAGAATTATGACGTTACTTTCCGAAATGTTAACGGCTCTGTTATTTCAACTCAGATTGTTGAGCACGGCTCTGCGGCTTCACAACCGTCTGACCCTATTCCTCCCGAGGGTATGACCTTTGTCGGCTGGACGGATAAAGACGGCAAAACGTTTGATTTTTCAACTCAGATTGTCGATCAGACCGATGTTTACGCAAGGTTTGTCACGGCAAAGGACAGTGACGGATATTATCTTATCTCAAATCTCAGTGAGCTTATATGGTTCAGGGATGAAGTTAAATTCGGTAACACAGCAATCAACGGCAGACTTACCGCAGATATTGAAATGAACGACGGTAAATATGCATTAGTAGGCGGCGTAGTTTCGTTTTATAGCGATGCTGAAATATGGGAGCCGATAGGCGGATACGATTACAACAACGAACTCAGCTATGTCAAGTTTTACGAAGGTAAATTTGACGGTGGCGGACACACCCTGTCAGGTTTCTATATTAAACACGATGCTATGGCAGCCAATGCTTCCGATTTAGGTATTTTCGGCATCGTTACAGAAACTGCTGCGATCAGGGATCTCAATGTTACCAGGTCATATTTTGAAGGTTACGGACGAATCGGTTCGATAGTCGGTCAGAGTCAGGGTGCGGTCAACGGCTGTAGCGCAGATTGTATACTTGTCGGTGTCGAAAATGTCGGCGGTATAGTAGGTACGACGTCAGCCGATATCAATAACTGTAAATTCAACGGCAGAGTTACTGTTCAAAGGTACGGTTCGTCAAAATCGTATATAGGCGGATTTAATGCCGGCGGTATTGCCGGTTCTGTTACCGGTGACGATGTTGTGATAGGTCTGTGTGAAAACACTTCTTCCGTAAAAAGTTATGATTATGCCGGTGGTATTATCGGCGTTGTGAACTGTGAGTCAATTACTGTTTTCAGTTGTGCAAACAGCGGTGCAGTCAATGCTGACCTTAACGCAGGTGGTATTATTGCATCAGCAAAGTCTGCTCAGATAATGGGCACGGTGAACAGTGCTGATGTAAGCGGTGGTACGTATGCTGGCGGTATTCTGGCAGATGGCACCCTCAGCGGCACACTCAATGTCAATGAGGGTGACGTCAGTGCAGACGTTGCAGGCGGTATCCTCGGTATCGGTTCGTTGGATATGAATTATTTTTATAATTCAGGTGATGTTAACGGCGATGTTTTTGCAGGCGGTATAGCAGGCGTGGCGTCGACTGTTAATGCAACTCAAGCACACTCCTATGCGCAGCTTAAAGGTAAAAATATTGACTGTGTTTGTCCTTCGGCAGAATCCGTAACAGCTGCGAGTCTGTATTACTGTGACCGTTTCGGCAGCTCGGCTTACGGCACAGCGGCAGATTATACGTGGTTTTATTCGGGATATCTTTCAGGTATAATGAACCGCGAAAACGGCAGCGATTTCTGGTCGCATAACGGTTGGTATCCCGTGTTTGCCGATAAAGATAATCCGGCGTTTAATTTTGCTCTTAAAGAGAGTGACGTTAAAGGCACTTATCTGATTGAAAACGAACGTGATCTTCACCTCGTTTCTGCTTTTGTCAATAACGAAGAGGATTACAATTACGGCAGCTATATCGTAACGGCGGATATCACGTTGCATAGCCCGGATGCGGAGAATAACTTCATACCGCTCGGTTCGGAAACAAAACCGTTTGAAGGTGCTTTCTACGGAGGCTATCACACAATTAAAAATGTCAATATCAGCGGCAACAACAATGTAGGTTTCTTCGGGTATGCCGTTAACTCGCTGATTGAAACAATTGTTCTTGAAAACGCTGATATAAGCGGTGTGAACAATGTCGGTGCTGTTGTCGGCTATTCCGATAGCTGCTATGTTTCGGAGTGCTCAGTTGTAGGCGGCACTGTCAACGGCAATCTGTGTGTAGGTGGTGTTGTCGGATTCAGTAACGGTTATTTATATTACTGCAATAACTCTTCCGAGGTCGTCGGTCAGGTTGCTTACGGCGGTATTCTCGGCTCAAATGATGACGGCACGGTTACTTGTTGTTACAACACGGGTGCTGTTGCCGGCTCGGTTTCCGCAACTGAGGGCGGTGGAATCGTCGGCAGAAATTTCGGCACGGTAACATACTGCGGTAACACAGGTGCAGTTTCAGGTGTTGAATATGTCGGTGGCGTTGTCGGAACTTCTTTCGGCGATATGTATTCGGTCTATAATGGCGGAATGGTTACTGCTTCATCATATTTCGGCTCAATTTGCAGCGAGTATGATGAAACTTATCAGGCTGATCTTTGCTACTATCTTGAGGGCACCGCAGGTGATGGCGCAAGCGTTGTAGGCACTGAGCAGATCGTTTATCAGGTCACAAACGGTGCAACGGCTTACTTCCTAAATGCAAACGGTACGGAGCTTATCTGGGCGCAGGGTGACTCGCATCCTGTGATTGCCAAGGCTGACAGTTCCGATGCGGTTAAATATACCGTTACTTTCACAGTGCTTGATGAAACCTATCTTATGGCTGCAACATATCAAGGGGGTAAGGTTGCAACACCACCTGAACCTGTGTTGAGAGGTTATCAGTTTGTACGTTGGGATACATCGTTTGATTACGTTGTTGCTAATATGACAGTTCGTGCGATTTTCGATGAGCCGGGTCTTGTATCCTTCCTGCCCACATCATTCCTGAAAATCAACCACACAGACGAAGGCTCATATATCTACGGAATATATCCGAGCTTCAATATGACTGCAAATCAGCTGAAGAGCCATATTTCTAACACTAATATTCAGATTTTTGATCAGGATATCATATTTGAGCTCGAAGGCACAGACAGGATTTATACGGGTGTTACGGTTGTTCTTTTTGATGATGACGGCACGTGGCTTCATATAGCAAATGTGGTTATTTACGGTGATGTCAACAGTGACGGACGTATTGACCATACAGATGCGTTTTTTGTGAATCTTCTTGCTGACGGAGCACTGTATCCTGAAGATTTCACATATGCTCAGTATCTTGCTGCAGATGTCAATCATGATGGCACTGTAGACAAAGCGGATTCATTATTCCTGCAGAATTACTGCATTAAAAACACATTCATCAATCAGTTGCCGAATTAAGCGGCATAACAATAGAAAAGGAGTTTCAGATGAGTACAATCAGAACTATATGGTCGGAAAAAGTAAACAAGCAGTGTCCGCTCAGTGAATATCCGCGTCCGCAGATGGTGCGTGAGAGTTATCAGTGCCTCAACGGTGAGTATGATTATGCAATCACACCGATAAGCGCAGAAACGATGGGCGATGCAGACGGCAAAATACTTGTTCCTTTTGCACTTGAGTGTGAGCTTTCTGGTGTCGAGGGTGCTCTCGACGAAAATCAGGCACTCTGGTACCGCCGCACATTTACGGTGAATGAGGATTACGCAGGCAAGCGCGTTATACTTCATTTCGGTGCTGTTGACTGGAAGTGTGAGGTTTATCTCAACGGCACAAATATCGGCGGTCATACAGGCGGATATTGCCCGTTCAGCTTTGATATAACCGATAATCTTTCAAAAGAAAATGAACTTGTTCTCAAGGTTATCGATCCGACAGACAAGGGTACACAGCCCAGGGGTAAGCAGATTTCAAAGCCTGTCGGCTTCTGGTATACGTCAACATCTGGCATATGGCAGACTGTGTGGCTTGAGGTTGTTCCCGAAACCTATATTTCCTCTGTCCGTATTACACCCGATATTGATTCTTCCTGCGTCAATGTTGCTGTAAGTGTTAACGGCAAAGCAACCTTGCGTGCAACCGTTTATGACGGAGAAACAGCTGTTGCGAGCAGTGAGTTTGTTGGTGAGGGCAAAATTCAGATTCCCGATCAGAAGCTCTGGTCGCCCGAATCTCCCTTCCTTTATGATCTTAAGCTTGAGCTTGTCTGCGGCGATGAGGTTATTGATACGGTAAAATCATACTTCGGTATGCGTAAGTACAGTCTCGGCAGAGATGCAAAGGGTAAGGTAAGGCTTTGTCTTAACAATAAGCCGTATTTCCAGAAGGGTCTGCTTGACCAGGGCTATTGGCCTGACGGAGGTCTTACAGCACCCACTGACGAAGCACTTATATATGATATCGAAAAAATGCGTGACCTTGGCTACAATATGCTCAGAAAGCATATTAAGGTTGAGCCTATGCGCTGGTATTACCACTGTGACAGACTCGGAATGCTCGTATGGCAGGATATGCCCAACGGATGCGGCGTAAATCAGCTTGTTGCAGGTGTGCTGCCCAATATCGGTATCAAGAATATGACCGATAAGATAAACGGACTTTATGACCGTAAAGATGAGCAGGGCAAGAAGTATTTCCTTGCTGAGCTCGATGAAATGATAAAAGCACTTTATAACTGTGTTTCTATCTGTACCTGGGTTCCTTTCAATGAGAGCTGGGGTCAGTTTGATGCGAAGAATGTTGCTGCTCACGTCAAGTTCCTTGATCCCACACGTTTTGTTGACCACGCTAGCGGTTGGCACGATCAGAAGGGCGGCGACTTCAAGAGCATACACAGATATATCGTTCCGCTTCATCCGTACTTCCTTGATGATCGCGCATTCGTTGTCAGTGAATACGGCGGCTACAGCAACGTTCTGAAAGACCACGTCTGGAACATCAAGAAATGCTTTGGTTATCTTATGTTTAAAAACAAGAAAACACTTTCCGATGCATACAGACGTCTTCATACCACTCAGGTAATTCCGCTTATCAAGCACGGTCTTTGCGCACTTGTCTATACTCAGGTCAGCGACGTTGAGAACGAAGTCAACGGTATCCTCACTTACGACCGTAAGGTAGTCAAGCTCGATGAGGATATGCTCAGAGATATCAACTCAAAGCTCACTTACTGATTTTTCCTTAAATCGTCTATATAAAAATTCAGCGCCCGTTCAAGGTTTCTTCTTTGAACGGGCGACATTTTTTACCGGACAATTCTTCGGCAAACTCTGCAGATATTATCGTTCGATATAATTGTTATAAATATTTAAAGTAAATGTTTAAAAAATATTTACTTTTTTTAAGTTTTTGATAGAATTATTCTGAGGTGATAAATATGAGAATATTTACAGAATATTTCAATGAAGATAAAAGCGTAAGCCTTACAGCATATCTGCTTGATAGTTCAACCGAAATGCCGAATATGGGAGTACGTCCTGCGATGCTTGTTATTCCGGGTGGCGGCTACGGTATGTGCTCCGACCGTGAGGCTGAGCCGATAGCAATGCTTTATGCACTTGAAGGCTACCATACCTTTGTTCTTCGCTACAGTGTCGGCAGAAGAGGCGAGGGCTACAGCTTTGAGCAGCCTTTGGCAGATGCCGAAAGGGCAATGAATTATATACGCGACAATGCAACTGAGTTCGGTGTTGATCCGCAGCGTATCGCTGCAATCGGTTTCTCTGCAGGCGGTCATCTTTGCAGTGCAATCGGTACACTCGGTGAAAACAAACCGAATGCGCTGATTCTGGCTTACCCTTGCATTCTTTCAGATATTGGTGATGTGCTTCAGTGTGATGTTCCCTCAACCAATGAATATGTTACCGACAAAACACCGCCAACCTTTATTTTTCACGCTGTTGACGACACCCTCGTGCCTGTCAGAAATTCGCTTGCCTTTGCTTCAGCCCTGGCAGAAAACGGTGTTGAATTTGAAATGCATCTGTTTGAAAAAGGCGGCCACGGTTTTTCTCTCGCCACACCGGTTGTCTGTAACGGCAACTTCAATCCCGATGCTTACAAGTGGGCAGAGCTGAGCATAAACTGGTTGAGAAAACATTTTTAATCTGCATATAAAAAACGGCTGTTCATCGAACAGCCGTTTTTCTTAATATCTGCCTATTGAATCAAATGGAATATCTCTGTAATCGGGCAGTGCGGTTTCGACCTCGCTGCCGTCTGCAATTCTGTAGTTTCCTCCTTCAGCGTCTATGAATATATCTGTTTTATCAAAATTGATAATCATATTATTGTCAATGTTACTGAAGTTGTTGGCTTCGGGACTGATTTCGCCTTTATGCTTTCTTGCGTGAAGAATAATGTTATCTTTAATCAGACTGTTAGCGGGGTTTGCGGCAAACTGCGGATCGGTCATTTCAGCGTAATCTGTCTTGAGCGCAGCGCAATCAGGATAAGCTTCTTTCCATACTTTGCTCTGGTAAGGTGAATCTTTGAGCTGTTTCCATGCCGGGTCATCAGCACCGACTGTGCTGGTCTGATAAAGAATCGGAGTTGAGCAGTTATGGACGATGTTGTTTGAAAATTCGATGTTTCTGCCACCGTTGAAATCCATCGCAACGCCCTTGATGTTGACGAACATATTTCCTCTTACCTGTGTGCCGGAGCAGGCTTTAACAGCTGTAACAGGGGCAGTGCCGTTACCTATGGTGCTGAAAAGGTTGTAGCGGATAAAGTTGCCGTAACAATCCCAGCGTGAGGGAGAATCTACCGCTGCAGCACCGACTGTTTCGTAGCATGTGTTATGAATGTAGTTGTATTCAATTCTGTTTGCGTTGCCCGAGTAATAAACTGCGGTAGAAGGGGAGTTGATAATCTCGTTGTTTGTGAGCGAGTTTCCCGTGCCGCCGATGATTACACTTGGCGCAGATTTATCAAATCTTGAGGTTGCGGAAATAAGGTTGTTGTCTGCCGAGCAGTTGCCGGGTGTGAGATCTTTGCGGTTGCCGCCTTCAATTCTGATTGCGGATGCACCTGTGTTTGAAATGTGGCAGTTGTTAATGCTTATCATTGTTCCGCTTATTTCAATGCCGTTACCGCCTGTGTTTTCAACTTTGCAGTTCGTAATATCTATGTTGCTGCCCTTTGCTCTTATGGCACATCCCGATGAATTGCGGAATGTAATGCCGCTGAATGCAATATGTTTGGCGTCATTTATATTGATGATTGTTTTGTCATCAGCGGTAAAAGATGTACCCGCTTCAACACCGCCGTCGAAAATAACTTCACCGTCACCGTATGAGCTGTAAATAACGGGACAGATTTCAGTGCCGGAATCTTTGCTTGTGAACTCAAGAGAATCAATTTTGTACGTACCTGCCATAATTGCGACGACTGCGTGACTTATCTGGTCTTTTCTCATATTTCGTACAGCTTTCATCGCTTGGTTGATTGATGAGAAAGGATGTTCAAGCGTGCCGTTACCGCCGCTTGGAGCATCGGCAGATACGTAAAAGTCGCTGAAAATCGGTTCAGGCTCGTTGCTCCATCCGCTGCTGAGATTGGATGGAATAGTGGCAAAATAGTAATTTTCAAAGTAATACGGGCGGACGACCAGTATTGTTGCGGCTACAACCGCAGCGGCAAGCAGAAGACAAATTATGCTGATTATTATTCCTGCTTTGGAGCTTGATTTGCTCATGTTTATTTCCTTCCTTTACCAATTTTCTTTGTTTAACACATCTGAATAGTATTTCAGTCTTGCGCGTAATATCTTGTAATCGGGACAGTGTCTTGCAACTTCAGCCCAGAAATACGGGCTGTGATTATGGTGGATTATGTGTGTCAGCTCGTGTATTATCACGTAGTCAATAACTTCTTTTTCAGCCATTATCAGATGCCACGAAAAATGAACTCTGTCAGCCGTACAACTGCCCCAGTTCGTTTTTGCACTTGTTATCATAAGCTTGCTCGGATTTATGCCGAGCTTTTGTGAAAAAAAGAGGAGTCGTGTGCTGATATATTGGCGTGCAGTGTCTTTATATAATGCAACAAGATGTTGTCGGATACTGTCACTGTCAAGATCAGGCGGCATCAGTATCCGGTTATCTTCGAGCTTTGCCTTGCGGATTTGAGTTTTTTCAATCGGAAGCCTGATACCGAAAAAATGGACCTTGCTTGAGTAATCAAGAATAAAACTCTGTTTTTCTTTCGCCAGTTGCTGCATTTTGAAAATGTTTTTCTCTATCCATATACTGTTTGCAGACACGAATTCGTCAATTCTCTGCCGGCTTGTTGTCAGCGGTGCGCGCACTTCAAGTGTGCAGTCGGGTTTTACGGTGAGCGATATCGTTTTTCTTTTGCTTCGCTTAATCGTATATGTATATTTCATTCTTATATACCTATAGTTACCAAGTATTTAGTCTGCTGAAATATTATACATTATACCTTGCAAACCGTCAACTTATTTTATAAAAACATCATATGTTTTATATATGCTGTCTGTAGTGCTTATTAATCTGTCTGAAAAGGCTTTGAATTATATATCAGCGATAAAAAGATGCATACAGTTTTTCTATGCCTTGTTGGTTTTATTTAGCTTTTTTTCATAATATTATATTTTTTAGGATGCTTTATTGACAACGTGTTCTGTATGTTGTATAATTAAAACACAAATATTATTATTGTTTTTTACTGAATGCCACTTCCCGTTTTATGCGGCGAAGTGGTTTTTTTAGAATTTTCAGTTTTTTGGAGAGCAATAAATATGATTATAACAGAAAGACTTTACGATAACGGGCATATAAAAGAATTTAATTCTGTTGTTACGAAGTGTAAAAAGGTCGACAGCGGTTTTCTTGTTGCACTTGCCGCTACCGCATTTTTTCCGAATGGTGGCGGTCAGCTTGCCGACGAAGGCACAATTGACGGTATAGCCGTAAAAGACGTGAATGAAATCGACGGTGTTATATATCACAGTGTTGACTGTGAATTTGAGGTCGGCAGCACTGTTCGCGGTGAGATTGATTGGTCTGTTCGTTTCCCGAGAATGCAGAATCATACGGGAGAGCATATAGTTTGCGGTGTCGCTCATAAGCTCTTCGGCTATGAAAATACAGGCTTTCATATGGGAACGTTTGGTATTACGGCTGATCTGAGCGGTCCTCTTACCGAAGAAGATGTAAGGAAGATTGAGCTTATTGCCAATAAAGCTGTGTTTGAAAACGTTGCGGTCAGCTGTTTTTATCCTACCGAAAGTGAACTTGAAACGATTAACTACAGAAGTAAGCTTGAGCTGACTGAAGATGTGCGCCTTGTCAAAATAGAAGGCTATGACCTTTGTGCTTGTTGTGCACCGCACGTTTTAAGAACAGGAGAAATAGGCCTTATAAAAATTCTTTCACATCAGAGTCACAGAGGCGGTACAAGGCTTCTTCTCAAATGCGGATATGATGCGCTTGAGGATTACTGCGTAAGGTGCGCAAGTGTAAGTGCTGTTTCTGCTTCACTGTGTGCAAAAGAGAATGAAATTGCTCAGGCTGTGGAACAGCTTAAAGCAGAAAAAGCAAGACTTGATTTTGAAATTGAAAAATTGAATAAAGAAAAGACAGAGAAATATATCAGACGCCTTTGTGCATCCGAAGGTAATGTCTGCGTATTTGCGGACGATGCTGACGGTGACGGACTGAGAGAAATTGTAAATGCAGGCAAAGAGCTGTGCGCCGGCATCTTCGGTGCATTTGCTGCAGCTGAAAACGGATACAAATACTGCCTGGGCAGTAAAAATATAAACCTTTCCGTGTTTGCAAAACAGTTTAATGCCGCACTCGGTGGCAGAGGCGGCGGTAAGCCTGAAATGATTCAGGGCAGTGTAACCGCAGGCAAGGAAGAAATACTCGGATTTTTAACGGCAACAGAACAGTGAGGTGCTTTTTATGACAGAAAAATGGTATTACGGATCAGAAGGACATCAGCTTGCAAAGCCTCTCAGAGATGAGGTGTTTGTAGGCGAGCAAGGCTTTCCTGCTCATCTTGAAGACGATGAGTATGAGAGTGTTGCCTGGCACTATATTGTTGAAGACAGCGGTGAAACCGTGGCAACAGGCAGACTTATTCAGCTTGAAGAATGTGTATGGAAGCTTGGCAGAATCGCTGTAAAAAAGTCGCTGCGCGGCACAGGTCTCGGCTCAAAAGTTACACAGGCTCTTATCGAAAAAGCTAAACAGCTTGGCTCAAAAACAATAAAAATCAGCGGTCAGACTCACGCTGTTCCTTTCTATGAAAAGTTCGGCTTTGCGATTGCAGGCGTTGAATTTATGGAAGAAAATCTGCCTCACGTCGATATGCAGATGGATCTTGTTTTTGACGATTGCGATTGGGTCGGTTTTGAAAAAGACAGCGTTGCCGTATATGCACGCAAAACCTTTAACATAACGGATGCATCTGCCGTAATGCTTGTTTCATGCGGACTCGGCTTTTCGCATATCACTGTCAACGGTCAGCCTGTAACGGATGCTCTTCTCACACCTGCGTGGACTAACTATGAAAAGCGCGACCTGACAAAAATACATATGCCGATATACGATACGATAATTCACCGTATTCACTATGTTGAGAACGATATTTCAAGCCTTGTCAAGCAGGGTAAGAATGTTATTGAATTCCACATAGGTGCAGGTTGGTACGGTCAGAATCAGAGCCGTAATGAGGGAATGGTCGAATACGGTCAGCTCAAGCTTGCTTTCAAGATTCTGGAAGGTGATACTCTTGTTTCAAAATCTGATACCGACGTTGAATGGCGCGATTCTTATATAACACGCACAAATATCTATTTCGGCGAAACTCACGATGCACGCCTTATCGGCAAGGGTGAGTGGAAGAAGACAGTTAAGCTTGAAAGACCGCTTGCGCTGCTTACAAAGCAGACCTGTACACCCGACTGTGAAATACGCAAAATAATCCCGAAGAAGATTTATTCTTTTGGCGATACCGCAATATATGACCTTGGTGAAAATGTTTCTGGTTATCCTAAAATCGTTTTTGACGAAAAGGCAATAACCGATGAAAGAGCTTTTGTTCGTTTCTCTGAAGAACTCAATGAAGACGGATCACTTGAATTTGATACTCTCGGTATGCATTTCCGTATGCAGAGGGATGAGTTTGTATTCTCTGAAGAGCAAAAAGACCATCAGTTTTATCCGCGTTTTACGTGGCACGGCTGCAGATATTTTGAGGTAGAGGGCAGAGCATATCCGACCGAGTTTGCAGTTGTACATACGGATATGAAAGTCATCACCGACTATAAGAGCGATGATGATATGCTTCAGTGGATTGTCGATACATATATCCGCACACAGCTCAATAACGTTCACTGCTGCGTACCGTCCGACTGTCCTCACAGAGAGCGTCTTGGTTACACGGGTGACGGTCAGCTTGCCTGCGATGCGGCAATGCTTTGCTTTGATGCAGAGGATATGTACCGCAAGTGGATGCAGGACGTTGCTGACTGTCAGGATATCTACGGCGGTCACGTTCAGCATACGGCACCGTTTTACGGTGGCGGCGGCGGTCCCGGAGGCTGGGGCGGCGCAATAGTGTTTGTGCCTTATACTTTCTATAAGCATTACGGCGATAAAGATGTGCTGAAAAAATACTATCCCAATATGCTCAAGTATCTTCAGTATATGGAAACCCACAGCGAGGGCAACCTCGTTGTAAGAGGTGAAGAGGGTGGCTGGTGCCTTGGCGATTGGTGTCCGCCCGAAAAGGTTATTCTTCCTGAGCCGTTTGTCAATACATATTTCTATATTAAAGCTGTCCGTATTGTCAAAGAAATCGGTAAAATCCTCGGTATAGATAATGCGGAAGATATGGAAAGCCGCAGTGCAGCTGCTGAAAAAGCAATGCTCGATAAGTATTATGACAATGCAACAGGTTCATTCTGCGGCGGTGTGCAGGGTGCTGATGCTTACGCGGCAGACCTTGGTCTCGGCGATGAGCGCGTATATAAAAACGTGCTCGAAAAATATTCTGCTCTCGGGAAATTTGATACGGGCATTTTCGGCACGGATATTCTTGTGCGTATTCTTTGTGAGAGAGGGGATAAAGAGCTTGCAAAACGCCTTCTCACAAGCGGTGACGGTATAGGAACATTCCGCTATATGCGTGACTGCGGTGCAACAACGCTGTGGGAAAACTGGAACGGTGCTGACTCTCATTCACATCCGATGTTCGGTGCAGTTGTTGCTTCGATAATCAGATATCTGTAATTATATGTTAAAACTTTTTCTGCTCTCACTTTATGTGAGGGCAGTTTTTTTAGATGTAAGCATCGGGTAAACTCACTCATATTCCTATTGCTTTTTTTACCAATATATAGTATTATAAATATATTATGATGCAAAGGATTGTTGAAGTATGTCTGAATACAAATACAAGATTTCTGTAATCATTCCCGTGTACAACTGCGAAAAATATATCAGAGGTTGTGTTGAAAGCCTTAAAAAGCAGACAATGCCTTCCGAAGATTTTCAGATAATATTTATCAATGACGGTTCTTCCGATAACGGCGGAGCTGTTTGTGAGGAGTTTGCCCGTCAGGATAAAAATATCGTATACTTTGCAAAAGAAAACGGCGGCGTTTCGAGTGCCCGCAATAAAGGTATCGAGCTGGCGCAGGGTAAGTATATTATGTTCCTCGATGCTGACGACACAATTAAAGCGTGCAGTCTTCAGGCGATATATGATTTTTTCGAGGCTCATTATAGCGAAGTTGACCTTGTTACATATTCAATTGATTATCTCAATGAAAAGGGCGAGATATCAACTCACAAGCGTTTTGATATTCTTACCGAAAGCGGAGTTTACGACATCAGCAAGAATGCCAATATTCTTCAGACGACGATGAATATCTGTGTCAAAAACGTACCTGAAAAAGACAGGATACTTTTTGATGAAAGCCTTTCTCTGGGTGAAGACCAGTGGTTTATCTTCTCGTGGCTGATGAAAAAGGAAAAGCTCGGATTCTGTAAAGATGCGGTATATACTTATTACCGTCACTCCGGCTCTGCAAGCAGTACGATGAATTCGCCGTATTACTGTTTTGATCAGTTTGCAGGCTTTTTCTCAAATCTTCTTGATTCATTCTGTGATAAAAACGGCAAACCTCATCCTATCGCTCAGGCTCTTGTTGTTTACAACCTTGGCTGGCGAATCACTTCGGACCTTCTTGTTTCACATAGTGATGAGTCGGTCAAGAAGGCTCAGCTTGATATAATACGCAATCTTCTCAGCCGTGTTGATAATAAAATAATTGCCGATTCAATATATATTGATCCTTATCATGTTGATTTCTTTATGAAGCTTAAGGGTGAGGAATACACGTTGGTTTCCAATTCGCAGTATCAGTGTGCTTATGTTGATGACTGTCTGATTTATTGCCAGCCTCACTTAATTACATTCAACACCTTCAAGGTTGTTAACGGTAAGCTTTATGCTTCAGGATTCTTCAAAAACGGTGTCGGTGCTGCAGAGGATGTCAGACTGTACTGTAATTTTTCTGACGGTCGGATTATCGAAATGCCTGTCGAAAAATCATCCTACAGCTATTATAAGGGCAAGACACTGACAAACGATTTTGCAGGCTTCGACGCTGTTATTGATCTTCCCGACAAAATCGGTCTGGTTTTCACCGCCTGCGTTGACGGTCACAGCTGCACACCTAACGTTTTCTTTGGTTTCAAGAGCGCTGTCAATAAGGTTAAATCCACTGTTGCTAACGGCGGCTATGTTATAAAATTTGATTCCAACACCAGAGCTTTTTCTCTGAAAAAAGGGTCTGCCGAGGCACTTGCTGCTGCACGTAACAGTGCGGATAAGGCTGTTATGACTGAGAGCAAGGCAGCGTTTATTTACCGCAAAATGGCTCAGAAATCAGGAACCGATAAACGTATCTGGATATATTGTGACCGTGAGGGTATATTTGATAACGCTTACTATCAGTTTATCCACGATTTTTCAATGAAAGACGGTATAGACAGATACTATATAACCGATAATGTCAACGACAAAAAAGATAAATTTACTGCTGCACAGAGAAAGTACCTTGTTAAGTTCAAGAGCTTTAAGCATAAGATGCTTTTCTTCAACTGCGAAAAGGTGCTCACATCGTTTAATTCGCTCTCTATTATGAGCCCGTTTGACGGCTTGCCTCTTCGCTGGTATTCGGATATTCTCAAGTGTGAGTTTGTCTATCTTCAGCACGGTATTCTCCACGCACGTCTGCCCATTCTCTATTCCAAAGAGCGGTCAAACGTTGATAAGGTTGTAATTTCATCCGAGTTTGAGCGTGAGAATTTCAAGCGTATATACAACTTTAAGGATGCGGATTTGCTTGCAAGCGGTATGCCCCGTTTTGATGCTGTCGCAGCCGATTCGGTTGCAAAGCGAAAGATTCTTTTCTCTCCGTCGTGGCGTAAGGACCTGATCGGTGAATACGAGAACAATACCCGTCAGCTTCTTGAAAAGAAATTCCTTGCATCCGATTTCTATAAAGAAATCAATGCTTTCCTCAATTCGCCTGAGCTTGCCAAGCTTCTTGAAAAGTATGATTATCAGCTTGATTTCAAGAATCATCCCATTTTTAAGGATTATGACAAGTACTTCAATGTGAATAATCCGAGGATTTCCGTCACTCAGAAGATTGACGATATGGATAAATACGCTCTCATGATTACTGACTATTCATCAATCGTTTTCGATTTTGTCTATCTTGACAGACCGATTCTTTATTTCGTGCCTGATTATGAGCTTTTCAGAGCAGGCATTACACACGATTATAACGAGCTGGATCTTCCGCTTGAAGAAGCTTTCGGTGCGCTTGCAATGAATGCGGATGAGCTTCTTGCAAACCTCGAAAAGCTTATCGTTAACGATATGAAGCCGGACGAAGTTTATGCAAAGCGCTGCAAAGAATTCTTTATCTCAAAGTCAGGTCACTGTCAGAAACTCTATGAATTGCTTACAAAATAAGCAGAAATAATTTAAGGCTTGCCGAGGATATCCTCAGCAAGCCTTTTTAAGTGGCTGAAATCAGCCTATAAATTCGTCTATAATCTTTGCAAGCTCTTCGTCGTGATTCTCTATGCAAAGATGTCCGCCGCCCGATACGGTGTGTTTTTCAGCGTTGGGGAATGCTTCGTCAACCTGAGTTTTCATAGCGTCTGTCAACACAAGGTCTTTGTCTGCCTGAACAAGAAGCACGGGCATTTTAAGTGCAGAGATTTCAGTAAAATCGTTAGGCATCGCTTTGGCTGATGTTATCATGTTGCTGTAGCCTGTGTTATGTATCTGAAGCGGTGCAGAGAAAAGAGAAAGGTCATAGTCCATTGTGAAATCAAAATCCATAAATGCCATCAGAGCTACAAGTCTGAGCAGGGGAGTGACCTTTGTCAGATGCTCAAAAATGAAGTTTGCCATAACACCCATAATTTTTGAACTCATCATATCGCCCATAGCACCCTCCATTGAAGCGATGGGGCAGGGACAGAAGAGCATAAGTGATTTGATTTCGGGAGCAAGACAAGCAATGTTCATTGAAACACCGCCGCCCATTGAATGACCTGCAATGTGCCATTCTTTGATCGGAGCGATTGATTTCATCAGGTTGATTACAAGTTCTTCACGGACTCTGTAATCCTCGTCAGCAACCTCTGTTTCTCTTGTGCTGTAGCCGAAACCGGGCAGGTCAACGAGCACGCAGGTGTAGCCGTCATCAACAAGCTGTTTGGCTATAGGCTGCCAGGTGCTTGTTGAACAGCCGAAGCCGTGAATCATAAGAACTTTTGCCTTTTCGTTTTCCGCTTTGAATACGCGGTAGTGGAGTGTGTATGCACCTTCTTCATAGTAAAAGCTGTTGTCAAACGGAGCTTCGTATGAAGCGGATGCGGTGAGAATAAACGGAATGAGCATCAAAACTGCGCAAATTATTGATACCGCTTTTTTAAAGTTTGTGTTCATCTTTTTTCTCCTTATTCGTTGATTGTCGGTTTGAATCCCTTGCCGATAATTTCGTTGGCTTCAGTGATGATTGTGAATGTGTTGGGGTCAATTGATTTGATGAGTTTTATTGCGGGCGCAACCTCATTGCTGCGCAGTACGCAGATGAGCATATTCTTTTCCTGCCCGGTGAATGCACCCTTTGCGGGGATTATGCTGACACCTCTTGGTGAGTTGTTGACCAGCTCCTGCGATATTTCGTCGGCACGGTCTGTTACAACCATAAGCATCTTGCTCTTTGCCATACCGTAGAGAATGTAGTCAATAACCTTTGAGCTTACAAAGATAACAACTGCGGCATAAAGTGCGCTTTCAATGCTGCGGAATACAATTGCCGAAATTGCTATAACAACCATATCGCTGAACATAACAAGCTTGCCGTATGACATATGCGGAAAAACAAGCCTTAAAAGCTTGCTCAGAACATCTGTGCCGCCTGTTGTCGAGCCTCTTGCCGCAACGAGTGCAACGCCTGCGCCGAGAAGTGCACCGCTGAAAATTGAAGCAAGCAGTGTATCGCTTGTGTACTCGTAGGGGATAAGGGCTACAAGGTCAATGATGACCGACAGCAGTACCGTAACCCACAGCGTTTTTAGGACAAACTTCTTGCCGATGAATTTGAGTGCAATAAGCAGAATCGGTACGTTCAGCGCAAGGTTGATTGCACCGACGGGCAGGTCGGTCAGATAGTTTATTACAATTGCAAGACCTGAAAATCCGCCCTGAGAAATACGGTTAGGTACGTTGAAAAAGTTAATTGCCACCGCATAAAGTGTACAGCCGATTATCCATACAATGTTATCAACTGCAAGGTCCAATACCTTTCGTGTTTTGGGTGAGAGAGTGTTTTTATTTTTCTTGCTCAATTATTTCACCTTCGCAGATAAATTTGAACAGTTCACGCATACGCTCGGTCTGATTTGTGAGATAGAGATGGCCGAAAAGTGCTTCGAATCCCGTTGCGTTGTGATAGTGTGCAACGGAAGCGCCCTTCGGTACGTGAGAAACCTTTGCGTTTCTTCCTCTCTTGAATGCGCAGGTCTCTTCTTCGGTAAGCATTGGTGCAATTCTTTCTATTGCCGCCGCCTGTGCTTTTGCGCTTACAAAGCTTACCGCCAGCTTGTGAAGCTCTTCAGGCGGTCTGTTGCCCTCAAGCACAAGGTATTCTCTTACAAGTATTTCATATACTGCATCGCCGATGTATGCGAGTGATATCGGATTGAGTGAATTGGGTTTTATTTGTTCGCAACCGAGCAAAGTATCCAAATTAATTCCTCCCATCAGGGAACGTAGTCAAATTCGAGGTCGTAGATTACTACGGTGTCGCCCTCGGTTATTCCGTGCTCGACAAGCTTGTCGAGTATGCCGCTTGTTTCAAGCACGCGCTGGAAATACTGAAGTGATTCGTAGTCGTCAAGGTCGGTGCGCTGAAGGATTCTCAGCAGCCATTCCGCCTCAACAAAATAGACGTCATCCTCAACCCTGACAGTGAAGTTTTCACCCTGCTTGAGCGGCATATCACGGTTTGTGATTTCTTCACTCTCAAATCTTACTACGGGAGGAAGTTTGGAGAGCTTTTCGGCTACGGCATTGATAACCTCCTGCGTGCCCTCGCAGATAGGTGCACACATACGGTAAAGCTTGTGTCCGTGCTCTTCCATATATTTTTCAAGTCTCTCAAGCTGCTCATCGGTTGCAAGGTCAATTTTGTTTGCAACAACAATCTGCTCGCGTGTTGCAAGCTCCTCGTTGAATCTGGTGAGCTCAAGGTTGATTTTTTCAAAGTCCTCAATCGGGTCGCGTGCCTCACTGCCTGCCGCATCGACTATGTGTACAAGCATACGGCAGCGCTCAACGTGACGCAGAAATTCGTGTCCGAGACCTACACCTTCGCTTGCGCCCTCTATGAGTCCGGGAATATCGGCAATTACAAACGAATTACCTTCGCCCATACGTACAACACCGAGTACGGGTGTGATTGTTGTGAAGTGATAGTCAGCAACAATCGGTTTAGCTTCACTTACAACCGAAATAAAGCTTGATTTGCCGACATTCGGAAAGCCGAGCAGTCCGACATCGGCAATCAGCTTAAGCTCAAGCGAAACTTCCCACTCTTCGCCGGGTGCGCCCTGCTTTGCAAAACGGGGTGCCTGACGTGTTGCGGTTGCGAAATGCGGGTTACCCCAGCCGCCTCTGCCGCCCTTTGCGGCGATAAAAGGCTTATCGTCTGAGAGGTCTGCCATTATTTTGCCTGTTTTGACCTCTCTTATAACAGTGCCGAGTGGCACCTTGATTACAAGGTCTTCACCGCGTTTGCCGTTCTTTCTGCCGGATTGTCCGTTTGCACCGCTTTGTGCGGTGTATTTTCTTTTATAGCGGAAATCGGCGAGTGTTGAAAGGTTGGTGTCAACCTGGAATACAATATCGCCGCCCTTGCCGCCGTCACCGCCGTCAGGTCCGCCTGAGGCGATGTATTTTTCGCGGTGGAAGGCAACGCATCCGTCGCCGCCCCTACCTGCTTTGATTGTTATTTTTGCTACGTCTACAAACATTGTTATTGTTACCTTTCTTATGAAAGTTCGTGAATAAAGAGTCCGCTGAGAAGCTTGGGTTCAAACCATGTTGACTTCGGAGGCATAATCAGACCTGCGTCAGCAATGGCAATAAGGTCATCAAGTGTGGTGGGGTACATTGAGAAAGCGAGCTTCATATCTTTGTCGGCTCTGGTTTCAAGCTCTTTAAGACCTCTGATTCCGCCTACAAAGTCAATACGCTTGTCGGTGCGCGGGTCATTGATGCCGAAAACAGGGGATATGAGATTATTCTGCAGAATTGAAACGTCAAGCTGAGAAACCGGGTCATTCGGATCGAATGTACCTTCTTTTGCTGTGAGTTTATACCATCTGCCCTCAACGTACATACCGAATGTGTGCTTCTGAGTCGGCTTGTAAGGTTCTGAGTCGCCGACTGCTTCGAATGTGAACTTTTCGCTGATGAGTGTCAGAATCTGGTTGCGTGTGTAGCCGTTTAGGTCACGGATAAGTCGGTTGTAATCCATTATCTCAAGCTCATCACACGGGAATGACACCGCAAGGAAACGGTTGAACTCTTCTTCACCTGTGTAGTTCGGATTTTCTTCTCTTCTCTTGAGTCCGACTTTAACTGCCGATGCGCAGCGGTGGTGACCGTCAGCGATGTAGAGTGAATCGATTTTGTCAAATTCGTCTGCAATAGCTAAGGTGATTTCACTGTCATCAATTACCCAGACAGTTTGCTGTACACCGTCTGATACAAAATCGTATTCGGGCTGATGGCTTTCCTGCCATTTGCCGATTATTTCTTTTATTGCATCACCGTTTTTGTAGGTGAGGAATATCGGGCCGGTGTTTGCGTTGCAGGTGTCAACGTGGTTGATTCTGTCCTGCTCTTTATCAGCTCTTGTCAGCTCGTGCTTCTTAATTTTGTTGTTAATGTAGTCATCAATTGATGCACAGCCAACAAGACCCGTCTGATTTCTGCCGTTCATAATCTGTCTGTATATGAAAAAGCACGGTGTATCATCCTTTTTGCATATACCGTCAGTTACAAGCCTGCCGAGGTTTTCTGCAGCTTTTGCATATACTGCAGGGTCGTAAAGATATGTGTCTGCAGGAAGGTCAATTTCAGCTTTGTCAACGTGAAGGAATGAGTAAGGGTTGCCTTTTACCATTTCTGCAGCTTCGGCGCTGTTCATAACGTCATAGGGCAGAGCAGCAACTTTGTCTGCAAATTCTTTGTTGGGGCGTATAGCTCTGAAGGGTTTAAAACAAGCCATAGGTTACGATTCTCCTTACTGAACATATTTATACATTTATAAATTTACAACTTTTATTTCATAAAGTCAATATTATTATAGAATTAAGATAATTGTATAAAATAAATAAAAAAGTAGTGACATTTCACAAAAAGTGTGCTATAATTCTGTAAATTTATACTATTTTATTTTTTATTTCTTCAGTGTAAGGAGACTTGCCCTTGTTTGAACAGACGGTAAATATCGACAGAATGGAGCATGCCGTATCTCTTTTCGGCAGCTTCGACGAGAATATCAGAAAAATAGAACACGAATACGGTGTTGCTGTTGTCAGCCGCGGCTCGGAGCTTAAGGTTACTGGTGAAGCCGATGGCGTATCAAAGGCTGTTCGTGCAATCAACGGCTTGTTAACTCTTATCAATAAGGGCGAAGCGCTGACTGATCAGAACGTTCGCTATGTTATGACGCTTGTAGGCGAGGGTAACGAAACACAGATTTCTTCAATGGGTAATGACTGTGTGTGTATCACCTCAAAGGGCAGACCTGTTAAGCCTAAAACTCTAGGCCAGAAAAATTATATCGAAGCAATCCGCAATAACACGATTGTTTTCGGCGTCGGTCCTGCGGGTACGGGTAAAACCTACCTTGCCGTTGCAATGGCTGTCAATGCCTTCCGTGCAAAAGAGGTTAACCGCATTATCCTCACAAGACCTGCGGTTGAAGCAGGTGAGAAGCTCGGTTTCCTGCCGGGTGACCTTCAGCAGAAGGTTGACCCTTATCTTCGTCCGCTTTACGATGCGCTGTTTGATATGCTCGGCGCAGAGAATTTTCAGAAGTATCAGGAACGCGGCAGCATTGAGGTTGCGCCCCTTGCATATATGCGTGGCAGAACGCTTGATGACAGCTTTGTTATCCTTGACGAAGCGCAGAACACCACACCCGAACAGATGAAAATGTTCCTCACGCGTCTTGGCTTTAATTCTAAAATGGTTATCACGGGTGATGTTACGCAGATTGACCTGCCCGATGGCAAACGCTCGGGACTTGTCGAAGTAATCAGAATACTGAAAAATGTAGACGATATCGAAACAATAGCATTTAACGATAAAGACGTTGTCCGACACAGACTCGTTCAGGATATCGTCAAGGCTTACGCTAAATATGAAGAACGTAAGAAGAATAAAGAGAGGAGTTAAATGAAGTGAAAAACAAAGTAATTATTACGGATGAACAGACAAAGGTAAAAATTCCCACAGGCTTACGTCTGCTTGTCAGAAGAAGCTGTACGGCTGTGCTTGTTAATGAAGGGTTTGAAGGCTCTGCAGAAGTCAGTGTTACTTTTGTGGATGATGAGCGTATTCAGGAGCTTAACAAGCAGTATCGCAATATCGATTCTTCAACCGATGTTCTTTCATTCCCTCTCGGTGAAGATGGTGTTTATGACGAAAACCCGGAAACGGGTGCAAAAATGCTCGGCGATATCGTAATTTCAATGGAGCACGCAGTGGCTCAGGCTGAGCTTTACGAACATACTTTACAGCGTGAGGTAGCTTTCCTCACAGTTCACTCTATGCTGCATCTTCTCGGTTATGACCACGTAAACGGCGGTCTTGAGCGTGTACGAATGAGAGAAAAAGAGGAAGAGGTGCTTATCAAGCTCGGTCTTCACCGCACAAGCAGCTATTACCTCGGCGATGACGATGAGGGCTGATTATGCGTGACTTTCTGAAAAGCTTTGTATATGCCTTCAAAGGTGTTGTGTTTGCTGTAGCGAATGAGCGTAATATGCGTGTGCATCTTTGTTGTCTCGCTTATATGGCTTTCTTTTTGCTCAGGTACGATTTCTTTGAGGTTTCCCGCACTCAGGCAGCGATTCTTGCCCTTGCGGCAGCTCTTGTAATAGTTTCGGAGTATATCAATACTGCTGTTGAACGTGCGGTTGATACCGCGTCCAAGGGTGAAAAGAGTGAGTCGGCACGAATTGCCAAAGACACTGCGGCAGGTGCTGTGCTTGTGGCTACTGTTTTTGCCGTTGCTGTCGGTTTCGTTATACTTTATCAGCCTGCGGCATTCAGTGCGCTGTTTGATTACTGGATGGCAAATCCCGTAAGCTTTGTGCTGTTTGTTGTCAGCTTTATCGTTGCGGTGCTGTTTATGTTTATCAGCCCCAAGACCTATCTTAAGAAAATTCAGGAGAAAATGAATAGATGAATGAACAGAAAACTGCGTTTATTGCGATTGTAGGCTGCCCTAATGTCGGCAAATCCTCAATCCTCAATAAACTTCTCGGTGAAAAAATAGCAATTGTTTCCGATAAGCCGCAGACAACGCGCACACGAATTATGGGTGTGCTCACTATTGATGAAACACAGCTTGTCTTTACCGATACACCCGGCTTTCATAAGCCTAAAACCAAGCTCGGCGAAAAGATGATCAAGGCTGTTGACGAAACAATTTCAGGTGTTGATGCCTGCCTTTTTGTCATTGAGCCTAAAGGTGAGCTTCGTCCTACCGAGGAGGAGCTTCTCAAAAAGTTTGCTCAGCAGAAGGCAAGGGTTGTTCTGGCAATCAATAAAGTCGATACAATCCCCGATAAAGAGGATCTTATGAAGAGAATCCTCGAGTTTTCACAGCTTTATAATTTTGAGGCGATTGTTCCCGTGTCAGCTGTCAAGGGTGACAATATGGAGCCGCTTCTTGATGAGCTTATGAAGCTTGCTGAGCCGGGTTATCATTTCTTCCCCGAGGATACTCTTACCGATCAGCCTGAGCGTGTGCTTGCCGCAGAAATGATACGCGAAAAGCTTCTTCGCAACCTTGATAAGGAAATTCCTCACGGCACTGCGGTCAGCATTGAGCGTATGCGTGAGCGAGACGATGCTGAAATCATAGATATCGAGGCAATTATTTACTGCGAAAAAGAGAGCCATAAGGGCATAATCATCGGCAAAAAGGGCGATATGCTCAAGCGTATATCAACACGTGCACGTGAAGATATGGAACGCTTTTTTGACTGCAAGGTCAACCTCAAATGTTGGGTGAAAGTCAAGGAAGACTGGCGCAACAGAGAGGGTCTTATTCATAATTTCGGACTCGACTGATATTAATTTCCATTTATATTTTTATCTTGTTTTTCACAACTTATCTGTGAAAGGTTGTGTTTCAATATGGATAAAAATGAAGCGTGGGAAAAATTTACCAAGAGCGGAAAAATCACAGATTATCTTAAGTATAGGGAGATAGCCAATGAGGCTGAACACAGACGGACTGATAATACGGGAAATGCAGACGGGTGAAGCTGACAGACTTGTAACTGTTCTCACCCGTGATATGGGTGTTATCAAAGCGTTTGTAAGGGGAGCGCGAAGCATCAAAAGCCGCTCCCTTTCAGCAACTCAGCTGCTGGGCTACTCCCGCTTTTCGATATATATGAGCCGCGATGTCTACACTATTGACGAGGCTGAACCGATTGAGGTCTTCTTCGGTGTCAGAGGCGATTTTGCAAGAACTTCTCTTGCGATGTATTTCTGTGAGCTGATATGTGAGCTTGCACCAGAGGGCAGTGATTCGCAGGAGATACTTTCATTAGCGCTCAATACACTCTATAAGCTTTCAAATAATAAGCTTCCTACCCATCAGCTCAAAGCTATTTTTGAGATGCGTCTGCTGAGTCTTACCGGTTATATGCCAAACCTTGTCGGTTGCACCGATTGCGGCAAATATACCGATGAGACGATGTTTTTTGATATTGAGCATTCTCAGCTTTACTGCAGCGCGTGTCAACCCTCACAGCATACTTTTGAGCTGAGCCTCGGCGTTGTGACGGCACTCAGGCATATCTGTCTTTCAGACCCCGAAAAGGTCTTTTCGTTCACGCTTTCTGCGGCAGGTCTAAAGAGTCTGTCGGAGATAAGCGAAATATACCTTCTGGCACGTACACAGCGCAGATACAAATCACTTGAGCTGTATAAATCATTTACATAAAGGAAAAAAAGAAATGACGAACAAAGAGAGAAAAAGATACATTGTAAACAGATGCTATTCAGCGCATTATGCAAAGCTTCCCGAAGCTTTCAAGCAGATAAATATTCTGCGATATCCCGGGCTGTGGATCAGCATTCTTGCCAACAGTGAGCTTTATAATATTCAGAATCTCACGCCCGAATGCACAGATGTTATTCTCACAACAAAGGAATCCGGCGGCAGCTATGAAGCCGATTATGATAACCTTGATTATACGCTTCACGTATTCTATGAGCTCAACTACTTTATGAGTAAACTTCGCTTTATCGGCGATGATCCTCTTGCTTACGGCAGATTTGTAGATATAGCAAAGGTTGTTTTGCGTGATATGCCGAAAATCAAGCACATTGAGATTGTGACAAATGGCAACATTGTGCCTGATGAAGCTGCGCTTGACGTGCTGCGCAACCCCGGTGTTACAGCAATCGTCTATGCCGAAGGTGACAAGGTCGAAGAAATAAAAGCTCTGTTTGAAGAAAAAGAGATAAACTACGAAATTACAGATAAACCGAGCAGCTGCAAATACTGCAAAACAACGCATACGCTCTTTGTTGAAGGCAAGATTTTCCGTTGCCCGATTACGGCCGAGAAGTATGCAAACGGTGCTGAGGTTGATGAAAAATCATACGTTGATATTGTTGCACGCAAGCTCGAAATCAAAGACCTGCGCCTTGCGATGTTTGATATAACTAATGATCCGCCGCCCGAAAACTGCAAGGATTGCGAACTGTCAGAATAAATTATAAAAGCCGATGCATCAGCATCGGCTTTTAGTTTACATGTTTACGGTGTTTATCGGCTTGCCTGCAAGGAATGCGCTTACATTCTGCTCAAGTATGCTCATAAGTCGCTGCCTTGTCTCAAATGCTGCCCAGGCAATGTGCGGTGTGATAAGACAGTTTTCACAGCCGAGCAGGGGATTATCTTCTGAAGGCGGCTCGGTCGAGAGCACGTCAACGCCTGCGCCTGCAATCTGACCCGATTTAAGAGCTGCCGCAACAGCTGCTTCATCAAGTACGGGACCTCTTGATGTGTTAATAAGATAGGCACTGCTTTTCATTTTTTCGAGGAAATCTTTGTTTACCATTCCTGCTGTTTTAGGTGTGAGTGGACAGTGCATGCTGACAATATCCGCTCTTGAGAGAAGCTCGTCGAGTGATACAAACTCAACATCTTTAACATCTGCATATTTTGCGGGGTTTGCCGTGTGTGCAATTACCGACATATTGAATGCGGCGGCAATTTTTGCAACTGCCGAGCCGATGCTGCCGTAACCGACAATGCCGAATGTCTTGCCCGAAAGCTCCTGCAGGGGAGTTTTCCAGAAGCAGAAATCTTTACATTCGCTCCATTTGCCTTTTTTTACCTCTGTATTGTGAATAGCGACCTTGTTGCAAAGCTCAAGCACGAATGAAAATGTGAGCTGTGCAACTGCAGCTGTGCTGTATGCAGGGATGTTTGAAACAGGTATGTTTCTCGATGCTGCATAATCACAGTCAATTATGTTGTAACCTGTGCTGAGCAGTGCGATGAATTTGCAGTCAGGCAGCTGCATAAGAGTATCTTTGTTCAGCGGTGTTTTGTTTGTGATGATGATGTCGTATCCCGTACATCTTTCTACTATTTTTTCGGCAGGTGTTCTGTCGAATACAGTCAGCTCGCATTTCTCTTTTAACCAATCCCAGCTTAAATCGCCCGGATTTGTTGTGTAACCGTCCAAAATAACAGCTTTCATAAAAAATTCACTCCGTTTTAGTTGACCTGAGACTATTTTTTATATATAATTATACATATATTTTTGTAAAATGCAATCCTGTGCGCAAAAGAAAGGCAGGTGAGGGGGATAATTGAAAAACGATGTTAAGCGCAGCTCGGCTATGTCGTTTACCGGTGTTATGATGCTCATTCTTGCCGGCGTTTTTGTCGGGCTTTATATTTTCGCTGCGAGCGATGAGATTCAGCTCTGGTACTCAAAGTATGAAGAAATGCTTTTATGGCTTGATAACAGAGTTCTGGCAATCGGTTATAACGAGCTTATTGTTCTTGCTATTTTTGCTTTGTTCGCAATAAAAACTTTTATTCCTTTTGCCACAATTCCTGCGTTATGCGTGCTTTCGGGTATGGTTTACGATCCGTTACCCGCTCTCATTATCAATGTCATCGGTTACAGCATTATGCTTGTGCTGCGGTATATGTTCGGCAAACGCTTCGGCGGAGGAAACGCATATAAGCTTCTGCGTAAAAACAGCCTCAGCCGCCGACTTATCGATTATCAGGGCAACGGCAATCCGTGGGTCCTGTTTATTCTCCGCTCAATTCCCGGTCTGCCGACAAACCCCGTCAGCCAGATTTACGGTGCGATAGGCTTTAAGTTCAGCAAATATATGCTTATATCTGTCCTGAGCTTTTTGCCGAAGATTTTTTCTTATACCTTTATCGGTGTATATGTTTTCGATCCTCTTTCGCTTCCGTTCTTCTTACCCATCATTATTCTTCTCACACTTTCCGGTATATCAATACTTACCATAAACTTACTGATAAACCGTTATAAAAAATCAAAATCTCTCGAAAGGATGTAACTTAAATATGTTCAGTTACGATGTTGTTAAAAAAGGTCTTGAGGGTGTAGAGTTCGATTCTGCTCTCACTTCTCTTTACGGTGCTTCGGCTTCAGCTCAGAAACCCAGATATATCCGCGTTCTTGATGCATTTGCAAACCTTTTCGGCGAGCAGAACGAAATCAGCTTTTTCTCCGCTCCGGGCAGAAGCGAAGTCGGCGGCAACCACACTGACCACAACCACGGCAAGGTTCTTGCAGCTGCAATCAACCTTGATGCAATTGCCGCTGTTGCTAAAAACGGCAAGGATGTTATCCGCCTCAAATCAGAGGGCTACGATATGGATATGGTCGATGTTACCGACCTAACACCCAAGAAGAGCGAGTATTCAAAGTCAAAGGCTCTCATCCGCGGTGTTTGTGCAGGCTTTGTTGAAAGAGGCTATGAAATCGGCGGCTTTGATGCGGCAACAGCGAACGATGTCGTTTCCGGTTCAGGTCTTTCTTCATCCGCATCTTTCGAGGTTCTTGTCGGTACAATTCTCAACTACCTTTATAACGACGGCAAGGTTACACCTGTTGAGATTGCTCAGATTGCCCAGTATGCTGAAAACGAGTTCTTCGGCAAACCCTGCGGCCTGCTTGATCAGATGACCTGCTCTGTCGGCGGTTTTGTATTTATGGATTTCAACGATCCTTCAACACCTGTTATCAAACCCGTCAAGTTTGAGTTTGAGTCTTGCGCACACGCTCTTTGCATTGTAAACACAGGCGGCAGCCATTCTGACCTTACCGATGAATATGCAGCCGTTAAAAATGAAATGATATCTGTAGCACAGCGTCTTGGCCACGGTTTCCTGCGCGATGCTGATCAGGCACAGTTCCTCAACTCAATCGACCTTATACGCGGCGCTGTAGGTGACAGAGCAATTCTCAGAGCAAAGCATTTCTTCAGCGAGAATGACCGTGTCGATAAGGAAGTAAAAGCTCTTGAAAATAAAGAGTTCGGCGAGTTTAAAAAGCTCGTTATCAAGAGCGGTCAGTCATCATATATGTACAATCAGAATGTTTTCTCCGTTAAAGACCCCATCTCACAGCCCGTTTCGCTCGGCCTTTGCCTTTGTGAAGAGCTGCTTGACGGCAAGGGTGCATGGCGTGTTCACGGCGGCGGTTTTGCAGGCACGATTCAGGCTTTTGTCCCGATTGATATGCTTGCTGATTTCAAGCGTCGTATGGAGCTTGTGTTTGGTGAGGGCAACTGCTATGTTCTCTCTATCAGACCTGTTGGCGGCATAAACGTAATATAAATTCAAACAGGGCGGTTGACCGCCCTTTTGGTTTTTGTTTGAGGTGAATAAATTGGAAATGTTTGATATTCTTTGTTCTCTTTGTCATGCAAACGGCACATCTGGTGATGAAAGCTCTGCTGCCGCTGTAGCCGCTGAAATGCTTGGCAGATATATGCCTGCAAGCATCGATACTATGGGAAATGTTATCGGTGATACAGGCGTTGAGGGCAGCAAGATTCTGCTTGATGCACATCTTGACCGTATTGGTTTTGCCGTCACATCAATTGATGATAAGGGCTTTATCAAGGTTGCGCGTGTCGGCGGTATTGACCCCATTGTGCTCTCTGCTGCTGAGGTGACAATTCACGGAAAGCGCGATGTTTACGGTGTTATTTCGTCAACTCCTCCTCATCTGTCAAAGGGTGATGAGAAAAAAGCAAGCAAAATCAGCGATATTGCAATTGATGTGGGTATGACCAAGACTCAGGCTGAAGAGGTTATCAGCATCGGCGACAGAATAACAATGAACGGCAATCTTGAAAAAATGCTCGGCAAACGCGTCTGCGGTGCGGCACTTGATGACCGCTGCGGTGTGGCTTCAATTCTCCGTTGTCTTGAAATCCTCGGTGATAAGCTCAGCAGTCTTCCTGTCAGGGTTATGTTCTCTGCTTGTGAGGAAACAGGCAGTGCAGGTGCTGTTGCAGGCGGCTTTAATGCTCAGGCAGATGAAGCGATTGCAGTCGATGTCAGCTTTGCAAAAGCTCCCGGCACAGATGACAGCGTCAGGGCAAAGCTCGGTGAGGGCACACTTGTCGGTTATGCACCGTCACTTAATTTTGATATGTCGCGTAAACTTGAAGAGCTTGCAAAAGCAAACTCTATAAAATATCAGGTTGAGGTTATGGGCTCACGCACAGGTACCAATGCCGATGATATTGCGGTTTCCGCAGGCGGTAAAAAGACAGCTCTTCTCTCAATTCCTCAGCGTAATATGCACACTGCTGTTGAGGTTATAGATCTTGATGATATTGAGAGCACGGCACAGCTTATGGCTGCTTATATTCTCAGCAGGGAGGGTGCAAAAAATGCTTGATATGATTAAAGAACTCAGCCTTATCGGCGGAACTTCCGGCAGAGAAGAAAAGGTCAGAGATTATATTATCTCAAAGCTTCCCGAATCGGCAGAATACTCTGTTGATGTAATGGGTAACCTCATCGTTTTTGCCAAGGGTAAAAAAACGGCAAAAAATAAGGTTATGCTGGCTGCTCATATGGATGAGGTCGGTATGATTGTAACCTATATCACCGATGACGGTCTTATAAAATTCAGCAATGTCGGCGGCATTGAAGTTTCTGCTCTTCTCGGCAAGCGTGTTAAGGTTGGCGAAAATGAGATTACGGGTGTTATCGGTGTTGTGCCGATTCATCTTCGCAGAGGTGACGATGAACTCAAAATGCCGGAAAAAAACTCGCTTTATATTGATGTCGGTGCTGATAAAAAAGAAGACCTCGACGGTGTTGTGTCGCTCGGCGACAAGATTGTTTTTGAGAGTGAATGTGTTGAATTCGGTTCATTACTCAAAGGCAAGGCACTTGATGACAGAGCAGGCTGTGCGCTTATGCTCGATATGATTATCGGCGGTGTTGAATATGACACGTGGTTTGCATTTACCGTGCAGGAAGAGGTCGGCTGCCGCGGTGCATCAGCTGCCGCTTTTACCGTTGCACCTGATTATGCTGTTGTTATCGAAACGACAACTGCTGCGGATATTTCGGGTGTCAGCGGTGAGAAAGAGGTATGCAAGCTCGGCGAAGGCGCAGTTATTCCGTTTATGGACGGCGCGAGCGTATATAACACTCAGCTTTATAAGCTTGCAGGCAGACTTTCTGCCGAAAAAGGCTTTAAAATGCAGACAAAAACCGTTGTTGCCGGCGGCAATGATGCAAGAGCTATCTCAAACAGCAGAGGCGGCGTAAAGACTCTTACCGTGTCCTTTGCAACACGTTATCTTCATTCTGCATCCTGCGTAATCAGCAAAGATGATATTGAGCAGATGAAGCTTGCGGTCAAATATATTTCAGAGGAATTTGCAAATGCTTAAACTGATAGAAAATAAGGAAGAAGCTGAGCTTCTCGAGGAATTCTGCGAGGACAGCTTCGGCATAAATATATTGTCAATGCTTAAGGCATATCCGCCCGAGATGGATATCTGCCGCTACTGGCTTCAGATTACGGGCGATTATATGACGGCTGCTGTTTGCAGCTATGAGGGCGAGGTTGTAATCTCCACAACCCTCAAGGCTGATTTTGAAGAGCTGAGAGAGTTTCTTGATGCGCTCGGTTATAACAACATTCTCTGTCAGGCAAGGGATGTTGTAAGCCTTGAAATGTTTGCCTGCGGCTGCGGTCAGGTGCTTCGCAAGGAGAAGACTGATTCGCAGAACGATGCTTACGAAAAGCCCGAAACAGCATCTGATTATGAAGAAGTATATAAGCTCCTTGATATAAAAGGCGAGTTTGACCCGTGGTTTACGGATATCTGCCGCAGAATCAATTGCGGCACTGCAGATATGCGCGTTATCCGTAAGGAGGGCAAAATTGTTGCGACAGCCTCGCTTCTGCATATTGCGGGTGATAAGGCTGTGCTCGGTGCGGTTGCTACGGATAAGGAATACCGCGGTCAGGGATTAGCGACAAGCCTTGTCAATTCATTCGGCGGTTATACGGTCTATCTGCGCTGTCTTCCTGCGCTCAATTCATTCTATGAGCGTATGGGTTATAAGTGCGTGGATGTTTGGGCAGAGATTAAAAACAGATAAGGATTTTTGAATAATGAACAGTTTTTTTAATATTGACAGTACAATTGCGGCAGCAGGTGAGAAGGCTCTTGAAGCTGCGTCCGCTTCCTTTGCGCGAATTGACGAAATCCGTGCATATAACCAGGAAAAGGTGCTTGCCGCATTTATAAAAAACAGCGTAACGGAGAGCCATTTTACCGAGTCTACGGGTTACGGTTACGGCGACAGAGGCCGTGATGTTCTTGACAGTGTGCTTGCTGACTGTGTCGGGGCGGAGGATTCTCTTATTCGCCACAGCCTTACCTGCGGTACGCATACGCTCGGTGTTGCTCTTTTCGGCTTGCTCCGTCCGGGCGATACAATGCTTTGCGTCACAGGCACGCCTTATGATACGATTCATTCCGTAATCGGTATCAAGGGCAGCGGTATGGGCTCACTCAAGGATTTCGGTGTTACATACAAGCAGGTTGATTTGCTGCCTGACGGCACTGTTGACCTTGATGGCATTGAAAAAGCTCTTGAAGAAAAGGTCGCAATGGTATATATCCAGCGCTCAAGAGGTTATTCTCTGCGTCCGAGTCTTGGTGTTGAGGATATTGAAAAAATCGCAAAAATTGTCCGCAACAAGAGCGATGCCGTTATTATGGTTGATAACTGCTACGGTGAGTTCGTTGAGCGTACAGAGCCTGTTTCACACGGTGCTGATATCATTGCAGGCTCGCTTATCAAAAACCCCGGCGGCGGTATTGCAAAATGCGGCGGATATATTGCAGGTCGTGCAGACCTAGTTGAAAAATGCTCCTACCGTATGACTACACCCGGTCTTGGCAGAGAGGTTGGTCCCTCACTCGGTCAGACGAGAGGACTGTTTATGGGTCTTTTCAACGCACCGCATATTGTTGGCGAAGCGCTCAAAACAGCTGTTTTTGCCGCTTCTCTGTTTGAACAGCTCGGCTACGAAACAACACCGCACAGCAGTGAAAAGCGTGTTGATATTATTCAGGCACTCAAGCTCTGCAACAGTGAAACGCTTATTGCCTTCTGCCAGGGTATGCAAAAGGGTGCCCCGATTGATTCAAACGTCTGTCCTGAGCCTTGGGATATGCCCGGCTATGACAATCAGGTTATTATGTCAGCGGGTGCGTTTACGGGCGGTTCATCAATCGAGCTTTCGTCCGATGCTCCTCTGCGTGAGCCTTTTGCCGTATGGATGCAGGGCTCACTCAATTTTGACAGCGGCAAAGTCGGCATTATGCTTGCCGCACAAGAAATCTTCAAGAGGGGACTTCTTAAATGAGTACTTACAGATATGACGGAATAAAGCCTGAGATTCTTATACTTCTGAGCGAAAACCGTTTCCGCAACAGCAGAGATTTTTATGAAGAAAATAAGAAAAGAATTAAAGAGGGTATAACTATTCCTCTTCAGCAGATTATATGTGCTCTTTCTGATACCATTATAGAAATTGACGAAGATATTCCGATTGTTCCGCAGAAAATGGTCTCACGCGTCAGACGAGATACACGCTATACAAAGGATAAGCACATGTACCGCGAGAATCTGTGGACGATGTTTACCCGCGATAAGCACGCGTTGCCGCATTTTCCGTGTATGTGGTTTGAAGTTGCTCAGAACGGCTATTCAGGCGGTGTAGGCACTTATTATGCTCCTCCGAGAATGATGGAGATTTTCAGGCAGGAAATTGCTGCCCGTCCAGACGATTTTTACGATGCTGTTATCATCGCGGAAAGAAACGGTGCGGTGTTCAGCGGCGATTTCTATAAGCGTGCAAAGAAAGGCTGCCCGATGCCTGTGCTTGAGCCGTATTATAACTGCAAGAGCTTTTGCTTTTTGTTCCGCTTCCCGAATCTCAATGAGCTTGAAAATGCAGATTTTATAGAAAAAATCAGACCGATTTATGAGTCTTTTGCACCGATTTATAAGTTTTTAATTGAGGTTGCAGAAAAATATTCCGCAGAACAAGCATAATTTTTTCTTGTTAAACTTTCATAGTTTATAATTGTTTTGTTGACTGATTTTGAAAAATATGCTAATATACACTTGTTATTTTAGAAATATTCTAAGGAGGATATTTTGATGCAAGTCAAGAAAATGTACAAAAAGGCATTGTGCCTTATTCTCAGTGCAGCAATGGTTTTCAGCTTTGCTGCAGTCGCATCTGCTGCTGATGCCGACGTCGATTACAAAATTAAAAATCCCTATGCCAACGTCGATTTTGACACATATAAGGCATATAAAGCAGATCTTCACAGCCACACAACTTTCAGTGACGGTCACGATTCACTTCCTCAGATGACAGAGCGTCATTATGAACTCGGTTTTGATATTTATGCAAGAACCGACCACAGCACCGTTTCATACGGCTACCTTACTCACGACTACGTTCCCGCTATGAAGGTTCTCGGCGTTGTCAAGAACGGTGTTATCGGCGGCGAAGTCCTCTCTACTGAAGGCACTGCCGCAAACGGCAAGGCTTATACGGTAACAAAGTCTGCTGCAGGTGATGAGTTTTATGCACAGGACGGCGGACAGGCAATGCTTTCCGTTCCTTTCGGCAATGAGCAGAACGGTACATCCTTCAACAATGCACACGTCAACACATGGTTTGTTGATTACGGCAACGGCAGAGTAGGCGGCACAAGCGAATACGAGTCGGTAATCAGCAAAATTGATTCTCTCGGCGGTCTTTCCGTTATCAATCACCCCGGTGAGTATACCAACGCACGTGACGAAGTTTACACTGCAGATGCATACAACAAGGATGACTTCTCATATAACTATAAGATCAATAAGTTTGAAAACCTTCTTCTCAAGTATAAGAGCTGTATAGGTATAGACATCAACAGCAAGGGCGACAGCAGAACACGTTTTGACAGAAAGCTCTGGGATATTATGCTTGTTGATCTTATCCCTCACGGCAGAAACGTTTTTGCAATTGCAACATCTGATGCCCATAACCTTGATATCGTTGATTCGGGTTATACAATGCATTATATGGCTGAGAATACATCAGAAAACCTCAAGAAGAATATGCAGGAAGGTGCATTCTTCGCTGCAAGCAAGTATGTCGGTAATTTCGATGAGCTTGTAAATCTCAGCAAAGAGCTCAAGGCACTCGGCACTGCAGAGGCTGCAGCACTTGCAACTCAGCTTGACGCTATTATCGCACAGAGTGAGATTGAAATGGCAGAGGGCGACAGCGGTCAGAAGTACGAAGCTCCCGAAGGCTCTGCAAGACCTCTTTTCACAAACGTAACAGTTGATGAAGCTGAGGATACAATCGCACTCAAGGCAGATAACGCACTCGTTATTCACTGGATTGCTGACGGCAAGGTTATTCACGTCGGTGATACAATCGACCTTGACGATTACTCAGAAGAAATCGGCAGCTATGTCCGCGCGGAAGCATACGGCGTGGGCGGTGTAGTGTATACACAGGCATTTGCTCTTGAGTATGACGGTGCACCCGAAGCACAGGAGAGACCCTTCTTCTTCGATTGGGGCATCATCGCAAGCGCAATCTGCGACACACCCGTAAGATTCCTTCTCGGTGTTCTTCCCCTTGATGCTCTTGCAGCACTCATCGGCGGAATTATGAAGCTTTTTGCATAATTAATTTAATTCGTTATGTGACCGGATAAACTATAATTAGAGTAAAAAGAGTTTATGGAATAAACTTTTAAGGAGAACTTATTGTGAAAAAAATACTGGCATTTATTCTTGCTGTAACCTTCGTAATGTCATCAGCTTCTGTTCTTGCAAGTGCAGAGCATACTCATAAGCCCGGCAATTATCCTGATCTTCTGAAAACAGAATATACCCATTCGTATATTTGCAAGTATTGTAGCGAAGTTGTTACTGAATATCACGATATTGACGAGAACGGCGAATGTGATTGTGGTTATTTTGAACATGAGCATCAGGCAACAACATACCCCATATATACCGATACTGTTCACTCGTTTACTTGTACAGTGTGCAAATTAACAATTAATGAAAATCATATATTGGATGAAAACAACGAATGCGTTTGCGGATATGTTGACCATGAACACGTTGCAAGAATTTATTCTGTAATTAATTTCGACGGTTATCACACATATATCTGTAAATATTGTGGTGCTACAATTACCGAAAAACATGAAATGGATGAAAATGGTATATGCGCTTGTGGCTATGGTGCGCATACTCATACACCGGATGCGTATGGGTTCATCAGTGATGGTCATATGTATTGGTGCACTGAATGTTACTCAGAAGTTGTAGAATTGCACACATTTGATGAAAATGGCAAATGCGAATGCGGATATGTTGATCCTGACCAGGCAGATTTCTTCGTTAAAATGTTTCAACCATTAACTATGATGTTTTCACTTTTCAGATTTTTTATTAGTTCATATACACTTGGATTTAAAATAGGTTGGGAAATGGGATTTGGTAAATAATATAAAGTCCCTACTGCTTAAACTAAACAGGTGAATCAAAACAGTTAAGAAAACAGCCTTCTATGGTAGATTTGAACAACTACCATAGAAGGCTGTTTGTTTTCGTAAATGTTCGGACAGAGCATTATTATATGCTGTTTATTTTATCGGTTCAAAGTCTGAAGCAGGATGTTTGCACCAGGGGCAGATAAAGTCGGGTGGTAATTCTTCACCCTCGTGTACATAGCCGCAGATTTTGCAGACATAACCCTTTTTCTTTGCAGCTTCGGGTTTGGGTTTGATGTTTGCAAAGTAATACGCGTATGTTACACTTTCTTCACTGCTGAGCACCTCGGCCTGCGTTACCTGCGCGATAAACATAATGTGTGTGCCGCAGTCAATTTCCTGCTTTACCTCTGCTTCAAAAAATGCGTTGCAGTTTTCGGTGAGGTAGGGCAGACCGCCCTGTGTGAGCGAGTAACTGCTGAAATCGCTGAATTTGTCAACGTTTCTGCCACTGCGGAAACCGAAATGTTCAAATACAGAAAACGGAGTGCTTGTTGTAAGTATGCTTACCGCAAACTTTTTGGTTTTGCTTATTGTTTCTGCAGTATAGTTTGCCTTGTTGACGCATACGCAAAGCTGAGTCGGGTTTTCTGTTATCTGCATACAGGTGTTGATAATGCAACCGTTTGACTTTGTGCCATCATTACTTGTAAGGACAAAAAGTCCGTATGAAAGATTGTATAAAGCTTTTTTATCTATTGCTGACATAATGTAGCCTCCTTTTTTATGGTATTTTATCACAGTTTTTAATTACTGGCAATATTAAATATTTCTTTAAGTTAAATTTAAGTTTTGAGGTTTACAATTTTTATTAAGGGAATATAATATACTTTTAATAGGTATATGGTTTGCGTGTACATAAGTCGGAGCAATCGCTCCGGCTTATGTATTTTTATTAATATAAATTAATGTATATACATTCGCGCGCTATTATGTTATAATATACATAACACTTATAAAAGGTGGTGCGATTATGAGGCTTCTTCTTGCTGAAGACGAAAAAGAGTTGTCAAACGCCATTGTGGCGATTCTTAAGCATAATAATTATTCTGTCGATGCTGTTTACGACGGCAGAGCTGCTCTTGATTGGGCGATGACGGGTAATTACGACGGAATATTGCTTGACCTTATGATGCCCGAAATGAACGGTCTTGATGTGCTCAAAAAACTTCGTTTTAGCGGAATTGAAACACCGATAATGATTCTTACCGCGAAAGCTGAGGTTGACGATAAAATAATCGGTCTTGATTCAGGCGCTGATGACTATCTCACAAAACCTTTTGCTATGGGTGAGCTGCTGGCACGTGTGCGTGCAATGACACGCCGTGTAGTCGGTTACACTCCGAATGTTCTTACTGTAGGCGGTCTTACTCTCAACCGTGAAACTTTTGAACTTAACTACGGTGACGAAAGCATCAGAATTGCAGGTAAAGAATATCAGATGATCGAGATGCTTATGTCAAACCCCAACAGACTTATTTCCGTTGATCAGTTTATGGAACGTATCTGGGGATATGATTCTGAAACGGAAAACAGCGTAGTATGGGTTTATATCTCAAATCTCCGTAAAAAAATTGCAAAGCTCGGTGCTGACGTTGAGATAAAGGCGACGAGAAATGCCGGATATTATTTAGAAGATAAAAGGAGCGCAGACAAATGATAAAACAGTTGCGCCGTCGGTTTGTTGTTGCGATTATGGCATCGGCGCTTGTGCTTCTTGTTACTGTTCTTGCTTTAATTAACCTGATAGTTGTCTTGACAATGGACAGTTCAACCACTTATATGCTCGAGAGCATTGTCGAGAACGACGGTGTTGCGATTGACGTATCATCCGATTACCGCGACAATGTGCTTAACTATCTCAATCCCTTGTACGATGCCAATTCTCTCGGTGCAGAAGTTTCTTATACATCAAGGTTCTTTTACGTCAGGTTTACAGATGACGGTCAGGTTGTAACGGTTAATACTGACAACGCATCAACAATAAGCAGTGAAAAAGCAAAAGAATATGCAGCTGCCGTAATCGAAAAAGGTAAAGAAAAAGGTTACTTGAACATTTACTGCAAGTATATAATCGATCATTCCGAATATAACGGTATGACAGTTTACTTTATGGATGTGAGAGAAACGATTCTGTCAATGCGTCTTATGGCGGTTGTTTCGGTGGTTATCGGTGTTCTCGGCTGGCTTGGTCTGCTTGTTCTTGTTGTGCTCGTATCCGGAAGGGCTGTTCGGCCTATTGTCGAAAACACTGTCAGACAAAAGCAGTTTATCACCGACGCAGGTCACGAGCTTAAAACTCCTCTTGCAATCATATCGGCAAACACCGAGGTCCTTGAAATGATGTACGGTGAAAATGAGTGGCTCACGTCCATTCACAATCAGACAAACCGCTTGTCATCGCTCATCAAAAACCTTCTTGTTCTTTCAAAGGCTGAGGAAAAATCGCAGAAAGAAAGCTTCGAAAAAGTCGCAATCAGCGATATTGTTTCGGCAACGGTTGCGTCGTTTTCTGCTGTTGCACAGCGCTCTGAAAAACGTCTTTATGCCGAGGTGCAGCCTGCTCTGAATGTATGGGGCAATGAAAAATCCATAGCAGAGCTTGCAAATATTTTGCTTGATAATGCCGTTAAATATGCACCCGTAAACTCAAAAGTTGAACTTAATCTCTACCGTAAGAACCGACAGATTATACTTGAAACGACTAACGCTCTTGTTCCCGGTGTCGACGTTGATACGGACAGACTTTTTGACAGGTTTTACCGCTCTGAAAAATCACGTTCGCGCCAGACGGGCGGCTACGGAATCGGTCTTTCTATTGCCGGTGCAATTGCAAAGTCGCATAAGGCTACAATCAGCGCGTCAATACAAGATAACAGAATAACATTCACAGTTGTATTCAGACTGTTAGAAATTTGATAGGAGAATAACAATGAACAAACTTTGGTACAAAAAGCAGGCAACCCTTTGGAATGAAGCTCTGCCCATAGGTAACGGCCGTACAGGTGTTATGATTTACGGCGGCAGAAAGAGAGAAACTCTCTGCTTCAATGATGTTACACTCTGGTCAGGTTATCCGCAGAAACATAATAACCCCAAAAGCCTTGATAATCTTGCTGGGGTTCGTGAGCTTATTCTGACAGGCAAACCCGATGAAGCACACGATATCATAGAGAATGAGATGGATGGCGATTATAGCCAGGCTTATATGCCTTTGGGCGATATCAAAATCAAATTCGGCTCAAAGTCAACCTGCGGATACCGCCGTGAGCTTGATATTGATAATGCCGTACATACCGTATCAACCAAAAATGAAACACGCACTGCTTTTGCTTCAAACCCTGACGACGTAGTTGTTTACAGAATGAAGGCAAACGAAAAAACAGATGCTGTTATTTCCGTAACCTCAAAGCTTCACCACGCAAGCGTTGTCAAGGATGGCATTCTTTGCCTTATCGGTAACGCACCCGATGTTGCAATGCCCAGTTACCTTGGTAAAATTCCCAATGCAGTAATGTATGATCAGGGCAAAGCCATGGCTTATACTCTCGCTGTTAAGGTTATCACCGACGGTAAGGTAACCGATGATGGCAAGAAAATAACAGTTAAAAAAGCGAAGAATATCACAATTCTTGCAACAACAAAAACAGGCTTCCTTGGCTACGATAAGATGCCCGAAACCGACAGAGAAAAGGTCTGCGCACAGTGTATTGATGCGCTGAACAAGACCGAAACGGATTATGACACCCTACTTGCACGTCATATCGCTGATTACAAGTCTATCTTTGACAGACAGCGTTTTTCAATCGGCGGTGAGAGTGAAATCTGCACCGTTGACCTTCTCAAAACAGCAAAGAAGGGTAACCCCGACCCGAAGCTTGTTGAGCTTTTCTATAATTTCGGCAAGTATCTTATGATTGCAGGCAGCCGTAAGGGCGGTCAGCCTCTCAATCTCCAGGGTATATGGAATGCGAGAGTGCGTCCTCCGTGGAGCAGTAACTATACCGTTAATATCAATACAGAGATGAATTACTGGCCTGCAACATCATCCAATATGGCAGAGTGTGCAGAGCCGCTTGTAAATATGGTTTATGAGCTTATGCAAAACGGTGCCGAAACAGCAAGAGTTAACTACGGCTGTAAAGGCGCTTGCGCCAACCATAACTCCGACCTCTGGCGTATGACCTGGCCTGCAAAGGGCGGTCCCTGCTTTATGTACGCTCCTCTCTGCGGTGCCTGGCTTGTAAACGAGGTCTACACTCACTACAAAAACGGCGGTCTTGATGAGTATAAGGATAAGATTTTCTATTCCGTCAAGGCTTCGGCAGAGTTTATAAATGATTATCTTGTTGAGCATAACGGCGAGTACGTTGTCGCTCCCTCAACTTCACCCGAAAACGAGTATAAATTCAACGGCAACGCTATAGCTGTTGACTATGCAAGTGCATTCGATATGGCTGTTGTAAGACACGGCTTGCTTGCTTATCTCGATTTTGAGTCCGAAGGTGAGCTGGCAGAGCAGATTAAAGAGAAACTTGCAAAGCTCAGACCTTATAAGAAAGACAGCTACGGTATTATGGAATGGTCTGAGGAGCGTGAGCTTCACGAGCCCGGTCACAGACATTTCTCACCGCTTTATGCTCTCTATCCCTCAAATACAATCAAGTATTATGAGAATGAAACCGAGCGTGAGTGGGTGCGTGAGCTGTATCATTTCCGCAAGAAGAACTGGGAGCATTATATCGGCTGGTCTGCTGCCTGGGCAATCTGCCTTGCGGGCACACTTCACGAGCCTGAAACAGCTCAGGAGATTATCGCAAATATGCTCACGTATTCCGTATTCTCCAACCTTTTCGATACTCATCCGCCCTTCCTTTTCCAGATTGACGGTAATTTCGGCTTTGTAGCAGGTGTAAATTCACTTCTGCTTTACAGCGAAAACGGCAAGGCAGAGCTTCTTCCTGCTCTTCCGTCAAGTTGGAAAAACGGCGAAATCACCAATATCGTAACAGGCGGTGTACAGCTTTCCTTCAAGTGGGAAAACGGCAAGGTTATATCTGTTTCAGCTGATAAACCCATCACAGTTATGAACCTCAACCTCGCAGAAAACTGCACCATCGGTGCAAACGTAACGGTATGCTGAACATAATTAAATTCGAGCCGAAATACCGAGACGATTTGATTTTTATGGTGCTTGAAGCTAAAAATGCACTTGGAAGAATACCCGGATTAAACGAGGATTTACTTGATATTGAACAGAACTATTTTGCAAAAGGCGATATGTTCTGGATAGCTGTTGATGAAAATGACAGGGTTATCGGCAGTGTCGGCTATAATTCTTCGGATAATTCAGATGACGTTGTGCTTCATAGACTTTTTGTGAAATTCAATTTGAAAAATCGCGGTGTCGGTACAGAGTTGCTGAAAACAGCAGAGAATTATCTGAAGGCAATCGGCAAGAAAAAGATTGTTGTCCATCTCGGCGATAAAGAAAGCTTTTTTGAGTCGTGGAATTTTTATCCCAAGCACGGATATAAAGAGTTTGAGCCAAGTTATATGGTTAAAGAGCTTTGAGTGTAGCATAGCCTCCCTCTTCGAGGGAGGTGGATTTTGCCGTAAGGCAAAAGACGGAGGGAGTCAAAAAATAACGAAAATTTTCACATACTCCCTCAGTCTCGCATACGCTCGACAGCTCCCTCAGTGAGGGAGCCTTGAGAGAAAGAGGTAAATGTTATGTCATTGCCGTATAAGCATAATCTGATTTCTACAGCCAGAACTCTGCGAAAAAATATGACGCCGCAGGAAAGACATCTTTGGTATGATTTCTTAAAATCTTATCCTGCTCGATTTCAAAGACAAAAAGCTATCGGTAATTATATAGCAGATTTTTATTGCCATAAGGCAAATCTGATTGTTGAGGTGGATGGTTCACAACACTTTACTGAAAAAGGTTTAGCTTGCGATTCTGTTCGTACCGAACAATTACAAGAATTTGGCGTTACGGTTATAAGATTTTCGAATTATGATGTAAATACCAACTTTTACGGCGTATGTTCTGAAATTGACAGAGTAGTAAAAGAACGCATAAATGCAGAAGAGTATTAATTCTTTAATGCTGTTTTGTCAGCCTCCCTCTTTGAGGGAGGTGGGTTTTGCTGAAAGCAAAACTCGGAGGGAGTATATAAATTCTCTCCGTGATTATAAACAACAAAAGCTCCACCGATAATACCTATGTATGTCGGTGGAGTTTGTTGATTGTTTATATAAATTTATGTGAGAGTTTTTGCATTTTTATCCGTCAAACAGATGAAAAAGCTTTTTCAAAGGAGGGTAAAAATATGGAGGTTGATATCAACAGTTACGAGCGTTATCTTGGCGGCGATGATACGGCTTTTGCGGATATAGTGCGCGAATATGCGGACGGTTTGATGCTGTATATTAACAGCTTCACCCGTGACATTCACGTGTCCGAAGAGGTGACAGAGGAGGTTTTCTTTAAGCTTGCCGTTAAAAAGCCCCATTTCAGAAATCAAAGCAGCTTCAAAACCTGGCTTTACGCCATAGGCCGCAATACTGCACTTGATTATCTGCGTAAAAATTCGCGTCAATCCTGCGTAAATATTGAAGAAGCAAAGGATATACAGGCGGAAGAAAACGTAGAAAAGCTTTACTTGAAAGAGGAGCAGAAGCTAAAGCTTCATACCTGCCTGAAATCGCTCAGGCCCGAATATGCGCAGGTTTTGTATCTTGTGTTTTTTGAAGAGTTTGACAACGCTCAGACTGCACGTATTATGAAAAAGAGCAAACGGCAGACCGAAAATCTTATCTACCGTGCAAAAGCGGCACTCAAATCAAAGCTTGAAAAGGAGGGATTTGAATATGAAAACATATGATGAGATTGCAAAAAACGCACTTGTCAGACGTGATGAATACATTAAAACAAAAAGGAAGAAGATTAAAATAACCGCCTGTGCGTGCTGCGTTGCCTTTGTTGCACTTGCAGGCTTGGGCGTATGGAAAAGCGGATTTTTTGCCACTCGGCCGCTTCAAGGCGAAGAAACATCAGCACCCACAACAGTCGAGCCGACACTTACACCTGCTGACCCCGATAATCCCATTGCAAAAGGCGGTGATGATTACGGCTGGTCCAATGCTTACAGCGAAAAGGTTTACAGTGTTCCGGGAGAGCTCATAGATTATATTAAAGAAACGCTCAAAATGGATTGGACAACGTGGAGCGAAGCAAGAACAGCTATGCTCCGTGCATCAAAATACGATATTTCCGACCCTGAATATGTACCTTTTCTTGTTGAAGCGATAAGAGAATTTGATATACCGAGATCTGTTATTGAGCAAATCAACAGCGAGACAATTGCGTTTTACATTGAACTTGAGCAACCCGAGGAATATATAAAAGAGAACACGTTTACATCCGAGGAGATAGATTTGTTATATAGCGGTGACCTTGATGAAATGAGCAGAGTTTTTCCTGCCGAAAACGCAATAATTCATAACGGGAAGGCGTTTGCACCTTTGTGGTATTTCAATGCAACCGACGAAGAACTTGCTCGCTATGGAATAACACGTAAAGAGGTGACGGACAGAGCGGTTTCTTATGTGTGCAATTTTTCAGGCAGTCAAATGAGATATGGGACTTTTAAAACTTATTTCAGGGGCGGAACGATTGAGCCCACAAATAAGCCGTCACCGAAGTATTATTCTCCCGAGCTTTATGATAATATAACTTGGACTGACGCTCAGGCGGCAGAGTATTTCGGCAAGGATTTTTCTTCTCTTTCTTTTATGCCGGACGGTCTTTCTTTTAATGGTAATAATGAGCATAAAGTAGTTTACGGCAAAAACGGTAATATCGCAAAGGATTGGTGTTATTTCAGGTATGATAAGAGCTACGGCGCAAGCACTGTAACCTTATCCGTATCCAAAACAGGTGCACCTTATGACTATGTCTATGCTACTGAGGATGAGGTCGGTGCTTCTCAGTGTATCACTCCCGGTGTAGATGTCAGTTACTATATGTACGCACATAATAAAGATACGGTATTGCCTCTCTGTGTTGCCGATTTTGAAAAGGACGGTATATATTACAGATTGGAAGCAGAATATTTGGAGTTTGATAAATTCTGCGAGATATTAAAAAGCATTGTTGATATGTGATAGATAATTATTTTGTAATACCTTATCTTGTCATCCTGAACGATAGTGATGGATCTTAGCTCGTTTTGCTGAAAGCAAAATTCGGAGGGAGTGTAATAAGTAAAACAGCAGAGTTGACATGAAAATCAACTCTGCTGTTATCATTTGATGTTAAATAATTTATATGCGTTTTCTCTTGCCTTATCTATAACTTCCTGTGCCTTAATTCCACGCAGTTCTGCAATTTTCTCCGCTGTGTGAATTATCAGCGAGGAGTTATTTCTTATGCCTCTGAAGGGTACGGGAGTCATATACGGACAGTCTGTTTCGAGCAGAAGTCTGTCGAGGTCAATGCTTGCCGCAACCTCGGCAGGCTTTTTTGCGTTTTTGAAAGTGACACTGCCGCCAAGACCGATATAAAAGCCGATATCGGTCAGCTGTTTTGCTGTTTCAACGCTGCCTGAGAAACAGTGCATAACACCTCTCGGCTTGTATTTAAGCAGCGTTTCAACGCAGTCCTGATGAGCTTCTCTGTCGTGCACAATTACGGGCAGATTAAGCTTTTTTGCAAGCAATATCTGCTTCTCAAAGTATTCAATCTGCATCTCTTTCGGTGTGTAATCGTAGTGATAATCAAGACCGATTTCACCGATTGCAACAACCTTTTCGTGCTTTGCAAGCTCCTCGATTTTCTCAAGTGCGTCTTCGCTTTCTTCTGCCGCATTCTGCGGATGGATACCGACCGCCGCATACATTTGAGGATATTCTTCAGCAAAAGCTATGCTTGTTTTGCTGCTCTCTACGGTGCAGCCGCAGTTTATTATTCCGCTCACGTTAGATGCTAGCATTTCGTCGAGCAGCTCAAATCTGTCCTCGTCAAAACACTCGTCATCATAGTGTGCGTGTGTGTCAAAAATTCCCGTGTACGTCATCTGATTTTTGTACCGGGTTCAAGGTAATCAACAAATACTACCTTTACGTCATCTTCGCCGCCTGCGAGAATCATACCTCTGCTTTCAACGCCGCAGAGTGTTGCAGGCTTGAGGTTTGCGACAACAATAACGTTGTGTCCGATGAGCTCTTCGGGTTTGTAGTAGAGTGCGATACCGCTTGCAACCGTGCGGAGAGTGCCTGTGCCGTCGTCAAGAGTCAGCTCAAGCAGCTTCTTTGCTTTCTTAACGGGTTTGCAGTCTACAACCTTTGCAACTCTGAGGTCAACCTTTGCAAAATCGTCAATCGGAATCTGAGGCATCTCTTCGAATGCAGGCTTCTTCTCTTCCTCTTTTGCAGCCTTTGCAGCGTTTTCGGCTTCAATTTCTGCGAGAAGCTTTTCTGCATCAATTCTGCCGAAGAGGGGAGCGGCCTCACCCATAACTGTGCCTGCGGGTGTTGCGCCGAATTCGTTAAGGCTCTCGTATGTGTCGATGTTACAGCCGATCTGTGCAAAAATCTTCTCTGCAGTTTCAGGCATATAGGGCTTGAGCTGAACTGCAATAAAGCGGATGCTCTCGATAAGGTTGTACATTACTGTACCCAGACGCTCTTTCTTCTCTTCGTCCTTTGCAAGTGCCCAGGGCATTGTTTCGTCAATATATTTGTTGGAGCGCTTTGCAACAGCCATTACCTCGTTTACTGCGTCTGCAATGCAGAAGCTGTCCATCTTTGCGGCACACTTGCCGACTGATTCGAGAGCAACTGCCTTGAGCTCATCGTCGAGTGCCTCTGGTGCTGTGGGAGCAGGGAGTACACCGTCAAAATACTTCTTGACCATCGCAACACAGCGGTTTACAAGGTTGCCGAGTGTGTTTGCAAGGTCAGAGTTGTAACGCTCAATAAGTGTTTCGTACGTGAGTGAGCCGTCCTGTGCGTGAGGCATCTCAGCAAGCAGATAGTAACGGACTGCGTCAACACCGAAACGGTCTGCAAGATCGTCTGCATAGATAACGTTGCCTCTGGATTTTGACATCTTGTCTGCACCGACCATCAGCCACGGGTGACCGTAAACCTGCTTGGGAAGCGGCTCACCGAGTGCCATAAGCATAATCGGCCAGTAGATTGTGTGGAAGCGTACAATGTCCTTACCGATGATGTGAACGTCTGCAGGCCAGTATTTCTTGTAAAGGTCACTGCTGCCGTCAGGATCATAACCGAGACCTGTGATGTAGTTTGAAAGTGCGTCAATCCATACGTAGATTACGTGCTTGTCATCAAATGTTACAGGTACACCCCATTTGAATGTTGAACGGGAAACGCAAAGATCCTGAAGACCGGGCTTGATGAAGTTGTTGAGCATTTCCTTCTTTCTGCTTTCGGGGTAGATGAAGTCGGGATTCTGCTCGATATATTCTTCAAGCTGCTTCTGATACTTTGAAAGGCGGAGGAAGTATGTTTCTTCCTTCTCTTTGCGTACTTCTCTGCCGCAGTCGGGGCACTTGCCGTCAACAAGCTGACTGTCTGTGAAGAAGCTTTCACAGGGGACACAGTACCAACCCTCATATACACTCTTGTAGATATCGTCCTGATCGTACAGCTTTTTGAAAATCTTCTGCACGCACTTCTCGTGATAATCGTCTGTTGTGCGGATAAACTTATCGTATGTTGTGTTGAGTCTGTCGCAGATGTCCTTGATTTCGCCTGCAACCTTGTCAACGTATTCCTTGGGAGAGATACCTGCCTCCTTTGCGTATTCTTCAATCTTCTGACCGTGCTCGTCCGTGCCTGTCTGGAAGAATACATCATAGCCCTGCATTCGCTTAAAGCGTGCGATAGCATCGGTTAAGACAATCTCATAAGAGTTGCCGATGTGCGGCTTGCGCGATGTGTAAGCAATCGCTGTCGTGATATAATATGGCTTTTTTGACATAGTTTTTACCTCCTTAAGCCTTGATTGTAAATATTATCCATAACAGTATAACACATTTCACGAAAATTACAACACTATAATTATTATTTTATGCGCGTTTATTTATTGACATATTGTGGCGGAAATATTATAATTTATAGGTAAAATTATTTCCAAACGGAGGTATAAAAATGGTCGAATTTGCAAACTTTATCAGAAACTCGTTTTTATCAAAAATCGTTGCTGCGCTGATGGCAGCACTTCTCACCATCAATCTTGCAGTCAACACTGCAACAAACGCCGGCAAAACAGAGCTTGATCCCGGCGATTACAAAAACGTTATTCTTCTTATCGGTGATGGTATGGGCTTCTACCATATCGACTGGATGGAAAAAGAGTATGGCATTGATCAGGCTTATATGTTCTCAATGACAACTCAGCACGGCAAGTCACAGACAAGATCTTCCAGCTCAGCTGTAACAGACTCAGCAGCAGGTGCAACGGCTCTTTCATGTGCTGTCCGTACAAACAACGGTGCAATCGGTGTTTTTGCACAGGATGCATTCGGCGTTGCCTATGTTCCGTTGAGCCTTACTGAGCTTGCTCAGTCATACGGTAAGATGACAGGTATCGTCACGTCCGACACTAACCACGGTGCAACACCCGGCGGTTTCTCCGCTCACGTTTACGACCGTGACGAGAGCGAGGAGATTACAAGACAGCAGATTGAAGAATCCGATCTTGATCTTATCTGGTCTGCTTCAAGCGGTCTTGTAACAGATGAATATGCAAATGCCCACGGCTGGACTCTTATTGACACAGTTGCCGAGTTTGAGGCACTTGAAGAGGGTACACGCTCCTTCGGTCAGTTTGCAGGCGAAGTATGGAACGAGAACACAGGTGCTGATTCTCCGAATCTTTCCACACTCACAACAAAGGCTATTGATATGCTTGACGATGATGAGGACGGCTTCTTCCTTATGGTTGAAGGTGCTCACATCGATAAGCATTCACATAGCAACGAAGCTGACAAGATGAAGATTGCAGCAAAAGAGTTCGATATGACAGTTAAGGCAGCAATCGATTACGCAAAGGCTGACGGCAACACACTTGTTGTTATCACAGCAGACCACGAAACAGGTGCCATCACACCCGACGGCGACAGCTTCAAGTACACATCAGGCTCACACTCGGCAGCAGATGTTCCGCTCCTCGTATATGGCAGCGACAACTTTGTTGTTGAAGGTGAAGCAATAAAGAACAAGGAAATTTCAAGACGTCTTGCTATGGCTATGGGTGCAGCTCCCGATGAATTCCCCGCAGCAGTTGAAGTCGGTCTTAAAAAATAAGTGAGGTTGGATTTTTAAATTGACAGAGATTATCAAGGCCGATGCGGCCAGAGATTTTGATGCATTTGTTGCAGGTCATCCCAAGGGCCACTTTATGCAGCAGAGTGCATGGGCTAAAGTTAAAAACAATTGGATCTGGCGCGGCATAATCTGCCGCGATGAGCAGGGCAATATCAAGGGCACAATGGCGGTTATTATCCGCCGTCTGCCCGGCGGTATTCCTTTCAGCATGCTTTATGCACCCAGAGGTCCCGTGTGTGACCTTCACGATAAGGCTGTGTTCACAGAGCTTATGGATGCTGCCAAAAAGCTTGCAAAAGAGTTTGGCGGTTATGTGCTCCAGGTCGATACCGATACAAAAATCGACGATACGGAATATGAGAAAATTGCGCTTGATTACGGCTTCAAGGCAGGTCCTCGCTCCAAGAATTTTGAGGGTATTCAGCCGCGTTTCGTAATCCGTCTTGACGTTGAAGGTAAAACAGAAGATGAAGTTTTTGCTTCGTTCCATTCACGCCACCGCTATAAGGTGCGTGTTGCCAAGAAAAACAACGTTGAGGTTGTAATCAAGGGTGCGGAAGCAGCCGAAGAGTTTCATAAGATTATGATAGAAACAGGCGAGAGAGATAACTTCTCAATCCGCCCGGCAGATTATTTCAGACGTATGGTTGAAGCATACGGCGATAATGCACGTATATATATGGCATACAGCGAAGGCAAAGCAATTGCAGGCACGCTTGCAATTCTCTGCGGCGATAAGGTGTGGTATCTCTACGGCGCATCCTCTAACGAAGAGCGCAACAAGATGCCAAACTATCTGCTTCAGTGGGAAATGATCCGCTGGTCAGTCGAAAACGGATGCCGTCTTTATGATTTCCGCGGTATTTCAGGTGACCTTGATGAGAACAATCCTCTCTACGGTCTTTACCGTTTCAAGAAGGGCTTCTGTCCCGAAATTACCGAGTTTATCGGTGACTTCTACTATATCTACAATCCGCTTATTTACAACGCAATGGAGTTTGCCCAGAAGCTTCGCAAAAAGTTGAGAAAGGGTCATTAATCACCCATGAGATACGTTGTTCAGAAGGAATATATTGCATCCAATCTTAATAAAATGCGTGCTCATTGTCCTACAGCTGAGGTTATCGGTGTAATCAAAGGCAACGGTTACGGTCTCGGTCTGCTTGAAATGGCAAAGCTTCTTTGCGAAAACAATATCGGCACGCTTGCTGTTTCAAGACTTGATGAGGCACTTGCCTTGCGCGAAAACGGCATTGACACGGCAATTCTGCTCCTCAGTCCTCCTTTTGATGAGAGGTCTGCCCAGCTTTGCGTAACCAACGAAATTATCGCTACAGTTGATTCACTTGCAACCGCAAAGCTTCTTGACAATGCGGCTCAGGGCAAAAAAGTGTCCGCTCATATTATGCTCGATACAGGCTTTGCACGCTTCGGCTTTATGCCGGGCGAAGAGGATGATATAATTACCGCTGTGCGCGAATGTAAAAGTATCAGCTTTGAGGGTATATATTCGCATTTTTACAATGCATTTTCAGCCGATCCTTCTTCGGTGAAGCTGCAGGTCAGCCGTTTTACAAAGACTGTTGAAACAATTGAAAAAGCAGGTGTTAAGGGACTTAAAAAGCATATCTGTTCCTCTGCAGGTGCTGTTAAATATCCCGAATATCATTTTGATGCCGTGCGTTTGGGCTCTGCACTTCTTGGAAGAGTTGTTGCCGCTTCATCCGTTGGTCTTGAAAAGGTAGGCTTTATGGAGTGCGAGATTATATCGGTCAAAACTTTGCCTGCGGGTCATTTTGTCGGCTACGGTGAAGCTTATAAAACAACACGCGAAACCAAAGCTGCCGCTGTGCCGCTCGGCACTTGTGACGGCTACGGGCTGAGCAAAACCGAAATTGCATTTACAAAAGTGGATAAAATTAACTCTCTTCTCCGCAAGGTGAAGCGTTTTGGCAATGATGAAACACTCAGCTGTGTTGTGTGCGGCAAAAAGGCACAGGTAATCGGTAAGGTAGGTCTTACCGACCTTATCATTGACGTAACCGGTATTGATTGCGGTATTGGTGATGTTGCTGCGTTTGAGTTCAATCCCACACTTGTGGATGCACTCGTTAAAAAAGATTTTGTTTGAAAGGATAAGCTATGGCAATAGATTATCTCGATAAAGCCATTTCGGTTGTTCCTACCGAGCGTCAGATTGCTTATATGGACACTGAGTTTAACGGCATAATTAACTTTGGTATGAATACCTTTACAGGTCGAAAAAACGGTACGGGATTTGAAGAGCCCGATCTTTTCAATCCGACTGCCTTTGATGCCGAGCAGTGGGCAAAGGTTGCAAAACGTTCAGGAATAAGAGGTCTTATCCTCAACTGTAAGCATCACGAGGGCTTCTGCCTATGGCCTACGGAGCAAACGGATTATTCCGTAAAGTCAAGCTGTTGGCGTGACGGTGAAGGTGACGTTGTTCGAGAGGTGAGTGAAGCCTGCCGTAAATACGATTTGAAATTCGGTGTTTCTCTTTCACCGCTTGATTATCACGAGCCGACCTTCGGTACGGGCAAAGCTTACGATATTTTCTTCAAAAATCTGCTCCGTGAGCTTCTGACAAACTACGGTGAACTGTTCTGTGTCAGCCTTGACGGTGCTGTTGATAACCGTAAAGATGCCAAAACTCAGGCTTACGACTGGGAGGGCTATTTTAAGCTTATCCGTGAGCTTCAGCCTGATGCGGCAATCACAAACTGCGGCCCTGATTTCCGTTGGTGCGGCAATAATTCAGGTGTCTGCAGAATCAGTGAATGGAGCGTTGTGCCATCTGCTTACAAAGCATTTGACATCGATTCCGATAAGAAGGTTTCTGTTTCATCAGGTAAGGTGAATTTCACGCAGACTGATATCGGCAGCAGGCGCAAAATCAAGCGCTGTGATTCTTTTACGTGGTATCCTGCCGAGGTTTCATTCCCGCTGCGTGACAGCTGGTTTTATGTCAACGGAGAGGTTCTTTCAATTAAGCCGCTTTCCAAAATCGAGAAGATATATAACGGCTCAGTTGGCGGCAACGCTTCAATGCTTATAGGCATTGCTCCTCAGCCTGACGGTCTTATCGGTGAGAAGGATGTTGAAACACTTGTAACCTTCGGTGCTGTTCTTTCAATTCATTTTGAAGATAACCTTGCACTTGAATCTACAATGCAGGGAAACCGCAAGCTTGACGATCTTCATTCTCCGACACGCGCTCTGCCCGATAAGGATGGCTTCTGGCATTCGGGGGATAATCCCGAGGGTGCCGAGCTTATTCTCGATATGGGTGATGATTATGATGTTGACCGTGTTGTGTTCAGTGAAAATATCCGCACAGGTCAGCAGATTGAGAAGTTTGCTCTCTACGTTGAGAAAGAAGGCAAGTGGAAAAAGGTCGAAACAGGTACTGTTATAGGCCGCAAGCGTATAATCGAAATGGGTATTTCGGTACGCACAAGACGCATTAAGCTTGTTATTCTCAAGGCACGTAAGTTTGCAACAATAAAAGATTTTTCTGTATATTAAAATAACGGGACAACACATTTTGTGTGTTGCCCCGTTGCTTTTTTATTGTACCGGATGTTCAAACTGGCTGTTGTAAAGGTTGGCGTAGAATCCGCCGAGTGCCATCAGTTCATCGTGGTTGCCCTGCTCAACAATATCGCCGTTGTTCATACAGAGTATCAGGTCTGCGTTACGTATTGTTGAAAGACGATGGGCGATTATGAAGCTCGTTCTGCCCATCATCAGGTTATCCATCGCGCGCTGAATAAGAATCTCTGTTCGTGTGTCAACGGAGCTTGTTGCCTCATCGAGAATAAGAATTTTCGGGTCGGCAAGAATTGCACGTGCGATTGTGAGCAGCTGCTTCTGTCCCTGCGAAATATTGGTTGTTTCTTCGTTGATTTCCATATTGTAACCGTCAGGGAGTGTGCGTACAAAATGGTCAACCTGAGCCATTTTTGCCGCTTTTATGACGTCTTCATCCGTAGCGTCAAGCTTGCCGTAGCGGATATTATTCATAATGCTGTCGCTGTAAAGCCAGGTATCCTGAAGAACCATACCGAACTCACTTCTCAGGTCGTGTCTGTCAAACTCGGTGAGGTTGTGACCGTCAACGTAAATTGCACCGTCGGTCAGCTCGTGGAATCTCATAAGAAGCTTGACCATTGTGGTTTTACCCGCACCTGTCGGACCGACAATTGCAACCTTCTGACCGCTTTTAACCTTTGCCGAGAAATCAGTTATGACAATTTTGTCGGTGTCTTCATAGCCGAATTTAACGTGATCAAAGGTGATGTTACCTTCGATATTTACGTCGGAAACCTTGAGAGTTGCCTTTGAGTCATCCTCTTCTTTTTCGTCGAGAAATTCGAAAACTCTTTCGGCAGCTGCCGCCATTCTCTGCATCTGTGAAGAAATGTTGGCAAGCTGATTTATCGGCTGGTTGAAATGGCGTACATACTGAAGCATCGCCTGAATGCCGCCTATTTTCATACTGCTTTTTGAAACAAGAATAGCACCGACAACGCATACAAGAACGTAACCGAGGTTGCCGATAAAGCCCATAAGCGGCATCATAAGTCCCGAAAGGAACTCAGCTTTTCTTGCGTTTTCTGCAAGGTTGTTGTTGAGCTCGTCAAACTCTTCAATTGATCTTTTCTCACCGTTGAATGCTTTGACGACAAGATGCGCGCCGTACATCTCTTCAATGTGCCCGTTTACAGCTCCGAGGTAATTCTGCTGCTTGCGGAAATGCGGCTGCGAGAGCTTGACAATGTTTCTGACAATCAGCATTGAGAGTGGTACTGTAACTACGATGATAAGAGTCAGCAGGGGACTTGTGATAATCATCATTGTCAGAATACCGACAAGTGTTGTGAGTGATGTGGCAAACTGTGTAATGCTCTGTGTAAGTGCCTGCTCAAGTGTATCTACATCGTTTGTGATACGTGAGAGCACATCACCCTGACTCTGCTTGTGGAAGAATCCGAGCGGGATTCTGTTTATTTTTTGCATAATATCATTACGTAGGTTGAATGAAAGCCTTGTCGTAACGCCTGCCATAAGGAACGACTGAAGATAGTTGAAAGCTGCGCTGACAAGATAAACAAACAGCAGAATTAAAAGAATCTGACCTATTTTAGCAAGGTTTATTCCGCCTGAATTTGAATTCATCCTGAATACACCTGCAGCAACCTCATTTGTTGCTTTTTCAAGAATTTTAGGGCCTAAAACGTTGAATAACGAAGCGCCTGCCGCAAGTACGATAACGGCAATGAATCTGAGTTTGAAGGGTGCCATAAGCTTCAGCAGCTTTTTGACTGTGCCCTTGAAATCCTTGGCTTTTTCTGTCGGCTTGTCGTTTGCGTTCGGACCGCCTTTACCGCGCATCGGAGGATGGCGTTTTACTTTTTCGCTCATTCCAGTTCCTCCTTTGCAAGCTGAGATTCGGCAATCTCACGGTATTCCTCACAGTTTTTCATAAGCTCTTTGTGAGTGCCTTTTCCCACAATTCTTCCTTCGTTGAGCACGATTATCTGCTCTGCGTTGAGAATTGTGCTTACACGCTGTGCAACAATCAGTACCGTTGCGTCGGCGGTATATGTCTTCAGCGCCTTTCTCAGCGCGGCATCGGTTTTCAGGTCAAGTGCTGAAAAGCTGTCGTCAAAGATATAGATGGGTGACTGCTTAACAAGTGCGCGTGCAATTGCAAGACGCTGGCGCTGACCGCCGCTGACGTTAGTGCCGCCCTGTGAAATTTCGGAGTGAATACCTTCAGGCATATCCGCAACAAACCGTGCCTGAGCCGTTGTGAGCGCTTTACCGATAAGCTCGCTGTCTGCATCGGGTCTGCCGATTTTCATATTTGATTCAACTGTACCCGAGAAAAGAAGACCCTTCTGCGGCACATAACCGATTGCATCTCTGAGGGTGCTGAGTGAAACAGAACGTATGTCTGTTCCGTCAATTGTTATTTTACCTGCCGTAACGTCATAAAATCTCGGAATAAGGTTGATGAGTGTTGACTTTCCCGAGCCTGTCGAGCCGATAAATGCGGTTGTCTGACCGGGCTTTGCGACGAACGAAATATCTGAAAGAACGCAGTCGTCAGCGTTGCTGTATTTAAATGATACGTTTTTGAACTCAACCGTACCCTTGAATCTGTCAACCTCTTTCGGCTTTTCGGGGTCAGTGATGCTTGTCTGTGTTTCGAGTATTTCGCCGACTCTTCGTATTGAAACCAAAGCTCTCGGGATGTTGATGAATATCATCGCAATAAAGAGGAAAGACATAATGACGTGCATTGCATACTGAATATATGACATCATCTGACCGAGCTCAAGATTTCTTTCGATAATTGCATTTGAGCCGAACCAGACAATAGCAATACTGGAGAAATTCATTATGATTGTCATAACAGGCTGCAAAACAGATATTGTGCGCTGAATGAATCTGTTTGTCAGTCTGAGCTCTTTGTTGGACTGTTCAAATCTTTCCTCCTCGTGCTTTTCATTTCCGAATGCACGTATTACCATCAGACCCGAGAGATTTTCTCGGCTGACAAGGTTGAGCTTGTCAATGAGTGTCTGAAGTATCTTGATTTTTGGCATTGCTATTGCAAGACCTACACTGATTACACCGAGAAGCACCAATACGGCAATAAGAAGAATCCAGCTCATATCCTTACTTTTGCTGAGTGCCAGGATAATACTGCCTGTGCCCATAATCGGCGCGAAGAAAACAAGCCGGATACCGCCGCTGAGAATAAACTGAATCTGCTGAACGTCGTTTGTTGTTCGTGTGATTAACGAAGCGGTTGAAAACTTATCAAACTCCGTATTTGAAAAATGTGCAACGCGTTCAAATACGTCGTGACGCATTCTGCGCGAAATAACGGCAGATGTTTTTGTTGAAAAAAAGTTGACACCGACCGCTGCCACAACACACAGCAGTGCAATGCCGAGCATTTTTATGCCCTCTGTAATGATGAACTGCATCTGACCATCAGCACCGTTCATTTTGACGATACCGGTGTCAACGATGCTTTCCATCATCGTCGGCAGCCATAGCTCTGTCAGTGCCTGAATAACAAGAAATGTCAGGCTCAGAGCAACATAGCCTGCAGCGTACTTAAGGTAGCTGAGAACTTTTAACATATACTTCCTCCTTTGGATAATATTTCAAATTATCTTTCTTATTTTACATTAAAAAGCGACTGCGCACAATGCAAAAATGTAAACTTTTTGTAAAAGAGGACAGCAGAATTGTCTGCTTTAATATGGTAAATCGTAAAAGTGTACATATTTTACTCGGCAAAAAGGAGTAAAATGCTACCATATGACGAAATATTGATTTATGGCAGATTTTGTTTGCATATCATAATGCATTGTGTTATATTATAATATATTTAATTAATAATCGGGCAGGTGTTTTTTGTGAAGGTTATTGATATTCTCAATAACGGCAAGGTCAATGTTTCCTGTGAGCTTTTTCCGCCTAAAGTATGGTCGCAGGTTTCGGGCGCTAAGCAGGTTGTCAGAGATATTGCAAAGCTCTCACCGTCGTTTATGAGTGTTACCTACGGTGCAGGCGGCGGCACAAGCGAGCACACTGTTGACCTGAGCCGTGAGGTTCAGGCGTGCGGCGTGACGGCACTTGCTCATCTTACCTGCCTTTCAACCGATGAAGAAAAACTTGTTTCCGTTATAGAGCAGCTCAAGGCTGACGGAATCGAAAATATCCTTGCCCTCAGAGGCGATAAGGGTGAGCTTTCCGTTCCGGGTGCATTTTCTCACGCGAGTGAGCTCATCGGTCTTATCAAAGCTCACGGCGATTTCTGCATCGGCGGTGCGTGTTATCCTGAATGTCACCCTGAGTCACCGAGCGTTGCAGCTGACCTTGACGGGCTCAAGATAAAGGCTGAAAGCGGATGTCAGTTCTTTACCACCCAGATGTTTTTTGATAATAATGTCTTTTACAAATTTATGTACCGTCTTCTTGCTGCAGGCATAAACGTTCCGATTGTTGCAGGTATTATGCCTGTCACAAACAGTGCACAGCTTGATAGAATTGTTTCTCTTTCGGGTTCAGGCATACCGCTTCGCTTCAAAGCAATTGCTGACAAGTTTGCTTCCGACCCTGCGGCAATGAAGCAGGCGGGTATAGCTTACGCAACCGACCAGATAATTGACCTTATAGCAAGCGGTGTAAATAACATACATATTTACACAATGAATAAACCCGATATTGCCGAGAGTATTATGTCAAATCTTTCGGACATTATCGGAAAGTGAGGAAATTGACTTGGATTTCAGAAAAAAGTTTGGTTCTCAGCTTCTGTTTTGCGACGGTGCTATGGGCACAATGCTTCAGTCGCTTGGCTTGCCTGCAGGCAAGCGTGCTGACCATTGGAGCATCGAACAACCTGAAAAAGTCAGAAGTGTACATCTCAGCTATCTTGAATGTGGCTGTAACATAATTACGGCAAACACTTTTTCTGCTCCTGCAGACGGTGAGTATTCACCCGAGGAGATTGCTGCAGCAGGTGTAAGAGTTGCAAAGGAAGCCGTTGCTCAGAGCGGTAAAGAAGCTTTTGTTGCACTTGATATGACCTCACACGGTGAGCTGCTTGAGCCGTTCGGTACACTCAGCTTTCAAAAAGCTTATGACGGCTTCGCACGCACTGTTACAGCAGGCGAGCAGGCGGGAGCCGATTTGATACTTATCGAAACAATGACGGATACCGCTGAAATCAAAGCGGCCGTTCTTGCCTCAAAAGAGAATTCTTCACTTCCCGTTGTTGTCACCTTCACCGTTGATGAAAACGGCAGACTGATGAATGGTGCCGATATCATAACCGCCGCCGCTCTTATCGAGAGCCTTGGTGCTGACGGTGTCGGTCTCAACTGCGGCTTCGGACCCGATAAAATGCTTGAGTTTGTGCCGCCGCTTTTAAGTTTCACCAAGCTTCCGGTGCTGATCAACTCAAACGCGGGTATGCCTGTTGTTACTGACGGCGTTACAACTTACGACGTTAATCCTCAGTATTTTGCAGAAAGTGCCGAAAAGCTTGTGCGTCTCGGCTGTGCGGCTGTGGGCGGCTGTTGCGGTACAACACCCGATCATATTGCCGCTGTTGTTGATCGATGTGCTCATCTCGGTATTTTTACTCCCGAGAGAGCAGAGCGTAAGAGCTTTGTTTCATCACATTGCCGCACGGTGTTCTTTGATGATAAAACCGTGATTATCGGTGAAAGAATCAATCCCACAGGCAAGCCTAAACTCAAAGCGGCACTCCGTGAGAATAATTTTGATTATATCTGCGATGAAGCTGTTGCACAGCAGAATGCAGGCGCAGATGTGCTCGATGTGAACGTAGGTATCTCCGAGATTGATGAGGTTGCCGTTCTTTCCCAGGCTGTCAGCCGTGTTCAGCAGGTTTCAACACTGCCTTTGCAGATTGATACTTCCGATATTGCGGCGCTCGAAAAAGCATTGCGTGTCTATGTAGGTAAGCCGCTGATTAATTCAGTCAACGGTTCTGAAGAATCAATGAGCACAGTGCTTCCGCTTGCCGCGAAATACGGCGCGATGGTTGTCGGACTTACCCTTGACGAAAAGGGTATCCCCGAAACAGCCGCAGAGCGTATTGAAATCGCAAAACGCATAATAGACCGTGCCGCACATTACGGTATCGATAAATCCGATATAATAATCGATCCGCTCACAATGACGATTAGCACTGCCGAAAACGGTGCGCTTCCGACACTTGATGCTCTGAGGATACTCAGAGATGAGCTTGGAATTCACAGCGTTCTCGGTGTTTCAAATATTTCGTTCGGTCTGCCAAACCGTGAGAAGATCAATTCGGCATTCTTCTCCCTTGCAATGCAGAACGGTCTGAGCGCAGGCATCGTTAATCCGCTCAATGCCGCTATGATGGATGCTTACTATTCATTCAATGCACTATATGCACGAGATACCGGATGCATCGAATACATTGCAAACAATGCCGTTATCGGGCAGAGCGAGCAGACCGCAGTTGTCAAAAAACAGCCTGCTGTACAACCCGATAATCTCAGATCTGCTATCGTAAGCGGTCTTGCGGAAAAATCTGCTCAGCTTACTCAGGCTCTTCTTTCCGATAAAGCAGCACTCGAAATAATCGACAGTCTGATAATTCCCGCACTTGATGAGGTTGGCAGACTGTTTGAAGAGAAAAAGCTTTTCCTGCCGCAGCTGTTACTTTCCGCGAAGGCTGCAACTGCCGCGTTTGATGTTATCAAATCTACACTTGCGCAAAGCGGTGAAAAAGGCGAATCGAAGGGTAAAATAATTCTCGCTACGGTAAAGGGCGATGTTCACGACATCGGTAAAAATATAGTCAGGGTGTTGCTTGAGAATTACGGCTACGAAGTTATTGACCTTGGCAAGGATGTTTCCGCTCAGGCTATAACGGAATGTGCAAAAGAAAATAATGTAAAACTTATAGGTCTCAGCGCGCTTATGACAACAACTGTGCCGAATATGGCAAGAACGATAGAAATGCTCCGCAAAGAGCACGTCTGCCGTGTTATGGTAGGCGGCGCAGTGCTTACAGAGGAGTTTGCAGGAGAAATCGGTGCTGATTTTTACTGCAAGGATGCGATGGCATCTGTCAGATGTGCGGAAAAAATGTTTGAGGAGGGTAATCTCTGATGAGCATTTTCAGCAGAATCGAAACAAAAGGCTCTGATTATACGATCAAACAGGTTGATTTATCCTTTGCACCGGAAAACACACCGGATGATCTCAGGTATCTTTACGAGCAGAGTGTGGTTGACTACGGTGAGGGTTACCTCGGTCATCCCGATTCCGTTCTTCTTAAAAACGGTGATATCCTCACGTTCTTTCCGAAGGGTCACGGCAAGGGCGCTGCTCTTTCAAGACGAAGCACTGACGGCGGTGTCACATTCACCGACGGTGTAAAAAATCCTCCGAAATCGTGGGAAGGCTCACGCGAAACGCCGACGGTTTACCGCCTCGAATTCAATGATCCCGCAACTCCCGATAAGCTTCTGCTTGTCTGCGGTAATCCGAAGTGGGGTATGGAGCCTACAACAGGCGGCTTCAACTGCTCAATTTCTGATGATGAGGGTGAAACCTGGACTGAGTTTGAGCTGTTCTGCAAGGGCATGAATACCATTGTTGCAATGGCATCGCTCACAAGGCTTAAGGAAAACGGTAAGTTTGTTGATAAGTGGATGGCGCTGTTTCACGACAGTAAATTCCACAACTACAAGACAATCCTTACTTTCGATAAAGACGGCAGAATGCAGTGGTCAGAGCCTGAAAAGTATTTTTCATCCTACCGCAGAATTGAAAAGGGCAGCAATATGTGTGAGGTTGAGTGTGTGCGCTCCGATGCAGGCAAGGGTGATGAGATCTGCCTGCTGACACGAAGCAATACAAAGAAAATGAACTCACTCATTTCCTTCTCGCGTGATGAGGGTAAAACCTGGTCAAAGCCTGTCGAGCTTCCTGCCGCACTCAACGGTGAACGACATAAGGCGGATTATCTGCCCGACGGCAGACTTATCATAACCTTCCGCTCAATTGAGCGTGATCCTGCAAAGAACAGTAAGTTCAAAGAAAAAGGTCACGAAATGCGCGGATGGTACAGCGAAGGCTGGATTGCCTGGGTCGGCACATACGATGACCTCAAAAACGGCGGAGAGGGTCAGTATCGCATTAAGCTTGCACATACATACCTTGGCTATCAGGATAAGCCTGATACCGTTGCCAACAGTGATTGCGGCTATTGCGGAAACGTTGTGCTTTCCGACGGCACGTTTGTCACTTCAACCTACGGCATATTTACAGCTGACGAAAAGCGTCACACATATATTGTTTCAAAACGCCTGCGTCTTGATGACGTTGAGAAACTTCTTTGATAATCAGGAGAATTCACAATGGGTACATTCAACTACAACGATACAACGCTCTATAATCTGCGTATGCTCTATGAGCAGCTCGGTTATAAGCGCTATAAAATGAGCAAATTTGAGGAATATGATCTCTATCTTGAGTACAAGAAATTCCTCTCAACCGAAAATATTATCACCTTCACAGACCTCAACGGTAAGCTCTATGCTCTCAAGCCCGATATCACGCTTTCGATTGCAAAGAATGCGAAGCCCGGTGAAACTCAGAAGCTTTATTACAAAGAGAATGTTTACCGTGCTTCTGCCGAAACCAAGGAGTACAAAGAGATTACACAGCTCGGTCTTGAGTATATAGGCGATATTGATCCCTACACTCTCGGCGAGGTTGTACTTCTTGCGGCACGCAGTCTTCATTCAATCAGCGAAAGCTATGTGCTCGATATATCTCATATGGGTCTTGTTTCCGCTCTTCTTGATGAGGCGAGACTGTCAGACAGCCGCAAGGAAAAGCTTGTTAGCTTCCTTGGCAAGAAGGATGCTCACGAGCTGAGATTCAGCTGTGAGAAATACGGTGTTGACAGTGATGTCACAGAGCGTATTGTGGCTCTTTGTGAGATTTACGGTGATTTTGAGTCAACCTACGGGCAGATCAAAACGCTTGCAACAACGCCTGCAATGCTTGAAGCCGTTAAGGAGCTTGAATCGGTTTATACATTCCTCAAAGCATCGGGTGAGGGCGCACATATCAACCTTGACTTCTCAATTGTCAACGATATGAGTTATTATAACGGCATCATTTTCCGCGGTTATATTGAATCTGTGCCTTGCAGTGTGCTCAGCGGCGGAAGATACGATAATCTTCTTGTTAAGCTCGGCAAAAACTGTCAGGCAATGGGCTTTGCAGTTTACGTTGATATGCTTGAGCTTTACGCAAAGCACGAGAAGGAATATGATGTTGATGTTATGCTTTGCTATGACAGCAGTGTGACACCTGTTCAGATTGCGGAAAAAGCATCGGAATATACAGCACAGGGAAAGAGCGTAAAGGTTATGCCTTATGTGCCTGACGGTCTCAAATATAAGCAGCTTGTCAAGTTTTCAGAGGAAGGGGAGAGCGTGAGCGATGGAATATCTTAACATTGCACTGCCTAAGGGCAGACTCGGTGAAAGAGTATACGAAATGTTCGAAAAAATCGGTTACGGCTGTCCCGCAATCCGTGAGAAAAACAGAAGTCTGATTTTTGAAAACGAAGAGAACAAGGTCAGATATTTCTGGTCAAAGCCATCTGACGTTGCGATTTATGTTGAGCGAGGCGCTGCTGATATCGGTGTAGTCGGCAAGGATATCCTTCTCGAGTATGAACCCGATATATATGAACTTCTCGATATGAACACGGGCAAATGCCGTATGTGTGTTGCTGCAAAGAATACATTCCGCGACAACTCCGAAAAGACACTGCGTGTTGCGACAAAGTTTGTCAACATAGCACGAGCACACTATGACAAAAAGGGCAGAAATATCGAAATCTGCAAGCTCAACGGCTCGATTGAGATTGCTCCGATTCTCGGTATGACCGACGTTATAGTCGATATAGTCGAAACGGGCACAACACTTAAAGAGAATAACCTTGCGGTTATCGAAACTATTGTACCTATCAGCGCAAGGCTTGTTGCCAACAAAGCAAGCACAAAATTTAAAAATGAGCAGATTGCCGATATACGCAGAAAGCTCGCAGAGGTAATTGAAAATGATTAAGATTTATGAAGGCGGTCTCAGACCCGAAGATATATTTGACCGCAGTGAAGAAAAAAATACGGTAGGCGATATTGTTGCCGATATTATTGCAAACGTACGCAAGAACGGTGATGCAGCACTCAGAGAATACTCCGCAAAATTTGACGGTGCACAGCTTGATTCACTTGAGGTTACCGCTCAGGAAATTGAGGATGCTTTTTCATCTCTTGAGCCCGAGTTTGTCTCGGTTATTGAAGAAGCTGCGGATAATATCCGAGAATTCCACCGCCATCAGGTAAAAACAGGCTTTGTTATCACACCGCGTGACGGTGTAGTCCTCGGTCAGCGTGTTATTCCGCTTGAGCGTGTCGGTCTTTATGTACCCGGCGGTACGGCAAGCTACCCCTCATCTGTTCTTATGAACTGTATCCCTGCCAAGCTTGCAGGCTGTGATGAGATTGTTATGGTAACTCCTCCTTCAAAGGACGGCAGCATTAAGCCTGCAATTCTCGTTGCCGCAAAGATTGCTGGTGTTGACCGTATCTTCAAAGTAGGCGGCGCACAGGCTGTTGCTGCCCTTGCTTACTCTACAGAAACTATTCCGCAGGTCGATAAAATCGTCGGTCCCGGTAACGTTTTTGTTGCAGAAGCCAAGCGTCAGGTTTTTGGCAAGGTTGCAATTGATATGATTGCCGGTCCGAGTGAAATACTTGTCATTGCAGACGGCACCTGCAACCCGAAATATGTTGCTGCAGATATGCTTTCTCAGGCTGAGCACGACAAGAATGCGAGCGCTGTTCTTGTAACTGACAGCCTTGAGCTTGCAAAGGCAGTAAGTGCAGAGCTTGAGGTTCAGATTCCTCAGCTTTCCCGTGCGGAGATTGCACGCGTATCCGTTGACAACAACGGCAAGATTATTGTTGTTGATGATCTTAACAAGGCTGTCGAAATGTCGAATACGATTGCACCCGAACATCTTGAGGTATGCGTTGACAGACCGTTTGATCTTCTGCCGCAGATACGTAACGCAGGCTCTGTTTTCCTGGGCAAAAACTGTCCCGAAGCACTCGGTGATTACTTCGCAGGTCCCAACCATACGCTTCCCACAAGCGGCACAGCCCGCTTCTCAAGCCCTCTCTCAGTTGATGATTTTATCAAGAGATCTTCGTTCATCTCTTATTCTCAGTCAGCTCTCGAGGGCGTTTATGAAAAAATCGATGCCTTTGCACAGAAGGAAGGACTTCAGGCACACGGCAAATCGGTTACTGTAAGATTTGAAGACTAATTTTTCGGAGAACACACTATGAGCAGATTTTTCAGCAGAAGGTTTGATACTCTTGCCGCTTACACACCGGGTGAGCAGCCTCAGGATCAGAACTACATAAAACTCAACACAAACGAGTCACCGTTTGAGCCGTCACCCGCTGTACTTGAGGCAGTAAGTAATGCCGAGGTTGCTAAACTCAGGCTTTATTCCGACCCCGAGTGTAAGCTCACTGTTAAGGCAATTGCTGATTATTACGGAGTAGACAGCAAAAACGTTGTGCTCGGCAACGGCTCTGATGAGATTCTTTCCTTTATCTTCCAGGCTTTTTGCGATAAGGATACCCCTGTTGCTTATCCTGATATAAGCTACGGTTTCTATTCTGTTTTTGCTCAGCTTTACGGTCTTGAGTCGCAGGTTATTCCGCTTTCTGATGATTATTCACTCAATGTTGAGGATTACTGCGGCATCAACAAAACCGTTGTTATAGCCAATCCCAATGCACCTACGGGTATGGCGATAAGCCTGAGTAATATTGAGAAGATTCTCGTTTCAAACCCCGATAATATCGTTGTCATTGATGAGGCGTACGTTGATTTCGGTGCAGACAGCGCGGTCAGCCTTGTCGGTAAATATGATAACCTCATAGTTGTTCAGACTTTTTCAAAATCCCGTCAGCTTGCAGGTGCAAGACTCGGCTTTGCGATTGCAAGTGAGGAAATAATAACCGACCTCAATACGGTCCGTTTTTCCACCAATCCGTACAATATCAACCGCCTGACTCTGCTTGCAGGTGAGGCGGCGATAAAAGATAAAATCTATTTTGAAACCACAAGAAATCAGATTATCGCTAACCGTGAGTATACCGTCGCAGAACTTAAAAAACGTGGCTTCAGAGTGCTTGATTCTAAAACTAACTTCCTCTTTGCCGCGCACTGTACGGCAGGCGGAGAGGCGCTTTATAAAGCTCTGAAAGCAGACGGTATCCTTGTGCGTTATTTCAACAAGCCGAGACTGTCTGATTTCCTGCGTATCACGGTAGGTACAAGGGAGCAGATGGATGCTCTGCTTGCTTCTCTCGATAAAATTCTTTCCGGAAAGGATGATAACGATGCGTAAAAGTGAAATTAAAAGAAACACAGCCGAAACTCAGATGGAGCTCAGCCTTGACCTTGACGGCAGCGGTAAAAGCACAATTGATACAGGCTGCGGTTTCTTAGACCATATGCTCACCCTTTTTGCAAAGCACGGCAGATTTGATCTGACTGTTTGCTGCAAGGGTGACACTCAGGTGGATTATCATCACACTGTTGAAGACATCGGCATTTGCCTCGGTCAGGCTTTTGCTCAGGCACTCGGCAATATGGCAGGTATCAAGCGTTACGGCGATATCATCCTCCCGATGGATGAGTCACTTGTTATGTGCGCTGTCGATATTTCGGGCAGAGCACACCTGAGCCTTGATCTCGGCGATATCAATCCGAAGGTAGGCGATTTTGATACAGAGCTTGTATCCGAATTTCTTCTCGGTTTTGTACGTAACGCAAAAATGACTCTTCACGTCAAACTGCTTTACGGCTCAAATACACACCACATCATCGAGGGCAGCTTCAAAGCCCTTGCGCGTGTGCTTGCAGCCGCTGTCAGCATTGATGAAAAATATATCAACGAAATTCCGTCAACCAAGGGAGTGCTTTAATCTTGCTCGCAATTATTGACTACGGTGTCGGCAATATCTTTTCGCTCTATTCTTCCTTTAAGTTTATCGGCGAAGAGGTTGTACTGACTAACGATAAAAAAATCATTGATTCCTGCTCACACATTATTCTGCCCGGTGTCGGTGCTTTTGCCGATGCAAAGCGTAAGCTTGACGAGAGCGGTATGGCAGATGTCGTCAGGGAGCAGGTGAAATCAGGCAAACCGCTTATGGGTATCTGCCTTGGTATGCAGATGCTTTTTGATAAGAGCCTTGAATACGGTGAACACGACGGTCTTGGTCTGATTTCAGGCAGCGTTAAACCGATTGCCGATGTTATTCCGTCAGCCCTTAAAATCCCACATATCGGCTGGAATTCGCTCGAGTTTACCGCTGACAGCAAGCTGTTCAAATATATCAAAAACGGTGACCATGTTTATTTTGTTCATTCGTTTTATGCGGCAGACTGTGCTGCCGATACAATTGCCGTTTCCGAATACGGTGTACCGCTCACGGCAGCTGTAGCAAAGGATAATGTCTATGGCTGTCAGTTCCATCCCGAAAAGAGCGGCGATGTCGGTATGAAAATTTTAAAGGCTTTTTGCGAACTGTAAGAGGTGAATCGGATGAAACTTTTTCCCGCAATTGATTTGAAAGATAAGCAGGTTGTGCGTCTTTACAAAGGCGATTACAATCAGATGACTGTTTACGGCACAAATCCGCTTGAAACCGCCAAGGGCTTTAAAGCAAAGGGTGCAGAATATCTTCACGTTGTTGACCTTGACGGCGCAAAAGACGGCGATAACCCTAATTTCGCTATTGTTGCCGACCTTGCCGCAAACAGCGGACTTAAGGTTGAAATCGGCGGCGGTATCCGCAACGAGGAAATCATCAAGCGTTATATTGATGCAGGTGTTATGCGTGTTATCCTCGGCACGGTTGCAATTTCTGATCCCGATTTTGTTGCCGATATGGTAAATAAGTACGGTGATAAAATTGCTGTCGGTGTTGATATGCTCGGCGGCAAGGTTGCAACTCACGGCTGGACCAACGTATCTGAGGTTGACGGATTTGAATTCTGCAAAAAGCTCGATGATATAGGTGTTGCCACCGTAATCTGCACCGATATCTCAAAAGACGGTGCAATGCAGGGCACAAATCGTGAGCTTTATAAAGAGATGGTAAAGCGTTTTAAGTTTGACACCGTAGCTTCAGGCGGTGTTTCAACGCTTGAGGATGTAATCGCACTTAACGAAATGGATATCTACGGCGCAATTCTCGGCAAGGCACTTTATACTGGCGCAATCGACCTTGCTGATGTAGTAAAAATAACATCGGGGGACAGATAAATGATAACAAAAAGAATAATTCCCTGCCTTGATGTTAAAAACGGCAGGGTAGTAAAGGGAGTTAATTTTGAAGGTCTTTCAGACGTTTCTTCTCCCGTAGAGCTTGCTGATTACTACAGCAGAGCAGGCGCGGATGAGCTTGTTTTCTATGATATAACAGCTTCTGTCGAAGGTAGACAGATTTTTACCGATATACTTAAAGAAGCAGCATCGAAGATATTTATTCCACTTACCGTCGGCGGCGGTATTACAACGCTTGACGATTTTGAGCGTGTACTCAAATGCGGTGCTGATAAGGTCAGTGTAAACTCAGGCGCAATCAAAAATCCTTCAATTATCGAAGAAGCTGCCAAAAAATACGGTGATCAGTGTGTTGTGCTTTCAGCCGATATCAAGCGTGTTGACGGCAAGTTCAAGGTCTTTAAAAACGGCGGCAGAGTTAATACGGAGATTGATGCACTTGAATGGATAAAATTCGGTGTAGACAGCGGTGCAGGCGAGATTGTTGTCAACAGCATCGATACCGACGGCGTCAAGCAGGGATTTGACCTTGAAATGCTTGAGGCTGTTTGCAATATCGTTTCCGTGCCCGTTATTGCTTCCGGCGGTGCAGGCTGTATTGACGATTTTACAAAGCTGTTTAGAACACTCCCGGGTGTTGATGCGGGTCTTGCCGCTTCAATCTTCCACTTCGGTGAGGTTACGATAGACGAGCTCAAACGTGAGCTTGATGCAAACGGAATTAATGTCAGAATATAAGGAGAAGAAAAATGATTAATATTGACGAACTCAAGTTTGATTCGCACGGTCTTATCCCTGCGATTGTTGTTGACTATGCAAGCAAAAAAGTGCTTACTCTCGCTTATATGAACAGAGAGAGCCTTGAAATCACACTTGAAGAGGGCACAACCTGCTTCTGGTCACGCTCTCGTCAGAAGCTCTGGCGCAAGGGTGAAACATCAGGCAATTATCAGCACGTAATGAGCATCACAGCTGACTGCGACAAGGATGCACTTGTAATCAAGGTCAAGAAGGACGGTCCCGCTTGTCATAAGGGTACCGATTCCTGCTTCACCAGAACAGTGTACAAAAAAGAAGGCTATCAGGATTTCTCGATTCAGGGTCTTGAGGAGCTTCTCAAATCCCGTAAGGCTAATCCGCCTGCAGGCTCATACACAAGCTACCTTTTCGAAAAGGGAATTGATAAGATTCTCAAGAAGGTCGGCGAGGAGTCAACAGAGGTTATCATCGCCGCTAAGGCAGACGATAAGAAAGAAACCATCTATGAGGTTGCTGACCTTGCATACCACGTAATGGTTATGATGGTTGAAATGGGAATCTCTGTTGAAGATATTCTCAATGAGCTTTCCTCACGTCATATTATCGACCATAAAGTTAAGCAGGAAAAAATGACAAAATAAAAAATATTGCGGATAAACGAAAGGATGATATGATTTATGATTACTGTGTTTAACCGTAAAGAGATTCTTGTTACCTCTGATTTGATAAAGCTGAGGAAGTGTACCAATGAGCTTTCTGCAAAAGGGATTGAATACAAGGTTGTTACAAATTCTCTCGGCAGTCCCGACAGATATCATGGCTTACCGGGTATCAAAACAGAAAATGCATACGAATACAAAGTGTATGTGAAAAAAAGATAATATAACAAAAAGCTCAACCAAACGGTTGAGCTTTTATAATTTGTTAACAAACTGTTTACAAATATTACAAATTGTTACAAAACTGTGAATTACTTGAATTTTTTGTTAAAATATGTTATCACTTTAACTAAGGAAAGTAATCCTTAATTTTCAATTTGAAAGGTGAAGAAAAATGAAAAAGTTCAAGCGTCTCCTTGCGGTATTTATGTCAGCAGTTATTCTGCTTTGCATAATGCCCATCAGCTCTTTTGCTGCTCAAGGTATTAGAGCTGTTGAAACACAGTTGAATGTATCTCCCGGTACAGATATAAATAATTGGGATGAGTATTTTACCGTAAATACAGCAGGGGTTGAAGTTGCTTCTTTTCTTGTATTTGATGATAGTTACGGAGTTGCAGACGAAATATTTGAAATAGGCGACGATTATTACTTGGAAATTGTTCTTTGCACTACTGACGGATATGCTTTTCCGGACAGCGAATTTGAATTTGAAGGCGCATTTATAAATGGTGAAGAGGCTCAATGGTACTTGATTTCAGAGGAAGATGGTAGCAATTATATTGTTATTGAGTACATTTATAATTTAGGCGGTTCAATTTCTGCAGTTGACCTTGCACTTGATATTTACGGCGATATGGCTGCAGGCAGCTTTTATGAATACATTACAATAAACTCAAACGGTATAGATTTTTATTACGGTAATTATCATCCGATTAAAGTTTATGATGCTGAAGGTAATGATGTTGATTATTTTGCATCAGAAAACAGCTATACTTTCGAAATCTTCCTTGAGCCTAAAGAGGATTGTTGGTTCAATAAAGATGATAGTGGCTCTTTTGCAATGGAGAGCGTAACGGTAAACGGTGAAGCGGTAGAATATTATATAGATTCCTACACATCTAACGGATATTATGAATACATCAAGATAGTTGCGCAGATTACCGCAAAAACTTCAAATTATATCAAGGATGTTTCTTTTGATATTGATGCGGATCTTGTCGGTGTCGATGTAAATAATTGGGAGAGTTTTATAACAATTCATACACCGGGTCTCATTTTTGAAAATTATCTTGATGATCCAGCTGTATGGGCGGTTAACAGCAAAGGCGATTATGTTGATACCCTGGAGAAAGGTGATATTTATACACTTTATATCTGCTTCAGAGCTGATGAAGGATATTTTATTTCTCAGGCAAATGAAACGTTTGACAGCTTGAAAATAAACGGTGAGGAGTACGGTAACTATTATTTCAGCGATTATATTGCTGAGGATGGCAAGTATATTTATTATGTTTGTGTTGAAAAAATGGTTGACCTTGTCGGTGACGGATTCTTTGATAAGCTTATTTATTTCTTCAAAACACTTTTTGCAGATATCCGTGATTTCTTCTTAAGTTTGTTTGTTGAACAGTATTAATTGAAAAAAAGCTCAACCGAGAGGTTGAGCTTTTTTGTTTGTCTCTTATTATGCTTTATGCCACTTTACACCCTGCGGTGTGTCTTCGAGTACGATACCCATTGCTTTTATCTTATCTCTGATTTCGTCAGCAAGTGCCCAGTTTTTGTCTTTTCTTGCCTGTGCACGCTGTGCAATAAGTGCCTCAACCTCGTCGTCAAGGTTCGCTTTGCTTCTGTTGTACACAAGGCCGAGAACATCGGTCAGCTCATCAAATGCTTTGCTTGCAAGCTCAAGTGTTGTCTTGTTTGCGCCTGCGGCAATAGCTGTGTTGATATCTCTTACAAGTTCGAATACAGCTGCAATAGCATCCGCAGTGTTCAGATCATCATCCATTGCTGTGATGAACTGCTGAATTCTGCCGTGTACCTTGTCGTTGAATTCGTTGTCAAGCTCGCCGTCTGCAGCTTTTTCAAGTGCAAAATCAAGATTCTCGCGGCAGTTGTAAAGACGCTCAAGTGAAGCCTTGCACTGCTCTATGATTTCAGTATTGTAGTTAATGGGGCTGCGGTAATGAGAAGAGATAAGGAAGTAACGGACAGGCTCATAGCCGTATTTGTCTGCAACGTCACGTACAGTGAAGAAGTTGCCGAGTGATTTCGACATCTTTACGTTGTCAACGTTGATGTAGCCGTTGTGCATCCAGTAGTTGGCAAAGCTTGCGCCGTTGCAGCATTCACTCTGTGCAATCTCGTTTTCGTGGTGGGGGAATATAAGGTCCTGACCGCCGCAGTGAATATCGATTGTTGTGCCGAGATAGCGGCGTACCATTGCAGAGCACTCAATGTGCCAGCCGGGTCTGCCGTGACCCCAGGGAGACTCCCAGTAGGGCTCGCCGGGTTTTGCACCCTTCCAAAGTGCGAAATCCATTGGCTCGCGCTTGATTTCTTCTACGTTGATTCGTGCACCAGCCTCGAGCTCCTCAAGCGGCTGATGTGAAAGCTTGCCGTATTCGTCAAACTTTTTGGGGCTGAAATATACGTCGCCGTCAACAGCGTATGCAAAACCCTTTTCGATAAGTGTTGAGATGATGTTGATTATCTCATCGATGTTTTCTGTTGCCTTGGGATGAACAGTAGCTTCACGCACGTTCATACCCTTTGCATCTTTCCAGAATTCTTCGATGTATTTTTCGCTGACCTCTTTATATGTCAGACCTTCTTCGTTAGCACGGCGGATGATTTTATCATCAATATCTGTAAAGTTCTGAACGAACTTTACGTCATAACCGCGGTATTCCATATAGCGGCGAAGAACGTCGAAAACACAAAGCGGTCTTGCGTTACCGATGTGGATGAAGTTATAAACCGTGGGTCCGCAGGCATAAACCTTGAGCACACCGGGCTCGATTGTTTTGAGCTCCTGCTTTGATCGGGTGAGGGTGTTGAATATTCTCATTTATTTTTTCTCCTCTTCTAAAGATTTAATTTGTTTGTTAAGTTTATCAATCTGAATCTGCATCTTGCAAAGCTCCATTGCAATCGGGTCGGGGATATGGATCTGATCAAGGTCATCAACGCGTTTGCCGTTTTGCTTGACAACTCTTGCAGGTACACCGACTGCCGTTGAGTTCGGCGGTATTTCTTCAAGCACTACAGCGCCTGCGGCAATATTTGTGTTGTCGCCGATTTTGAACGGACCGAGCACCTTTGCACCTGCACCTATAAGCACGTTGTTGCCGATTGTGGGGTGACGCTTGCCTGTATGATGACCTGTACCGCCAAGGGTTACACCCTGATAAATTGTAACGTCGTCACCGATAACAGCGGTTTCACCTATAACAACTCCCGTGCCATGGTCGATAAAGAATCTTTTTCCGATTTGTGCGGCGGGATGAATTTCAATTCCTGTTTTCTTTGCTGCTCTCTGCGAAATCAGCCTTGCCATAAAGAACATTTTATGGTTATAGCAGAAATGTGCCTTCCGGTGCATACGCACAGCTTTTAGTCCGGGATAGAGCAGCAGTATCTCAAGCGAAGACCGTGCCGCAGGGTCGCGCTCTTTGACACAGGCTATATCTTCTCTGAGTTGTCTGAACAAATATATCACCTCGATAAATAAAAAACTCCGTCACCCCAAAAGGTGACGGAGGCGATTTGGTTCGCGGTTCCACTCCGACATTATACTCGGTAAGGCTCAATAAAGCCTCGGGCTGATAACGGTGCCTGCCGTACGGGAATACTGTTATTTCCTCCCGTCTGCTCGTGGGTGCATTCGCCTTGCAACTCAACAGTGTACTTACAGCAAAATGTACACTTCTCTGTGATGAGCTTTGTGCGTTGGTTACTGGTCCCATTCAACGCATTTAATTATATTTTAGTCAATTATATTCAATTTATTTTGAAAAGTCAATTGTTTTTTTTGCTTGAATAAGGTAAATGATTCCCGAAACAGCGGCAAGCACTGCTGTGATCCATATCATAATATTCGTAACCGTATGGAAATCGTTTCTGAGAAAGCCCCATGTATCTACAAGCTCACCCCAGAGAAGGATAATAATTGTAAATGCCATCTGTGATGCTGTTTTGATTTTGCCCCATATGTTTGCAGGTACAACAATATTCTGTGCTGCGGAAATAAGTCTCATTGAGGTGATAATAAATTCTCTCGTGAGTATTATGAATACCGACCACGCACTGCAGATGTCAAGCTGTATGAAAGCAAGCAGAGCAGCAGTAGTCAGCATCTTGTCGGCAACCGGATCCAAGAACTTGCCGAATGTCGTTATCTGATTGTTTTTTCTTGCAAGCTTGCCGTCAAGTGCATCGGTTATTGCGGCAATTGAAAAAATCAGTGCGGCAATAATAAATCGGTGGGGGATTGAGCTGAGAATTGCAAACATAAAAAACGGTGTTATTATAACGCGTGCAATTGTCAATTTGTTAGGTGTGTTCATTTATTCAGCCTCTCCGATGAGGTCATACTCATCTGTGTTTATAATTGTTACCGTGCAGAAATCGCCTTCGCCGTAATCGTCGCTGCTTGTGAATTTTATGCAGCAGTCGATTTCGGGTGCATCCATATATGTTCTGCCTGTATAGCTGTCGGTGTAAGCATCGTAGCCCTCGACAATAACCTCAACCTTTTTACCGATAAGGCGATCGTGCTTGTCAGCTACAATATCATACTGGTCTCTCATTATTATATCCTGTCTGTCAAGCTTTGTGCGCTCGTCAAGCTGATCTTCAAATTCTGCCGCAGGTGTACCTTCTTCAGCAGAGTATGCAAAGCAGCCGAGATGGTCAAATTCTGTTTCGTTGACAAAAAGCGCAAGGTTTTCGAATGCATCTTCGCTTTCACCGGGAAAACCTGTAATAAATGTTGTGCGGATAATGATGTCTGGCATTCTTTCTCTGAGCTTTGCAATAAGCTCTTTTACCTGCTGCTGCGTGCCTCTGCGGTTCATACGTCTGAGCACTTCGTCATCTGCATGCTGAAGCGGAAGGTCAACATAGTGAAGCACTTTCGGCAGTGTTGCCATTGCTTCAATAAGCTCGTCGGTGAATTCATCGGGGTAGCAGTAAAGCATTCTTATCCAGTGAATACCGTCAATTTCGTTGAGCTTTGCAAGAAGCTCGGGCAGCATAAGCTTGCCGTATAAATCCTTACCGTACAGCGTAGTATCCTGCGCTACAACAATAAGCTCTTTTACACCTTTTTCGGCAAGGCTCTTTGCTTCTTCAATTATGTCGTCCATCTCACGGCTGCGGTATCTGCCGCGAATTGAGGGGATAGCGCAGTATGTGCAGAAGTTGTTGCAACCGTCTGCAATTTTAAGATATGCATAATATTCGGGTGTTGTGAGCACACGCTCACCGCTGAGCGGCATATTTTCTTTAGCGGGGAAGCAGCCGATACGTTCGCCTTCGATAACCTTGCGGCATACATATGCAATATCAGCATTGGCACCGATACCTATAACAGCGTCAACCTCGGGCATTTCGCTGAGAATTTCATCCTTGTATCTCTCTGCAAGACAGCCTGTTACAATTATCTTGCCAACAATGCCTTCTTCTTTGAGCTGAGACATATCGAGTATGCTTTCAATTGCCTCTTTCTTTGCCGATTCGATAAAGCCGCAGGTGTTGATTATAACCGCGTCAACCCCGTCATACGGGTCGGCAATTTCAAATCCGTTTGCATCAAGGAGTGCAAGCAGACATTCACCGTCTATCTGGTTTTTGGGGCAACCGAGTGAAATGAAACCAATCGTGCTCATATGTCGTAATCCTCATCAAAATCATTGTATTCGCTCAGAGCGCTTCGTATATCGGAATAGCTGTAACCAAGGCGCATCAAAGCGGAAAACACCTGTTTTCTGCCTTTTTCCGTATTGAGCTTGCGTGAAAACTTACTTTCTAATAATACTCTAATATTATCACTTTCGTCAAGTGTTAATGTATTAATTGTGTTGTCAGCCGTTTCACGGTCAATTCCGCGTTTTATAAGCTCGCTGCGGATTGCACGAAGTCCGTATCCTTTTCGTGAGCCGAGCTCTTCTGCAAGGTTTTGTGCGTATCGCTCGTCGTTGATATAACCGAGTGAAATAACTCTTTCAACCGCGTGAGCCGCCGCTTCGTCACCGTCGGTGCGCCTGAGCTTATTGAACAGCTCTTTTTCGCAGTGGTCACGGCGGGAGAGAATGTTGAGAGCACGGTTAAAACAGCGCCGTTTGGCGATTCTGTCCGCAAGCACTTTGTACTGGTCTTCGTCTATTTCATCGCCCGAAACATAACCGCTTGAAAACCAGAAATCAGCATCAACGGTGAGCCTGTACTCACCGTCGATGCTGATATGTATCTTATTTGCTTTGCCTTTTTGTGCTGTGATTATCATAATTATTCGTCGTCATCCACTGCGATATCGAGGTTAGCTTTGAGCTTGCTCTTGGGAGCGGGAGGTGCAACAACAGGTGCGGGAGCAGGAGGAAGCTCGGTTTCCTCGTCAGCTGATTCATCTCTGATGTCTGTCTTTTCCGAGAATCTGGCTCTGACCTTAGCTTCGATTTCTTCACGAAGAGCCTTGTTTGTCCTGAACAGCTCTCTTACGTTGTCACGGCCCTGACCGAGACGCTCGTCATTATAGGAGAACCATGCACCGCTCTTGTGAACAATATCGTACTGAACGGCAAGATCAAGAATCTCACCCTCAATGGCGATACCTTTGCCGAACATAATATCAAATTCAGCGGTCTTGAAGGGGGGAGCAACCTTGTTCTTGACAATCTTTGCCTTTGTGCGTGAGCCGATAAATTCGCCGCCTGTACCTTTGAGCTGCTCAACCTTACGAACGTCAATTCTCATTGAAGCGTAGTACTTGAGTGCGCGTCCGCCTGTTGTAACTTCGGGGTTGCCGTACATAACGCCGACCTTCTCACGAAGCTGATTTATGAAAATAAGGATTGTGTTTGATTTTGAAATTGCGCCTGCAAGCTTACGCAGAGCCTGGGACATAAGTCTTGCGTGAAGACCTACGTGTGAATCGCCCATTTCACCGTCAATTTCGGCACGGGGAACAAGAGCGGCAACAGAGTCGACAACAACAACGTCAAGTGCGCCTGAACGGACAAGTGCCTCTGTGATTTCAAGTGCCTGTTCGCCGTTGTCGGGCTGTGAAACGAGAAGCGAGTCAATATCTACGCCGAGATGAGAAGCGTATACGGGGTCAAGTGCGTGCTCCGCATCAATGAAAGCTGCCTCGCCGCCGGCCTTCTGTGCTTCTGCCACAACGTGGAGAGCGAGTGTGGTTTTACCTGAAGATTCGGGACCGTAAATCTCGACAATTCTGCCGCGGGGGAGACCGCCGATGCCTGTTGCATTGTCGAGTGTAAGAGAACCTGTTGAGATAGCCTCAACGTTGAGACCGCAGTTCTGACCAAGGCGCATAATAGCACCTTTGCCGTAGCTTTTTTCAATCTGCTTGAGAACTGTTTCGAGTGCGCTGTTCTTGTCTGCAATTCTGACTGTTGTTTTCTCTGCCATATCTTTATCCTCCGAAAGGTATAGTACAAATGTTCGATAACTGTTTCGATTATAACCTTTTGCACAATAATTGTCAAGTATTTTTCTACATTCTGCGAAAAATTTTTCAGCTGTCACAAATACCCTTGCAATTTGTTTTGATTTAGTTTATCATTGATATAATTATTATCAGTAAAGGTGAATATATTATGGTACTCAATGAGTTGGTTTCTCTCTCAAATATCTACGGTTCAAACGAGGAGCTTGTTCTTGCAGGCGGCGGTAACACCTCTGCCAAGGACGGCGATGTTATGTATATCAAGGGTTCGGGCACACAGCTTGCAACCATTACAGACGAAGGTTTTGTCAAAATGAGCAGGGCAGCACTTGCCGACATTTTTACAAAGGAATATCCTTCGGACGATGATGCGCGTGAAGCTCAGGCTCTTGCTGATCTTACAGCAGCTAAAATGCCCGGTGAAGAAAACAAACGTCCCAGCGTTGAAACTCTGCTTCACAGCCTCTTTCCTCACAGATTTGTTTTCCACGTTCATCCCGCACTTGTCAACGGTCTTACCTGCTCGGTTAACGGTAAAGAAGCAGCAGAAGAGCTTTTCGGTGACGGCTTTGTATGGATCGAATCCTGCAAGCCCGGCTACACACTCTCTAAAATCTGCTACGATAAGATGAACGCATATAAAGCACAGACAGGTAAGGATGCAGATATGCTTCTTCTTCAGAATCACGGTATTTTTCTTGCTGCCGATACCGTTGAAGAAATAGGTGAAAAGCTGGCGGCTGTTATGTCAAAGCTCAATGCGGCTGTTGTCCGTGAGCCTGATTTTGACAGCGGCGATTATGACGGCGAAAAAGCGCAGAAATGCTTTGATGTTATTTATGAGCTTTACGGTGACGATGCCGTTATCACATACGAGCCGAGTGCTGAGGCAATCCGCTTTGCTGAGAGTCCCGAAACTGCAAAGGCTGTTATGAAGCCTTTTACTCCCGATCACATCGTTTATTGCAAGGCAGAGCCTGTTTACGGCTTCTGTCAGGCTTGTATCAGAGGTGCTGTGAACGAATACGTTGATGAGCACGGCTATATGCCCAAAATTATCATCATCAACGGCTGCGGCTTCTTTGCCGTTGATCTCACACCCAAGGGTAGCGAAACAGCGGCAACACTTTTCAACGATGCTCTCAAAGTCGCAACATATTCCGAATCATTCGGCGGTCCTCTTCATATGACAGATGAGCTTTCCGACTTCATCACAAACTGGGAAGTTGAATCATACAGACAAAAACAGAACGCATAAAATATTGATATTAGGAGAATTGTTCGATGTATTACAGTATTGAAAACGAATATCTCATTGCTCAGATTGATGATATGGGTGCACAGCTTCACTCTCTTATAACAAAGGATGACGGCTGCGAATATCTCTGGCAGGGTAATCCTGATGTCTGGTACGGTCAGGCACCCGTGCTTTTCCCTGTTATAGGTCAGCTTTATGAGGATAAGTTCCGCTATGAAGGTGCAGAATATCCGCTTGCCAAGCACGGTTTTGCACGTAAGATGCTTTTTGAAGCGGCTGATGTTGAGGGTGCAAGAGCTGTGTTTATCCTCCGTTCAAACGAGGATACGCTCGCGATGTTCCCGTTTGCTTTTGAGCTTGCGGTTTGTTTTGAGCTTGTCGGCAGAGCAATCAAGGTTACTCATACCGTAACAAACCTTGATGATAAGAAGATGTATTTCTCGCTCGGTGCACATCCGGGCTTCAACTGTGAGATAGGCGACTACCTCGAGTTTGAAGAGAGTGAAGAGGGCGCACAGGTTGAGAAGATAGATAAAGAAAATATAATCATCGGCACAAAGTTTGATGTTGAGCTTGAAGAGGGCAGACGCCTGCGTCTTACACCCGATCTCTTTGCAGAGGATGCGCTTATCTTCTCGGACCTTAACTCAAACGTCGTCACACTTAAAAGTGATAATCACTCACGCACCGTCCGTTTTGATTTCGGCGATGCACCCTTCCTCGGCATATGGGCAAAGCCGAACGCACCTTATGTTTGCATCGAGCCCTGGTACGGTGTAAACGATGACAGAATCAGATATGAGGATGTTTCACAAAAACGCGGCATTCAGTCACTCGAACCTGAAGACAGCTTTGACCTTGTCTGGATTGCAGAGCTTGAATAAAACAATACAGCCGTGGTATGTCCGCGGCTTTTTTTCTTTAGGAGGATTTTGTTATGACTCATTCCGATATTTTCGGCGGTGCTCAATGGATAAGCGCCGATAAAAGCGTTGTCGCCCCTCTTTTCCGCTCGGAGTTTTTCGCAGAGAATGTGAAAAGTGCAACTGTCACAATCTGCGGTCTTGGTATGTTTGAACTTTATATAAACGGCAGAAAGGTCAGTGATGACCTGCTCGTGCCTGCTTTTTCTCAGTATTGCTACAGAGATCTCAGTGCACATTATAAAATCCGTCAGGATATTATGAGCTATCGCACCTATGCAATGCGATACGATATCACGCCGTATCTTGCAGAGGGTGCAAATGCACTCGGTGTAATGCTTGGTAACGGATGGTATAACCTTGATGATGAGGGTGACGGTGACCCGACATGGACAAGCTACGGTGAGCTGAAGCTATGCTATAAAATTGATATAGTTTATAATAGCGGCACAACAGCCGAAATTTTAAGCGACGGCAGCCTTAAGTGCACAAACAGTGAAATTACCTATAACAACATTTACGGCGGTGAAAGGCACGATTATTCGCTTTCTAAGAGTGGTTTCAGCTGTGCAGGTTATGACGATTCAGCATGGTCAGCGGTCAATATCTCATCCGCACCCGATTGCGATTTTTTGATTCAGACCTGTCCTCCCGACAGAGTAATCCGCAACGTTTCTGCAACGAAAATTAAGGATTTCGGTGATTACAGCATCTATGACTGCGGCGAAGGAATAACAGGCTATGCTGTTGTAACTCCGTTTGACAACGGCGAAACCGTAACCGTGCGCTATGCCGATGCGCTCAAAGCTGATTCAACGCTCGATTTCTATCCGAGCGGCGGTGACGGCGATAAGCTTCAGCAGGAAGTTTTTAAACATACTTCTGCAGGGGAATCGTATTATCCTCATTTCTGCTGGCACGCATTTCGTTATATTGAGCTTTCAAACAACGCACGAATTGAAGCTGTCAACGTTATTCATTCCGACTGTCCCGTAACAAGCGATTTTGATTCAGACAGTGAAGTGCTCAACTGGCTTTATAAAACTTATCTTCGCACACAGCTTGATAATATGCATTGCGGTGTGCCTTCGGATTGTCCGCATATTGAACGTCTCGGTTATACGGGTGACGGACAGCTCTGTGCCGAAGCCGTTATGCTTATGACCGACAGCAAGGAGTTTTATCTTAAATGGATGGGCGATATTGCCGACTGTCAGGATGTTGAAACGGGTCACGTTCAGCATACAACACCCTTCTGCGGCGGTGGCGGAGGTCCTGCTGCGTGGGGCGGCGCAATCGTTGTTGTGCCCTACGTGTTTTATAAAACCTTTGGTGAAAGAAGTGTTATTGAGCAGTATCTTCCCAATATGCTCAAATATATTGATTATATGGTAAGTCGCAGTGAAAACGGTCTTGTATGCCGCGAAGAGAGCGAGTGGTGTCTGGGCGATTGGTGTGCACCTATGGAGCTTCATAAGCCTGAGCCGCACACAAAGAGCCGCGTGCTTATTCCCGAAACTTACGTCAATACCGTTCTTTTCATAAAGCAGATGAAAATGGTTATCGAGCTTGCCCGACTCATCGGTAAAGAGGACTGCGTTTCACATCTGCCCGAGCTTATCAAAAAAGCATCAGATATGGTTGATGTTGCTTACTATAGTCCGATGACACATTGTTACTGCGGCGATGTTCAGGGCGCAAACTGTCTTGCTCTCGATGCAGGTCTCGGCGACGAAAAAACGTTGCAGATGACAGTTGAAAAGTATGCGGACAGAGAATGCTTTGATACAGGCATTGTCGCAACTGATGTCCTGCCGAGGATTCTTTTTGAAAGCAGCAACGCACAGGTTGCTTTTGACCTTATGAATTCACGCAAGCTGCCGTCATTCGGCTATATGATGGAGCACGGCGCAACAACCCTCTGGGAGGATTGGCTGCCCGAACGCTCACTTAATCACCCGATGTTCGGTGCGCTCACACGCTATCTGTTCACTTATTTGCTCGGTATTACTCAGCGCGCAGACAGCGCAGGCTTTGAGCATATTGTTATCAAGCCCTGCCTTGTAGAAGGTCTGAATAAAGCGAGTGGCTTTATAACAACCGTCAGGGGCAGAATTTCAGTTTCTTATGAGAAAAAAGGCGACAGCGTTTGGTTCGATATTGAACTGCCCGAAAATTCTTCTGCTGCGTTTGTCTGCGGTGAATTTAAAACGAATCTCAACGGCGGTCAGCACAAATTTTCAATCTAATGATTTGTATAAGATTTGAGGTGTGAAATGTCCACCCAATTATTGAGAATAATTTATTTTATGGCTATGTCGCTTTTTATCGAGTTAAGCACAAGATGGGTATGGAAAGCGGCTTGTCATTCTTCGCTGAAATACGAGGATGAAGTGTTCAGTTATCAGCTCAAAGAAGCAGGTCATAAAATGAGCAGCGTATCAAATTGGCTTATTGATACATCTCCTGCGCCGTATAAAACAATGCTGTTAGTTTATTTACCTTCACCCTTTAAGATATTGTCTGCAATAGGCGGAATGCTTTCTTTTATAGGGTATGTTTCTGATATATCCTATTTAAATCATTTCTTGAATGTTATTGGTGTAATCTGCGGCGTGTTTGTTGCTTTAATGGTTTTATCAGGAATAATTTATAATAAATTCGCAGAGAGAAACATACTTGAAAAAATTAAAAACCGCGGTATAACCGATTATAATTCACAGATGTTAGCCAATTATTCTGCAAATTGGAAAAGCGGAAAATATAAAAATCGCTTTGTATTCAGAGTTTCCAATATACCTGCATATGCTTTTATTTGTATTTGGCTGGCTGGTTTAGTGTTTTTTATGTATATGTTTGTTACTGATAAAGTGATCAAGGATGGTCGTCTTATAGACCGTGAAGATTCGTACGGCTCACAAACCTATGCAACACAGGCTCAATTAATTCCGGATAAAAGCGAATATGAAAATGCTGATGATAAGCTGAAAGAATTAATTGAAGTATTGGGTGAAAAGGGATACAGAGTATTTTATGATGACACTCCCGGTGCAGCTTTGTACAAAAATGTAGTTGAAAGAATCAGTGCTGACAAGTCAAATGACTGTGTGATGGATATTTACTGTTTGAAAGATAATGACAGCGCAGAAGATTTTATCGGAATGTGGCTTAAAAATGTTTCTGAAGCGGAAAAAGAACAAGTAAATAATTATTTAGGTTATACCTATAAATTAATCACACACGAAAAAGATAAAAACGGTAATTTGTCTGAAGAAATACGTTATAACTTAATTGTTTGCTGCGAAAATTATGCAGGATACATAAATTGCGCAGAAGAAAGCATTGAAGAGGTTAAGACTATATTAAAAAACATATTTTTGTAAGTTGAAAAAATGGGTTCTGTTCAATTTGAACAGAACCCATTTTCTAATTATTTATTTTATCAAGCATATAATCAATGCCGTCGCTTTGATTCATCGGGCACACAAAGCTGAACTGTTGACCGTCAACTGTTTTAAAATTAAAACACCACGTTACTGTGTTGTTGGGATAATGCTTTTGAGTGTCCCACGCTTCGGAAATTTCTGAATAATCGAAATACCTTTTAGTGAAAATATTCGGTTGATAAAGAAATCCGTCTTCGTAAATCAAAACCTTAATAAAACAAATGCAATAAACAGCGTGAATTAAAAGAGCGGTAATAAAAGCAAAGAAGATAAGCGTAAATATAAAGAACCCGTTGTCTGAGAGATACAGCCACAATGAAATTCCGCCTGTAACAATCATAAAAATCAACATAGGTATTATTACGGATTTATCAGATTTGCTGAGCTTGAATACAAGTTCTTTTTCTTTCATCTCTTACTGTTTTGCGCCTGCATCGAACTTTTCAAGAACCTTTACGCTTACTGCGTAGCAGTCTGCAAGACCCTTTTCGTTCATGTTGTCGTATGTATCGCGTCTTGTGTGGTAGTAGCTTTCAAGCTTATGGTTAAGACCTGTTATACCTGTAGCTCTGAGACCTGCCTGAGCAAATGCTGCAGAATCTGTTGCGCCGCCGAGCGGGGGAACCATACCCTTTGAGCAGTGGATGCCAAGCTCTTTTGCGGATTCCATAAACAGGTCGGATACATCCTTGTCAACCTTAACCGTACCGTTGAGGTCGCGGTAGTTAACCATAAGGTATTTGGGGTCATAAATTGTATCGTAAGAATAGAAGAATGTGGGTACGTCGTTGAATTCGTCCTTGTGTGCCTCACACCATGCCTTTGAACCGCGGAGACCTGCTTCCTCAGAGCCTGTAAGAACAACACCGATTTCTGTGTTCTCAAGCTCAATGCCTTCGTCCTTGAGTGCCTTGAGGATTGCGATACCCATATAGCAGCCGGAGAGGTTATCGTTTGCACCGTCAACGGGACGCTTGTAGTTGACCATCCAGTAAAGACCGATCATAAACGGAACAAAAATCAGACCCCAGAGAGCAGCCTTAACAACAGGATCGGATGTGTCTGCAACACCGAAGCCGAGACCGTTCTGAATGATATAAATAACTGAAATTACGAGATAGAAAAGTGCGCCTACGACGCAGATGATTGCGTGACCCTCGAAGCCAACACCGCCGAGCGCGTAGTTAACGGGCCATTCCCAGGCAGCATCAGGGTGACCGTTGAAGATGATTCTTCTCTTGGTTTCGCCTGTGCATTTCTTGTATGCTGTTACGTTGTGACCCGTTTTCTCGGGGAAGCAACGGTCAATAAGCTTTTTATAAACGCCGAACTGTGCAAGAACAATAAAGAAACCTGCGCAGATAAGCAATACGCTGGCAATCGGGAAGAAGAAGAAAAGAACAACAGCCAGAAGAACAAAAGTCATTGTGAAATAAATCCAGCCATAGAATGAACGGGGATTTTCTTTGAATGATTCGACCTTTACGTATTCACAGCCGCAGTCGTTTTTAAGTACGTCTGCCATATATTCGCAGGCCTGTTTTTCACCCTTAGAGCCGGGGTCACGCTTCTCGAATGTTTTGATGATGTGCGTGATTTCCTCGACCATATACTTAGCCGCGTTACCTTTTTTGTCGATAAGTTTTTGTAAATTCAACTCTACGCATCTCCTTTTGCGTTAATTTAATGTTAATATTGTAACAGAAAGGTTACATAATGTCTATAAGTTAATTGTTAAATTTTAATAAAAAATAGCGGTTATCTGCGCCTTTTTGCAGCAACTCTGCACGCTCTTTTGTAGCATTCGGCAATGTATTCTTCGGTTGTCATTTTTGTGTATATATCGTTTTCGTGTCTGTCGGGTTTTGAGCGGATGTTAAGTTCAAACGTCATTATTCCGTTAAAGCCGCATCTGTCAAGCCTTTTTGCAATGCCGTCCCAGTCGGCAATACCGTCAAAGGGCAGCAGATGCAGGTCATCGGTCCAGTATATCCTGCCGCCGAAATCGCTTATTCCGAGGTTATCGTTGAGATGTGTTGCAATCAGCTTGTCGCCGTAAAGTGCAAGAAGATCTTTTGAATAGTTGTAGCACATTTCGTGCCCCGAATCCCAGCAGAATCCTACGCTGTCGTTATCCTTGAAATGTTCAAGCAATGCGGCGAGATATTCTTCGCCTTCGGTGTTTTCAAATGCAATTTTTACCGAATACTTCTGAGCTTCATCAACAACTTTACCGAATCTTTCCAATCCTTGTTCAGTCGGTTTCCTGTCATCATCAAATCCGATAAACGCGTGAACAATCATTATTTCAACGCCGCATTCCGCACAGGCGTGAACGCAGTCGATCAGCTCTTCAACCGCTGCTTTTCCCAAAGAATCATCACCGTGCCACATATCGTCAGCTTTTCCGAACGGTGCGTGTATTGATTGATATATCATACCGAGCTCATTAGCCAGCTCGGCGTATTCCTTGACAGGTTCACCCGGCTTCCATCCCGTGAAAAATGCCTCAAAGCCGGATTTCTTAAACAGCATTATCTGTTCTTTTGTGCTGAGTGGTGAGTCGTCGGTCGTGCTCAGGCAAAGCTTTTGTTTCCACATAGATAATACATCTTCTTTCTGTAAATCTGTTATGTTGTTAGATTAATACTTTTTGCTGCGTTTTTCAATATATTTTGTGAATAAGCTTGAAAATTACAACAAAATGTGCCATACTCTCCCTGTAATATTTTTTATGAGGTGACAGAAAATGAGACAACTCAAAATGTATTGGACAGCGGGTACTCCCATCGAAGAACTTACTTTGCCCGAGGGTTATTCGTTTTCAAATTGCACAGAAAGTGATGAAGATGTTCAGGCATGGATTGATTGCTGTAAAAATGGTCTTGTCGGCGATGATTCCGACAGAGAAACTTTTGACGACAGAATCACTGACCACGACGATGTGAATATTGCAACCGACGTCTTCTTTATTGATTATAACGGTGAGCACGTCGGCACTGCATCCGCCATCTTCCACCCCGAGAAGAACTGCGGTGAGCTTCATATGGTCGGTATAAAGACCGAGTTCAGAGGCAAGGGCCTTGTCAAGTATCTCAACAATATTGCCATCAAAAAGCTCAACGCTCAGGGTGTTAAGTATATTTATCTCACAACAGATGAGTGGCGCAAGGGTGCCGTAAAGAGCTATCTCAATTCAGGCTTCCATCCTGTCGAATATGACGAGGGTATGAAAGAGCGCTGGGAGGCTGTGCTCACAGAGTACGGCATTGATAAGGCTGATGCCGTTGATGAGGACGGTGTTTACTGCTATCCCATCTACCGTGACGGTTATACACCTCCCCGCAAGGTTAAAATCGGTGTTGTCGGTGCAGGCAGAGGCAAAACAATGATGGATTACTGCGTAAAGCAGGATAATGCAGAGCTTGTTGCAATCTGCGACAATCACGTTCCCACACTCGAGAAGGCAAAGGCAGCATACGGCAACGACAGCATTGTTTTTTACGATGATTTTGATAAATTCCTTGAGCACGATATGGATGCTGTTGTTCTTGCAAACTTTGCTACAGAGCACGCTCCTTTTGCTGTAAAGTGTATGGAAAAAGGTCTTAATGTTATAAGCGAGGTTCTTCCCGTACAGACTCTCAAGCAGGCTGTCGAGCTTATCGAAGCTGTTGAGCGTACCGGCAAGACCTATGCTTATGCAGAAAACTACTGCTATATGGCAGCACCTCGCAAAATGCGTCAGCTTTATCGCGCAGGAGTTCTCGGTGATTTTGAGTACGGCGAGGGCGAATATATGCACAACTGTGAGGGCGGATGGCACAACTGGACAAGAGGTCTGCCCGATCACTGGCGCAATCAGATGCATGCTTGCTATTACTGCACACACTCCTTAGGTCCGCTTGTACATATCACAGGTATGCGTCCTGTCAGAGTCAGCGGATTTGAGGTTCCTTTCAATAAGAGAATGGAGCGTATGGGTGCAAAGGCAGGTCCCATCGGTATTGAGATGGTAACACTTGAAAACGGTGCTGTTCTCAAGAGCATCCACGGTGTCGGTCCGTCAAAGGATTCTATCTGGTATTCCATTTACGGCTCAAAGGGCAGAATGGAAAGCGCACGCGAAGATGATGAAACAAAAGAATACGTTCATACCCTTTATGTCAACTGCGATAAAAACGAGGGCGATAACGATTCTGAAAGTGTTCTTACGTCTACTGCTGATGAGCTTGCATACAAGGCAGAGCCTTACGGTCACGGCGGCTCCGACTTCTATGTAATGTACAATTTCATTGAGTATCTCAACGGCAATAAGAATGCGGATATTATCGACGTTTATGAGGCTATGGATATGTTCCTGCCCGGTATGTTTGCTTATTATTCGGTTCTTGAAGGCGGCAAGCCTATGGATGTTCCCAACCTCCGCAATAAGGAAGAGCGTGATATCTGGCGCAATGATACACGCTGCACAGATCCCAAGGTTGCGGGTGATATGCTTATTCCCGGTTACTCAAAGGGTAATCCCGATATCCCTGCAGAAAACTATGCCCGTCTTGTAAAGAAGCTTGAGGAGCAGGAGAAAAAGGATAAGGAAGAGCAGGAGAAAAAAGCTCAGGAATCAAAATGAAAATAATTGCCCGTATCTCAACCGATCTACCCTCAAAATTCGGTCTGCCTCGCCAGAGCGGACTGGTCGAAGGTATAATGGGCAGAATTGTGTTTGAGCGTGAATACCGCAACCCCGAAGCGTTCAGAGGGCTTGAGGATTTTTCTCATATCTGGCTTCTCTGGCAGTTTTCCGAAGCTGTGAGGGAGGGCTGGTCACCTACGGTGCGCCCACCGATGCTCGGCGGCAACAAAAGGGTAGGTGTATTTGCAACGCGTTCGCCGTTCAGACCGAACTCAATCGGCTTATCTTCCGTCAGACTTGAAAGGATCGAGTATACTGCCGATGAAGGTCCAGTGCTTTATGTGAGCGGATGTGACCTGATGAACGGTACACCGATATACGATATCAAACCGTATCTTAGTTATACCGATTCGCACCCGGATGCGGTTTGCGGTTTTACTCAGACTCTGCCGGACAGAACGCTTACCGTTGAGGTTAATGATGAGCTGTTATCCCGTATTCCCGAAGAGAAGCGCGGAACACTTACAGCTATTCTCTCGCAGGACCCCAGACCGTCTTATCAGAATGACCCTGAGCGGATTTACGGGTTTGCTTTTGCAGGTTTTGAGGTGCGTTTTTCAGTGTGCGACGGCGTGATGACTGTGGTCAGCATTGACATTGCAAGTTAACAGATTTTTCAGTGTACCGATTAAGCGTTTGCTTTTTCGGTACACTTTTTTGTTTTATCCGCTTATTCGTCAGCCGCATTCATTATAAATCGCTTCATTTTCATAAAAAACATCCTTTTAAGCGCTTAATCTGCTAATATTTTCCACAGTGTCAAGGTGTGAAAGCAAACATTGTCGGAGGTGAGCGGAAAGCGCGGTTAATTAAGTTATTCACAGCAATCACGTTATGAAACATAAATTTAAGTTAAGGAATGATTTTTTATGGAGAAAAAACTCAGAATTCTCATTGCGGATATCAGTGATAATTTCGGAAAACCCTGCCGTACTGCAATGAAAAGCCACGGAATGGATGCGGAGTGTATCGAAAAAGACGGCAGACGTCTTATTGAAATTGTGTCAAAGACAAGACCCGATGCGGTTATAATGGATGTTTTTCTGCCAGGCGCTGACGCAATAAGCGTTATAAGTTCACTGAAAATCCAGCACCCGATGCTTGCAACAAAATTCATTATTGTTTTCGGGTTTGATAACCCTGCACTTGAAAGCGATATTATGAACGCAGGGGCTGATTATTTTTTCCTGCGTCCGTTTGATTACGATGCAATGGCAAACCGTATTCAGTCAATGTTTACCGACAAACAGCGCGAATCGACAAGAGAGGGCACGGACAGTCTTGAAATGAGGATTACACAGACGCTTCATATGATAGGTGTGCCGGCACATATAAAGGGTTATCAGTATCTGCGTGAAGCGATAATAATGTCCATTGAAGACCCCGACAGTATAAATGCCGTAACAAAACTGCTCTATCCGGGTGTTGCAAAAAAATATGCCACAACTTCTTCGCGCGTGGAGCGTGCAATCCGCCACGCTATTGAGGTTGCGTGGGACAGGGGAGACGTTGAGGTGCTCAATTCTTATTTCGGTTATACAATTCAGTCACAGCGCGGCAAACCTACCAACTCGGAGTTTATTGCAATGTTAGCCGATAAATTCAGACTTCAGCTAAAAGCAGGATAATAAAGAGGGAAGATTCGCAGTGAATCTTCCCTTATTTTGTGCCTGTATATTCGGTGTATTTCTTTTTGATTTCTTTCAGGCTTCGCTGTCTTATAAGAATCTTTTCACCGTTTGTCAGTTCAAAGCATTTATCCGCTTTTATAATATGGTTCATATTGACAAGATAGCTCTGGTGGCTTCGCAAAAACCTGCTGTCATTAAGCTCTTTTTCAATTTCGCTCAGTTTGGTGTAGATTGTGTGCTTTGCGCCGTCTTTGCAGTGGATAATACATTTCGAGTTGCGGCTTTCAATGAACATAATGTCGTTTAGTGCAAGTGTAATGATATCGCTTCTGTGCTTGAAACGGTATACGTCAGCCGTGAATTTGTCAGCCGCTCTGTCAAGTGCACCGAAAAGCTTTGAGCGGCTCAAAGGCTTGACAATGTATCCGCAGGCATTGACTTCATATCCGTCAACTGCGTGCTCATTTGTATCAGCCGTGAATATTATTTCACCGGAGTAGTTGAGCTGTCTGATTTTTTCCGCTGTCGTAATTCCGTTGTAGTTGTTTTTGTCATCAATAAAAATAATGTCAAAATGCTTACCGTCTTCAATTTCATAAATAAGATCTGTTCCGTTACTGAATTGAGAAACGGAAAATGAAAGCGATTTTGTTTGTGAATACTTTTTCAGAAATTCTTTAATTGCAGCCGCTTCTTTGCTGCATTCCTCACATATTGCAATCTGCATTTTTTACATCTCCGGGTTAAATAGTGTGTCTTGATGTGATGATTATACAACCTGTTGCGGTTTATTTGTCGAATCTGTGAAATCGGCAGATATACCGCTGAAATGTGAATATATTTCAAGTTATACCACTGTGATTGCAAAATTTCAACAGTAAATTAAAAAAAGGTCTGCTTGCAAAAAATAAGTAAAGTGATATAATAATCGCATAAAACTTACGGGGATGTTTTTTATGCTTGAAAAAACAAATGTAATGCGGATACTTGATCAGAAAAAAATTAAATATATCGCCCATGCTTATGAAGCCGAACAGGCAGCAAGCGGCACTGAGGTTGCGGATATATTGTCACTTGACCCGAAAAAGGTTTTTAAAACGCTTGTAACCGTTGGTAAAAGCGGCAATCATTACTGCTTTGTTGTGCCGGTTGAAAAAGAGCTTGATTTAAAAAAAGCAGCAAAAGCTGTTGGTGAAAAGTCAATAGAAATGATAAAGTCAAAGGAACTTCTTCCGCTTACGGGTTATATCCACGGCGGATGTTCACCGATCGGAATGAAGAAATTCTTCCGTACAACGTTTGATAAATCGGCTGAGAACTGCGATACGGTCATTTTCAGCGGCGGCAAAATCGGCAGGCACGTTGAGTTGAGTCTTGCCGACCTCGGTAAAGTTATACGTTTTTCTACTGCTGATATTGCGGGTGATGACGATGCTTGCTGATGTAATTACAAAAAACCTGAAAAAGGAAAACGTTAAAACAATCTGTCTTGAAAGCGTTGATTCTACAAATACGTTTGCACGCAGTTTGATTAACATCGGTGAAAAATCGCTTCTGCTTATCGCTGCTGACCGTCAGACGGGCGGCAGAGGTCGCAACGGAAAGAGCTTTTACTCGGAAAACAGCGGCTCGGTTTATATGACAGTTGTTATTCATCCTGATCTGCCTTTTGAGGATACGGTCGGTATCACTACCGCAGCAGCCGTTGCAGTAAGCCGAGCAGTAGAATCGGTTACCGGTAAATCAACCCTTATCAAGTGGGTTAATGATTTGTATTGCGGCGGCAGAAAGGTCTGCGGTATTCTCTGTGAGGCTGTTGCCCGGGAGGGAAGAGTAAAGAGTGTTATTATTGGTGTCGGCATAAATCTTTCAGACTGTAGTTTCCCTGGAGAGCTTGACGGTATTGCCGGTACTCTCGACTGTGATGCTTCACTTAAAGAACAGCTTATTGCCGCGGTAGCAGATGAACTTTTTTCTCTGAACTTCGGTGCTCTTGATGAAAAGACGCTTGATGAATACCGAAGAAAAAGCCTTGTTATCGGTAAGCGTATAGACTATTATTTTAACGGACAAAAAAATACCGCCACAGCCATCGGGATTGACGGATGCGGCGGATTAATAATAAAAAATGATGACGGTACGGATGATGTGCTTCGCAGCGGCGAAATCAGCGTGCGTGTGAACGGATGAATTTCTCGGTTCGTTTTGAAATGAAGAATGCAAGCAGAATTTTTACGGTGTCAGGTATCACGAAGGGTACAACACAGCTCATAAAAATCGGTAAAATGCCACTGCTTTGTGTTGCGGTGAATGCAAACCACAGCGTGCCTGAAATATAGCAGACTGCAAGCGCGCAAAAAGCTGAAATCAGTTTAACCCACGCTTTTTCACCGATTACTTTCGTTAACAGCGTATAAAGCATACCCGAAAGTAAGAATCCGATTATATATCCGCCGCTGCTGCTCATTAGAATTCCTATTCCACCCGTAAATGAGTGGAAGACAGGCAGACCTGCCATACCAAGGCAGATATACACCGCAATGCTCAGCGTACCGAATCTGCCGCCGAGCACAAACAGTGCCAGAAAAACACCGAAGGTCTGAAGTGTAAACGGCACAGCGGCAGGAAAACTGAGCATAGAGCAGATTGATATGATAACTGCAAATAGTGCGGTCAATGTCAGCTTTAATGCTTTCGGTTTCATAATATTCTCCAACAAAATAATGAGAACATTATAGTTGATAAATACGGTGTTGTCAAAACAAATTGAAAGAATCAGGAAGATATAAAAGTCCTCCCGATTCTTTTTGTTTAATTAGTGTACCAGACTATTTTGTGAAGATAATGGTAAATGCTGAAAAACTGACCGAGGTTTGTGCGTGTTGACGTGCCGGGATCGTTGATTATAAAGTCGGTAGGTTTCAGTGAGTTGGTAGCTTTAACTCCCGTAACAATAACCCAATGTTGACTTCCGTTGGCTTTTTTAGCTCCGACAATTACCGGTTTACCTTCTTTAAGCTTAGAATAAATCAGTGAAAGATATCCGTTAAAATTTGTAGTTGCAGTATAGTTGGAAGGCCAGTACAGCGCACCTCCAGATGAATAGCTCAGACGATCCTCCATTTTGTGAGGATAGATGGTTGTGCCAGTACGGTAACTTTCCGCCATAGCTACAGCTGCTGTCGTGCAGCCGATAAGACCTATTGTTTGGTTGGTGTTACCGATTTTATGATTTGCCCATCTGCTGTCTGTTTGCTTGAAGTCGGGCACATTCAGTCTGACAGATTTGAATCCGTAGTTTTGCGAGGCTGAAATCAGATAATTGCTGCTTACATATCCGATACTGCTGCCGTTATAAACAACCTTGCTCCAATTACCCGAAGTGCTCAGTACAGCAACCTTGCTTCCGCTTGCAATGGAGTTTATTATTTCGCCGCCTGCGGATTTTCTGACGTATAGTCTGCCTGAAGTTGTTTTAACTGTCTTGTATTCGCTTGAAGCTATCGGTGTGATATAGCTTTTTGAGCTGTAGCCGTATCTGCCCGATTCATACTCAACCTTATACCATCCGTTTTCTTCGCCTGCAAGCATAACGCTTCTGCCTTTTTCTAGGCTTGAAACGATATTTCCTCCGGGTGAACTTCTTACATAAAGTTTTCCCGAAGCAGTTGATACCGTGCCTGCGGCGGGTGTTGTGGCGGCAAAAGCATTGACCGAAGCAAATGCCGCAGTTATAACCGCGATAAGCACGGTGATGATACATCGTCGCATGGTGATAATCATTCCTTTTTCAGTTACTTGCCGAAAGAAAGAGTCGGTTTGATTATACCATTTTTGACGCAGCGATTCATTATATAAATATTGGTAAGGTAAGATTGAATATCTGCTTAAAATATGATATTATAATTAAAATGCTTATCCGGGAGTCAGATGATATGCTCAAGATTGTCACAGGCAGAATAAACAGCGGTAAAACGACCTATGTTCAAAATATAATAAAGGAGAAAATCAACTCAGGTGAAAAGGGGATTTACCTTATTGTGCCCGAGCAGTTTTCGTTTGAAAGTGAGCGCAGTATTCTCACTCTTCTCGGTGAAAAGGATGCGCTTAGGGTCGAGGTATGCAGTTTTTCGCGTTTAGCTCAGAATATTCTCGGTGACATTCACGGCTTATGCAAGCTTGATGAAGCGGGCAGAGTGGCGCTTATGAGCACAGCACTTGAAGAAACCTCCGATAAGCTTAACGTCTACGGCAGGTTTTCCCGAAGCATAGGTGTTGTGTCTGAAATGCTCAAAATATCCGATGAGCTTAAAAAATGCGCTGTAACTTCACAGATGCTCGAAGAGGCGTCGCATAAGCTTGAAGACGGTATGCTACGCAAAAAAGTCGGTGATTTGTCATTGATAATTTCAGCTTTTGATGCTCTTGTTGCTCAGCGATTTTCCGATGCAAGAGATGACCTTACGCTTCTTGCCGATAAGCTTCTTGATGACAGATGCTTTGAGGGAACAACCGTTGTTATTGACGGCTTCAAAGGCTTCACTCAGCAGGAATTCGATGTTATTTCACGCATCATTTCACAGAGTAATGATGTGTATATTACGCTTTGCCTTGACGAGATTTACGCAGGCGAATATGATATCACAGCTTTTTCGAGCGTACGTGAAACTGCAAGAAAGCTGATAAATACTGCAAAGAAAAACGGTGTTTCTGTTTCTCAGGTGCGTGTACCCGAGTATAGCGGACGCTATGCTTCGCAGAGCATTCAAGCGCTTGAAGAAAACCTTTATGCCGTCAATTCAGCTGTTTATGACGGTATTGCAGATGATGTAACTGTTTACTCTGCAAGAACAGCTTTTGAAGAATGCGACTTCGTTGCGCTTACGATTAAAAAGCTTCTGCGTGAAGAGGGATATCGCTGCCGTGATATTGCGGTTATTTCACGCAGTGAAGATGAATATTCAAAATCGCTGCGTGCTTCACTCAAAAAGCACGGTGTGCCTGTGTTTGAAGATAAACGCAGATTATTGGCTTCACAGCCTCCTGTTGTTATGGCGAGGGCTGCGCTGGAGATTGCTGCAAGAGGCTATTCAACCGATGCGGTATTCCGTCTTCTTAAAACTCAGCTTACTCAGCTCGATGTAGAGCAGGTGAGCGAGCTTGAAAACTACGTCTACCTCTGGCAGATTGACGGCAGAGGCTGGCTTGAGAGTTGGACTAACAATCCGTCGGGTCTCGGCTCTGCTCTGAACGAGAAAGATAAAGAGAAGCTTGACAGTATTAATAAACTGCGTGAAACCTGTATTGCGCCGCTTGAAAAGTTCCGAAACAGTTTCAGACTTAGCAGCAATGCAACACAGATGATGACAGCACTTTATTCTTATCTTGTTGATGTTAACGCTCCCCAGAATCTGAAAAAGCTTGCTGTTGCGCTTGATTCATACGGTGAAACTGCAGATGCAGTTGAGCTAGGCAGAGTATGGGACAGACTTATGCTCATTTTTGATCAGCTTTCAGCGGCTCTTATCGATACAAAGGTTGATTCGCACCGTGTTCTCGATCTTTTCAATCTTGTGCTCGGTGTTCAGGATATAGGTGTAATACCTCACGGTATTGATGAGATAATAATAGGCTCGGCTGAACGCATTCGTGTCAACCGTCCGCGCGCTGTTTTTGTTGTCGGTGTTAATGACGGTGTGTTCCCGAAAAAACCGTCTTCCGGCAGAGTGCTCGGTGACGCTGACAGACAGATTCTCAACGATATGGGTCTGAGTGTTGCCGCACCGTCACAGAGCGATTTCCTTGAGGAACGTTATATTGCATACAGTGCGCTTTGCTGCGGATATGAGCGGCTTTATGTATCTCACTGCAAAACTGATTTTTCGGGTGCGGAAAAAAATCCATCCGAGCTTATCGGTCTTATCAAAAACATTCTTCCTATGTGTGCTGTAAAAGATGAATCCGATTTTGATGAAATTGATCTGATTCAGAGTGAGGCATCTGCCTTTGAGGCAACCGCAAAGGGATGGAAACACGACAGTGTGCTTGAAAGCTCACTCAAAGCCTGCTTTGCTGACAGAGAAGGATATTCAGAACGTATGGCTGCACTTGACCGCGCAGGCGGTAAGGGCGATTTCAGAATCGAAGATACTTCGGTTGCATCTGCTCTTTTCGGAAACGATATTTACGTATCGGCTACTAAAATTGAAGACTACGGCAAATGTCCGTTTATGTATTTCTGCCGTCACGGAATCAAGCTCAATGAACGAAGAATTGCAGAGATTGACGCTGCATTGAGCGGCACGGTTTCACACTATGTTCTTGAGAAAATGGTTTCACGTTTCGGTAAAAAGCTTATTGACTTGGATGAAGCAAAAATACGAGAAGAAGTTGTTAAAATCCTTGACGAGTATCTGCTCAACAGTCTGGGAGCAGATAAGCGTGATGAACGTTTTGATTTTCTCTACAGACGCCTTTGTGATTCGCTCTGCATCGTTGTGATGTGTCTTGTCAACGAGATGAAGCTCAGCGATTTCGAGCCTGTTGATTTTGAGCTTAATATAGGCGGCAAGGAATCCGATATCAAGCAGTTTGAGATTGATTTGCCTGACGGAGGAAAAGTTATTCTCAGCGGTATGGTAGACCGTGTTGACGTTCTTAAAACCGAGGATAAAACCTTCCTTCGTGTAATGGATTATAAAACGGGTACAAAGAAATTTGAACTTAACGATGTTCTGCACGGACTTAATATGCAGATGCTTCTTTATCTTTTTGCTATCAAAGCAAACGGTAAAGAGCGATACGGCAACATTGTGCCTGCAGGTGTTATGTATATCCCTGCAAAGTCGGCTCCGGGCAGAGCAACACGTGACGAAACTCAGGAAATATTACGTGCAAAGGTAATCAATGAGGGACGTATGTCTGGCTTGATTCTTGATGATGCGCGTGTTGTTCACGCTATAGATACCGAGAATTCCGGTACTGTAGTTCCGCTTAACAAAAAAGGTTTTTACGATAATCTTATCGGACTTTCTCAGCTTGCCGAACTTGAAAAAAGTGTTGTCAATACGGTGCGTGAAATGGGCATCGCACTGCATCGCGGTGAAATACCGGCTAAACCTGTCTACGGCGGTACTTACTCAACTGCTCACTGTGAATACTGTCCTTATATTGATGTCTGTCTTTATGAGGGGAATGGGGAAGAAAACAAGTATGAAGGTATGAAATTTGACGATTGTCTGAAATTACTTGAAGAGGAGGGCGAGGAAGATGCATGAATGGAGTGCGGAGCAAAAGCTTGCAATTGACGGGTGCGACGGTTCGCTGCTTGTCAGTGCTGCTGCAGGTTCGGGTAAAACGACGGTTCTCGTTGAGCGTGTTATTCAGCGTCTTACCGATATACAGAATCCTTGCCCGGCAGACAGACTTGTCATAGTTACGTTTACAAAGGCTGCTGCAGCTCAGATGAAAGAGCGCATAGAATCTGCAATTAATAAACGCATTTCACAAACGGGTGATCCTTGGCTGATGAAACAGCAGCTTCTTTTGCAGTCGGCAAAAATCTGCACTATCGACAGCTTCTGCGGTGAACTTGTGCGTGAGAATTTTCATCAGCTTGGCATCAGTGCCGATTATGCTGTTGCAGATAAGGGCGAAATTGCAAGATACGAAGATATTGCCGTTAAAAAGGTTCTTGCCCGTATGTACGGTTCGGGCAGCGAAGCTTTCAGAAAACTTGCAGATACCGTTTCTTCCGTTAACAGTGACAGAGCTCTTGAAGATACAATAAAAAGCATTTATTCGGCTGTTTCGTCTTTTCCTTTTCCCGAAGCTGAATTGAGAAAATATGTTGAGCCGTATAAATCAGAGGCGTCAGTCAGCGAGAGTATATGGGGCAAATTCATACTCGAGGAAGTGACGGAAAGGCTCAGATATTGCCTTGAGCTTATGACTGATGCAATGCGCATCCTCAATCAGCCCGATGTAGCAAAAGAAGATGTAGGTGAAAATCTTGACAAGCTGATTTCAGGTGAGGTTTCTCTTTTCAGAGATCTGGTTGATATGGCTGAAAGCGGCAGATGGGATGAGCTTTATTACCGACTCAGATATTATCACTTTCCGACTTTCAGCAGCAAACGCAGCCTTGATCCCGCGATTAAGAATTCTGTAAAAACAAGACGCGATACCGTAAAAAAATTGGTGAAAGAAAAGCTTAAAAATTACGTCTGTGTCACTTCTGCTGAATTTGACCGGGACCGCAAAGAGCTGTTGCCGCTTGTTGAGTGTCTTGTTGAATGTATAATCAGCTACGGCGAAGAGCTTCGCGCTCTGAAAATGACAAACAATAAGTTTGATTTCAGTGATATTGAACATCTTGCTCTTGAACTTCTGGTTGAGCGTGACGGTGATAATGTCGTCAAAACTCCGCTTGCGCTTTCTCTGGCTGAAACATATAGGGAAGTTATTGTTGACGAGTATCAGGATACAAATATGCTCCAGGATATGATCTTTTCTGCAATATCCGACAATGAGAGCAATTTATTCTTTGTAGGCGATGTTAAGCAAAGTATCTACCGATTCAGACAGGCAATGCCAGAGATATTCCTCGGCAGACGCGACAGATTGCCTTTGTTTGACGGCAGCAATTACCCCGCAAGGGTTAACCTCAGCTCAAATTACCGAAGCCGCAACGGTGTTACGTCTGCTGTCAATTTTGTTTTCAGCCGTCTTATGTCACCGCAGCTCGGCGAAATCGTCTATGATGAAAGTGAACAGCTCAACCCCAAGGCGATATATCCTGAGCAGGATACCCCCGATGTTGAGTTCAGACTGCGTGCAGCTGATGAAAATGAGAGTGAACCGGAGCATATTGCCAAATATATCCGTGACCTTCTTGATTCGGGTAAGCTAATCAAGAGCGGCGACACTCAGCGACCGATTGTGCCCGGAGATATCAGCATACTCACGCGTTCAAATAAGCGAATGATAAATTACGTTCAGGCTCTTGAAGGAATCGGCATTCCTGCAGTCTGCTCGGTTGAAGGTGAGCTGAGCGGCTCAGCTGAGGTGAGGATGATTCTTTCGCTGTTGCGTGTGCTTGATAATCCGCTGCTTGATATTCATCTTACCGCCGTAATGATGTCGCCGGTTTTCGGCTTTACCGCTCAGGATCTTTCAAAAATCCGTACGGGAGCCAAAAGAGGTGTGCCTGTTTACCGCAGTGTTGTAACAGCGGCTTCGGAAGGTGATGTCAGATGCCGTCGCTTCCTTGATAAGATGGACTCAATAAGAAAAATCAGTATCGGTCTGGGTGCCGCTGAGTTTATGCGGCGGCTGTATGACGAAACCGACGTTGTTTCAATTGCAAGAGCGCTCGATGAGCCCGAGCAAAGGGTTGCAAACCTGCATTCGCTGCTCAACCTTGCAGGAAGCTTTGATGCTACAGGTGCGTGCGGCCTTGGTGCTTTCCTTCGCTTTATTGATTCTTCGGATAAAAACGGCACCGAATTCAGTATAACCGATGATTCACACGCTGTAAAAATTATGTCAATTCATAAGAGTAAAGGTCTTGAATTTCCCGTGTGCATCCTTGCAGATTTGTCATACAGTATGGAGCATTCAGAAAAAGGCAAAGTTGTTTTCAACAAGAATCAAGGTATCGGAATGCTTCTTAAAGATAAATTCAGCGGTAAATCAATGATGACATTGCCGTTTGTTTCAGGTGATTTTTGCTCGAGAATGATGGATATTTCCGAGGAAACACGTGTTCTTTACGTTGCTATGACCCGTGCAAAAGAACTGCTTGTTATGGTTGCAACGTGTAATTATGAAAAGAGGCTTAAAGCTGTTTCGTCAGCATTCGATGAAGACGGTCATCTTTCATACGGATATGCCGCTACTTCATCAAACTATATTGATTGGCTGCTTCCCATTTTCACAAGGCATATCGATGCGTGCGATTTCCGTATGTTTGATGATTCAACGGTATCTTCTTCTGTAATTAACGCTGACTTTTCGCTTAAAGCCATAATCTGCAAACCTGTTTCGCCTGAGGATAATGAGGTGACAGAGGATACTGCAGCGACGGTATCGCTGCCGGATCCCGAGCTTATGTCAATCATCAGAGAGCGTATAGATTATGTGTATCCGTACGCCTGCCTCGGTGGTGCGATTGCAAAAAAACAGGCTTCCGGTTTTGCTGATGAAACTCTTGATGAGGCGAATTTCGCTTCCTCAAGACCTGCCTTTATGAATACCGGCGGTCTTACTGCCGCACAGAAGGGTACACTTACACATAAATATCTTCAGTACTGTGACCTGAAAAACAGTGATATTGCTTCTCAGGTTAATCGGATGATAGCTGACGGAAAGTTGTCTGAGCAAGAGGCAAAAGCATTGCGTATTGATGAGATAGAGGCTTTTTATTCGTCTGATTTGTGTTCCCGTATAAATGCATCATCTCAGGTTATGCGCGAGAAAAAATTTGCAATGCTGATGCCTGTCAGAGATGCTTATCCCGACCTTCCTGAATACGTAAAGGATGAAACAATAGTTGTTCAGGGTATGCTCGACATTGCTTTCGTTGAAGATGGCGGAGTTGTTATTGTCGATTATAAGACTGACAGAGGAGTTGACGAAACGGAAATAATCCGTCGCCACAGTGAGCAGCTCGGTATTTATGCCAAGGCAATGGAAAAATGCACCGATCAACCCGTAAAAGCGGCATATATTTATTCTCTTTCACTTAAAAAAGAGATCAAAGTGCTGTAAAGCTGAATAAATTTACAAAAAAATGAAAAAACAGCAAAATAACACTTGCATTTTTCAAAATAGTGTGATAAAATCCATTCGTTATGTATTCCAATATCCTAATGAGAGGTGAAATCAAATGAAGCAGGGTATCCATCCCAAGTACGAGAAGACAGAGATTCGCTGCGCTTGCGGTGCTGTTCTTGAGACATCTTCCACAAAGCCGAACATGCGTGTTGATATTTGTTCAAAGTGCCATCCGTTCTTCACAGGCAAACAGAAGCTTGTTGATACAGGCGGACGTGTTGACAGATTCAAGAAGCGTTACAACCTCGAAAGCAAATAAGAAAGATATAAGGCGGTGGTTTTTCCACCGCCTTAACTTTTCTGTAGGAGGATTTTCATGCAGGAATATCTTACACTTAAGAATGAAAACTGTGATGAATTTACCGTTAAGCATTCACGTTTTATCGGTTATGCAAAACCTGTCACAACGCAGGAGGAAGCGGTTAAGTTTATCAATGATATAAAATCAAAACACTGGGACGCAAAACATAACGTATACGCATATATTCTTCGTGACGGTCAGATAAGGAGATATTCCGATGACGGTGAACCTCAGGGCACTGCCGGAATTCCTGTGCTTGACGTTCTTCAGAAAGAGGGGCTGACCGACTGCGTTGTTGTTGTCACACGTTATTTTGGCGGAATTCTGCTCGGCGGAGGCGGACTTGTGCGCGCTTATTCTCACGCGGCAAAGCTTGCGGTTGACAGTGCGCAGATAATCCGTATGGCAATGTGTGTGCGTGCTGAGTGTGAGTGTGATTATGGTTTTTACGGTAAACTTGCTTCGCTGATTCCCGAGTGCGGCGGTACTGTGGAAAACAGTGAATTTACCGATATTGTCAAGGTTAGTTTCAATATGCCCGAGGATATTTACGGCTCATTTACGGCTGAACTTACGGAAGCAAGTTTCGGAAAAGTTTCTTCTACCGTTACCGACAGAATATTCCTGGAAAAAAATAAAAAATTTTAAAGGATTTTTTAAAAAAAGTAAGTATAACAATAATATACGGAAGAAAAAGAGAGGCGAAGTCTGGTTATGCAGAGCATAAGGGAGTTAACGGAAAAAAACGAACATATCATTTTGTCGCCCTATGCTGCTTTTTCTGATGAAAGCATCGGCAGGGAAAGGGATGAAGAACCTTGTGATATCCGCACCTGCTTTCAGCGTGACCGTGACAGAATCATTCACTCGAATGCTTTTCGCCGCCTGAAGCATAAATCTCAGGTGTTTTTGTCACCTGAGGGTGATCATTACCGTACAAGACTTACACATACGCTTGAGGTTTCACAGATTGCGCGCACTATTTCTGTCGGTCTTAGACTCAATGAAGACCTGACGGAGGCAATTGCACTCGGTCATGATCTTGGACATACACCGTTCGGACACGCAGGTGAACGCGCACTTAATGCAGTGCATCCCGGCGGATACAGACATTATGATCAAAGTGTACGTGTGTGTGAAAAGCTTGAAAAGAACGGTCGTGGTCTCAATCTTTCTTATGAGGTAATCAACGGTATCGAGCGACACACCAACGGTGAAAAAGCCAAGACCCTTGAAGGCAGGATTGTCCGACTTGCCGACAGAATAGCATATATTAACCACGATATTGACGATTCAATCCGTGCAGGCGTTATGTCGGAAGATGATATTGATTTATCTATCCGCAAAGTGCTCGGCTTTTCAAAATCAGAGCGTATCAATACTCTTGTCCTTTCTGCAATCGAAAACAGCGAGCAGGATATTTGCCTGGCGGCAGAAGTTGCAGAAGCCATGGAAGAGCTTCACAGCTTTATGTTTGCCCAGGTCTATACAAATCCATACTGTAAGGGTGAAGAAGGTAAAGCAGACACAATGTTAAAACAGCTCTATCACTATTTTGCCGATAACCCTGCAGAGCTTCCGAATGCGTATGAAGAGATTTGTCTTCGCGAAGGTGCGGACCGCGCAGCCTGTGATTATATTTCAGGTATGACGGACCGTTTTGCCGTGAGAAAATTTGAGGAGCTTTTTATTCCTCTTTCGTGGTCATAAAGTTTTATATATTGTTTTGATTAAGTTATATACTATATTATAATTTGTAGTTGGAGAGAGATATGGCTAACCGCTTGAATGAAGATTTTTTGCGTGAGCTTCGGGAAAAAAATGAAATTTCCGAGGTTATCTCTCCTTATGTCAATTTGCGCCGCAGAGGTACCACGATGAACGGTTTATGTCCGTTCCATAATGAAAAAACACCGTCCTTTACCGTTTACCTTGATACGCAGTCTTTTTACTGTTTCGGTTGCGGTGCAGGCGGCGATGTCATTACGTTTATCAGACGTATTGAAAACCTCGGATATATCGACGCTGTCAAAAGTCTTGCGCAGCGTGCGGGTATGGCTTTGCCGGAAGACGGATTTGACGATGTTATCAGCAAGCGCAGACGTCGAATACTTGAAGCTAACCGTGAAGCGGCACGCTTTTTCCATAATGCTCTGATAAGTGAGCAGGGAAGAGACTGTCTTGATTATTATCTCGGCAGAGGCTACAGTATGGGTACAATACGCCGTTTCGGTATGGGCTTTGCTCCTGACGATTGGCGTGCCCTTTATAATCATCTGCATTCCCTCGGATACACTCCTACGGAGCTTGTTGATGCAAACCTTGTTCGAAAAAGCGAGAAAAACGGCAAGGTTAATTATTACGATAATTTCCGCAACCGTGCAATGATACCGATTATTGATGTGAGAGGCAACGTTGTTGCTTTCGGCGGCAGAGTGCTTGACGATTCAAAGCCAAAGTATATCAATACGTCAGACACTCTTGTTTACAAAAAAGGTTCGGGTGTGTTTGCGCTCAATCTTGCTAAAGACAGTGGCGAGCGCAGTCTTATTATTACCGAAGGGTATATGGATACAATTGCTCTTCATCAGGCAGGTTTTAAAAACGCCATTGCCTGTCTGGGTACGGCGTTACCTGATGAGCAGGTTAATCTTATCAGCCGATATGCCGATGAAGTTCTTCTTGCCTATGATTCCGATGAGGCGGGTCAGAAAGCAGTCAGAAGGGCAATTCAGGCTTTTTCAAAAACAGGTGTCAAGGTGCGTGTGCTTGCTCTTTCAGGCGGCAAAGACCCGGATGAGATTATCAAGAAGTACGGTCCTGAAAGATTCCGCAATATAGTCAACGGGGCTGCTAACGATATTGAGTACCGTCTACAAAATATACGTGCCGGTTATAACACAATGACTGATGACGGTAAAGTAGGATTTATGCGTGAAGCGGTTAATGTGCTTGCTACAATAAACTCGGAGATTGAGCGAGATGTCTATATCAGTCGTCTTTCTAACGACCTTGAAATTTCAAAAGATGCCATTGCCGCACAGGTCAAGTCGGTGCGAAAACGAAATGTCCGGGCAAAAGAGAAGGAAGCGTTCCGTAAAATACAGACATCGTCTTTTACCGAAAACGGGAGATCCGTGCCAGTCAGCAATATAGGTGCACGCAAAGCGGAAGAAGCGCTTATCGCAAACCTTATGCGTTCACCTGTAAATTACAAAAAAATTGCGGACAGGCTCTCGGTCGAGCTGTTTCCGACTGATTTCGGTAAAGCTGTTTTTTCGGCCTTGTTGCCTTATCTTGAAAAAGGTGAAACGCCCGAGTATAGTGTTATTATACGCGATCTTGATAACGATCAGGCATCTGTTCTTTCCCGCATAGTCAACACGGCAATCAACACGGGTAACAGCGCTGCCGAGTGCAGCGATTGCATAGAAAAGCTTATTGAGGAGAAAGCTAAATCGGATGTGGCGGATCTCTCGACATTAAGCGATGACGAATTCAGAAAATTATTCAATCAACAATAAAGGAGAAATCAAGAATGGGAATTGAAACTGCAGACAAGAAAAGCGCATTCCGTGCTCTGGTAGAACGCGGAAAGCAGACGGGTAAACTTACCACCCGTGAAATTGATGCTGCAATTGAGGAAATGAATCTCGAGCTCGAAGAACTCGATGAGCTTTATGAGACTATAGAAACGTCAAACATTAAAATTATTGACGACCTCGGTGATGCAGCGCTTGAGGAGCTTACATTCGAAACGGATGTTAAAACAGCAGGTGACAGCGGTGCAGCAGGCGATTCAAAGAATGCTGCAATGGATGACCCTGTTAAGGTGTATCTCAAAGAAATAGGCCACGTTCAACTTCTTTCCGCTGAGGAAGAAATTGAGCTTGCCATGAAAATTGCAAACAACGACGAGGCTGCAAAGAGCCGTCTCGCCGAGGCTAATCTGCGCCTTGTTGTCAGCATTGCAAAACGCTATGTCGGCAGAGGTATGCAGTTCCTTGATCTTATTCAGGAAGGAAACCTCGGACTTATCAAAGCCGTTGATAAGTTTGACCACACAAAGGGATTTAAGTTCTCGACTTATGCAACGTGGTGGATCAGACAGGCTATCACAAGAGCTATTGCTGATCAGGCAAGAACAATCCGTATCCCTGTCCATATGGTAGAAACGATCAACAAGGTTAAAAAGACCAACAGTCAGCTTCTTCATAAGATCGGCCGAGATCCCAGCGCCGAAGAAATTGCACAGGAGCTTGATATGCCCGTAGATAAGGTGCGTGAGATTCTCCGTGTCGCTCAGGAGCCTGTTTCTCTTGAAACACCCATCGGTGAAGAGGAAGACAGCCATCTTGGCGATTTCATTCCCGATGATGATGCTCTTGCACCTGCAGATGCTGCATCTAATATTCTTCTCAAAGAGTCACTTGACGAAGTTCTCAACACTCTTACTCCCAGAGAGAAGAAGGTTATTGTGCTTCGTTTCGGTCTTGCTGACGGTCATCCCCGTACACTTGAAGAGGTAGGCAAGGAATTTAACGTCACACGTGAGCGTATCAGACAGATTGAAGCCAAGGCTCTTCGCAAGCTCCGTCATCCAAGCAGAAGCAAAAAACTCAGAGATTTCCTCGATTCCTGATAATAAACTGTTTTCTGCTTTTGTCTGTATCATAAAAGGTTATAAAAATGAAAAATTTTCCCGTGTAATTTTTGACAATTTATCTGTTTTACTTTTTAAATTATCTCAAATAATACGCTAGATTCTTCTGTGTACAAATCAGGAGATGAGCAAAAACGTTCGGCAGAAATGAATTTAACGCTGTAACAAAAAACACTCCTTCGAAATGTCAAAGTTTATCCGGGTGTCAGTGGGTTTTCCGCTGATCTCAAGTCGAGATGATTTTTCGTTAAAATGAACACATTTTACGGGCAGGCAGATTATTGGCTGTCCGTTTTATCTTTTTGTTTTGTACGGATTGGTGCTAATTTTATTGTTCTGTTGCCGATACGGCATTGTTACAACCGACATCGGTTAGAGTGAAAAGCATTCCGTTAATATTTTTGTGCGGTGATGATTTTGAAGATAAAGGTTTTATCCTGCTTTTTAACGATTCTTATGCTGTCGGGTTTTTGCTTTTGTTTTACTGCCTCAGCGATTACCCTTGACGGCATAATGAGCGAAAGTGATTGGCGTAACTTTGAGCCCGAAGTTATTGTATCGCTTTCAGGCGAATCGAATTGCGATGCATATTTTGCAACGGTTTCTGTTTTGACAGAAGAGTCATCAAACCGTTTGTTTTTCGGCTTTAAGGTTAAGGTTCCGGAATTCAGCGAAGAGAGTTCAGACTACGGAGTCGCAGTTCGAATTAACAATGATGATTTCGTTTACATAACACCGGCTGCTGTTACCGAATATAATAATGATAAATATAACGTTGAGGGCACTGTTCAGGCTACTTCTCAGACTGATTTCACTGCAGAAATTGCGGTAGGTGTAAAATACGGACTGTCTACCGTTGATAACATAGAAGTCAGAGTAGTTGATTCTGACGGCGAACCTTCAAATATATATGCTTTAGACGTTAATGAAATAATTCCGGATCCTGAAACAACAATCGATTCGCCTGAATTTATTCAGGTACCCAATTATATTACGTCAAAGAAAACTACAACAGAAAAACAAACGACCGCAAAAAAGACAACCACCAAAAAATTGACTACAAAGAAATATACCACGAAGAAATCAACCACCACCAAGAAAACTACAGCTGTTGAAGAAGAAATCGAATTGCAGCCGACAACCCAAAAGAAAAAAACCACAATTCCAAAGTCGACAAAGCCTACACAAAAAACGACCGAAATTTATTATTCAAACGAAAACACTGAAATTATTGAATCGTATCAGACAACGTCTTTCCCGTATTGGCTTGAAACAACCCGTCGCATTCCCGAAGGGGAAGAAACAACTGTTCTGACAGTTCGTCAGCTGAAAATGCAAAAAGGTTTTTCTTATGCAGCTGTTGCTGCCTTAATTTTGTTAGCGCTCGGTATTTGTGTTGTAATTAACCTGAAACACGATAAAGATAATAAAAAGGAGAATTAAAATGGCATTTATAAACGTGATTATTTCAACTATTGTTGCAGCTTTTACGGCATTCGGTCCCTTGTTTGGCGTTCTTGCTCCTTCACCATTTAAAGCAAAGCAAGATGACGTTCTTCTCAATATGTCTGTTATTTCCGACACTCATCTTGACGAAGCTTTTTCGCCGCTTGCTTGGTTCCTCGGTATCGGTCTGAGTGATATGCGCAACGCTAAAACACCTGTAGATGTGGTAGCGGTTACAGGTGACCTTACAAACTACGGTGATGAAGGCTCGATTGACGAATTCTTTGATACAATGCAAAAGAATTGGGACGGTAAAGCAATTATTGCAATGGGCAATCACGATATCGGTCACGTTGAGGATAAAACTCACGAAGAAGCAAGACAGTATTTTGTAAAAAAATATAACGATTATCAGGGTCTCGGAATCGAAAAATCATTTTACAGCACAGAAATTAAAGGATATACATTTATTGTTCTTACCGATGAATCTGACGATTCGTGGGATCATCCCGATCTTTATCAGGAACAGCTTGATTTTCTTGATGCCGAGCTTGCAAGGAGCGGCTCTGACGATAAGCCTGTTTTTGTTATTTCACACTGGCCGCTTGCAGGCACTCACGGTGAGGAAGTTGCCTGGGATGACGGTGATATAGGTGAGCCTTACTCAACTCAGATTCAGCAGATCCTTGAAAAATACGAAAATGTCTTTTATATCAGCGGACACATCCATTTAGGACTTAACGGTAACTTTACAAAGGAACAATTCGGTGTGTCCAGCTATGATCGCAGAAACGGTGTAAATTATCTGAATCTTCCTTCATACGGTCTCTTCAGCCGTTACGGTACACTTCTTGGCGGCAGAGGATATCAGGTTGAGGTATATAAGGATCAGGTTATTCTCCGCGCAAGAAATTTCGTTACACATAACTGGTTCAACCTTTACGAAACCGTCGTAGAACTCGACTAAATCAGACATATTAAACTGCGGGAAGCGAAAAATTTCGTTTCTCGCAGTTTTTGCTGAAAAAATATAATAAAATAAAGGAAAAAATATCATAAAAACCCTTGCAAAACCAAATACTCTGTGATATAATTGCTCGTGCATTTCGCACGCAGAGTGTTCATGCCGAAGTGCAATCCTGTGGATTGTTCGGTAAATTTCATAGCTCTGCGGAGGAAAAACTAAGGAGGAAAAACAAAATGGCAACAGTATCAATGAAGCAGCTGCTCGAAGCAGGTGTGCACTTCGGTCACCAGACCAGAAGATGGAATCCCAAAATGGCTCCCTACATTTTTGCGGAGCGCAACGGTATCTACATCATCGACCTTCAAAAGACAGTTAAGAAGCTTGATGAGGCTTACAAGTTTGTAACAGATATCGCAGCAGAAGGCGGCGAAATCCTTTTCGTCGGCACAAAGAAGCAGGCTCAGGATTCAATCCGTGAGGAAGCAATCCGTTGCGGTATGCCCTTCGTCAACGCACGTTGGCTCGGCGGTATGCTCACAAACTTCAAGACAATCCAGAAGAGAATTAAGAGACTCGCTCAGCTCAAGGCTATGGAAGCTGACGGTACATTCGATATGCTTCCCAAGAAGGAAGTTATTAAGCTCAAGCTCGAGATTGAGAAGCTCGAGAGATTCATGGGCGGTATCACAGGCATGAAGAAGCAGCCCGCTGCTATGTTCGTTGTTGATCCCCGCAAGGAGAAGAACGCAGTAGCAGAAGCAAAGAAGCTCGGTATTCCCGTTGTTGCTATCGTCGACACAAACTGTGATCCCGACGAGATCGACTACGTAATCCCCGGTAACGATGATGCTATCCGTGCTGTTAAGCTCATCGCTGCAGAGATGGCAAACGCTGTTCTCGAGGGTAAGCAGGGCGAGCAGGTTGCTGCAGAGGCAACTGAAGAAGCTGCTGAATAATTTAAATTCTACTTTATTTTTAATATAGGAGGACTAATACAATGGCATTTACAGCTAAAGATGTCCAGGCTCTTCGTGAGAAGACAGGCGTTGGTATGATGGACTGCAAGAAGGCTCTCACCGAAACAGACGGTGATATGGAGAAGGCAATTGACTTCCTTAGAAAAAAGGGTCTTGCTGCTGCTGAAAAGAAGGCAAGCAGAATTGCTGCTGAAGGTATGGTTTATCCCTACTACGATGCTGACAAGAATGTTGGTGTTGTTGTTGAAGTTAACGCAGAAACAGACTTCGTTGCAAAGAACGATAAGTTCACAAGCTTCGTAAAGGCTGTTGCAAATACAGTTATCAATGATAATCCCGCTGATCTTGATGCTCTTCTTGCTTGCAAGCTTGACGGTAGCGAAAGAACAGTTCAGGAGAACCTTCAGGATAACATCCTTTCAATCGGTGAGAACCAGAAGGTTCGCCGTTTTGAGAGAGTTGAGGGTGTTTGTGCAACTTACATCCACGGCGGCGGTTCCGTTGGTGTTCTTGTTAATTTCGATACAGATGTTGCTGCTGACAATGCAGAGTTCGTTGCTATGGGCAAGAATATTGCAATGCAGATTGCAGCTATGAACCCCGAGTACCTCAGCAAGGAAGATATGTCTGAGGCTGAGCTCGAGAATATGAAGCAGATTACAATTGACAGCTCACTCAACAAGCCTGATACTCTTCCCAAGCCCATTCTCAACAAGCTTTTTGAAACAGCTGTTAACGAGAAACTCTTCAGCGATGAAGATATTGCTGCTTATGAGGCAGAGAAGAATAATAAGTTCCTCTTCAACTTCCTTTCAAAGGAAGCTGTTGCAACTCTTGCACAGCTTGCTGTTGCAGGTAAAGAAGAGTACATTAACAACAAGATTTTTGCCGGTGCAGTTGATGGCCGTATCAAGAAGCAGCTTAAGGAAATCTGCCTTCTTGACCAGACATTTGTTCGTTCCGACCTCTTCGACGGTACAGTAGGCGGCTACATCGCTGACGTTGCTAAGAAGATGGGCGCTGAAATCAAGATCAAGGGCTTTGTCCGTTACGGCAAGGGCGATGGTCTCGAGAAGCGTGAGGACAACTTTGCTGACGAAATCGCAAAGATGGTTCAGTAATTTTCCGATTGTTAATAGGGCGGAGAGCAGTATTCTGTTCTCTGCCTTTTTTGAATTTTGTGTATGGGAGGCAGGATATTGTCGGTTAAATGCAACAAAAACTGACGGTTTCAGTTCTTTGGCTGTTTCGTTGTGTGTTGTGTGTCCGGAATCGGAATATGCTGTGTCCCATGCACTTTTCTGTTTAATATTGTAGCTTTGTTAATGCTATAAAAGAGTGTTAATTCAAAAACTGTATCGGGGTGAATGTTATGAATTTCAGCGAAAAAGTAAAAAGAAAAGTTTATAATCTTGCAGGTAAAGTTGTGAACTCTCTTGCTCAGGATCAGGGCGGCGGTGACGAAAACGATAAAAGTGTCACTCCCGGTATGCCCGAGCTTATCAGAGCTGTTGCTGCCGAAGGCGCTGTTCTTCTCAAAAATGACGGTGTTCTGCCTTTCAAAGCTGATGATAACGTTGCACTTTTCGGCAGAAACCAGATTGAAACATTCTTTGTCGGTTACGGCTCAGGCGGTGATGTCAACGAGCCTTACAAGGTCAGCTATCTTGACGGTATGAAGAATTGTTCCGGTATTAAGATTAACGAAAAGCTTGCTGAAAAATATGTCAAGTGGTGCTCAGAGAATCCTGCTGATGAGGGTGTCTGGGGTCGCTGGCCGCGATATTTCCCCGAAATGCCTTTTTATGCTGAATTAATCAGTGATGCTGCAAAAGACAGCAACCGTGCCGTTGTTTTCATCGGTCGCTCTTCCGGTGAAGACAGAGAGAATGCGCTTGAAGAAGGCAGCTACTACCTGACAGCGGAAGAAAAAAAGCTTATCCGAATGGTTTCTGATAAGTTTGAAAGTATTGTAATAGTATTAAACATCGGCAGTATCATCGACTTTTCCTGGATGGATGTGTTCAGTGATAAAATAGGTGCTGTGCTGATTACCTGGCAGGGCGGTATGGAAAGCGGTAATGCTCTGGCTGATATTCTTTGCGGCAAAGTTTCGCCGAGCGGTAAGCTTACAGATACTGTTGCAAACTCTTTTACCGATTATCCGTCGTCAGCTGATTTCGGTTCTAAAAAATTCAATAATTACATGGAAGATATATTTGTCGGTTACCGATATTTTTCAACGTTTGCACCTGAAAAAGTAAGGTATCCCTTTGGGTTCGGTCTGAGTTATGCCGAATTTGATATTGAGTGTTTTAACTCTGATGTTGATGATAAAAATGTGAGCATAAAAGTTAATGTCAAAAACGTATCCGATACATACTCAGGTAAAGAAACCGTTCAGATTTATTACGGTGTTACAGGCACCTGTCTTGCTAATCCTGAACGTCAGCTTGTCGGTTTTAAAAAGACAGATATTCTTTTGCCCGGTGAAAATCAGGAGCTTGAAATTACTGTTCCTTTATCTTCTTTCGCGTCATACGATGATATGGGCAAATCCGGTTATGAAAACGCCTGGGTGCTCGAAAAAGGCGAATATACGGTTTATGTCGGTACTGATTGCGTTTGTGCAAAATCCTGTAAATCATTTAATATTTCAAAAACCAAGTGTATTGAACAGTTAACTCAGGTTTCAGCAGTTCAGGAGCCGTTTTACAGAATTGATTCAATTAAAGTTGAAAATGACAAAAAGATTCCCGTAAAGAATTACACACCCATGAGCAAAACAAACCTTAAACAGATTATTTCTGCTGATATTCCGCGCGGTTTCAATATTACAGGCGATAAGGGATATAAGCTTTCTGATGTAAAAGAGGGCAGAATTTCTCTTGATGTTTTTGTTTCTCAGCTTGATCTTACAGAACTTGAAGCAATAAGCCGCGGCGATTATATTATGAACAGTCCGCTCGGCGCAAAGGGCAACGCAGGAACCCTCGGCGGTGTTCTTGAATCCTTGAGAGATAAAGGTATTCCTGCCATAACCACTACCGACGGTCCTTCGGGTATCAGACTTTACGCAAGCTGTTCGCTTCTTCCTATAGGCGCAATACTTGCCTCTACTTTTAATGAAGAGCTTGTTGAGGAGCTTTATACTCTCGTTGGCAAGGAAATGGCTGAAAAAGGCTCTGACGTGCTTCTTGCACCCGGTATGAACATTCACAGAAGTCCGCTTTGCGGTAGAAACTTTGAATATTTTTCTGAAGATCCTTTTGTCAGCGGTAAGATTGCCGCCTGTGTTGTAAGAGGTGTTCAGGCAAGCGGTCTGAGTGCTTGTCCGAAGCATTTCGCCTGCAACAATCAGGAGACAAACAGATGTCATAACGATTCAAGAGTATCAGAAAGAGCTCTCAGAGAGATTTATCTCAAAGGTTTTGAGATATGTGTAAAAGAGTCAAAGCCGAAGTGCATTATGACTTCTTACAATAAAATCAATGGTGTATGGGGCCATTATAACTATGAGCTTTGCACCACCGTTCTTCGCAAAGAGTGGGGGTACAAGGGTTTGGTTATGACCGACTGGTGGATGAGAAAGAGCAAGAGCCCGGAATTCCCGAATCTCAGAGATAATGCTTACCGTGTGCGTGCGCGGGTAGACGTACTTATGCCCGGTGGCGGAAGAACGGGCAAAAGAAAGCCGGACGGCACACTTCTGAAATCATACGGCAAGCCTGACGGAATAACATTAGGCGAGCTTCAGCGTACTGCAAAGAATGTAATACGTCTTGCTATGTCAATTGATAAATAATACTTATTGATTATTGACAATAACTGATATGCTTAATATAATAAATATTTGTATACTATGATTATTTTTGAGCGGTGATGATATGAACAACGGTAAGCGCCGTCTGATTGCCCTTGCTGATTTTTTTAAAACAAAAACTGATGAAGAGCATATTTATTCTGCTTCTCAGATAATTGAGTACCTTCTTGAAAACGGCATTGAGGCTGAACGTAAAGCGCTTTATTCGGATATTGATGCACTGAAGCTTGCCGGTTATGATATTGTCAGCACAAGAAGCCCGAAAGCAGGTTTTTTCTTGGCTTCCAGGGATTTTGAAGAGGCAGAGGTCAGGCTTATGATTGATGCCGTAAGTGCGGCAAAATTCATCACAGTCAAAAAAACAGATGCACTTGTCAACAAAATCAGCTCTCTTTTGAGTGAGCCACAGGCAAAAAAACTCAAATCTCAGGTATATGTTGACAAGGGACATAAGCGTAAAAATGAAGAGATTTATTACACCATTGACACTCTTCATAATGCGATTGCAAAACGTCAAAAGGTAAAATTTGTCTATTCAAACCTCAGTGTTTCAGATGATCTGAAGCCTGTTTTGAATGAAAGGGAGTTTACTGTCAGCCCTTACGCGCTTATATGGTCGAATGATCACTATTATCTTGTATGCAATAATGCAAATTATGATAATCTTATGCATGCACGTATTGACAGAATGAAAAGTGTTACGTGTACAAATGAATCTTGGAGACATTTCAGCGAAGTCTGCGATTATAAGGACAGTTTCGATTCTGCGGATTATGCAGGTAAACTTTTCAATATGTTCTCGGGTACTGTTCAGACGGTAACTTTACGCTGTGCCAACAGATTCCTTGAGGAAATTGTTGAACGTTTTGGTGAGAATATACGCATCTCTTCAAGAAATGCCGATAATTTTACTGCAGAAATTAATGTAGTAACAGGTGAAGGCTTTTTATCCTGGCTTTTGCAACATGGCAACTCTGTTGAACTTCTGCGTCCGGCTCAGCTTCGCGCGGTTGTAGCACAACGTGCTGCAGATGTTGCTTCACTGTACGGTAACAAATAATTTAATGAAAGGGAGTGAGGTTTCTTCAAAATGCAATATGTAGTTTTTGACCTTGAATGGAATAATGTATACGGCAGAAAAATCAAAGGTTTCATTAACGAAATTATTGAAATCGGTGCCGTAAAGCTTGATGAGAACCTCAATGAAATATCATCTTTCTCAAGCTTTGTTAAACCGAGTATCGGTAAGAGGCTCAGAGGAAGCGTAAAAAAATTAACAAACATTACAAATGATGATGTTCTCGGTGGTGAGCCTTTTACTCAGGTCTTTTCAGCTTTCAGAAAATGGATCGGTGCACAGCCGACTGTCATTCTCACCTGGGGTGACGGCGATATCAGAGTTTTGATTGAAAACTATAAATATCTGAACGGAATTGCTTATATTCCTTTTTTGACGGATTACGTTGATCTGCAGACTTTTGTACAACGTAAGGTGCCGACAGAAAAAGGACAGCAGATAGGACTCGGTAAAGCAGCTGAATCTCTTGGGATTGACGGAGATGAATATTCACTTCACCGTGCTCTTGATGACAGCAGACTCAGTGCTGAATGTCTGAAACGTGTTTTTGATTTTAACGAGCTTCAGGATTATATCAGACCTTGCGGTACGGAGTTTTATGCAAAACTCGCGTTTAAGCCTCATCCGATCAGCAATTTGAAAAATCCTCTAATAGATAAGAAGCAGTTAACGTATGTTTGCCCTGATTGCAGGGTGAACGCTCAGCGACTTAAGGAATGGAAGTATTCCAACAGATTCTTCCGTTCGATATTCAAATGTCCTTATTGCGGAAAAATGACCAGAGTTTCAGTCAGATTTATGCGAATGTACGACAGAGTAGACGTGAAAAAAACGACTGCACCTTATATTCCTTCCGAGGAACAAATCAAAGCAGATGAATAAAATAACAGCGGCTGCTTTATGCACATAAGCGAATGGGTACTTATGTTTATAAAGCAGCCGCTATTTTAAATTAGAATCAGACATATCTTATGTACATCAGTGCTATGATGCCCAAAACGTGGATAAGTATTATGGCGGGCAGACCAAGCATAAATTTATTGTGCTGTGTTTTGTGACCGATAGCCTTCATTGTTATTAACATCGGAAGTGCACCGCCGCACACTGCTGTGAACAAAAGAAATCTTTCGGGAATTCTTCTTTTCCTTTTGCGTGCCGCGTGTTTATCGAAAACGGTTATTATAACTGCAAATATTGTCATTAGGGCATATAAAAATAAAAGGATAATTAATTTATCAGACATTTCATCACCGAGCGGTTAAACCGACCTTTCAAATTGCTTTTATTGATATTAATTTTAATCTATTATAAGCATATTGTCAATAAATTTATCAAGGAGTTTATATGAGATTTAAAAGAACTATAATTTTTTTACTTTGTTGTATTTTGGTGTTGTTGTCAGCTTGCGATAAAAGTCAGAATAATGAAGAAATTAATGAACCGTTAATAAAAAGTGAGCTTACTCTGCGAGGTGTATGGCTTACGTGTTATGAGCTGTCAGCTATGTTAAAAAGCGGAAAAGAAACCGATTTTATTAAAAATGTAAATACAATGTTAGATAAATGTGATGCCAAAGATCTTAATACAATTTTTGTTCACGTCAGACCGTTCGGGGATTCGGTTTATCCGTCGGCAATTTTTCCTTTGTCAAAATATGTCCTTTCGTCATCGGGTAATAAGCCGCAGTTTGATGTTCTTGAAACTCTTATTACACTTGCCAAAAAACGTGATTTCAGCGTTCACGCCTGGATTAATCCGTACAGAATTTCCTATTCCGGCGAGCTTGATAACAGTATAGTAAATAATAAATCTGTCAAAGAGGCAATAATTCAGACTTCAACAGGCTTTTTCCTTGATCCCTCATCCGATGTTACACGTAAATTAATACTTGATGGTGCGCGTGAAGTGCTTGATAATTATGAAGTTGACGGAATACATATTGACGATTATTTTTATCCGACAACTGATAAAAGTTTTGATGATATTAGCTATAAATCATATTGCTCTGCAGGCGGAAATCTTGATCTGAAACAATGGAGAACCCAAAATGTAAATACTTTGGTTGCTTCTCTTTACTCACTTGTTCATCAGTATAAGGATAAGGTTTTCAGTATCAGTCCGGCTGCCGATATTGATAAGAATCTTAATGAATACTATGCTGACGTTAAACTGTGGATGAGAAGTGAAGGTTTTGCCGATATCATAATTCCTCAGATTTATTTCGGATTTAAAAATGAAAAAATGCCGTTTGAGAAAGTTGCCGATGAATGGGGATCACTCAAACGAAACGACAGTGTACGGCTGATTTGCGGGCTTGCGTTGTATAAGTACGGAAAAGAGGATGAATTTGCCGGCAGCGGTAAAAATGAATGGTTAACTGATAAAGATATTATCGTGCGGCAAAAAGAATATATCCGCACAAAGGGATTCTGTGGTTACGTACTTTTTTCTTATAATAATTTTTAATATGCTTATTTACAAAAGTATTGTAATGCAAAATCTGTTGTGTTATAATTATTCTGTGAATTTATATTCAGATTTTATATTATTTTTATCTGAATAGGGAGTATTGTATATGGAAAAAAATGTGGGTAAAAAAATCGGTATGGCGGCTTGTATTTTCGTTATGATTGCCGGAATAATAACACTTGTTATGTATATAGGCGGTTTTTTTCCGAAGATTGCTGACTTTTTTACAAAAGAAGAAACCGAGACCCTGATTGAAAGTGAACCTGTTTTTTTGGAGACAGCTCAGGGTCCTGTTAACGGCATGAATGCAATAGTCATTGAAAAAGGTGTTGACTTTAAAGAGGCACAGAAAGCTTTTGATATTTTCTCTGAGATTGCTTCTTGGGATTTTAATACCGTTGTTTTCAGTGGTTGTGATATATCCGATGCCACTCAGCTTGTATCTCAGGCTAAAAGCAACGGACTTTACAGCGTATATAAAATTGGTTCAGACGCTATTGTCAAATCGGGTGTTCCCGATAAAGCTTCGGCAACCGCACTTCTCAGTTCGGGGGCAGATTCGATACTTATAGCTCCTGCCGGCGGTGCTGCAGTTAATGAAGTTGCACTTGCAGCCAATGTTATCCGTGAGCTTGACCGTTCGGTCTATATCGGTGTTTATGCTCAAGCATCAAAACAATATTCACAGGTATGTGCTCCCGATGTTTTCGATTATAAATTTGTAGATGTTAAAGTTCCGACTTCTGAAGTTGCAGGGGATTATTCGAAGTTTATCTCCGCTTACTGTGACGGTACTACTAAAGACAATGTTTTTTGTATGCACACAGAACTTATCGGTAATTCAAAGGGATATGAGAAACCCGATGAAATATTAAAACAGTTTTCTGCTGTTACTTCCGTTGATTCAGTCGCTTTTTCTTTCTACCGCTACGGTATACTGTCCAAAAACAAAGATCTGAGAAACGCAATACTTGATTTCAAGCAGAATGGTATACTGAAGGATTACTTTAAGGAGCTTGTTATTTCTTCACCGAAAAAAACTAAGTTTGAGACAAATCAATCAATAGTTTCTTTTGTAGGAACAGGTGATATTTCTAAACCTCTTACACTCAACGGACAAGCTCTCGGAATGATAGATGACGGATATTTTTCTGTTGAAAAGCAGCTTGCTCCGGGCGAGAATGTTTTCGTGTTTGAGCACAACGGCAAAAAGATTACTTACACGATAACATATAAAATCAAGCTTATCGAATCAGTAATGCCCGGCAGCAATGTTTCTGCTCCCGGTGGTACTGCGCTTGATGTTATTGCTGTTGCTCACAAGGGTGCAGACGTTACCGCCACACTTGGTGGCACTACCATATCTCTTGTCCGTTCTGATGAATATGATAATAACACTTCTGCTGATGACGCATCTGATTATACCAATTTTGTCGGAACGTTTACTTTGCCGGAAGCAACTGAATCTGATACAAATCTCGGTAAAATACAATTCTCAGCTAAATATCAGGGGATGTCTGAAACGAAGTCAGCTGCAAAAGTTGTAGTCAATGCCCTGCAGGTATTTGTTCCTCCTGTTGAAGAAATTGTTCCTGAAGAAACCTCAATTGAAGATTCTTCCACTGAGCCGTTTGAGGAAGATTCATCAGTTGAATCTGAAGACAGCTCCACTGCTGCTGCGACTCAGCCTGAAGAGCTGCCCGATGAGCCGAAGGAGATTTTTCAACTGTTGACTCCTTATAATCATAACGGTGTTTCCGGTAAATCAAAGATGGTTGTTATCAAGAAGGAATATGCGGAAACGTTGCCTGCGACAACAATGAATGATGTTTCGGTTCCGTATTTCACTGCATTACCAAAGGGCACAATTGATTATGTTGTCAATACCAGCTCTTTTGACGGCATCAAATATTATGTTCTTTCATCAGGAAGAAGAGTTTATCAGACTGATGTAGAATATCTTTCCGCAGGCTTTAATATGCCTTCAAATGAGATTCGTACTGTCGGTATTGCGAAAGAATCCGATAAAACAAAGATTACACTTTCAATGAAATGGAAAGTTCCGTTCAATGTACGTGAGCATCCGCAGGATTTTTACACTCAGATTTCAGGCAGACCGTACAGTGTCAGAAACTTTACCGCAGAGTATATTGATATCGTTTTCTATCATACAACCAAGGTTGACAGTATGCCTTCAATAAATACTTCAGTAATTTCCAAGGCAAAGTGGATTACAAACAGCGACGGTACCGTTACACTCCGACTTTATCTTAATAAAAAAGGCGGATTCTACGGCATTAAGTATTATTACAACAGTGACGGCACGTTGACATTCTCAGTAAAAGAGCGCCAGAGCAGCTCTGTCAGCGGTAAGGTGATTATGCTTGATCCCGGTCACGGAGGTAATGATCCGGGTGCAATAGGTACAACTGTTGTGAATGGAAAGCGCATTTATGAAGAAACAATAAACCTTGCGATTGCTAAAAAAGTTAAATCAAAGCTTGAAGCATTGGGCGCAACAGTAATTATGACGCGTACGTCTTCTTCGACAACACTTGAACTTGATTCAAGAGCTGCTTTGCATCGTGCAAAGAATCCGGATGTTGTTATATCAATTCACTGTGATGCATCCGAAACATCATCATCTGCTTCAGGAACGTCAGCATATTATTATAAGAGCTATTCCTATCCTCTTGCAAAACATCTGAGCACGAGCATTGTTTCTGCGTACAAGTCACAGATTTATGCAAGAAATTCGTCAATGGCAAGTAAGGTTGACAGAGGATCGATGTTCAAAGGCTTCCGAGTTACACGTATTGAAGAATGTCCGAGTGTACTTATCGAATATGGATTTGTCACAAACGTTACGGAATGTAATGTACTTGCAAATGATCAAAACCGTGAAATTCTTGCTCAGGCAACCGTTGACGGTCTTGTAGCTTACTTCAAGAACAGTTAATTGTTTTTCTTGTTTTCTGAAAAAAGCTTTCCCTTGATGAAAAAAGACAATAGCATTGCGGGAAAGCTGATCAGGAACCATATCGCTGAAAAAAGCGGGCATATCTGTCCGAGCAGATGTCCCGGCTGGTTTGAATAATCCCACACGTTCATATTGAATTTTTTGTTTACAACGCATCCTACAAAAAATTCAAGTGTTGTAATTATTACGCAACCGGCAAGGCATCTCAGTATTAAGCTTTTGGTTTTTGATTTTGTGTTAATGATATAGATCAACAGGTATGCGAGACCGCCTGTCAGTGCCATTGTCCAATGAGTAAAACCTCTGAACATAACTTCTATAAGACCGTATATCACAGCACCGAGCAGATAAATAAAAGTATATTCTTTGAATTTTTCCATTATTTTCACCATTATTAATTTGGGGGTATCATTATGCAGAATAAGCTTACCGATTTTCAGGTTGTTCCGGATGTACAGGGTCAAATAATTGAACCCGGTTGGGCAACTGAGCTTCTTTTTGATTATGAGCCTCATAATGTCAAGCTTGAGCGGATGAAGATGAAGGAGTGGGACAGCTATATTCTTATCAGTTCAAGCGGTGATTATGCATTCACTATGCACCTTGCCGATAAAAGAGCGCAGGGTCAGGTCAGTGCCTGTTTTTACGATATTAAAAATCAAAGAAAATATGAATGCTTTAATCCCAAATTCCTTCACGGCGGCAAGATATCATTATCCCGCTCCAGTGAAACAGGCAGCAGCGTTGTAAAAGGGCTTTTCTGCGATTTTATGTACTTGGTTAATCACGATGACAGACATCTTTACTGTAAGTATTCTCAGGTGTTTGAAGCTAATGTCGAAGCAAATCTTCACGTGTCATACGATACGTCAGCAGAGTCCCTTGCCGTTCTTATTCCGATGAATGATGATAATACTCAGTTTTATTGTAACCAGAGCGTTACCTGTATGCCTGCAAGCGGTTATGTTTCTTTGGATAATATAAAGTTTGAATTTGACCCCGATCAAGATTTTGCAATGCTCGATTGGGGCAGGGGTGTATGGTCTGATAAATGCAGACGTGTTTTCTGCACCGGCAGCAGTAAGGTTAACGGTAAACCCTTTGGCTTCAATATCGGTTACGGTTTAGGTAAAACCGAAGCAGCAAGCGAAAATGCATTTTTCTATGACGGTAAATGCCATAAGCTTGATAAAGTATTTATCAACTATCCTTTCCTCAGCAATGAGAAAATATGCACTGTTAAATCAAATGACAAACGCTTTGAAATGCAGATAGAGCCTATTTATTGCTGTGAGAATGAACACGATCTTTCTGTGTTCAGGCAGCACGAAAAAATAATGTTCGGCCGTATGAGCGGCACAGCTGTCACTGATGACGGTGAGAAGATTGAAATCAAGGATCTTATCTGTTATTTCGAACAGTCTACAGGTAAGTATTGATATGAAAAACATAAAAAGACAAAAGAACACGCTTGTAAAAAGCTCTCTTTTTTCGATAGTTATTGCAGTTGCCATAGTTGTTATCGGAATAAATCTGTGTATTCTTGTCGGTTTGGTTTGTGTAATTGCTTCACCAAGGTTTGAAGTTTTTTCAACCAATACATTTATTGTAATGGGCATTACAACTTTTATAAATTTTTTAGTGCTCATACTTTTGCTTCTTCTAAGAAGAGTGTATGAAACGCTTGTCAATAAAAAAATTGTAGTGCCGCTTCGCGAGATTGAAAGACATATAATAAGGTTTGCTCATGATAATTATGATGAACCGGTAATACATAGCGAAGATGATGAAATCGGTGATCTTTTTAAAGCGGTTGAGCGTGTACGTATTCAACTTATTGAATACCGTGATAAAGAGAATAACGCTGCTGAACTTAAAAAGATATACTTCAGCGGACTTATGCATGATATAGCTACACCTGTTACACGTATTAACGGATGTGCTTCGATGATTGCGGACGGTATGGTAACCGATGAGCAGAGCATCAAGCGGTTTGCAAGCACAATACTCCGCAGTACGGAAGATATAAGTATTATGCTTAAGAGCATTGCTGCCATTGAAAAGTACAATGAGAGCGGAATGAATATTGATTTACAGCCTATAGATATTGCTCAAGCTCTCGAGGTTTTTGTTTCTGATCTTAAAACATCTATAAACAACGACGAAGTTTCTGTTATGTTTGTCAATAAATGCAAATTGCCAGCTGTTTCGATGATTGACCTTAAGAGTTGTAAACGTGCAGTTGCCAACCTTATCAACAATTCTATCAAATACAAAAAAACTGATTGCAATTGTGAAATAACGGTATCAATTGAAGATAACGATGACGGCAAGATTCTTTTTGCGGTTGCAGATAACGGTGTCGGAGTCGAACCCGGTGCTGAGAGCAAAATATTTGATATTTTTTATCGCGGCGATGCTGCCAGAAGAAATACAAGTGAAGGCAGTGGACTTGGTTTGTTTATTGCAAAACAAATACTAACACTTAATAATATAGATGTATGGGCTGAGAATAACGGCAACGGCTTGACTGTTTTTGCACTTTTGGAACGTTCTGATAAAAAGCCCGTGAACTGGTTTAAACTGGAGAAATAATTTTATGAGTGACAGAATTCTTATTGTTGAAGATGACAAAATGATAGCTGAGCTTGAACGCGAGTATCTTAATGCCAACGGCTATGATGTTGACGTATGCAATGATGGACTCAGCGGATACGGTGCAGCGCTTCAGAATGATTACAGTCTTATCATCCTTGACGTTATGCTGCCCGGTCTTGACGGATTTGAGCTTTGCAAGAAGCTGAGAGCCGCCAAAGACACACCGGTTCTTTTCGTAACCGCAAAACAGGAACCTGATTATGTTATAGAAGGTTTTTCTCTTGGCGCGGATGACTATATTACAAAACCGTTTAATTTCAGAGAACTTGCTGCAAGAGTTGCAGCAAGAATAGAGCGTTATAATGTAATATCATCAAAGAAAAAGAATATGGTTGATGAGCTCGATTTCGGATGTCTTAAGCTTAATAAGAACTCAAGAAAAGTTTACGTTGATGATAACGAGGTTGTTATGACCAATAAAGAGTTTGATTTGCTCTGGTATCTTGCCTCAAATCCCGATATCGTTTTCAGCAGAGGCGACCTCTTTTATGAAATCTGGGGCTATGATTCTATTGGCGAAACATCAACGGTAACCGTACACATTAACAGAATTCGTGACAAAATCAATAAGAATTCAGCCGGTATTCAGTTTGTTGAAACAATCTGGGGAACCGGATACAGATTCAACAGTTGATTATTTGCATTTCTTCAATTTATGTATAATATAAATCTAATTATTTTCAGGAGAAAAAAACTTGAAAAGGATAATTAAATCTATTTTTTTAATAATTGTTTGCTTTATTTTGCTGACAGCTTGCTTCGGCTGTTCTGTCGGTAAGGTCGATGTCGGCAGTATTCCTTTATCTGCAGAACCTGTTAAACTGCAGTCATCGGATACTTCATTACATAGTTGTATTGCTGATAATATGACTGAAGTCAGTAATTCAGGCCTTATCACACTGCTTTATGATCAGATAAGCAGTGCTGTAGGCGTGCGCGTAACAAACGGTGAAGAGAGCAAAATATGGTCATCGTTGCCGTTGATTACTGAAGGTGTCGAACCTGATAGTGAAGCAGCGGTTTTATCCCTTGAGGTTATTCATACAGGAAAGAAATATTTCCTTAATTCTCAGGATAACAGCCTGCTTTACGGTGGAGTTCACACAAGTAACAGCAAGAACGGCTTTGAAGTGGTTTATTTCATTACCGATAACGGTGAATGCTTAAAGCAGATTAAGCCTGATTCTACTGATGATGAGTATAAATCTGCCGCAAACGGAAGCATTCTTTTTAAGGTTATTACAACATATTTTCTCAGAGACGGCTGTTTTTACGCCGATATGAAATGGGTAAATCTCGGCAACGAGGATGATGTGCTGATAAATATCGGTTTCCTTGAATATTTCGGTGCTGCAAAAACTGCAGCTGAGGGAGACTATATTGTTGTTCCTGACGGTAGCGGTGCTGTTATTGATACGGCTTCTGAGGAAGAAGTTCCGCCAGTAAGTATTGCGGTTTACGGTAATGATATTGGCAGTACTGCTCAGCTCAGCAGTGTTGTTGCCGCATACGGTATGAAGAACGGAAATGAAGCGTTTGCTGCTGTTATTGAAAAAGGCGATGCTTTCGCATCAATCAGCGCCAATAAGGCTAACGGTGGCGTCGGCTACAACCGTGTCGGCCCCGTGTTCAGCTTTGCTTTGACCGAAAGTGACAAAGAGACTGACGAATTCCGTTTTGTTCAGTCAAAGGTAAATGACAGTGTTCTTATCGGTTTCCGTTTCCTGAGTGGAACAAATGCAACCTATGCCGGTATGGCTGCTGCGTGCCGTGAACAGCTTATACGTAACTATACGCTTTCGACACGAAGCGTTAATGTTACCGAATATATGCCTCTTATGGTTAACGTTATAGGTAAAGTTAAAAAGAGCGGATTCCTTGGGTTTGACAAAGAGCTTACCGATTATAATGAAGCAATTGATATTCTCGGAAGATTAAAGTCGAAGGGTATTGATAATGTTTATCTGAGATATTCCGGTGCTCTTGCAGGCGGAGTGAATTCACGTCATGCGGCAGATGCAGCTGTTTTGACATCAATGGGCGGAAAATCAGCGATAAGAGAGCTTGATAAATATGCTTCCGGTCTTAATTTCAGCGTTTTTTATGATATTGATCTTATCAGTGACCGTTCTTCCTTGTCTGCTCTGAAAAATCTTGGCGGATCAAAGCATTCTGTTGTTTTCTCCGGTCCTTTAGATGACAATAGCTTTGATGTAGCAGAAAACAGACGTTATTTTACAGGAGTTTCTTCTCTTGAGAATACAGTTCTTTCTGTGCTTGAACGTTTTGATTCGCTTGATTCAAGCGGCTATTGTCTTACTGATGTAGGTTATTGTGCCTTTACTGAATCAGGGAATTCTTTAAACAGACAGGATGTTGTGACGGCAGTTGCTAAAAAAACTGCACCGCTGTCTACGGAAAGTCCGATTATGCTGCGTGGCGGTAATTTCTACGCGGTAAAAAATGCTGATGTTATTTCTGGGTTACCGATGGATTGTTCACGCACCGCCACTCAGTCCTATATCTCGGTTCCGTTTGTTCAGATTATTCTTCACGGTATTGTTGAGTTTACCTACGATGAAATCAATCTCTCTTCAAATGATAAAATTGATTTGCTCAGATGTGTTGAATACGGTGCTGTACCGGGTTATGTACTGACCAATGACTCATTTGATGACAGCGATAGATACGCAGAGTTGTTCTCTGTTGAAGAAAATCTTAATTCGATGTATGATTCATATTCATCTGTCGGTGCTGTTCTTAACGATTTAAGAGGTTCAAGAATTACAGATCACTATGCTGTTATGAGCGGCGTTTATTGCACTGAATATGAATCTACAACCCGAATTTATGTTAATTACACAGATACTACCGTTACTGTAAGTGGTGTTACGATTGAGCCTATGAGTTTCTTCAGAGTTAACTGATGTTGTATAATAGTTAAAAAATAGTTAATTTTTGTTGCTAGCCCTTTACTTATAAGATTTTATAAAGTAAAATGTTTTAGATAAGATATTTTGAAAGGGTGATCAGAAATGAGCACTGTATATAAGCGAATACTTCTTAAAGTAAGCGGTGAGGTCCTTGCTGGTGAAAAGGGCCATGGTATTGACAATGATATGACAATGTCTGTTTGCCGAGTTATCAAAGAATGTTGTGATCTCGGCGTTCAGGTTGGCGTTGTCGTTGGCGGCGGTAACTTCTGGCGTGGCAGATCAAGCGAGAATATGGACAGAACAAGAGCTGACCATATCGGTATGCTTGCAACTGTTATGAATTCACTTGCACTTGGCGATGCGCTCTCTCAACTTGGTGTTGATGCAAGAGTTCAGACATCACTTACAATTCCTCAGATTTGTGAAACATATAACAAAGATGCTGCTGTACGTCATCTTGAAAAGGGCAGGGTAGTAATCTTTGGCGGCGGCACAGGTTGCCCCTTCTTCTCAACCGATACAACTGCTGCGCTTCGTGCGGCTGAAATCGGTGCAGAGGTTTATTTCAAGGCTACCAACGTTGACGGCGTTTATGATAAAGATCCCAACAAGTTTGCCGATGCTGTCAAGTTTGATGAGCTCACACATTCCGAAGTTCTTGCAAGAGGGCTTAAAGTTATGGACAGCACAGCTTCATCACTTTGCCGTGAAAACGGAATTGCAATTCTTGTATTTAACCTTAACGACCCTGAGAATGTTCTCAGAGCTGTCAAAGGTGAAATAATTGGCACAATCGTAAAAGAATAAAATATAAGGAGAAAATATCATGAAAACTGTATACAGTTATGCAGATGAAAAAATGACAAAAACAATCAGCGCACTTAAGAATGAGTACGCTTCTATCAGAGCAGGCAGAGCATCTGCTGCAGTTCTTGATAAAATCAGAGTTGATTATTACGGTACTCCCACTCCGGTAAATCAGCTCGCTGCTGTTTCTGTTGCTGAGGCAAGAATCCTCACCATCCAGCCTTGGGATAAGAGTGTTCTCGGCGGTATTGAAAAGGCTATACAGGCATCTGATATCGGTATCAATCCGCAGAATGACGGTACTGTTATCAGACTTACTTTCCCGCCTCTCACAGAGGACAGACGTAAAGAGATAGTTAAGACAATCCGTGCAACATCTGAGGATTCAAAGGTGGCTATCCGTTCAATCCGTCGCGACTGTATGGATAAGCTTAAGAAGATGGAAAAAGCTTCTGAGATCACAGAGGATGATCTTAAAGACGGCGAGAAGCAGATTCAGGATAAAACTGATAAGTACATCAAAGAAATCGATTCTATTGCTGCCGATAAAGAAAAGGAAGTTATGGAGATCTGACAATGAGCATTGTGTTACCAAGCCATATCGGATTTATTATGGACGGTAACGGCCGCTGGGCTACTTCAAAAGGCTTGTCCCGTTCAGAAGGTCATATTGCCGGTGCTGATACATTCCGCAGAATATGTGAATACGGCTGTGACCTTGGTATTAAAAGTATGACGTTTTATGCTTTTTCTACCGAAAACTGGAAGCGTCCTCCGCAGGAAGTAGCAGCGCTTATGAATATCTTTCGTGATTATCTGCACGAAGCTCAGGAGCGTAAAGCTGAGAATGAGCATAAGGGTATGCATATGCATTATATGGGCGAGCGTGAAGGTATGCCTCAGGATATTCTTGATCTGTTTGACACGGCTGAGAGTGAATCGAGCTCTAAAACAAGAACGGTTGTTAATATAGCTGTCAACTACGGTGGCCGAGCTGAAATACTTCACAGCGTCAAAAATATTGCTCAACGCATAAAAGACGGTGAACTGAACCCTGAAGATATCACTGAGGATATGATTTCAAACGGTCTTTATACCGCAGGCCAACCTGAACCCGATATCATTGTTCGTCCCAGCGGTGAACAGCGTATTTCCAATTTTATGATCTGGCAATCAGCTTATTCAGAATTCTGGTATACCGATAAGCTTTGGCCTGATTTTACTACTGATGATTTTGACAAGGTGATTGAGGATTATTCCCGTCGCCACAGACGCTTTGGCGGTGTCTGAGAAAATAGGTGATTTTATGAAAAACAGAATTCTGTTTGGTGTAATGTTCGGTATACTCGGACTGCTTGTTGTTATTTTCCCCTTCTGGCCGTCTCCGTTACCTGATATTATAGTTTTTGCTTCAACGCTTATAGCAATGTTTGAGCTTAATAAGACCTTTGGTGTAAAGAATAAAGCAGTTTATGCTTTGTCAATTGTTTTTTCGGCTTTAGTCATGGCTTATCACGGCTATGCATCGCTGCTTAATATTGATATTCCTGTATTCCCCGTAATTGTAGTTTATACAATTCTTATGCTGTCGATAATAGTTATTGACTTTGGAAAAACACGATTTGAACATGTAGGTCTTTCAATTATCGCTTCAATTATTTTACCGAGTGCGGTTGCATCATATATGAAACTGAGAAATCTTTATTTCGAATATGATGGTGTTTTCACAAGAGGTCACATAAGATTCCTTGTGTGGTTTGTTTTGGGAAGTGCGGTCTGGGCAGACACATTTGCACTGTTTACAGGTATGAAATTCGGTAAACATAAGCTCTGTCCGAGAGTAAGCCCCAAGAAGACAGTTGAGGGTGCAATCGGCGGTGCTATCGGTGCAGCAGCAAGTAACATAATTGCTCTTTTTATCTGCAATGCTGTTTGCGAAAAAGACTTCCCGATACCTGTATGGTTTATGGTAATTCTTTCATTTATCACTCCTGCCGTAAGTATGTTAGGTGACCTTATTTGTTCCACAATCAAGCGTAATTACGGAGTCAAGGATTTCGGTAACCTTATTCCCGGTCATGGCGGTATGATGGACAGACTTGACAGCATAGGAATTTCTATGACTTTTGTATACGCGGTTTTGTGTTTCGCTTTCAAGATATTTTCAATAAGTTGATTTTTAACGGCGAAGTTAGCTTGAAAGAGCAGCTTCGCCTTTTTGAAAGGATAGAGTGTGATGTCTGATAAAATAATATCTGTTCTCGGTTCAACAGGTTCTATAGGTGAACAGGCACTTGATGTTGCCCGTATGCACGGCTACAGAATAAATGCGCTCACTGCATCAAAAAATACAGATATAATTGAAAATCAGGCTCGTGAATTTAAGCCCAAGATGGTCGCAATGGCTGATGAAAATGCAGCTAAAGACCTTGAAATCAGACTTGCAGACACTGATATAAAGGTGCTTTCAGGTGTTGAAGGTGTAAGTGAATGTGCTGCCGATAATTCCGATGCAATTGTTCTTAACAGTATCGTTGGTATGGCAGGTCTTGTTCCGACACTCCGTGCCGTTGATGCAGGCTGTAAAATCGCTCTTGCAAATAAGGAAACTCTTGTTGCAGGAGGCAGGCTTGTTATGGGAAAAGCTGCCGAAAAAGGTGTTGATATTCTTCCCGTTGACAGTGAACATTCCGCAATCTTTCAGGCTTTGCTGGGTATGAACGATAAAAAGGAACTCAAGCGTATCATACTCACTGCTTCCGGCGGGCCGTTTTTCGGCAAAACTCGCAAAGACCTTGAAAACGTTACGGTTGCACAGGCACTCAAACATCCTAACTGGAGTATGGGTGCAAAAATAACCATCGACTCTGCTTCAATGATGAATAAGGGACTTGAACTTATAGAAGCTGTCTGGCTGTTTGATGTTTTGCCGAAAGATGTTGACATTGTTGTTCACCGTCAGAGTATAGTTCATTCTCTGATTGAATTTGTTGATAATTCCGTTATTGCTCAACTTGGTGTTCCGGATATGAGAATACCCATCCAGTATGCGCTCACTTATCCTCAGCGCTTTGAATCTCCCGTTAAACAGCTCAGGCTTGAGGATTGGCAAACACTTACGTTTGATAAACCGGATTATGATACGTTTGAATGCATAAATATATGCCGGAGAGCAATTGAACTCGGCGGCCTTTGTACTGCTGCCGTTAATTCAGCTAACGAGATGGCTAATGAGCTTTTCCGTGAGGGAAAGATCGGCTTTCTTGATATTGCCCGTATTGTTGCTGATGCACTTGAGAACTGTGTGCGAGTTGAGAACTATTCACTTGAAGATGTTCTTGAAACAGACAAATGGGCGAGGGAGTTTGTAAGAAACAGCATTAGGAGGTAATCTGTTTGCTTTCAGTTGATACACTGGCTGGTGTCTGGGCGAAAGCCTGGCCGATAATTTTAGCAATTCTGTTCTTCGGCTTTATTATTTTTTCGCATGAGCTAGGCCATTTCAGTTTTGCAAGATTATTTAAAGTAAAAATCAATGAATTTGCAATGGGTATGGGCCCTGCAATTTTTAAAATAAAAGGAAAAGAAACTAAATATTCTCTTCGTATTTTTCCGATTGGCGGTTTCGTCAGTATGGAAGGTGAAGATGAAGAGAGTGAGGATGATCGCGCTTTCTGCCGTAAATCTGCCTGGAAGCGTTTCCTTATCGTTTGCGCAGGTGCGGTGATCAACATTATTATGGGCACTGTTATTCTCGCGATTCTTATAAGTCAGCAGGATCTTGTCGGTACAACTCAGATTCATTCTTTTGGTGAGGGATCTCAGCTTGAGGCAACAGGACTCAGAGCAGGCGACGTTATCACAAAAATTAACGGCAGATATGTTTTTTCTGACACTGATTTGTCTTATCTGATGTTTTCTGACGCTGACGGTTCTCTGGATGTTACTGTGAAGCGTGACGGCAAAAAAGTAGACCTTAATGGTGTCAGGTTCACAACAGTTGAAGAAGACGGTGTTGAGAAAATCAAATTTGATATGACTATTCTCGGTGTTGATAAAAACTTTCGAACCGTCGGCAGCTGTGCTGTAAAGCAGACTGTATCAGTTGCCAGAATGGTATGGATGAGTCTTGGCGATCTGATAACAGGTAAGTACGGCTTCAAAGATTTATCGGGTCCGATTGGTACTGTCGGTGTAATCGCCGATATTGCTGAAGAATCTACCAAGAAAACTGATTATTCCGCACTTCTCAATATTATGGCTTTCATTTCAATTAATATCGGCGTTTTTAACCTTCTTCCGATTCCTGCACTTGACGGAGGCAGACTTGTTTTTATCCTTATTGAGATGATATTCCGCAAACCTGTTCCGGCAAAATATGAAAACTGGGTTCACGCTGCAGCTATGGTTTTACTGCTCATATTTATGGCTTTAATAACATTCAGCGACATATTTAAACTTGTCAAGGGGTGATAACGTTGTTTGAAAGAAGAGCTTCACGTAAAGTTAAGATAGGAGATATCTTTATCGGCGGCAATGAACCGATTGCCGTTCAGTCAATGCTCAGTAAGCGTTCTGATGATTTTGATGGCAGTGTTGCTCAGGCTAAGGCCCTTGAAGCAGCAGGCTGTGATATTATCCGTGCAGCTGTACCTGATATGGCAGCTGTTAAGTTGATTGATGTGCTTAAAAACAATGTCAGTGTCCCGATTGTTGCTGATATTCATTTTGATTACAGACTTGCACTTGAATGCGTCAGTGCGGGTGTTGATAAAATCCGTATTAATCCAGGTAATATAGGATCTGAGGACCGTGTGAAGGCTGTTGCTGACTCTTGTGCCGCAGCAGGCGTACCGATCAGAATCGGCGTTAATTCAGGTTCGGTAGAAAAAGAGATTCTTGCAAAATACGGTTCTCCAACTCCTCAGGCAATGGCTGAAAGCGCGATGTATCACGCTTCACTGCTTGAAAAGTTTGATTTTAACAATATAGTTATATCAATTAAATCATCTAACGTTCAGAATACTGTTGCAGCCTATGAAACTGTTGCTTCAATGTGTGACTATCCTCTTCATCTCGGAGTTACTGAAGCGGGCACAAAGCATATGGGTATTATCAAATCGGCAGCTGGCATCGGTTCTCTTCTCGCTCACGGCATCGGTGACACAATACGTGTTTCACTTACCGATGAACCCGTTGAAGAGGTTAAAGCTGGTATCGATATCTTAAAGGCACTTAATCTTCGTGAAAACTGTGTTGAAATTGTTTCCTGTCCGACTTGCGGCAGAACAAGAATCAATATGATTGAAATTGCAGGCAGGGTAACTGAGCTGCTTGCAGATTGCCGTAAACCGCTTAAGGTTGCCGTAATGGGTTGTGCTGTTAACGGTCCCGGTGAAGCAAGAGAAGCTGATATCGGTATTGCCGGCGGTGACGGCTGCGGTCTGATATTTAAAAAAGGTGAAATTATCCGCAAGGTCAGCGAAGACAAGCTTGTTGAAGAATTAATGAATGAAATTGAAAAAATGTAACTGAAAGGGATAAGCGAATGACCGGCAAACAGTTGGCTGAGCTTTTTACACCTCTTGTTGGTGCAGAGCTCTGTCGTGAATATCTGGAATATGACAACATAGAAATTAATATCAATTCAGTCGAACGTGTTCTTGTTATGGATGTTTTCGATGCACCCTATGATGCACCGAACAAATCTGTAATGGAGCGCGAGCTTTGCAGTGCTCTTCAGCTTGAACGCGCAATCATCAATATTCATGTAATAACACTGCCGAAAACAGATCCTTTACCCGAACCTGCAATTGTTCAGATTGATGTTGATAAGATTAACGAGTTGCTCAAACAGCGTATAATTCCGTCTAACGGTTTTTTGAGTGATTCTGTTTCGGAGCTTGACGGCAACAAGTATTCTCTTACCGTTTCTGCAGCCGGTGCGGCGGTACTCAAAAGTATGGGCGCAGAAAAAGAACTTGCTTCAATTATCAATGAGCTTTACGGCATAAACGTAACAGCAGCTGTTATTGCACGCGAAGAAGAAAATACGATTTCCATTGAGGAAATGCAGCGACAGGAAGATGAGAAGCTCGCCGCAAAACAGCCGACAGAAATTAAGAAAACTATTAAACCGACCTTTGAAGGTTTACCCATCTGCACAGATTATGCCAAGATAATCTACGGCGAGAAAATACCTTCCAAGCAGCCCTCAAGAATTATTGATATTTCCCAGGAAAGCGGTACTGTAATCGTCTGGGGCGACGTCTTTTCGCTCGAAACACGTACCACAAAAGACGGACGAAACAGAATTATTACATTCAACTTCTCCGACAATACAGGCTCATATTCAGCCAAGATTTTCGGACCTGTTTCTGAAACAAACTACCTTGTCGAAAACCTCAAGGACGGTATGACCGTACTTATCAGAGGCGTTGTAATGTACGATAAATATGCACGTGAAAATACAATTGATGCGCGTGCAATTGCTCAGATTGATAAGGTTACTAAAAAAGATGACGCACCCGAAAAACGCGTCGAGCTTCATTTACATACACGTATGTCTGCAATGGACGGTATGACGGATGTCAAAGATCTGGTCAAGCGTGCAATAAAATGGGGACATAAGGCTGTTGCCATTACCGACCACGGTGTTGTTCAGGCTTATCCTGACGCGGTGAAAGCTGCAAAGGGTAGTGATATCAAGCTGCTTTTCGGTATGGAAGGTTATCTTGTAAATGATGTTGACGGTGATGAAACTGATTACAAAAAACTTATTCCGTATCATATCATATTAATTGCAAAGAATAATACGGGACTTAAAAATCTTTATAAGCTGATTACAATGTCAAATCTCGAATACTTCTATAAACGTCCGAGAATTCCGAAGAGTCAGCTTATGAAATATCGCGAAGGTCTTATCATCGGCAGTGCCTGCGAAGCAGGTGAGCTGTTCAGATCGATGCTTCGCGGCGAACCTGATGCAAAGCTTCTGGATATTGCATCTTTCTACGATTACATCGAAATTCAGCCTTTGGGCAACAATGATTTCATAGTAAGGTCTGAGGAGTTTCCTCATGTTCAGAGCTATTCCGACCTTGAAAATTTAAACAGAAAGCTTATCCACATTGCAGACAAAGTTTCAAAACCCGTTGTTGCAACCTGTGACGTGCATTTTATTGACCCTGAAGACAGCATATTCAGAGCTATTTTAATGGCAGGTCAGGGCTTTAAAGATGCGGATGAGCAAGCACCTCTTTATTTCAGAACAACCGATGAAATGCTCGCTGAATTTGCTTATCTGGGCGAAGAGACTGCACATGAGGTTGTAATAACCAATCCGAATAAAATTGCGGATGCAGTTGACAGAATTATTCCGATTCCCAACGGCAATTTCCCACCCGACATTCCCGGTTCAGAAGAAGAGCTTACACGTATCTGCTGGCAGAGAGCAAAGGATATGTTCGGTGACCCTGTACCCGAATATGTTGCTCAGCGTCTTGAAAAAGAGCTTACCTCAATCATAAAGAACGGTTTCGCTGTTCTGTATATGATTGCTCAGAAGCTCGTCAAGAACTCTGAGGATAACGGCTATTACGTTGGTTCACGAGGTTCGGTCGGTTCGTCATTTGTTGCATCAATGGCAGGTATTTCAGAGGTTATGCCGCTTGCACCTTTCTACCTTTGTAAAAAGTGTAAGCACAGTGAGTTCTTCCTTAAGGGCGAGGTTGGCTCGGGCTTTGACCTTCCGCCTAAAAACTGTCCTGTATGCGGTGAGCCTATGATCCGTGACGGTCACGATATTCCGTTTGAAACATTCCTCGGCTTCAAAGGCGATAAATCGCCCGATATTGACCTTAACTTCTCGGGTGAATATCAGTTTTATGCACACCGTTATACTGAGGAGCTCTTCGGCAAAACTCACGTCTTCAAAGCGGGTACGGTATCAACCGTTGCCGATAAAACAGCTTTTGGCTTTGTAAAGAAATATTTTGAAGCAAAGGGAATTTCGCTTCATAATGCTGAGATTGACAGACTTTGTAAGGGTTGTACCGGTATCAAACGTACTACGGGTCAGCATCCCGGCGGTATGGTTATTGTTCCCAATAAATATGAGGCGGAGGATTTCACTGCCGTTCAGCATCCTGCGGACGATGTTGATGCCGCATCTATCACAACTCACTTCGATTTCCATGCGCTTCACGATACAATCCTTAAGCTTGATAATCTCGGCCATGATGTGCCCACGCTCTATAAGTATCTTGAAGACTTTACGGGCGTTTCGGTGCTTGACGCAGATGTCTGTGATAAAGAGCTTTACAAGATGATAGTAAGTCCCGAGCCGCTAGGCATTACTGCTGCAGATATTGACTGTGAAACCGGTACTCTTTCGATTCCTGAAATGGGTACAAGCTTTGTTCGTCAGATGCTGCTTGAAGCTCAGCCCAAGGGCTTTGCCGACTTGCTTCAGATTTCGGGTCTTTCGCACGGTACTGACGTATGGCTCGGTAATGCGCAGGAACTGATTCATAATAATGTCTGTACAATTTCAGAAGTTATCGGTACACGTGATAACATTATGGTTTATCTGATGCACAAGGGTCTTGAGCCCGATATGGCTTTCAAGATTATGGAAATTGTACGTAAGGGTAATGCTACCAAGCTTCTTACACCTGAGCATATGGATGCTATGCGAAAGCACGGCGTTGAAGAATGGTATATTGATTCCTGTATGAAGATCAAGTACATGTTCCCCAAGGCTCACGCTGCAGCTTACGTTATTGCTGCACTTCGCCTTGGCTGGTACAAGATTTATCACAAGGTTGCCTATTATGCCGCCTATCTAACAGTACGTGGCGGTGACCTTGATGCGTCACTGATTATGTGCACTATCGATCAGGTCAGACGTAAGATGAAAGAAATTACTGATAAGGGTAAGGAGGCTACTCCGAAGGAGCTGTCTCAGTTTACCGCGCTTCAGGTTCTTCTTGAAATGAAGGCAAGAGGAATTGAATTCCTTCCAATTGACCTTTATAAATCTGACGCGACAGTGTTTAAAATTGAAGACGGAAAGATCAGACTTGCTTTTTCATCACTCAACGGTACGGGCGAAAACGCTGCAAAAGCTATTGCTGCAGCTCGAGATGACGGTGAGGGTGAGTTTATGTGCGTTGATGAATTTCAGCGCAGAGCTGGTGTTTCCAGCAGTGTTATTACGGCACTCAGAGAAGCAGGTGCTCTTGAAGGTCTTCCCGACAGTATGCAGATTAGTTTGTTTGATTTTTAATTTGGTGTAAACAGAGATATGGATATTTCAAAATATTTTCAGCGTTATACTTTGATTCCGGTTGTTGTAAAGAGTAAAGATACGGGCAAAATTCTCAATATAGGCTTTATGAGCCGTGAATCGCTTCAGAAAACAATTGATACAGGTTATGTATGGTATTGCAGCAGGTCAAGTCATAAGCTCTGGAAAAAGAGCATCGAATCTGCTCAGAGACTTGTCAGCATTTATGCAGACTGCGATAATGATTCGCTTCTTATAAAAGTTCATCAGACAGGTTTGGCATGCCATAAGGGCAAAAGCAGCTGCTTCCATAAAAGAATCTGGCCTTCAAATGAACAGTAAAAATAAGCGATGAACGGAGATGACCTATGTCACCGCCTAAAATTTGGTTTAAGCTTGATAATGCCGCAACAATCTTTCCCGGACAGAACACTTCACGCTGGTCAAATATTTTTCGTTTTTCGGTTGCTATCGATCGAAAAATAGACCCTGAATTGCTTGGAAAAGCACTTCAAAATGTTATTGTGCGCTTTCCGTGTTACGATGTCAGGTTGAGGTACGGATTATTTTGGTATTATTTTGAGAAAAATCCAAATGGAGCACCGCCTGTTGAGCCTGATGTTGTCAATCCCTGTCATCGGGTTAAGTTTAAAGAAAATAGAGGATATCTATTTCGGATTTATTATTATGAAAACAGAATATCAGGCGATTTTTATCACGCTTTGACTGACGGAATGGGTGCTGCATATTTTGTTTGTACACTTGCTGCTGAATATCTCAGGCTTTGCGGTGTAGAGATTAAACCGTTTGGTTATGTTTTGGATATTACCGTTCCTGCCAAACAGTCGGAGCTTGATGATCCTTATCTGAAATGCGGCAATTCAAAGGGGAGAGTCAGCCGAAAAATCCAACGCGTTTATCATGCTTTGGGTACTAAAATGCCGGCTCATACTGTTAATATTACGCGCGGCATAATTCCGCTTGACGGCATTCATGCACTTGCCAAGAGTTACGGCGCTACGATAACCGAGTTTATTGGAGCATTGTTGCTTTTTGTTCACTATGAAAAGCAAAGGGAAGAAAAACGCAAACAGCGAAAGGTAAGTGTTCAGATACCTGTCAGCCTGAGAAAAGTGTTCGGCGTTGAAACTTTGCGAAACTTTTCGCTTTATTATCTTATTGATATTGATCCGCTTATGGGTGAATACACCTTTGAAGAGGTACTGCGTCACGTCATGCTATATCTGAGAGACATAAATAACGAAAAAACTCTCAGGGCTATGACAAGCGCGAATCTTAAGCTTACAACTTCGCCTTTTATGAGAGCTGTTCCGCTTTTTATAAAAGATTTTGCGATCGGTCTTGGCTTTTTGCTTACGGGTGAACAGGCTACTTCGGTTTTGTTTACCAATCTCGGAAAAATCAATCTTCCGCCTGAAATGCACGAGCATATCGATTTTGTTGAGGTGATGGCCGGGCCCGGTAAGCTCAATGCTGCCAGGTGCGGCGGTTGCGGTTTTGGCAATAAGTTCGTTATAGATTTTGCAAATATTTACGTTGAAAGTGATATTGAACGCAGATTTTTTACAAAGCTGGTGCAGATGGGTCTGCATGTCAAAATAGAAAGTAACAGGAGGTAATATATGTCCTACTGTGTTAACTGCGGCGTCGAGCTTGATGACAGTGTAAAAAGTTGTGCGCTTTGCTCAACACCTGTTATCAATCCTAATGTGTCTGTTTCTCCGGAGGATGCTGTTGACCCTTTTCCTGCAAGAATGGTTATACCTGCAGGTGTGCGAAGAAGATATGCGGCATTTATAGCATCAATGGTGTTTTTGATTCCTAACATTGTTTGTTTGGTAATCAATCTTCTGCTCAATTTTGGTTATTTGTGGGCCATTTATCTTAATGCAACGAGTGCGATTATCTGGCTGCTTTTTGTTTTCCCGTTTTTGTTGCGTAAACCAAAGAGTTACATTATTATACCTGTTGATGCAATTGGTGTCATACTGTATACGGCCGTTTTTTACAGCATTCAGCATGGTGAAGGGTGGCTGTTCAAATTAGCTATTCCGCTTATTTTGGTGGTTTTTACTTTTGTCTTTTCAGTTGTTGAATGGATAAAATACAAAAGGCGTGATTGGCCTATTCTGGTGACTTCAATTCTTATACAGGTTTCGGTACTGTCTTTTGCAATTGAGTTGCTGTTCAGGTATTATTATTCCCTGAGGCTTCTGCCTGTTGTTTCGATAATTGTTTTTGCTTGTTGTCTGGCTCTTATTGCGTTTTTTATATCAGTTAAAAGTAACAAGCGCCTGAGAGCTTGGCTTTCGAGAAAGTTCTTTATTTAAAAAGGAGAGTTAGGATATGAAAACAAAAACTAAGGCTGTTCTCGGTGCGCTCGGTGCTGCTGCAGCTGTGAACTGCGTCAGAGCTGCTGTGCACAAGCCTGAAAACAAAACAGCTGCAAAGCTTCCGCCTGAAAATTGCGATGCTGATCTTGCAGTTAAGCATATAAGTCAGGCCATAACTTACAAAACGGTGTCATATCCCGATCCCGAAGAAATGGATTGGGCTGAGTTTGAGCGTTTTCACGCATTTCTTGATGAAGCTTATCCTCTTGTTGCTGCAAACCTCGAAAAAGAGATTGTTGACAGAGCAAGCTTGCTTTACCGTTGGAAGGGTACAGATTCCACGCTTGATCCTATAGCTCTTCTTGCTCATCAGGACGTTGTGCCGATTTCTAAAGGTACAGAGCAGGATTGGGAACATGAGCCTTTCAGCGGCGACGTTGATGACGGCTATATCTGGGGCAGGGGAGCAATGGATATGAAAAACCATCTCATCTGCGTTATGGAAGCTGTTGAAACTCTCCTTGCTGACGGTTATAAGCCTGTTCGCGACGTTTATCTTTGCTTCGGACACAATGAAGAAATTGTCGCTTCTGAACATTCGGGTGCGCGTTCAATTGCTGAGCTTTTTAAATCAAGAGGTATTCACCTTGACTGTGTAATTGACGAGGGTGGCGCAATTCTGCCTGTCAAAGTCAAGGGAATTATTGACGGATTTATTGCAGGTATCGGTATTGCGGAAAAAGGTTATGCTGACTTCGAAATCACAGTTGAAACCAAGGGCGGTCACTCTTCTCAGCCACCTAAACACAGCGGTTTAGGTCAGCTCGCTGAGGTTATCCGCGATCTTGAAAACAATCAGTTCAAAGCAGAAATGCTGCCATTCCTTAAAGATCTGTTTGATAAAATCGGCAGAAGAGTCAGCTATCCTGCAAAGCTTATCACCTGCAATCTGCCGGTACTTAATCCTGTTATAAAAGAGGTACTTAAGCTTATTCCTCCGGGAGCAAGTCTTATCCGCACAACTACCGGCGTAACTATGGCTCAGGGCAGCCCTGCGGCTAATGTTCTTCCTCAGCGCTCAAGCATTGTTGTAAATTTCCGTGCAATGCCCGGTACGACAACCAAAGATATTGAGGAGCATATTCATAAGGTAGTTAGAAATAAGAATATTATTGTTAAATGTCTTAAGGCTAAGGAAGCTTCCAATTTCTCGCCGACAGATTCAAGAGCTTTCAAAGCGCTTGAGGAAATTACAATGTCTGATTATCCTCAGGCAATTATTGCACCTTATCTTGTAATGGGTGGCACGGATGCTTATTATTATGAGCGTGTCTGTGAAAACGTTTACCGTTATTCACCGTTTATTGCCGACACCAAGCTTCTCCTTTGTACACACGGTACTAACGAGCGCTTGCCTGTTGACACAGTAGATGAGGCAGTTGTGTTCTTTAAAAGATATATTAAGGCACTTGCAAGTGACTGATAATTGTTTTTTTCGGGCGGATGATTATCTGCCCGATTTTTTTTGTCTATTTTAAAATATGACTTGTAATTATTTAATTTTAGTTATATAATAAACCTATATGTGTGAAACTGTTAGAATTTTTAAGAAAGGAGAATAACTGCCGAATGTTGGGTAAGTATGTACGGGTAAATGTCACTAAGCCATTTAATTTTCAGGACAGGGAAAACGGTCTTATCTATGAGCTGAATTACGGCCGTGTAGAAAATAATCCGAATTCAACTGTTCAGTTTGCATACATAATGGGCATTGACCATCCCGTTCGTAATTTTGACGGCAGAGTTATTGCGATCATTCACCGTAAAAGCGGCGAGAAAATCTGGGTCGCAGCTCCGAAGAGTACGAGGTTTATTATCAATGATGTTCGCCGAGCAATTGCTTTTGCAGAGGGTGACGAAAATGATTATACGCTTGAATGTTTATATGAAAGCAGCTGCGGTGCAGTTGTTTTTCGTAACATAGCAGGGGAGATACGTTATCTTCTCATAAAAAATAAGCGTAGTGCAAATTGGGGTTTCCCGAAGGGTCATATTGAGAACGGTGAAACTAAAGAGGAAACTGCAAAGCGTGAGGTGCTTGAAGAAACAGGCATCCGAATTAAAATAATTCCGGGTTTTGTTTCAACATCCGAATATACAATTCAAGGTAAAGTTGAAAAATCCGTTTCTATCTTTGTTGCTTCTACAACTGATACCCAGACAAAAATTCAACAAGAAGAAATTGAAGATTATATATGGCTTAATTATGCAAAAGCTATTAAGACACTTAAGTTCGAAAATGACAGATCAATTCTTGAGAGAGCAAACGATTTTCTTATCAGAACCGGTGTTATCAGCTCAAATTAACGGAGGTAAAAATGGCAGAGTCCTTTGCACAGAGCATTGTTGCTTTTTTTGAAAACAAGATTCCTGAAGAACTGATTGTCTTTATAATTTCTCTTCTTCCTGTTCTTGAATTAAGAGGCGGCATTATTGCTGCCAAGCTGCTGAGCATAAATGTCGTTCCGGCTTTTATCATTTCTTTTATTGCCAATATGATTCCAATTCCGTTTATACTTCTTTTTATCCGCAGAATTTTTAAATTTCTGCACGATAAGCCTTTTTTCGGTAAAATAATCAAAAAGCTTGAAGAGCGTTCCGAAAAAAAGAGCGGGACAATCAAAAAATACGGAATCTGGGGTCTGCTGATTTTTGTTGCAATTCCGCTTCCCGGTACCGGCGGATGGACCGGTGCACTTATTGCAGCTCTTATGAATTTGCCGGTGCGCAAATCAACTATGATTATTGCTATCGGTGTTCTTATTGCAGGATTTATTATGACTGCAGCTATGTATGGCTTATTATCTCCTGTGCTTTCAATGGCTGGTATTGGTTAATTACTGATTGTATAATCATTTTATAATTTTTTATTTTGTGTAATTTTTGTCACGGCGAAGTTTCAAGCAGAATCGTTGCGTCGTCGCGACATTTTATTGAGATAATACAAACTGTATAAAGGAGAGCGATATTATGAACAAAATTTACGGTGCATATTGCCGTAGCTATCAGTCTGTTTTCAGAGTGGTAAGTAAGGTTCTTGATTGGACAGGTCCTCAGACAATCAAAGGTCCCGGCAGTGTTAAAAAATTGCCTGCTGTACTTAAGGGTAACGGTATTAAAAACGTTATGATTGTTACCGATAAGGGACTTCACAGCCTTGGTCTTCTCAATTCTCTGAAAGAAGGTCTTGAAGCAAAGGGGATCAATTATGTAGTTTATGACGGAACACAGCCCAATCCTACTATTCCCAATGTTGAAGAAGCACGCGAACTTTACATTAATCACAACTGTGAAGCTGTTATCGCTTTCGGCGGCGGCTCTCCGATGGATTGTGCTAAGGTTGCTGCTGCACGTGTAGCTTCACCTGACAGACTCATTCCTTCAATGAGAGGTACACTTAAGGTTCATGCAAAGCTGCCTCCTCTTTATGCCGTTCCCACAACTGCCGGTACCGGCTCCGAGACTACAATTGCAGCTGTTATCGTTAATCCCGAAACACACGAGAAGTTTGCTATCAATGATCCCTGCCTGCGTCCTAAGATGGCTGTTCTTGATCCCGAACTTACAATCGGTCTTCCACCTCATATCACTTCAACAACAGGTATGGATGCTCTTACACATGCTGTCGAAGCATATATCGGTCGCAGTAACACACCCGAAACAAAGGCTGCTGCTGAAAAGGCTGTCAAGATGATTTTTGCAAACCTTGAAACTGCATATAATGAGCCTAAAAATATTGATGCAAGAAATAATATGCTTATTGCATCATTCAATGCCGGTATAGCATTCACTCAGGCTTATGTTGGTTACGTTCATGCAATCGCTCACAATCTCGGCGGTTTTTACAATGTACCTCACGGTCTTGCAAACGCTATCATTCTTCCCTATGTTCTTCGCTTCTACGGTGAGGATGTTTACGAGAAGCTTGCTGCACTTGCTGATATTGCCGGTCTTAACACTGACGGTATGTCTGTTGCCGAGAAAGCAGAATTCTTCATCGATGAAATCTGTGCTATGAATACAAGAATGAAGATTCCTGCATCGTTTGACTGTATTAAAGAGGAGGATATTCCGACTATTGCTGAACGTGCAATGTATGAAGGAAATCCGCTTTATCCTGTTCCGAAGCTTATGGATGAAGAGCAGTGCGAGCAGCTTATTCGCTCAATGATGTTCTGATTTCTGACTGTTTCAGGCTTTTACAACACACTTTGTGACGTTTTTATGTTACAAGGTGTGTTTTTCTTTGCGTTTTATTAAATTTTATATTAAAATGCGTTTATTTTATTTGCATTATAATAATACGCGTGTTATAATATAGACTCAAGAATGGAGTGATATTGTCTATGAGTTATAGCGATCAGTTAACAAGTTTATTTCAGCAGGTGTTAGGGGTTATCGGCTCTTTCCGCTTGGCTGACTTTCTTGATATATGTCTTGTTGCATTTGTTGTGTACAGTGTTGTTAAGTTTGTTCGTGAGACAAGAGCTATACAGCTTTTCAAAGGAATACTTCTCTTCGGTATTGTCTATGTGATTATTACTGTTCTTGAAATGCAGGCAAGCTCATACCTGTTCCGAAGTGTGGCATCCAATGCAGTTGTTTTTCTTATCATCATATTCACTCCCGAAATCCGCCACGCACTTGAGAGTGTCGGCAGAAACGGTTTTTCAAATATCTCGCTTATCTCGCTCGGCAAAAGCTCAAAACAGATTATGAATGAAAAACTTAACTCAATGATCACAGCGGTATGCCGTTCAGTTTCATCGATGAGCGAAAATAAAATAGGTGCACTTATTGTTTTTGAGCGACAGACACTTCTCGGCTCAATAATCGAAACCGGTACATCTGTGGATGCTCTTGCTACCGAAGAACTTATCGGTACGGTTTTCTTTCCGAAAACACCGCTTCATGACGGTGCTGCAATTATCAGAGGTGACAGAGTTGCTGCTGCAGGTTGCATTCTTCCTCTTACGAAAAATAATGCTCTCAGCAAAGAGCTTGGCACACGTCACCGTGCTGCAATCGGTATGTCAGAAGAAAGCGATGCAGTAGTGGTTGTAGTTTCTGAAGAAACCGGTACGATTTCCATTGTCAGCAAGGGCAATATCAAACGCGATCTTACATCTGCTCAGCTTCGTGATATGTTGCAGGATTATCTCATTGTTCATGAAGATGAGAAGAAAAAAGGTTTAATAGGCAAATTATTATCACGCTTCAGCAAGAAAAGCTGAGAGGAGGGGACAAGACCTGATGAATAAATTGGCAAGCAAAATTGCAAACCTGACCCACAAAGTTTTTTATGACAACAAAGTCCTGATGGTTTTTTCCTTTATTTTCGCAGTGCTTATCTGGCTTGTGGTTGCTATAGCACTCAGCCCGATTGATACGGCAGTAATTGAAGATGTACCTGTTGAAATCAATTTAACCAACAGTCTTCCTGCTCAGTTTGATCTTCAGATATTCGGTCAATCAGAGTTTACTGTTGACATTGAAGTATCAGGTAAACGTTATATAGTAAATTCAGCCTCGGTAAATAAAGATTCGGTAAAGGTTGTCGCTCAGACCGGTTATGTGGATTCTGCCGGTAAACACAGACTTCTGCTCAAGGCAACAAAAGCTGATGAAAACGATGAGTTTGAAATTATATCAGTCTCTGAGGAGCAGATTGAAGTTTACTTTGATGTTTACAAAGAGCTTGCTCTGCCGATTGAACCGAGAGTAATCGGAAAAGAGAATCTTGCTAAGAACGGATATGTCGCAGGAGCTCCCATCCTTTCTGTTGATACTGTGACCGTTTCCGGCCCTGCAACTGAAATCGATTCAATCAAAAAAGTTTATGCAGAGATGGAAGTTGAACGTTCTCTGGATGCTACTAAAACTCAGGTTGCTGAAATTAAAGCCTATAATGAAAACGAAGGTGTACTTCACTATGTTACTTTCAACTATGGTAACTCGGAAATAACAATCACATTACCGATTTATTATCTGGTTGATAAGCCGACTTCAATTGATTTTAAAAATACACCTCTGGCATATATAGAAAAAGGTTTTGATTATTCGATTTCACCGGCAACTCTTAATGCAGGCATACAGGGCGTAGATAAAAACACTGCACCTGAAACCATCAGTATCGCTACGATAGATTTTTCGCATCTTAAGCCCGGTAAAAATACATTTACAGTTAATGCAAACGAAATACCGTCTATCTATATCGCCGATGATATAAATGCATTTACTGTTACTGTTGATGTGAAAAACTGCTCTACAAAAACTCTTGTAATCCCTGAAGAGAATGTTAATTTCGTCAATATTCCCGAAGGATTTGAAGTGACAGGCATTGAAAAACAGATCGGTTCCGTAACTGTAGTCGGTCCCGCATCTTCTCTTGAAAAAATACGCGCTGCTGATATCGTTGCAAATGTTGATCTTACTGATATCGATATTACCGCCAAGAGCCAGACGGTTGCTGCAAAATTAAGCGTTATTAACCGTAATGACTGTTGGGTAAGCGGTGACTATAAATTAACCTTAAAGTGATCTGATTTTTGAAATGGGAGGTGTATGAGGCTTGAGAAAACATATTTTTGTTATTCTGGCATTTGTTCTCATTATCAGCACTTTGTTTGGCGGTTGTTCTTTTGAACTCAGGTCAATTGACAGTCTTATGCGCCCTCCTCATACAGCTATGGAAAGCGAACTTAAAAGTTCAATCAACAAACTTTTAGGCAATCAGATATCATACCGTTCACCGGAATCAGGCGAAAATCATTCGGCAATAACGCTTCGTGATATTAACAGTGACGGTATTGATGAAGCAATTGTTTTTTATGTTAACAATATAGATACTTCTGTAGTGCGCATGTGTGTTCTTACAATGCAAAATGATAAATGGCTTCTTGCCGGTGATTTTTCAGGTAACGGCAGTGGTATTTATACAGTTGAGTTTGCCGATCTCAACAATGATAACGATGATGAGATAATGGTTACATGGTTGCTTTTTGACGATAAATCTCAAAAGGTTCTTTCCGTCTTTACCTCTGCTTTGGATGGAGATGCACTCAAGGTTTCCGCTTGCTTGAGTGAACCGTATAATCTTATGAGTGTTGCCGATGTTTTTTCAGACAACAATAAACAGCTTGTTATCGCTTATTCTAATATGACCCGTGACATTAAAAATTCAACACTCAGATTAATCAACATAGATAAAAACGATAAAGTTAACCTGATTAATGAAACTGCACTTGATTCAAGAATAACCGGTCTTTTATCATTACAATCTGATATTGAGCCCGGTAATGAAACACAACGATTTTTTATCGATGCAATGATTGCAGACGGTCAGTGTATTACTCAGGTGTTTGGTTGGAACGCTACTTCGAAAAAGTTTGTTTCAATGCTTAACGATACTGATAATCCTGATATCACTCTTCGCAGCAGTGATCTTCTGTGCAAAGATATTGATAATGACGGTGTTATTGAAATTCCGCTTAAAAAAGCTATGACTGAGAGTTTAAACAGTGATACTTCGCTCGGTTACTTGCTGATTTGGCATAAAGCTGATAAAAACGGACTTGTGCCTTGCGAGCATTATGTTGTTAATCTTCTTGAACATTATACAATTTATTATCCGAAGAGCTGGAAAAATAAGGTGTTTGTAAGAAGTAAAAACGTAGAAAGAAAATGGCATTTTGTAAACGAGAACGACGATGAGCTGTTTACAATATCTGCGCATAATTTTTCTGATTGGGATGACAGCAATTCTGAGGGTTTGGAAATGATAATGGTTCAGAATGATACTGTTTATTGTTGCTCTGTTACGGATATCGGCTTGCAGGCTGATATAACAGCAGCTGACATTTCAAATTATTTTTCATTGAACATTTGAGGTGAAAAGATGAAGCATATACTGGTTGCAGAAGACGAATCTGCAATTCGCGAATTTATAGTCATTAATCTTAAAAGAAACGGATATAAAGTTACTCAGGCTGAAAACGGAGCACAAGCTCTTGAAGCCTATAATACAGCAGAAGAAGAAATTGATATTGCAATTCTTGATATTATGATGCCCGAGCTCGACGGGTTAGCTGTCTGTAAAGAGATTCGCTCAAAGGATGACAATATCGGCATAATTATGCTGACAGCTAAAACCCAGGAAATGGACAAAATTACCGGTCTTATGTCAGGCGCAGATGATTACGTGACAAAGCCTTTTTCACCTTCGGAACTTATGGCAAGAGTTGATGCAATGTACAGACGTGTCAGCGTTCATAACAATACATCTCAAAAAAAATCAGAAAATGATTATATTTTAACCGGTGGTGAATTTGTTTTAAATCTCAGAAATCGGACACTTACCAAAAACAATGTTCCGATTGAACTCACTCAGGTTGAGTTCCGGATAATGGAATATTTTCTGTCTAACCAGGGTGTTGCCCTTGATCGTAACGACATTCTTTCTCATGTATGGGGAGAGAATTATTTCGGAGAAGATAAAGTTGTCGACGTAAATATCAGACGTCTGCGAATGAAGATTGAGGAAATTCCGTCAAATCCCGTTTATCTTACTACAGTCTGGGGCATGGGTTATAAATGGATTAGTTAATTACAATTGATTGAGTTGGTGGGGAGTGAAAACAGATGAAGCGAATGAGCGGTATATCAAAGCGTTGGTTTTTCGGAACTTTTTGTGTTATCGCAGGCATTATTGTTCTGTTTTCGGTTTTATCATTCTTTCTTATCACCAATCACTATTATAATTACGTTGAGATGACTCTTGATTCAAGAGCCTCTGATCTTGTCAATACTTATTTTTCGCAATATATCGGAAGCAATGATGAAACGTTTGTTTCGGGTGCAGTGAATTTTATTGAATCTTTTTCTGATAAAGATTTGATGGAAGTCTGGGTTATTGATAAAAGCGGAAAGCCTGTTATATCCACATCCGGATTCGATATTTCTACTGATACGGATATGCCGGATTATGAGCTTGCTAAGATTTCGGATACTGATAAGGGCAAGTGGACAGGTAAACTTTCAAGCGGCGAAAAAGTTATGGCAATCACGACGATGATTCGAAGCGTTAAGGGTGAATATTCAGGTGCAGTCAGATATATATCATCACTTGAAGATATAGACAGGTCGCTTGCATTGATAGCTCTTTTTGTTCTTTTTATTTCTGCAACGGTTCTTGTTCTTGTTTTTGCTTCAGGTCAATACTTTATACGATCGATTGTGCGTCCTGTGTTGCAGATTAACGAAACTGCCGAAAAGGTTGCTAAAGGCGACCTTACTGCAAGGGTGAATACAAGCGGTATGCACGATGAAATCGACCAGCTTTGCGCGACATTCAACAATATGGCTGATGAGCTTAATCAGACAGAAAGTCTGAAAAATGACTTCATTTCTACGATATCTCACGAACTTCGAACCCCGTTGACAGCTATAAAAGGCTGGGGCGAAACATTAGTGCAGCTTGGAGACAGTGATCCCGAAACGACAGATAAAGGTATGTCGGTTATTATCAGCGAGTCGCAGCGCCTTTCTGATATGGTTGAAGAACTGCTTGATTTTTCTCGTATGCAAAACGGAAAAATGCAGCTCAATAAATCAAAAATCGATGTGCTTGCCGAGCTTGACGATGCTGTGTTTACACTCAAAGACAGGGCTGTAAGAGAGGGACTTGAAGTTATTTATAATGTACCTCATCTGCCTTTGCCGATGTACGGTGATGCACCTAAAATCAGACAGGTATTTGTTAATCTTCTTGATAATGCAATCAAATATAATGAACACGGCGGCAAGGTTATTGTTCTGGCTGAAATCCGTGATAATGAGCTTGTAATATTCTTCACTGATACAGGCTGCGGGATTTCAACTGAGAACATTCCCAGAGTTACTGCAAAATTTTTTCGTGCGAATATGTCAGTTCACGGCACGGGTATAGGTCTTGCAGTTGCTGATGAAATTATAAAACTCCACGACGGTAAGATGGAGATAAACAGTGTCTTAGGCGAAGGCACAACTGTTACCGTAACGTTGCCTATTGAAACTACCGACGTTATAAACAGCAGACAAGATAGTCTTGAAAGGAAGGGACAAAATGAGTAATAAAGAAAAAATTAAGTATTCCGGTGTCGGCGGTGAAGCGCTGATTGAAGGAATTATGATGAAAGGTCCTTATGGTGCTGCTATGGCTTGCAGAATGCCTGACGGATCAATTGACCTCACGCGTAAAGAGGTTCACTCCGTAACTGATAAATTCAAGTTTCTTAAAGCTCCTTTTATCAGAGGTCCAATAAACTTTGTTGAGCAGATGATTTTTGGCTATAAATGTATGATGGAATCAGCCGAGAAAACTGCTTTTGACACTTCTGGTATGAAGGAAGAAGAAATGTCAAAACTTGATAAATGGCTTGAAGCGCATCTCGGACCTAAGCTTATGGGCGTTATCGGATTGGTTGCTATGGTGCTAGGCTTCGGTCTTGCTTTTCTGATTTTCTTTTATCTGCCGACATGGACTTCCGATTTGATAAATAAACACCTTGCTCACGGCTCACTTGACAGATATATTCCGGTTATTGAAGGTCTTATGCGAATGATTATTTTCATTCTGTATATGTGGGGCGTTTCGCAGATGAGTGATATTAAGCGCGTCTTTAAATATCACGGTGCCGAGCATAAATCTATTTTCTGCGTTGAGCACGGTCTTGAGCTCACAGTTGAAAACGTTCGCAAGCAGAAGAGATTTCATCCCCGCTGCGGTACAAGCTTTATTTTCATAACGCTTATTCTCAGCATTGTTATTTCTTCTGTTATCAATGTTCTTTTTCCCGAACTTCGTCAGACAAGCCTCTGGCTCTGGATTGCTGTTAAGGTGCTGATGCTTCCTTTTATTATGAGTATCGGTTATGAATGCATCCGTATTGCAGGAAAACACGACAATGTCTTTACCCGTTTCCTTTCTGCACCCGGTCTTCTTATGCAGAGAATTACAACCAAAGAGCCTGAAGATGACATTATCGAGGTCGGTATAGCAGCAATTAAGGCTGTTATTGAACCTCCTTCAGAAGATAAGGCAGCAGACATAACCGAAGATAATAAAACGGATGACGTAACCCAGCAGGAAGAATCCGATGAAGGTTAAAGATTTACGCAAAATAATTAACGATAAACTCGTTGCCTGTTCGTTTGAGGATGCTGAATTTGAAGCTGACTGTATCATTGCCGATCTTCTCGGAATAAGAAATTCAGCTCTGAGAATTATCGGTGATAATGAAACAAGTGATGATATAGTTCTAAAAGCTGAGTCTTATGCTTCACGCCGACTCAATGGTGAGCCGCTTCAATATATTCTCGGCAAATGGGAGTTTTACGGAATTGACTTTTTTGTCGGAGAAGGTGTTCTGATACCTCGCCCCGAAACAGAATTGCTGATTGATATTGCGCTCAAATTTACCGAAAAAAAGAAGAATATTGCTTGTTTTGATTTATGCTCCGGTAGCGGTTGTATCGGAATTACAATTTCAAAACTTATTAAAGATGCAGATGTTACCGTGCTCGAAAAGTCTGATGAAGCACTTATATATCTTTTGAAAAATAAAGCGCATAACTCTGCTGACAACGTAACGGTAGTTCATGGCGATTTGTTTGACGGAGCAGATTTGTTCGGCAGCAAAAAATGCGATCTTCTGCTTTCAAACCCGCCTTACATCAGACGTGATGTAATTTCCTCTCTTCAGCGTGAAGTGCTCTCCGAGCCTAAAATGGCGCTTGACGGTGGTGCTGACGGTCTGGATTTTTATAGGGCAATCGCAGAAAAATGGTTTTGTTGTGTTAAACCTAACGGTATGGTTGCTGTTGAAATCGGTGAAGAACAGGGGAGCGACGTCAGACAAATTTTCAGTAAATATTTTAAAACAGTAAATGTGATTAAAGATTTTTCAGGTAACGACCGAGTCGTTACCGCAACAGATAAAATTATGGAGTAATGAAAAATGCTTTTTGATGCTTTCAGAGTTTTTACAGGAGACGGAAACACAATTGAGTTAATTATGAAACTTCTTGTCAGAGTTTTTGTAATTATCTGTGTTTTACCTATTCATGAGTTTGCTCATGCTTTTATTGCCGATAAGCTCGGTGACAATACGGCGCGACTAAAGGGTAGACTTACTTTATATCCTTTCGCTCACGTTGACCCGATAGGCGCAGTTATGACATTGCTTTGCGGCTTCGGTTATGCAAAGGCTGTTCCTGTCAATATGCGCAATTTCCGCAAAAAGAAAAAGAATAATGTTTCGGACAATATTTATATGTACGGCAGTGATACCGTTTATGATCCAGGTCATGCAAAGAGATGTATGGCTGCTGTTGCTTTTGCAGGACCGATTTCTAATCTTATAATGGCTTTTATTTCATTGATTCTTCTGAATGTTGTGACATTGGTAAGTTTTTACATCGGAACTGAATTATATTTGCTTATGCAGATTCTTACACTTTTCTTCGGGTTCTGTGCATCAATTAATATTAATCTTGCAGTATTCAATCTTTTGCCGATACCACCTCTTGACGGCTCGAGAATTATCAGTGTTATACTTCCTGACAAGATTTATTTTAATATTATGAAGTACGAAAGAATCATAATGATTGTTATTATGGTGCTTCTCTTCACAGGTATCTTAACAACTCCTCTCTCGATTTTGTCAGGTTGGGTGTACAATGCTCTGTACTTTGTGGCAACATTACCATTTAAACTTATTACCGCAATATAAAGGGGTAGAATTTTTTGGAACCAATTCAGTATAAAACCGAAGTTTTTGAAGGACCGCTTGATTTGCTGCTTTTCCTTATCAGCAAGCATAAAGTAAGCATTAACGATGTTGTTATTACCGATCTTATTGATCAGTATATCGAGTATATACGTGCTTTACAGCTTGAGAATATGGACATAGCCAGTGAATTTCTTGAAATGGCAGCAAGACTTGTATATATTAAAACCGTTTCTCTTCTTCCTGTTTATGATGAGGGTGAAAAACTTCAGGAAGAGCTGAGAGGCGAACTCAGCGAATACGCTGACTGTCAGCTTATGGCGGGTAAATTGTCCAAAATAGCAAAAGGCTTTGATTACATCGAAACCCCGCCCGAGAAAATTGAAGCTGATATGACTTATACAAGAACTCATGCGCCTGAAGAGCTTCTTAAGCACTATATTTCTGCTATTGGTAAGAGTATGCGTAAGCTTCCTCCGCCTGTTGAAGCATTTACAAAGATTGTTGCCTCGAAAATTGTTTCGGTAGGCTCAAGGGTAAGCATTATTTTATCTCAGCTTCGTATTGGCGAAAAGCGCAATATTGAGCAATTTTTTGAAGGTTCAACATCACGTTCTGAAATGGTAGCGACTTTCCTCGCGATTTTATCTCTTGTCAAATCAAAGCAGATATATATTGACGGCGAAAAGACCACAGCAACTGTTGAATTAATACAGGAGGGAGAAACTCAGTGAATGCAAAAGAACTGAATGCGGCTGTTGAAGCGATGCTTTTCGCATCAGGCGAGCCGCTCGAAATTATAAGAATTGCTGAAGTACTCGGCTGTGATGAAGACCAGGTTGAGAATATTGTTTTAAATATTGCAAATAAACTCGATGAATCCGGCAGCGGACTTTGCGTTATGAAGCTCGGCGATAAAGCTCAGATGTGTTCACGTCAGGAGTTTGCTCCGCTCATCCGCGAAATACTTGATCTGAAACGTAATACACCGCTTTCTGCTGCGGCATTTGAAGTCCTTGCGGTTATTGCTTATAATCAGCCTGTTACTAAATCTTTTATCGAACAGGTCAGAGGTGTTGACTGTTCCGGTGTTATTTCTACGCTTTGTCAGCGCGGTCTAATCGCGGAAATGGGCAGACTTGAACTTCCCGGCAGACCGTTGATTTACGGCACTACATCTGATTTCTTAAGGTGCTTCTGTGTTTCGGATCTCAGTGAGCTTCCTCCGCTTCCCGAAAAGAATGAGGACGATCTTAAAAAAGCTCTTGAATCCGGTGAAGCGAATAATCAGAATAAAAGCACGGAAACATTGGTTCTTTCCGATGATAGTCAGAATTCAGCTGATGATAACCTTGTTAACGAAGCTGATGACGATGTTTTTAACGAAGACTTTCAGTAATTAAGATTTTACTATTATGAATTGAGGTGACTGATTTGATTGCACTTTGGATAATTCTTGCTATTATAGCACTGATAGTCATATTGTTCTCAATCAAATTTACAGTTTCGCTTACATATAACGAACAGTTCAATGTTGACGTAAAATGGCTTTTTATCAAAAAACAGATACTTCCCGGTAGTGATGAGGAAAAGGAAGAAAAGCCCAAAAAAGAAAAGAAAGAGAAACCCAAGAAAGAAAAGCCTGAAGAAGATAACAAGCAGGAAAAACAGAAGAAGGACAACATACTGGTTTCTTTTTATAAAAATCAAGGCTTTTCGGGTGTTATGCAACTTCTCAGAGATACCGTTTCGGCAATAAACGGTATGTTCGGTTCAATATTCAGACATTTTGTTTTTCACGAGCTTAAGCTTTATCTCACTGTTGGTGCAGGTGATTCTGCCGAAACCGCAATACTTTACGGAAAAACATGTTCTTATGTTTTCCCTGCAATGGGTCTGATAACGAGCACCTGCAAAGTCAAAGACTATTGCTGTGATATTCAGCCTAATTTTATGCAAGCAGATAAAACAGCGGTTTTCAGAGTGGTAATGTCATTCCGTCCGATATTCATTACTAATGCTGTTATAGTTCTTGCTTTCAAGTTGTTATTTAAAGTGGTTTTCAAACTGCTTAAGAATAAAAATTCAGTGCCTGTTCAGAATAAAACTTCAGTGAAAACGACGAAGAATCCGAATAGCATTGAAAAAAATGAAGAGAATAATCTCAAGGAGGAAAATAAATCATGAAAGATCAGTCAGCATCAGGCATCCTCGGTACAGCAATAGATAAGATCCGCGACCTTGTTGATGTCAGCACAATTGTTGGTGAGCCCGTATTTTCTGCGGAGGGTATCACAATCATTCCCGTTTCAAAGGTTACATACGGCTTTGCTTCGGGTGGTTCTGATTTCCCCTCAAAGTCCAACGCTGAGCTCTTCGGCGGTGGCGGCGGTGCAGGCATCACCATCACACCTGTTGCATTTGTTGTTATTAACAACGGCAATGTGACAATCAAGTCTGTTCCTTCCGCTGATAATCCTGCTGACAAAATTATCAGTATGGTTCCCGAAGTTGTTGATACCGTATCAGGACTCATCAACAAGGGCAAGGAGTCAAAAGGAGAGACTGTCACAGAGTAATTCTGTAATCATTATTTTACCGCCGCATATAGTTTATATAGTTATATGTCGGCGGTGATATGATGAGAAAACGGTTTTGTCTTGTTCTGTCTTTTTTGTTGGTTTTTCAATTACACGTTTCTGCTTTGGCACCACCTGATGTTTCTGCAAAAAGCGCTGTGCTTATGGTTGCGGATACAGGTGAAATTGCGTTCGAAAAGAACGCTTATGAAAAGCGTTCTATGGCGAGCACAACAAAGATTATGACAGCGTTGCTGACAGTTGAGTGTGCTACTCCTCAAAGGGTCGTTATCACCACACCTGAAATGGTTAACGTTGAAGGAACTTCAATGGGTCTTCTTTCAGGTGATAAGGTTACTTTTAACGATCTTGTTTACGGAATGTTACTCGCTTCCGGCAACGATGCCGCTAACACTGCTGCAATTTCAATTGATGGCAGTATTAAATCTTTTGCCGCACGTATGAACAGAAAAGCAGCACATATAGGTATGAAAAATACCGTTTTCGTAACTCCTTCCGGACTTGATGATGAAAATCATTATACAACGGCGTATGATATGGCACTGCTGGCTTGCTATGCATTACGAAACCCTGCTTTTCGTGAAGCTTGCAGCTGTGTGAGTGCTCAGCTTTGCTATGGCAATGAGCCTTATCTTCGCCGTTTGTCAAATCATAACAGGCTCCTTAAAACCTATGAAGGAGCTATCAGAATAAAGACAGGATTCACCAAAAAGAGTGGTCGCTGTCTTGTTTCTGCTGCTGAGCGCAACGGTGTTACGCTTGTTTGTGTGACATTAAGTGCTCCTGATGATTGGAATGACCATAAAAAACTGCTTGATTTCGGTTTTGAAAGAATTAGCCTTAAATCCATTGATTGTCAATTACCCGATATGTCAGTTTTTGGCGGAGAAAAATGTAAAGTTCCTCTGATACTTTCGCAGCAGATTAATGTTCCTGTTTTTTCGGATTCGACTGATTTGTCAGTTGATATTAAATTAAAAAAATATGAAATTGCTCCTGTTATAAAGGGAGATGTTTTGGGTTCTGTTTCGGTTTTGTTTAACGGTAAAACTGTTGAAACAGTTCCTGTTATTGCAGCAGAAAATATTAAACAGACAACTCAATTAGTTGAAAACAGATTATCGCTTGCAGAATCATTAAATAAGTTTATCAATAATATTTCTGTAAAACTAAAAGAAATTTTCAAAGAAAGGCAGACGGTATGATAGTTGCCGTCGGTGTCAGTTATGCCCAATAATCTTGTAAGACTGCAAAAGTTTATGGCCGATAACGGTATTGCTTCACGCAGAAAATGTGAGGAAATGATCGAGCAGGGTCTTGTTAAAGTGAACGGAGAAACTGCCCATATCGGAGATAAAGTTAACCCTAAAAAAGATAAAGTCAGCGTCAGAGGACGAAAGATTTCCGTTCAGGATAATATGAGATATATTGTTTTGCATAAACCAAGAGGTTATATCACGACTATGCAGGATGAGCAGGGCAGAAAATGTGTTGCTGAGCTTGTTCGGGATGTCGGTGTGCGTATTTATCCCGTTGGACGTCTTGACAGAGAATCTGAAGGTATGCTCCTTATGACTAATGACGGCGCATTTTCAAATGCTATGACACATCCGACAAGGCACGTACCCAAAACCTACCGTGTTACTATCAGACCGACAATAACCGATGAGCAAATTGCCGTGTTTCAGGACGGTATTGAAATTGACGGCAGAATGACTGCACCTGCCAGTATCCGGGTTATTGATAAATCAGAAGGCAGAGTTGTTGTTGAAGTCATACTTTATGAAGGCAGAAACCGTCAGATCAGACGTATGTTTGAGGAACTTGGAATTGAGGTTGCAAGGCTCAAGAGAACCGCTGTCGGCTCAATTAAGCTTGGTATGCTTCCTCAGGGTAAATGGCGTGAACTTAATGAAGAAGAAGTTCGCAAGCTTATGCTTGCTGCCGAGAAAGGCGGACGTCGGGATGATTGAATTTAAACCTGATATAAATGATAATTTTATTGTATATCGCTCTTTTGAAAATTCCGAGCAGACAGGCTCTGTTACGCTGACTCTTGATTCATCAACTCACTGTTCACTTCGAGAAATTGAAGCGATAAACAACGAGACGGCTGAAGGTCTTATCCGCAGTGCACTTACTGCTGCCGCTAACCGTAATAGCTTTGCCTGCAATTATTTACCTTCTGATTTTGCTGATATTGCGCGTAATCTCGGTTTTAATGATAGTCAAGGTGTTTTGTACGGTGAAATTCCGTTTTTGCTTTCAGGTTGCTGTGGATGCAATCACAACAAAATGTCATAAAATGTCATTTTGTTGACCTGAGAAGAGTTAATTTGATATTATATTTGAAAACATACATTCTAATGTTTTATATATAAGGAGTTTGAAGCAGATGATAAAAAGCATGACAGGCTTTGGCAGAGCTCAGAACGAGATTGACGGTATGAGCATTTCTGTCGAGCTTAAGAGTGTTAACCATAAAGGATTTGAGTTCAGTTGTAAAACCCCCAGAACATACGGCTTCCTTGACGATAAACTGAAATCACTTTTTCAGAGTGTGATATTCAGAGGCAAGGTTGAATGTTATGTTATGATAAGCGCACTTGATACGGATGACTGTGTTGTTGAGGTCAACCATTCACTTGCAAGCGGTTATCATAAAGCGCTCAAAGAGCTTGCCGAAAGATACGGTCTGCGTGATGATATTTCCGTTTCGTCTCTTTCAAGATGCAGTAATGAGATTTTTGTTGTGCGCAAAGCCGCAGCCGATGAAGATGCAGTGTGGGAAGCTGTAAAGAGTGTTGCACTTGAAGCAGCTGCTTCATTTATCGCTATGCGCGAAGTTGAAGGTGAGAAGCTCAAGGCTGATGTTATTTCCCGCAGCAAAACAATAATTTCAGACGTAGAGTTTATTGAAGAGCGTTCACCTCAGACAGTTAAAGAATATAATGAAAAACTTCTTGAGCGTATCAGGACACTCATCGGTGATATCAATGTTGATGAGCAGCGCCTGCTGACTGAGGCTGCAATATTTGCAGATAAAGTTGCCGTTGCTGAAGAGACTGTCAGACTTCGCAGTCATATTGATCAGCTTCACATGCTTCTTGAAAGCAGTGATCCGATCGGAAGAAAGCTTGATTTCCTCGCTCAGGAGATGAACAGAGAAGCTAATACAATCGGTTCAAAAGCTCAGGATGTTGACATTACCAAGCGTGTTCTCAACATTAAAGCGGAAGTTGAAAAAATCAGAGAGCAGATCCAGAATATTGAATAAAACGGAGTTAAATCAATGAAACTGATTAACATTGGATTTGGTAATCTTGTAAATACCAACAGAATTGTTGCAATTGTCAGCCCTGAATCTGCACCGATCAAGCGTATTATACAGGACAGTAAAGAGCGTGGTATGCTCATTGATGCTACACACGGCAGACGCACCAGAGCCGTTATTATAACCGACAGCGATCATGTAATACTCACATATCTTCAGTCAGAAACAGTTGCCAATAAACTGAATGATTCTGAAGAGGAAATTGAAACAGAGGATAACGACTACGATGAATAATAAAGGAAAGCTTGTTGTTATATCTGCTCCTTCCGGTTGCGGAAAGGGTACAATACTCAAAGGTCTTTTTGATCTGGATAAAGAAGATAATTCTTTAGTTCTGTCAATATCAATGACAACCCGTCCACCTAGAGCTACCGAACAGGATGGTGTAGATTATTTCTTTGTCAGCCGTGATCAGTTTGAAAAACTGATTGATGAAGATCAGTTTATCGAATATGCACAGTTTAACGGTAACTATTACGGCACGCCAAGATCGTTTATTGAGAAATGTATCAGTGAAGGCAAAACGGTATTTCTTGAAATCGAAGTTCAGGGTGCCGAAAAAGTCAGGGCAAAATTCCCTGACTGTGTCAGTATTTTTATTCTGCCTCCTTCTCTTGAAGAGCTTGAAAAGCGTCTTCGCGGCAGACAGACTGACGACCCGAAAGTTATTGAAAAACGCCTTGAAATTGCGCCGATTGAAATTGCAAGACAGAATGAATTTGATTACCGTGTAGTCAATGATGACGTTGACCGTGCAATCGACGAAATTTATAATATTATTAAAAACCATTAAAGGAGAATCATACAATGTCAGAAGTAAAGAAAAATGAAATGAAATTCAACCCCGATCTCAGCGGTGTTCTTAAGAATCATACAAGCCGTTATTCACTTGTAATTGCCACTGCAAAACGTGCACGCATTATATCGGATAAGGCTATTGAAGATGGTGAATCAATTATTGAGAAGCCTGTCAGCCTTGCTCTTAACGAGTTCCTTAACGGCGATTACGTTCTTGTTGAGCCCGAAGAAATAAGAAACATCTGATTTTATGTCAAAAGCAATTACTGTAGGCGTTGCACTTGAGAACACGGCATATCATTTTGATAAGCTCTATGATTATTCTGTTCCTGCCGATATGGTGGATAAGGTATCACCGGGTGTTCGTGTTATTGTGCCGTTCGGCAAATCAAACGCAAAACGGCAGGGTGTAATTCTCAGAATCAGTGACGAGCAACCTTCAGAAAAACTTAAAAAGGTTATCGAGCTTAAAGATAATGAATCTTTATTGAGTGGCGATTTATATAAGCTGATTTTCTGGCTTAAGGACAGAACGTTCTGCACTTATTTTGACGCTTTTCGCTGCATTCTTCCTACGGGATTCAATCTTAAACTCAATTATTTTTACGGTGCAGACCCTCAGGCTGATGAGTCTTTGATAAATTCATTGCCTGCGGATGAAAGAGAGATTTATCTTTCTCTTATCAAAACCTGTAAATTTGTTGAAAAATCAAAGCTTCTCACTGCCTTTGGATTTAAATCTGACAGTAACATACTTGAGCGTATGTACAAAAAAGGTGTTCTTGTACGAAACGTTGATGCTCAGCGTAACGTGGCAGACAAGACGGAAAAACTTGTTCAACTTACTGTCGACAGTTTTGAATATGAACGGCTCAAACCTTCGCTTACCGCAAAGCAAAAGCCGGTTTGTGAGTTGCTTGCTGCAACAGGCAGCGCAAGCGTCAAGGAGATCTGCTATTTCACCGGTGTCACTGCCGCAGTAATTAAAACGCTTGAAAAAAAGAATATTGTTGAACTGTATGATAGTGAGGTTTACCGCAGTCCTGTAATAAATAAAAGCTCAGCTGTTGCAGCTGATATTATTCTTACCGATGAACAGCAGAAGGCTTTTGATTCACTTGTTGACCAGTATGAAAACGGAGAAAAAACAGTTTCTTTACTGTACGGTATAACCGGTAGCGGCAAGACACAGGTATATATTTCCCTTATTAAGAGGATGTTGGAGTGCGGTAAAGGTGCCATAATGATGGTGCCTGAAATCTCACTTACTCCGCAGATAATTGACAGATTCTTGTCACATTTCGGTTCTGAGGTTGCTGTTTTTCATTCAGCTCTTTCTCTCGGTGAAAGAATGGATGAGTGGAAGCGTGTAAAAAGGGGAGAAGCACGCGTTGTAATCGGCACACGTTCTGCTGTTTTTGCTCCAGTAAAAGACCTCGGTCTGATAATTATTGATGAAGAGCAGGAGCACACTTATAAATCCGAACAATCACCGCGTTATAATGCTAAAGAAGTAGCTCGCTTCAGATGTGAAGAAAATAAGGGATTACTTGTTCTCGGCTCTGCAACACCGAGTATTGAAACATTTGCACGTTCACAGAGCGGAATTTATACTGTAAATAAGTTGACTCAGCGCTATGCAGGTGCAAAGCTTCCCGAAGTAATTACTGTTGATCTTGCTTCCCATTTTGGCAATGACAGCAACAGTGCAATCAGTGAAACTTTAGCTGAAAGACTGAAATTAACCTTATCTCAAGGAAATCAGGCAATTCTTCTGCTGAATCGTAGGGGATACAATACTTTTGCTTCATGCACATCGTGTAAAAGTGTTGTTTCTTGCCCTAATTGCAGTATCTCACTCACATATCATCACGCAAACGGCAGACTTATGTGCCATTATTGCGGCTATTCCCAGCCGATAACACAAGTCTGTCCCGAATGCGGTAAACAGGATATAAGATATGCAGGCTTTGGTACTCAGATGGTTGAGGATGAGCTGTCGCGTATTTTACCTGAGGCACGAATTCTTCGAATGGATCAGGATACGACAATGCGTAAGAATTCGCACGAGAAAGCTCTTAAAGCATTTGCAGATCATGAATATGATATTCTGCTCGGTACGCAGATGGTTGCAAAGGGCATTGACTTTGAGAATGTAACACTTGTCGGTGTTATTTCAGTTGATCAGCAGCTGTATAATGATGATTTCAGATCACTTGAGAGAACATTTTCGTTGCTTACTCAGGTTGTCGGCAGAGCAGGCAGAGGAAAAAACAGCGGCAGTGCAGTTATTCAGACATTAACCCCTGAAAACGAGATTATTCGTCTTGCTGAAAGGCAGGATTACGGTGCTTTTTACGAAACAGAAATACAGATGCGAAAGCTTATGACTTATCCGCCGTTCTGTGATCTTTGCGTAATTGGCTTCTCGGGGTTTGACGAAAATAAGACCCGGGTTGCATCAAAAATGTTCTTTAACAACTTTAAACAGTTGGCTGGCGAAAAATATCCGCAGCTTAAGCTGATTGTTTTAGGTCCCTTGCAGCCCAGAATTTCTAAAATCAGCGGCAAATATCGATACCGTATGATTATCAAGTGCAAAAATAATTCCCAATTCCGCTGCTTTATTTCAGAGCTTCTGGAAGAATTCGGAAAAGATACAAAATTTAACGATATAAGTGTTTTAGCGGATATCAATCCGGAGAGCATACTATAAATAAAAGAGGCTATACAAATGGCAATTAGAAATATCATTACAAAAGAAAATCCGCTTCTCAGAAAGAAGAGCAGACCTGTTGAAGTTTTTGACGAACGTCTGTCAATGCTTATTGACGATATGATTGATACCATGTATAAAGCAGAGGGTGTCGGTCTTGCCGCCGTTCAGGTCGGGGTACTCAGACGTGTCGTTGTTATTGATTGCGGTGACGGACTTCTTGAGCTTGTAAATCCCGAAATTATTGAACGTGAAGGTATTCAGGAAGAGGTCGAAGGCTGTCTTTCACTTCCCGGTGAAAGCGGCGTTACTCTCCGTCCGATGAGCGTTAAGGTCAAAGCTCAGAACAGAGAGGGCAAATGGTTTTTCTATTCGGGTTCCGGTCTTAAAGCAAGAGCCTTCTGCCACGAGATTGACCATCTTGACGGCAACCTATATATTGACAGACTTTCACCCAATAACGCATAAATTTAAAGGAGGGCAATCTGATGAGAATAGTTTTTATGGGCACACCTGATTTTGCAGTTGATTGCCTTGATATCCTTGTTGAAAAAGGTCATGAGGTTGTAGGTGTTTTTTCACAGCCCGATAAGCCTCAGGGCAGAAAACAGATCATGACTCCACCCGCTGTCAAAGTCCGTGCACTTGAGCTTGGTCTCGATGTTTATCAACCCGTCACATTTAAAGACGGTGAGGCGGCAGAAATCCTGGAAAAACTTGCTCCCGAGCTGATTGTAGTTGTCGCATACGGTAAGCTTATTCCTCAGCGGGTACTTGATATTCCGAAGTATGGATGTGTAAACGTTCATGCCTCACTTTTACCTAAGCTCAGAGGTGCCGCACCGATACAGTGGTCTGTTATCAACGGCGAAAAAGAAACGGGCGTTACAACAATGCAGTTAGATGCAGGTCTTGATACAGGCGATATTCTGCTTGTTAAAAAGACTGATATCGAGCCGAATGAGACCTCGGGTGAGCTTTTTGACAGACTCAAAGTTCTCGGTGCTCAGTTGCTGATTGAGACAATCGATGAAATGCTTTCTGGCACACTTTCACCGATTAAGCAGGATGATTCACAGTCAACCTATGCATCAATGCTCAGTAAGGAATTATCTGCAGTTGATTGGACGAAATCTGCACAGCAGGTTCATAACCATATAAGAGGTCTCGAGCCGTGGCCCGTAGCTTCAACAATAATAAAGGACAAGATTGTCAAGCTTTACGGTTCTCGTCTTGGCGGATATTCGGGTGCTGCAGCAGGTGAAATTGTCAGGTGTGACAAAGAGTTCGAAGTATGCTGCGGTGACGGAAATACCGTTATCATAACTTCACTTCAGGCACAAGGAAAAAATAAGCTTGCTGCCTCAGATTTCCTTCGTGGATTCAGAGTAGAAAAGGGAACAATTATTTAAAGAAATATAGGATGGAGTGATATATATGCCGTATTTCGGCGGATTTTTCGCTGATTATTATTATCTTGTTCTTGTCGTGCCGATGCTTATACTTTCGGTTGTTGCTCAGGTAATGGTTAAATCCACTTACGCAAAGCAATCAAAAGTACTTTCATCACGCGGCATAACGGGTGTTCAGGCAGCAGCCCGCGTACTTTATCATTACGGAATAACTGATGTCAGAATTGAATTATCTCCCTCGGGCAAATTGTCTGATCATTATGATCCGAAAGCTAAAGTAATCAGACTTTCAGATGGCGTCTTCAACAGTAACTCTGTTGCTGCAATCGGCATAGCGTGTCATGAGGCAGGACATGCCGCACAGCATGCTCAGGGATATGTTCCCATAAAAATCCGCAATAAAATTTTGCCGGTATGCAATATCGGTTCTTACCTTGGTATTCCGCTGGCACTTATAGGTTATTGGTTGGGTTTTGAACCGCTTGTAGCTTTCGGATTGCTGCTTTACTCATTTATTGCTTTATTCCAGCTCGTTACTTTACCCGTTGAACTCAACGCAAGCAGAAGAGCTGTAAAAGTTATTGAAGAAACAAATATGCTTCAGCCTGATGAAATAGGCGGTGCTAAAAAGGTTTTAACCGCTGCCGCTATGACATATATAACAGCTTTACTTGTTTCGCTTGCAAACCTTCTCAGACTTATACTTCGTTTTAATCGGAGAGACCAATGAAAAACGCACGTCAGACCGCATTTGATATCTTGACAAAAATAAGAAGAGATTCTTCATATTCCAATCTGACTGTTGATAATGCTCTTGCAGATTCTTCATTCAATGCCACTGATTCTTCGTTTGTAAGTGCTTTGGTTTACGGTGTGCTCGAAAGGTCACACACGCTTGATTATCAGCTTTCAATTAATCTTAAGCAGCCGCTTAAAAAGCTGAAACCTCAGGTTTACACTGCTTTACAGCTTGGTGCATATCAGATTCTTTTTATGGATAAAGTGCCTGTTTCTGCTGCAGTTAATGAGAGTGTTAAGCTTGTGAAATCAAACGGTTGTTCTTTTGCGGGCGGTCTTGTAAATGCAGTTCTTCGCAATATATCAAAAAACGGTCAGTGTTTACCTGATGAGTCAGATAAAGCTGCTTATTATTCTGTTGCATACTCTTTTCCTGTTGAGCTTGTTAAATTCTGGATTAAAAGCTACGGCGAAGACAATGCAAAAGGTATAATGAGTTGCTGTTCAGGCAGACCTCCGCTTACCGTGAGAGTAAATACGCTTAAAACCGACATTGATTCGCTTATTAATGAATTCAGAGCTACAGGCATAGAAATTGAGAAAGGTGTTATTGAAAATTCTCTCAATATCGGCAAATGCGGCAGCGTTGAAAAATTGGATTCATTTATTAACGGTAAGTTTCACGTTCAGGATGCTGCTTCGCAGATTTGTGTTGCCGCATTGGATCCTAAACCTGATCAAACTGTTGTTGATCTTTGCGCTGCTCCCGGCGGAAAGAGCTTTACAATAGCTCAAAAAATGAAAAATACAGGTGAAATTATTGCCTGTGACATACATAACCACCGTCTTGATTTAATCCGTGACGGTGCTTCAAGATTAGGTATTACAAATATTACTTATATCTGTAACGATGCAACCTGTTATTCGCCTGATATTCCGCTTGCGGACAGAGTGCTCTGCGATGTTCCTTGTTCTGGTCTTGGTATTATCAGACGTAAGCCGGAAATCAGAAATAAACCGCTTATTGAACTTAAAACTCTTCCGCCGATTCAGCTGAAAATTCTGGAGAATGCATCGGGTTACGTTAAATCGGGTGGAAGACTTGTGTATTCAACCTGCGCACTTAATCCTAAAGAAAATGAAAATGTGTGCAAGAAATTCCTTGAATCACATCCTGAATTTAAGGTTGTTACACCAAGTTTTTTACCGGATGATACCTTTGTTCGCGACGGATTTGTTACTTTAATGCCCCATATAAACGGAACAGACGGATTCTTTATTGCAGTTTTTGATAAGGAGTGAAAGTGCAATGACAGATATAAAATCGATGTATTTTGATGAGCTTTCAACTTCTTTAAAAGAATCCGGTTTGCCTGCTTTCCGTGCTAAACAGGTCTGGCAGTGGCTTCAGCAAAAAGGTGTAGGCTCTTTTGATTTGATGACAAATCTCTCTAAAGATTTGCGTGAAAAGTTAAAAGAAGATTACGTCATCAAATTTTGCGAGATTGAAAAGAAGTCTGCATCAGCTTTAGACGGTACGGTCAAATATCTTTTCAGGCTTTTTGACGGCGAATTTGTTGAAAGTGTATTAATGAAATATAAATACGGTTATTCCTTGTGTGTTTCAACTCAAGTTGGTTGCCGTATGAATTGTGCTTTTTGTGCAACAGGTGTTGGCGGATTTATAAGAAATCTTGCAGCAGCTGAAATACTCAGTCAGATTCACGCAGCACAGAATGATATGGATATCAAAGTTTCTCATATTGTTCTGATGGGTATGGGTGAGCCTATGGATAATTATGATAATGTTATCCGTTTTCTTAAACTTGTCAATAATGATGACGGGCTTAATATTGGTATGAGAAACATATCTCTTTCAACCTGCGGAATTATTCCCGGTATTAAGAAATTAGAACAGGAAAACCTTCAGTTGACCTTATCTGTTTCTCTTCATGCTCCAAACGATGATGTGCGTTCAAGGCTTATGCCTGTGAATAAAAAGTATAAAGTTGATGACCTTCTTGATGTTTGCAGAAAGTATGCAGATTCAACCTCCAGACGTATATCTTATGAATATGCAATGTTTGGCGGCGTCAATGACAGTGATGAATGTGCCTATGAATTAGCGTCAAAATTGAAAGGTACACTTGCACATATAAATCTTATTCCCGCTAATGACGTAACGGAAAGCGGACTTCACTCGAGCACACCTGAGCGTATAAAACGCTTTTGTGAAATACTTGAGAAATCCGGCAGAAACGTTACGGTAAGGCGCAGTCTCGGTGGAGACATAGACGCTTCGTGCGGTCAGTTACGTAGCAAGCATATTAAAGCTTGATAACATAGAGCATTACTCAAGAAAGGAGATGCGGTTAAATTACCGCAAATCTGCAATTTATGAGAATTTCAGCAAAAACGGATATCGGAAAGGTGCGTTCGAGCAACCAGGACTCTTACTCGGCGGGTGAACTGTCGGGCGGTGTTGCCTGGGCTGTTGTGTGCGACGGTATGGGAGGCGCTGCCGGCGGCAGCGTTGCCAGCACTACGTCTGTGCGAATAATTTCACACACAATAAATGAATGTTACCGTGACGGTATGAAGCCTTCATCAGTTTATAATATGCTTGAGTCAGGTATTGCCGGTGCTAATGCCAGTCTGTTTGATATGGCTCAGAAAGATGAGTCTCTTAACGGAATGGGCACGACCTGTGTTGCTGCAATTGTCGCACAGTCTAAAGTTTTTGTTGCTCACGTAGGTGACAGCCGAGCATACAGAATATCTGGTAACGGTGAGATATGTCAGCTGACGCGTGACCATTCAATGGTTCAGGATCTTGTCGAAAGTGGCAGTATCACAGCTGATGAAGCTAAGACGTTCCCGGGTAAAAACATAATAACCAGAGCGATCGGTGTTAATTCAAGAGTTGCTGTTGATTTCCTTGAGTCAGATTTTGATGAAGGCGATACTCTTTTGATTTGTACTGACGGTCTTACCAATTTTGTCAGTGATGAACAGATTGTTGAGGCTGTTAAAAATACCGGATGCTTTGAATATGCAGAAAAATTAGTCGGGCTTGCAAATGAAAACGGTGGTGGAGATAACATTACTGTTGTTTCTATAACATCATAAGGAGGTCAGCGTGATGGAAAATTATGTAAACAAACGCATTGATAACAGATATGAAGTTCTCGAAATTATCGGCGTTGGCGGTATGGCTGTTGTTTATAAAGCTTACGACCGAATTGATGATAGAATCGTTGCTATTAAGATTCTAAAAGAAGAATACCTTGCTAACGAAGAATTCCGTCGCAGATTCAAGAATGAGTCTAAGTATATTGCTGTTCTTTCACATCCTAATATTGTCAAAGTTTATGATATGAGCTTCGGTGACAGACTTCAGTATATCGTAATGGAATTTATTGAAGGTATTACTCTTAAGGAGTATATTGAGCAGCAGCGTGTCATTCAACCCAAAGAGGCTGTTCATTTTGTCACTCAGATTCTCCGTGCACTTCAGCATGCACATGATAAAGGAATTGTTCACCGTGACGTAAAGCCACAGAATATTATGCTTCTTCAGAATGGTAGTATCAAAGTCACAGACTTTGGTATTGCGAGCTTCAGCCGCAGTGAAACCGCAACAATTGCCGAAAACGGTGCTATCGGTTCCGTTCATTACATCAGCCCTGAACAGGCTCGTGGTGATTTTACGGATGCTAAAGCTGATATTTATTCAGTTGGCGTGCTTATGTACGAAATGTTGACAGGTCAGCTTCCGTTTACTTCAGAAAATCCGATTTCTGTTGTCATGATGCATATGAACGACGAACCCGCTAATATGCATGACATTAACGGAAGCATACCTATCGGTCTCGAACAAATCACAATGCACGCTATGCAGAAAGATCCTAAAGCTCGCTATCAGTCTGCAGCTGAATTGTTACTTGATCTTGATGAGTATAAGCGCAATCCTGCAATTAAATTTGATTATTCTTATTTTATCGATAATGAGCCGACTAAGTACATCGACAGAACAATGAACAATATAAAACCCACAAGAACTGATACACAACCAACGAAAGAAAATAAAGTTTCTTCAAATAGTGTTGATGCTGAAGCAAAGAACAACTCAAAGCTTATACCGATTCTTACCGGTGCTGTTTGCGGCTGTGTTGCTGTTTTTTCTGTCTTTGCGCTGATTATGTTCTTTGTCAATGGCGGTGTTTCCGGTGACCGTGTACCGAATTTCATAAATATGAATTATGAAACGGAAATAAAGAATAATAAACTTTACGATGACTACAAAATCGACGTAAAATACGAGTTCAATACTCAATTTGATTATGGCGTTGTAATTAAGCAGAGCCCAGAAAAAGGTAAAAAAATCAGTGATAATGAGATTATTTATCTCACTGTTAATACCAATAAGACATTACCTGTCAACGACGTATACGGACAGTCTTACCTGGTAGCTAAACAGACACTTGAATCTAACGGTTTTGTTGTATCGTATGATATGAAATATAATCCTTCTGTTGAAGAAGGCACGGTAATCAGCACTTCGCCCGAACGTGGTGTTCCTGCAGCAGTCGGATCAACGGTTACAATTTATGTTTCAACCCACACTGATGAAAATGCAATTCTTGTACCTGATCTTGTCGGATATTCTCTTGAAGATGCTCAGGATCTTGCAGAGTCTGTCAATCTTGAGATTGGTGAGATAATATATGAAGATCAGAAGGAAAATGCTGATCTGATTATCAAACAGGTACCCGAGAAAAATGAATCATTGCATCCCGGTGATAAGATTGACATTTATATCAGCACAGGTAAAGCACCTGTAGTATCTACAGATATTACCATCCCTCTTCCTTATAAGAGCGGCAAAGAGGGTACTCTTAAAGTTTATTTGAATAATGCATCAATTGAGCCTTCAGGTACAGAAGTTCTTCTTACCGGTGATGATTATACTATTACTGTAAGCGGTTCCGGTACAGATGATAATCTTATTGTTAAAGTAGACGGTTCAGATATTTATAGCTGTACAATTGATTTTACACAGGATCCGGTCAGCTTAAAGAATATTAAGACAATCGAGGATGCATTTGAAGATTCATTCTATAACGGTGTCAGCAGCACGATAATTCCTTCTGTTGTCGGCATGACTGAAGCCAAGGCAAAGGCCACACTTAGCGCAAAGGGCTTCTACAATATAACAGTAAAAGAAAGAAATACAGTAAATCCGAATGATGTTGGTAAAGTTATTGAACAGACACCGTCACTTTCGGGCATTGATAAATTAAGACCTTATGCAATGGATACTGTAATTGTATTAGTGGTTGGTAAAGGTATTTTCGGATGATAATAACCAACGGAATTCTAATAAAAGGCATCGGCGGTTTCTATTATGTAGAAACCGCTGATGGGATAATATACGAGTGCAAAGCAAAAGGTGTTAACCGAAGAAAAGGTATATCGCCGCTTGCAGGTGACAACGTTACAATAACTGTCAACAATGAAGGTTATTGTTCGCTTGACAGTATTTGCGAGCGAAAGAACTTCCTTAACAGACCACCTGTTGCAAATGTTGATAAATTGTTTATTCTTGCATCGACATGTGAACCCCTTCCAAGCACTCTTGTCATTGATAAAATGACAGCAATTGCACAGGATAAAGGTATTGAGTGTGCAATTGTTTTTACAAAAGAAGATCTTAAAGATGATGACGGTCTGGCTGATGTTTACAGACAGTCAGGTTTTGAAACTTATTCCGTCTCATCGAAAAACGGCACCGGAATTGAAGAAATCAAATCAGCCATAAACGGTAGAATTTGCGTTTTTTCAGGTAATTCAGGTGTTGGTAAATCAACTTTGCTCAATGCTCTAATCCCTGATCTTTCTCTCGAAACAGGTGAAATAAGCGATAAATTAGGCCGTGGAAGGCATACCACAAGGCAGGTTGAACTGTTTAAGGTAGGTAACGGATATATCGCTGATACACCGGGTTTTGCGGCACTTGATATGACCGAGTCAAAACTACTTATAAGAAAAGAAAATCTTCCGTTTTGTTTCAAAGAGTTTTTGCCATACCTTGGTACTTGTAAGTTTTCCAGTTGTACTCACGTTGCCGATAAGGGATGTAAGATTTGCGAAGCTGTTGAACGCGGAGAAATTATGAAATCCCGTCACGAGAGCTATATAGAAATGTACAACGACGTCAAGGATATAAAGGACTGGGAACTGAAATAAGATTTCACCTTTTTGTTTGTGCTGCATAAGATGTAACAAGAAACGAAAGGGGATATACATAATGAAAATCGTTGTTATTCGCTCTCCCAAAGCACTGCAAACTGTATTGAGAGTTATTTTCGGAATTAAAAAGACCGAATTATAAAAATTAACACCGCCCGCTTCAAGCGAAGCAGGCGGTGTATTATTTGATTATTCCCATGTTTTCCAGATATCAGGTTGATACCCTACAGTAGCTTTCTTTCCGTTTCTTACAATCGGCGTTTTAAAAAGTGCAGGATTTTCAAGCAGCTTTTCTTCTTTTGCATCGCTGCTTGCAAGGTATGCCATAAACAGCTCTTCGTAAAGTTTGCAGTTCTTATCTACAAGGTTGTCATAACCGCCGACAGCAGACTTTATACTATTGTATTCTCCTTTGCTCATACCGTATTTAGCAACGTCGATCATCTGATATTTAATTCTGCGTTCCTTAAAATAACGCTCAGCCTTTTTGGTATCAAAGCATTTCGATTTGCCGAATATCTGAATATTCATAATCAGTTTTCCTTATCGTTGATTGTTTTTGCACTTCTCTTAGCATTAAGCTCAGCGAGCATATCATCGCGGAATTTTCCGTGTACGTTGAACAGCAGCAATGAGAATCCGTAACCGAATCTTGCAACAGCAGGAGCAAGACAGAATATACCCCAGATTCCATGCAGAACAGTCGGGTCCGTGTGAGGCAGAATGTTACCGGCGATATCTTTGATAGGGGAGTAGTGAATGAATTCAAGCACAAGACCTGAAAGAGCACCGATAAGAGTACCGGAAAGCTTAGTTACATATCCCTGAACAGCGTTTACAAGGCCTTCGTTTCTGACACCTGATTTCCACTCAAGGTAATCGTAAACATCACCCTGAAGTACAGGTCCGCAAACACCCATAAGGCAATTGGGAAGACCGCAGACAGTAAGCATAAATGTTACGAATGCAAGATTAACAACGTTGAATTCATCGCCGAAAGGTGTGTAACCGCAAAAATAAAGTGCTGTGTATGCAATGCCGGAGAAAATACCGCCGTATGCAGCACATTTTCTCGCTCCGAAACGCTTGATAAGTTTAGGCGCAAGCGGTGTGACAATGTAATTGGGGATACCGGTGAATAATCCGCAGATTGTGCCGTTTGTGAGCTTGCCTGTACAGTTCTGCCAGAATAAACCTTCGTTTGCGCCGCCGATACCTTTTACGCTTCCGAAGAAGTTTGAAAGAATAAGTATAAACAGAGGTCTGTTTTTGATAGTGTACTTGATAGATTGGAAAATTGATACGTTTTCCATATCTTCTTTTGAAGCAATAGGAACACGCTCCTGAATGTTACGGAATGCAAATACGGAACAAAGAACGAGGATTGCAACAAAGAAGAATGCAAATCCGCCGTAAATGCCTTCCTGTGACCAACCGGTAAGACCGGGGAGAAAGTCGATGGTTACCGGAACCATTGACGGTATCCATACACCGAAAAGTTCAACAAATTTCTGTACGGTTATCAAGGTGTTGCGTTCGTTAAGATTTGGAGTTATGTTATAAAGAAGAATTGTCCATGCATTATAATATGACCAGCCGATACTGTTCAAAATGCTTATAACAATAGCATACATTGGTCTGTATGCCATCGGAATTGCATAGGGAACAAGGAAAAACAACATTGTGCATATAGCCCATATAGGCATAGGCAGAACAAGGAAAGGACGGAGTCTGCCCCAACGTGTTCTCATTCTGTCAATGACAATGCCTGAGAGAGGATCGTCAAGAGCGTCCCAGATGCTGGTAATTGCGTTCATCGAAGCAATAGCCGATCCTGAGAGACCCGTGTAATTGAGAAGGAAATATTGTTTCCACGTGTCGACATAAGAGTTAAGATTCTTAGTGCCGTATGATGTGAGAACATACGCTGCAATTTCTTTGGGGGTTAAAAATCTGCGATTTTGTTTATCTAGTTTCGGAGTTTGCGTCGGTTCAATGCTGTTAAGAACATTGCTTGAATTTTCCTGCATATTATGCTCCTCCTATAGGATAAAATAACGATAAAATTATTTCTATTTTATCATATATTTTCTTATAATTCAATAAATATATAAATTTTCTTTAATAAGCTTGATATTTATATCAGCAAGAGTATAATACTTATTATTAATAAAATGAGGAGGAATTTCAAATGTCTTGCAACTGTTCATCTTGCAGTGATTTGTCATTACTCAATGAAACGCTCGACCATTATGCTTCGGTGCCGGGCAGTCTTATTACAATATTACAGAAAGCACAGGCTATTTACGGATATCTGCCATCAGATGTTCTTAACCATATTGCTTCGGTAACAGGTATACCTGCTGCAAAGGTTTTCGGTGTAGCGACATTTTATACTCAATTCCGTTTCAAACCTGTCGGCAAATATCTTATTATGCTTTGTCAGGGTACGGCTTGCCACGTAAACGGCTCGCTTATGCTTGAAAAAACAATATATGATACACTCGGTATCAAAGACGGTGAAACAACAGAGGATGGCTTGTTTACACTTAAAAATGTTGCCTGTCTTGGCTGCTGTTCACTTTCGCCCGTTATGATGATTAACGATGAAACTTACGGCTCTCTTACGCCGCAGAAAGTAAGGGAGATTCTTGCTCGTCTTAAGGATGAAGCACTTAAGGAGGCGGCTGAATAATGATTAAAATTAAGGTTGGTCAGGGCAGCTGCGGTATTTCTGCCGGTGCTTCCAAGGTTTATGCTGCGCTCGAAAAGCAAATTATTGATGATAACCTTGATGTTCAGCTCTCTGTTACGGGCTGTATCGGTATGTGCTATCTTGAGCCGATTGTCGATATTTATGACGAAAACTCTCTCCTCAAAAGGCTTGTTCGTGTCAAAGAAAGCGATGTACAATCAATTTCCGATTATGTGAAGACGGGTGACATAACTCATATTGAGAATCTTATTGTTTCAGATGAGGATAAGCATTTTCTTGATTCACAGACCCGTATTGCTCTTCGTGGGTGCGGTGTTATAAATCCTGATGAAATTGACGATTATATTTCAAACGGCGGTTATACTGCACTCAGAAAAGCACTTGTTGAAATGACTCCCGAGAGTGTTATTGATGAAATAAAGGTTGCCGGACTCGCAGGCAGAGGCGGTGCAGGTTTTCCGACCTGGTTTAAATGGAATGCTGCAAGAAACAGTCAGGGTGAAGAAAAATATCTCATCTGTAATGCGGATGAGGGTGACCCAGGCGCATTTATGGATAGAGCGGTTATTGAAAGCAATCCTCATAACCTGATTGAAGGTATGCTTATCGGTGCTTATGCAATTGGCGCAAAAGAAGCTATTATTTATGTGCGTGCCGAATATCCTCTTGCAATTATCCGTCTCGAAAGAGCGATAGAGCAGGCGAACGAAAAAGGAATAGTCGGCGAAAATATTTTTGGTTCCGGTTTTTCCTGCAGTTTCCGTATTAAAGCGGGTGCAGGAGCATTCGTTTGCGGTGAAGAAACTGCTCTCATTGAATCTCTCGAAGGCTCAAGAGGTATGCCAAGGCTCAAGCCTCCGTTTCCTGCTCAATCAGGTTATTGGCATAAACCTTCCAATATCAACAATGTTGAAACCTTTGCAAACGTATCGTGGATTATTGAAAATGGCGGAGAAGAATTTGCAAAGCTCGGTACTGAGGACAGCAAAGGTACTAAGGTTTTTGCAATTACAGGCAAAATAAAACGTGGCGGTCTTGTTGAAATACCTATGGGTAAAAAGCTCTCTGACGTTATTTTTGATATCGGCGGAGGTATGAAGACCGATAAGGATTATAAATGCGTACAGCTTGGAGGTCCTTCAGGCGGTTGTATCCCTGCTGATATGCAGGATACCGTAATCGATTACAAAAAGCTTTCCGCAACGGGTGCTATTATGGGCTCGGGCGGTATGGTTGTTATGGATGAAAGCACCTGTATGGTTGGTATGGCGCGTTTCTTCCTTGATTTCACAGCCAAAGAATCATGCGGCAAGTGTACTCATTGCCGTATCGGCACAAAACGTCTGCTTGAGATTCTTGACAGAATCTGTAAGGGCGAAGGCAAAGAAGGCGATATTGAACTTCTTGAAGATACTTGTAATGAAATAAAAACAGGTGCTCTTTGCGGTCTCGGTCAGACTGCGCCCAATCCTGTTCTGACTACTATTAAGTACTACCGTGATGAGTATGAAGCTCATATCATAGAGAAGCGTTGTCCCGCAGGTGAATGCATTGACCTTGTGAATTTCATCATTAATCCCGACAAGTGTGTAGGATGTTCACTTTGCAGCAGAAAGTGTCCTGCCGGTGCTATCAGCGGTGAAATCAAAAAAACATTTAGTATTGACAGTGAAAAATGTATCAAGTGCGGTCAGTGTATTGATGCCTGCCGTTTTGGTGCGGTTGAAAAAAGATAAGGAGGGGAGAAGTTATGAGCGATATGTATAAAATTATAATTGACGGTATCGAGCTCCAGGCTGCTCCCGGTACTACCATACTTGAAGCTGCACAGAGCGTAGGTATAGAAATTCCCACTCTTTGCCACGACAAGCGTATTGAAGAGTACGGCGCTTGCGGTATCTGTGTTGTAGAAGCTGCAGGTATTCCTAAACTTCTGCGTGCTTGCTCAACAAAAATCACCGACGGAATAGAAATTAATACAAAATCCGAACGAGTTATCAGGTCAAGAAAGTTTGCGCTTGATATGCTTCTTTCCAACCATACCGGTGACTGTAAAGCACCTTGCTCACTTGCTTGTCCTGCAGGCACTGACTGTCAGGGCTACGTTGGACTTATCGCTAACGGTGAGTATGAAGAAGCTCTCAAACTTATAAAAAAACGCATTCCGCTTCCCGCTGCAATAGGCAGAGTTTGTCCGCATCCTTGTCAGACTGCCTGCCGCAGAAGCCTTGTTGAAGATCCTATACAGATAGCTTACCTCAAAAGCTTTGCTGCAGATATTGATCTTGAGAGCGAAAACACATATGTTCCCGAATTGGCTGAACCTAACGGAAAAAAGGTGAGTATTGTCGGTGGCGGTCCTGGTGGATTGACAGCAGCTTACTTCCTTCGCATTAAGGGATACAGTGTTAAAATTTACGATAAAATGCCGAAAATGGGCGGTATGCTCCGTTACGGTATTCCTCAGTATCGACTTCCCAAGGAGATTCTTGATAAAGAAATTAAGCTTATTGAGAACCTCGGCATTGAAATGATCAATAACAAAACTCTTGGTGTTGACTTTACTGTTGAGTCACTCAGATCTGAGAGCGATGCCGTTGTTGTCGCTGTCGGCGCATGGAAGAGCAGCCCGATGAGAGTAGCGGGTGAGGAACTTAACGGTGTTTATGGAGGTATAGACTTCCTTCGCAGTGTTATTGAGGGAAAACCCTATGATATCGGTAAGCGCGTTGCGGTATGCGGTGGCGGTAACACGGCTATGGATGCCTGCCGCACAGCTGTAAGACTAGGCGCTGATGAGGTTTATGTTGTCTACCGAAGAACGCGCGATGAAATGCCTGCAGAAGAGCTGGAAATCAAGGAAGCTGAAGAAGAGGGTGTAATCTATAAATTCCTTACCAATCCTGCCGAAATTATCGGTGTTGACGGTAAGGTTAAATCAATCCGCCTTCAGGTTATGGAACTCGGTGAGCCTGACGCAAGCGGAAGACGTTCTCCCGTACCCGTAGAAGGCAAATTTGAAACTCTCGATGTTGACAGCGTTATTATGGCAATCGGTCAGCAGACGGATATTAACGGATTAGATGGACTTGAGCTGACTCTAAAGAATACAATTGCCGCTGATGAGTCAACATTTATGACGAATATTGATGGCGTTTTCGCTGTCGGTGATGCGACAAATAAAGGTGCATCAATTGCAGTTGCTGCTATTGGCGAAGCTCAGAAAGCAGCAGATGTTATTGACAGTTATCTCAACGGATTTACAGTAGGTTACCGTAAACCGTTTGTAGTTGAAAAGCAGATCACAGCCGAAGAGTTGGCTGATCGCGAAAAAATAAGTGCACCCGAAATGCCTGTTGTTGAATCTGATGAGCGAAAGAACAACTTTACAGAAGTTGCTCTCGGATTTACGGAAGAAATGGCAAAGGCTGATGCTTCACGTTGCCTTGAATGCGGCTGTCTTGATTATTTTAAATGCAAGCTTCTCAAGTTTTCGAGAATGTACGATGTTGAGCCTGCTGTTTATGACGGTGAAAAAACTGTTGTCGGCAAGGATTCCTCACATCCCTTTATCATTCACGATAACGACAAATGTATTCTTTGCGGTCAGTGTGTAAGGGTTTGTGATGAAGTTATGGGTGTTACTGCACTTGGTCTTGTAAACCGTGGATTCGTTACGGTTGTTTCACCTGAATTCGGTAATACACTTGATTCTTCACGTTGCATTTCCTGTGGCCAGTGTGTTGCACTTTGTCCGACAGGTGCGCTTGAAACTAAGATTCCGTATAGAAAGAATGTACCGCTTGATACTGTTTCAAAAGAAATCGAATGTGAAGGTTGTGCAAAACGTTGTGCAATGAATGTGCACACATGCGGCAATATGATTGTACGTTGTGAGCCTGCTGACGGCGGCATCCTTTGCAGAACAGGTGCTTTTGGTTTTGCAGCTCTCAATAATCCGAACAGAGTCAAAGTCTGTAGCGTTGACGGTGTTGAGGTAACGAGAGAGAACGCACTTATAGCTGCTGCTGAGAGAATGGCCGAAGGTACTGTGCTTGTTAATTCATCAATGAATGATACCGCACTTAATGAAGCTGTTTCTTTTACCAAAGCAAACGGTGCAAAAATTATGTATTTCAATGCAACCGATTATACGGAGTCTGAAGTCAGAGTTTTCGGCGAGGAAAGAAAAATCGGCTCTAATATTGAAACGTTAAGAAAACTCGGCATTCCTGAGTACAAAGGAGAAAAAGTCAATGCTGTTGTATTCGGTGGAAAAGTGCCTGAGATTAACGGCAAGTTAATTGCTGCCGAAGTTTTTGAATGCGTTGATGTACCGATTATTCTTGCTGCAAAATCATATCTTGAATAAAAATGAAAGCGACGGATTTTTCCGTCGCTTTTGTGTTTAAAGAAGAGTTTTGAATTCATTTATTGCTTTTTTATTCGAGAAAACTACGTCACTGCCGTGTGAAAGGCAAGGTGTTTGTCCGTCGTAAGTCTCGGCAATTCCTCCTGCTTCTCGGAGAATAACCGTGCCTGCTGCGTAATCCCACGGCTGAAGCTCTTTTTCAAAGAAAATCTCACATCTTCCGCACGCAACCATACAAATATCGTATGCTGCCGAGCCGCTTCTGCGTATATCTCTTGAATAATCGAATACTTTTCTGAGCAGCACAAACGTTTTGTCAGTATTTTCAGGATGATAAGGTGAAGTGCCGAAAAGCGCAAGTCCGTCAGAAAGAGTACGATTACTGACACTTATTTTTTTGCCGTTGAGATAAGCTCCTTTATCCTTTTGGGCACTGAATATTTCATTCAGATAAGGGTTATAAATTATTCCTAGAACAGGCTGATCTCCTTCACAAAGAGCGACAGAAATACAGCTGCAATGGTAATCCTGCATAAAGTTTGTTGTGCCGTCAATCGGGTCAACAACAAATCTCAGTGCAGTGCTGCTCATTATACCGTCTCCCTCTTCACCGACGAATTCGGCTTCGGGGATAATATTGCTGAGCTGTTCGCGAAGAAAATTCTGAACAGCAATATCATATTCTGTGACAAAGTTTTTTTTACCATCTTTTGCTGTTACACAATCTTCTCTGCCTGTAGCGTTGAGAATAATTTCACCGGCTTTTCTGACTGCTTCAATAAGTTCTTGCATTTTGAAATCCATTTTTATCATCCTTTGATCTTTTTGCCGTATTTGATTTGATTTTTTAAAAATCCGAAAAGCAGTAAAATAAGAATTATCGGAAGGAAAGTCAGCAGGAAGAGAACTCCTGTTGCAATAATTGCAGGGCCTTTTCCGCTTTTGGGTATACATTCATAATCGGGTATATATTCTGTAAAATTCCTGCTTTCGTTTTCTGAAAGATACTCATACATATCAAGCTTTGTATTGTATGCGTCAAACTCACCTTTGCATGCAAGAGGTGCAAGCAACGCGGTTGCATCAGGTGCAACCTTTAATATTTTGCCGAGATCGACGTGAACAGTAGAAAGTATGCTGTCAATAATTCTTAAAAAACCTATGTAAATTCTGCATTTCGGATCATCCGGTGTCATATTGTTTTCACCTGAAAAAAGGTTTGACACAAGTGAAATAATAAAATCGACAACTTTATCATTCTTAATACTTTCCCAATCTTTCTTTTTAAGACCGGTTTCTTTCTTTGTCCATTTTGCAAATGTGCCGAACCTGACGCTGTTAAGCCACTTGAAAATAGGCTTGATGATCCAGCCGAATTTATAGATAACTTTGGGTTTGATGCTGATAGCCTGACCCATATATGCAAATTTGTCAATATCGCTTCCTGCAGCTTTTATCATATCACCGATAACGCCGATAAGTTGCTTTTTAAGATACTCTTCAAGAGTGAGATCACCTGTTTCAATATTTGCTTCCTTAACATTTTCGGTGATTATGTTGACTGAATCTTTTTCAATAGTAATTTTTCTAATCGGAGCAGGGTAGCCTACAAGAGAACCTGTGCTGACTGCATAGAATGCGTTGCCTCTGTCACTGAAAATTCTGCCGATGTTGTGGGTGTGAGTATGACCCGTCATCATCAGCTGAATGCCCATATCGGCATATTCTTTGCGTATCTGCTTATAGTTACGGTGCATATCACCCTTGCCTATAAGCTCATACATCGGCGATGGCGGTATTATCGGGTGATGGGTCATTGCGATAATGAACTGTCCGTTTTTTCTTGCATCTTCTGCCTGATCTCTGACCCAATCAAGAAATTCGCCCTCAATGCCCATATCGTCATTGAGTGCAAACAGTCTGACGTTATCGGGAAGCTGAACAATAAAGCTCATATATTCGGGTTTACAGCAAATCGCTTCATCAGGTCCGAATTCACGGTAGAAATCAAACAGCTCATCACGCATAAGTCCCGGCATTTCTCTGATTTCATCGCCGACGTATTTTTTGCATTTTTCTTTGTAGTCGTGAGTTGCTGTGATTACATAAACTTTTTTGCCTTTTGCCTTTAATTCACGGAGCATATCACGAAATTCAATATGAGCAGCTTCTTCACCGTCGTTTGTCACATCACCTGCAATTAACACAATATCCGACGATTTATCATCTGCAATTTTATCAAAGGCGGATTTGAGTAACTCGCGTGCTCCGCCTAAAAGCTTTTGACTTCTCATTAAAGCATTTTCATAAGCTTTTCCGCTTGTTCCGGTTTCAGGTGAATAGTAATGCGTATCAGTAATTACAGTCAGATTGAGAGACATATATTATTCCTCTTTTGCTTTAATTCTGTATATTTTTACGCCGTGAGATGCAATAACCGCGCTGACGGTATCAACGGTAACAAGCTCTTCATTTGTCCAAAGATCTTTGCAGATGTATTCATCAGCAACAGGAAGGGTACAGTAATCGGTGTTAATTAGCTCATTGATGCTGACAGTCTCGCATGCTTCTTCACCGAATTTGTTGAAGAAGCAAACTGCAACCTCATTACCCTCAAGCGGTTTTACAAGGACATCTGTTTTTATATTTGTTTTGTGTCTGCGGCATTGGATTCCGAGCTTATCCTGATCAATTGCAATCAGCTCCTTGTTGGTGAGAATCTTGAGGATAGGATCATCTGATTTTGCGTTGCCATCATCATCGATAAAGCGTCTTATATCATTGCCGAGAATGAGAGGGGCAGCCATCATACACCATAATGTGAAATGTGCTTTGTTTTCATCCATGGAAAGCTCACCGTTGCCGACTTCGAGCATATCAGGATCGTTCCAACCGCCAGGACCTGCATATTTTGCAAGACGCACGTTTTGCTCATAAATTGAAACAATAGACGGCCAGGTAGCAGTTATATCAAGTGTTGTTCTCCAAAGGTTGCCTGCTTCTTTTCCCCAGTTCCAGGGTCTGTTGAATCCCCATTCACATATCGAATAACATATAGGCTTTTCTTCTACTCCGTTTTTCTCAGCATATTCTTTTGTTGCTTTTTTTAATTCCTGACCCATTCTTTTATACTGGCAGGCAGCAGCATCCATTCTTGATGCAAACGGGTTGAAGAGTTTAACTGTGTTTTCTCCTTTGGTAAGCCTGACTGTGAGCTGCAGTCTTCCGTCACCTGATGGGGCTTTTGTTGGAGCAGCGTAAAGATCATACTCATTTTCACCGTTTACCACAACTTTTGCATATTTGTAGAATCGGCCTCTTTTACGGATTACGAAAGTGAGTATATAGTTACCGTCCTCTTCTGCGTTTATGCCGGTAAATGTTGCACTGCCGATATTTGAGCTGAGTCCGACAATGTATTCTTCGGGATTCTTAGGGTCTGTAGTAAGTCTTGCGTGACCTTCAAGCAGAGCGTCCGATGCGCTGATTGATGCTATTTCTTTTCCATCTGCGGTGCTGACAATGAGCTTTTCGATATACGGAGCACTGGTTGGTATTGGTTTGCTATGGCAGAAATCATACTTGAAATATTCTATACCCCATTGAGCAAAAGTCGCCGCATCAATTGCTTCATAGCCAAGGGAAGCAGGCAGGTCTTCACACGTATGTGTGCCGTTTGATGAGTATATGCCAACCTTAAGTCCTAATTTATTGATATCATCTACAAGCGGTTTTATTCCGCGCGGAAATGCTTCGTAATCAGCAACAAGTCTGTCGTTTTCATCACGCTGAGATGACTGCCAGCAGTCATCAAGATTGATATATTGATAACCGGCATCGGCAAGTCCGCTTCTTGCCATTGCTGTTGCTGTTTCAAGAATCAAATCCTCATTGATTTTGTTTCTGAATGTATTCCAGCTTGACCATCCCATAGGAGGAGTTAGTGCAACACCGTTATCATATGGGGTGCTGCTTTTTGTTGTAACCTTTGCAGCGTTAACTGTTCTTGCCGCAACTGCAGAAGGATCAATTCTGTTGTTTTTAACGGCATAGGTTATACCTGCTGTTGCTGCAATAGCAGCAGCTGTTTTGAGTAATCCTTTAATCATCTTTTGTACCTCCGTCAGCGATTATATTATTATACTATCAAAATAACAATTTAAAATCAATTCTTTTTTAAAATTACAAATAACCGATTCTGTTTGGAACCGGTTATTTTATTGATTCTTTTTAATTGTTGCTTTTGTTCAGCTTTTTTCTTATCAGTAGACTTGACAGTTTTTTGCTGTTCAACGGTATAAGAGGGTAGAGGTAGCATCGTCCGCTCAATGTTGGATTAAAGGCTATTAACAGAATAATTGCACACAGTCCGATTGCAAATCCTATGAAATTAAACAATGCAACAAGTATTATCAGCATCATTCTGCAAAGCTTAAATGCATATCCTAATTCATAGCTTGGCTGTGTGAAATTTGTTATACCGACAAATGCCATATAAAGCACAACTTCCGAAGATAACCATCCTGACTGTACCGCAAACTCACCCAATACAAGAGCTCCGACAATGCTTAAAGAATTGCTTAATGCGGATGGTGTGTTCAGAGAAGCGAGTTTAAGCGCATCGATAATTATCTCAACAATAAGCAGTTGTGCAAACGGCGGTATCGAATATTCATCCTTAATTTTTATAAAATCAAGCCACGGCGGTATCATCTGTTCATTCTGAATCAGTAACAGCCATAGGGGTGTCAACAACAAAGTGAGTCCGAAAATCAACATTCTGATTATTCTCAGATATGAGCCGATAAGCGGTGGAAAATAATAATCGTTTGAGTCTTGTAAGAAGTCAAATATTCCTGTCGGTACAATCATTGCCGAAGGTGAATTATCAACCATAATTACAACATTTCCTTCGTTTATGCTTGCTGCCGCGGCATCGGGCCTTTCTGTGTATCTGACTTTCGGAAAAGGATTGAAATGCTGTTTTTTCAATAGTGCTTCAGCAAGTGTTGCCTGACCCATTGTAAGGTTGTTAACTTTGATTTCAGATAACTTCTTTCTTGTGCTGTCAAGAAGCTTTTTGTCAACTTTATCTGCGATGTAACAAATTACAACATCAGTGTGCGAGTTATTACCGATATTAACATATTCCATTGTTATCTGCGGATTTCTCATTCTTCTGCGTATCAATGCTGTATTGAAAATCAGCGTTTCGGTAAATCCGTCGTGTGCTCCTCGCAATACCTTATCGTTTTCAGGCTCACCGACACTTCTTGCAGGATAGGTTCTTGCATCAATTATTATCGCTTGCTCATATCCTTCAACTAATATACACAGCGCACCTGATAGAACAAAGGTAACAATTTTGCTGACATCAGCACAAATATCAGTTTCAATGTAGCTGACAAATCTGTCTGCAAATGCTCTTGCGCTGTCAGCATTTTTTATGGCTTCTTCTGTCAGTGATTGCATACCCTGAATAACTTTTACCATTGCATCGTCTTTAACAAGACCGTCAATAAAATAGAGCTTTGCTCTTTTTTGGGCAAACACAAAATTTCTGCATACGATATCAAAGCTGTCAGTTACACGAAGGTGAGAATCCAGTGTTTTTATATTTTCTTCATAATCCTTTTTTAACTTCATAAATCATATCACATCCATACTGTTTTATTATTATTGTTCACAGTATGATTCTGATTATTCAATCATCGGTATTGATTGTATAAGTTGACAATAGCATTCCATGTAAGCGGACCTACAGCACCGCTTGGTTCCTGGCCAACCAATCTCTGAATTGCCTGTACCGATTGCTTTGTATTGTTACCGTATATTCCGTCGACAGTAACTGACGGTATGTTTGTATTGTATCTTGATATAGTGTTAATAAATGTTTGCAGCTGCTCAACAACTTTTCCCGTTGCACCTGTTGTGATGTAATATCCGGGGTAAAGCAACGATGAATAACTGCTGTATTCGCTGGGAAGTGAACGCAATACCGCGTCATATTGATCCTGAATAGCGTTCCATGTTTGTCGTCCGACAATTCCGTCGACAGTTAATCCGAATTGATTCTGGAAGGCAATTACTGCATTTCTTGTTTCTTCGCCGAATATTCCGTCAACAGCTATTTGTGGTAGAGTATCATAAAAGAATCCGAGGAATGCAAGATAGTATTGAATTACAGATACTTCATTACCTGTGTCGCCATATTCTAGTGTTTTAGGGAATATACGTTGAGCTTCCGTTATAGTTATTCCTTCTGAATAAAGACCAGACAGATTTTTTACTCCGTTGTAAATCTGCTTTATTTTATACCAAGTTGCTTTGCCGACTCTTCCGTCGGGTGTTAGATTAAAAATCTTTTGAAACTGTATTACGGCGCGTCTGGTTTCTTCGTCGAATATGCCGTTTATGGAAGGAATCCGAGGGATCGAAGGGTAGTTTGCTCCTATTCTGTTAAGTTGTGTCTGAATGGTTCTAACATCCTCACCGGAATCGCCAAGGTCAATTATTACACCGGGATATGACGGCGTGTTTGTGCCGACAGGTGCATTTCTGACAATATTGATATCGTTTCCGTAGTAGTTTTGCAGTATTTCATACGGTGTAAGTCCTTGGTTGGCGAGTGAAACCGTACCCCATTGAGAAAGTCCGTCACACTGAACGGAAGTACCGTTGCAATAAGTGGTAAAATACGGCTGAATTTGCTCACCTTTGGTTACATAATCATTAAAAATTTCGTCAACAATAAGGCTTATGTTTTCAAACACTTCACGGTTTTTGATAAATTTCTGGTCGTATTGAGTTGATGAGGTAATATCAAAATTATAACCTCTGCTTCGGTAGTACTCAGTATAATATCTGTTAAGCGCAAATGTAATTATTGCATAAATATTTGCTCTTAATGCGTTATCCGGCCATGTCGGATATATTTCACTGGAAGCAACGTTTTTGATATAATCTGCAAAACTCAGCGTTACGTTTTCGGCCGGTGAATCAGGCGCTCCGAGATGCACAGTTATTCTGTCGGGAATAATTGGTGTAGGCATATATCCTCCTTACAGATCAGGTTCTTCTTCATATATGTTCTGGCCTTGGTTTGTGCTGTTTAACGGAAGCATTGCAACGGGCTGTAAAGACTCGATACCTTCAAATATCGGTACATTGTAAAAAGTTATTGCTTCAAATTGCGGATGTGTTACTCTTACGGTATATGTTGAATAAGGTATCGGTGAATCTGGCGTTAATGATAATTCCTTGTTCTTTGTCGGAAGCGTTATGTTTTCTGCAACACCGTCGATATCTGTGTATTCTTCGGCAAATATATGCTTTCCGTCATCAAACTCCTTTTCAACAGATACTTTAGCATTCTGTATCGGAAATACCTGGGTGGACGCATAAGTCTGCACTCTCAATTTTCCGTACTTTGAGTTTTCGTTAATAAAATTATTATATGTTGAACGGTTTATTGCGGAATTAACTTGTCTGACGTCATCATCTTCTCCCAGAAACTCCGGCGGCATAGGACGGTTGTTTACATATTTTTCATCATATGATTTAAAAGTCTGTACTGAATTATCATTTTTTTCTGCTTCTTTGAATCCGTTTTCGTTGCCGGAATAAACGACACCGTTCTTCTTTGCGTACTTCATAAGTTCATTTTTGTATTCTTCAATACGTTTCTCCATACTGTCCGTAAATATCACTCCTAAAAAATATACTGTTACAATATATGTTTTTTTCATTTTGATATTACGTACTTTTTTCATTTGTTTTGTGATTTTGTTAAATTTCTGAAAAGGGTTTTTATTTTATTAATTATGTGCTATAATTAATCTGTTATTTTATGCAAAAATTGGAGGATACTATTTATATGAAGATTCTTATGGTTGGCTCAGGCGGACGTGAGCATGCGCTAATTAAAAAGTTACTTGAAAGTGACAGGGTAGACAGTGTAATCTGCGCACCGGGCAACGGCGGTATTTCCTGTGATGCTGAATGCTTTTCTGTCAATGTAATGGATATTGACGGTATGATTTCTCTTGCAAAAGAGCAGAATGTCGACTTTGTTTTCGTTGCACCCGATGATCCGCTTGCGGCAGGTATGGTTGATGCTTTTGAAAAAGAGGGCATCAAAGCTTTCGGACCCTCAGCACTTGCGGCAAGAATTGAAAGCAGTAAAGTTTTCTCAAAGAATCTTATGAAAAAGTACGGTATTCCGACAGCTGCTTACGAAGTCTTCTCAGATTCTGAAGCTGCTGTTGCATATATTGAATCAACAGGCAAATTCCCTGTTGTTATCAAGGCAGACGGTCTCGCACTCGGTAAGGGTGTAATTATTGCAGAAGATCTTGAGTCTGCAAAGGATGCCGTAAAGTCAATAATGGAAGATAAGGTTTTCGGTGCTTCAGGTAACAACATTGTTGTTGAAGAGTTTCTCACAGGTCCCGAAGTTTCTGTTCTTGCATTTACTGACGGTAAAACACTTGCACCTATGGTTTCTTCAATGGACCATAAAAGAGCACTTGATGGTGATAAGGGTCTGAATACAGGCGGTATGGGTACGGTAGCACCCAATCCTTATTACACCAAAGAGATTGCTCAGGAGTGTATGGACACTATCTTTATGCCTACTGTCAAAGCTATGTGCAGCGAAGGCTGTCCTTTCAAAGGCTGCCTTTATTTCGGACTTATGCTCACGCCTGACGGTCCCAAGGTTATCGAATATAATTCACGTTTCGGTGATCCTGAAACTCAGGTTGTTCTGCCTTTGCTTGAAACTCCTCTTGTTGATATTATTGAAGCAGTTGCAGATGAAACACTTGATAAGATTAATGTTGTTTTTGCAGAGGAATCCTGCGCTTGTGTTATTATGGCTTCAGGCGGTTATCCCGGCTCATACGCAAAAGGTGTTGAAATTAAGGGGCTTAATGATAAAGGTAACGTTGACGGTGCTGTAGTATATCATGCAGGTACAAAGCTTGAAAATGGTAAATTCCTTACAAACGGCGGACGTGTACTCGGCGTTACCGCAAGAGCTGAAAATCTGCCTTCAGCACTTGAAAAGGCATATGCTGCAACACAATTAATTTCTTTTGACGGTGCGCATAAACGTAATGATATCGGCAAAAGAGCTCTCGAGGCTCTCAGATAAATAACAATAACACAAAAGGGAGGAATCAGCGTGAAAAATAAAAAGCTGATTAAAATTGGTGTTGCTGTTTTGTTGGTGGTTGCTATAGTTGTCGGTGCAGCTTTCTTTGTCCATAAGAAGAAAGCTGACAGATTTGAAGCTGTTATTCTTGAAGTCGGCACATCAACAGTCAAGCAAACACTTTCTACACAAGGTGTTGTCGAATCGACAAACAGGGGAGAATATGAGATATTTGACGGTGTAGTTGTAAAAGAGGTTTTTGTTAAGCTTGGTGACAAAGTTGAAGACGGCCAACTGCTTGCAACCTTCGAACCTGCTTCACTAAACGGTATTCTTTCCGAAAAACAATCTGCCTACGATATGGCAAAAATTAACTATCATAACTCAATTAATTCAGCAAATGAAGCTGCAGCAAAGTTGCCTTCAATCAATGCGGAAATTGCTGAGCTTGAAAAGGAAGTTTCAAAGCTTTCTGCAACAGCCGACAAAGATTCATCTGCTGATAAGAAAAAAGTTCCTGATTGGGTCAACGGAATTGATTACGAAACACTTTCAAAGCTGCTCGGTAATAATTATTCTGTTGAAGAGCTTCGTGAATATTTCACCAAGCTTGCACTCCGCGGAGCTGACAGAAAAACTGCTTCTGACATCATCGACAGTTTCAAAATAGGTTCTTCTTTTGACTTTGCATCAATGTTTGGTGCTTCATCGGCAGAAGCTGAGCTTATGAGTGCAGAGTTTTCACTTATGAGTCTTAAAGCTCAGAAAACACTTTTCGAAACTCAGTCACAGAACGTTCTGAAATCAACTTATAAATCTCTTATGGATACAGCAAAGTCAGATCTTGACAGAGCAAAATCATCGGTCGAAAAGCTTAAAAAAGGTTGGTATTCTGAAGGTTCTGGTGTTGTAAGCGAACTTAATATTGTGTCTGGTCAGTCATTTTCAGCGGTTAAGACTTCCGGTGGAATTGATATGAGTTCACTTCTCGGTCTTATGTCAGGCGGAACTACAACCCCTGATATCGGCAGTCTGATGTCTGCTTTTTCCGGTTCATCTAAAAATATTGGTCTTGCTGTAGAATATTACGATAGTTTTGTCGCTTCTTTTACACTCGGCAAGTTCGATGTCCTTGATGTCAAGGTTGGTCAGAAAGCAACAATTAATTCGCTTGGTCATGTACTTGATGGTGAAGTTATTTATATCAGCCCTGTTGCTTCGTCATCTTCAAGTATTGATATAGGCTCAATGCTTGGCGGTGCAGCTTCCTCTTCATCAAACACAATTCCCGCGAAGGTTAAGATTAATAACCCTGATGAGAGCGTTATTATCGGTATTGATGTAGATATTGATATTGAACTTGATTCAGTCGATAATGCCGTTGTTGTTCCGATAGAGTCTGTCGAAACAGATGATACAGGCAGTTACATTTATATGTTCAACGAAAAGAAATCAACCGTCACCCGTGTTCCTGTTGAACTCGGACTCTCTACAGATACTCAGTATCAGGTTGTTTCAGGTTGTACTGCAGGTGATAAAATCGTTCAGAATCCCGCAACAGCGCTTAAGGCAATAGCAGAGGAAGGCGAAAAAGTCGCTGCTGTTTATGAAAATGATGCTGCTGTATAACAGGGTGGTGCTTAAGTTATGAATATAGTTGAAAACATTCGTATTGCTATTTTCAGCATCCGCACCAATCTGACAAGATCTTTGCTGACGATGCTCGGCATAATAATCGGTGTTGCATCGGTTATTGCGATTGTTACTGTCGGTAACGGCGGCCGTGACTATATAGTCGGTATGATTGAGTCTATGGGCTCAAATATGGTCAGCATCACAGTTGCTACAGATGTTGCAACACCTAACGACTATATAACCGATGACGACATTGAGGCTATCAAACGTCTTGACAGCATCGGCGTTGTTTCGCCAATGGCATTTAATATGGCACTGTGCGAAAGTTCTTCGGAAAACGGAACGGCAATGGTTATGGCAGGCACGGTTGATTTGCAGCACATAATGGGTGCCAAGATGTTATATGGCCGATTTTATAATCAATCGGATTTTGAAGCTGCAAGAAATGTAGTTTGCATTGACAATCTCAGTGCGTATACTCTATTTGGTTATGAAAATTGTGTCGGCGAAAAGATCAGTCTGACTGCTAACGGTAAAACGGTTTCGTTTAAAATTATCGGTGTCGGTGATAATACATCTATGATGAACGCCGATGCCGAATCAATGGCGCAGATGATGGAATCTTCCAGTGCTATGGGCACAATGGTTACAATGATGATTCCTGCAACGACTTACAGCGAGTTCTTCGGTCAGAGCGCAAAGTATCAGATGATCTATCTCACTGCTAAAGATGACAGGTTTCTTGACAGTGCGGGTGCTTCCGCCGCCAACGTGCTCAAAGCAAGACACGGTAACGCTGAGCGTGAAGTTTACACTGTTACAAATATGGCAACATTTATTGAATTGATTGATACTGTTATCAATGTCTTTACAGCGTTTATCGCTGCTGTCGGTGCAATTTCTCTTGTTGTTGGCGGTATAGGCGTTATGAATATTATGCTTGTATCCGTTACGGAAAGAACACGAGAAATCGGTATAAGAAAAGCATTAGGTGCAAAGACCTCAACTATAATGTTCCAATTCCTTACCGAATCGGTAATATTATGCTGCATTGGCGGATTTATCGGATTGATTCTGGGCGTTGGCGGTGCTTTATTAGCAGCTGCTTACGTTAATGTTCCTGTTAATGTACAGTTCTCCACCATTCTTTTGGCAGTTGGTTTTTCAAGCTCTATCGGTATTTTCTTTGGTATCTATCCAGCACGAAGAGCTGCAAAAATGCTTCCGATTGAAGCTTTAAGAAGAGATTAAAATAAGAACCCGATTCCGTAAAGGAATCGGGTTCTTTGTTAATTCGGGATTTAATTAATACTTGAAGTTTTTGTAGAAGACGTGTGCAGAACCTGTTGCGTTACCGCCACCTGCTACATCGATTTCAACGTCGATATTGTATTCAACTGTAAGGCTGACAAGGTTGCCTGTTGTAGAGTTGATAACTGCCTTAACTGTTGCGTTGTCATAGCTCTCGCTGACTTTTGCGCCGCCAAGAACATCATCGATTGCATCGTAGATAACGACAGCTGTCTTGTGGTCGAAGTAGCTCTTATCGCCATCACCTACGCAGATACCGCACTTATCGATGGGAGAATTGTTTGACTTGGATTTCTTGTCTGCATAGCTTGAACCGCCCTTAACGTTAAGTACGATTGTGTACTCATCGCCGTCAGCTGTGCAAGTAGCCTTTGTTACGTCAGAATCTGAAAGTGTGCTCTTGCGAAGGTACTGGTGGGGAAGGTCTGACTCCCACTGACCCTTAGTAACATCCATTGTGTACTTGTTCTCTGCGCCGATGCCCATGAACTTATACATAACATCGCCGAATGTCTTGAGAAGGATACCGGCGTTAAGCTTCTCGTTATCGACGTAACGAAGCTTATTGAAGCCGACCTTAGCATCAACAGCCTTGTTGATTGCTGTGTTGTAGTACTCAATGATATCCTTTTCTTCTGTGGGCATAGCTGCTGTTGTTTCCTCTTCAGCTGCGCTTGTCTCTTCGACTGTTGTTGCTTCTTCGGAAGCAGGCTCTTCAGCAGAAACTTCTTCTTCAGCTGCTGTTGTTGCATCTGCTGCTTCATCAGCAATTGTTGTTTCTTCTGCTGCTGTGGTTTCTACGGGATCGGGATTTTTCTCGCCGCATGCTGCAAAGCTAAGGAGCATTGCAACGGCAAGAAGAAGTGCTATGAGTTTTTTCATTGGGTTTTCTCCTTTCGGTATTTAAATGCCTGTTGGCATTGTTTACTTTTTGTAATACTTGTTAACGTTTGCCGAGTGCTCTTTCCAAGTTTCGGCATAATAATAATTTCTGGCGTCGTCATAGACAAAGAAGTAATAATCTGTATCAGCAGGGTAGAGGGCAGCTTCGATTGCTGACGTACTGACGTTAGTAATCGGACCGGCAGGCAAGCCCTTAACATCGTAGGTGTTATAAAGCGACTTGTATCGTGATATATCATCTGTATACGGTTTGACGTGATTGTTGAGGTAGAAAATCGTAACGTCACATTCAAGTTTTCCGTAATCAGAGTCAAGCCTGTTGTGAATAACCGATGATACGTTTTTCAGCTCACTGTCAATAGCTTCTTCACGAATTATTGAAGCAATAGTGAGAGCATCATCTATTGAATAGCCTAACTCCTTAGCTCGCGATTTGTAAGTATCTGTGATTTGCTTATCGAAGTTGTCGAGAAAGCAATTAAGCACTGTCTGAGCATCGGAGTTATAACGGAAGTCGTATGTGCCGGGATAAAGATAACCCTCGAGCAGGAAAGGTCTGCTTTGAGGATTGGGAATTTCATTTATGAACCAATAGTCTGACTCGGGTGCGTTAACAGCGGCTAAAAAATCCGCAGCGGAGCATACGTTGTTTTCTTCGAGAATTTTTGCATATTCTTCGGCAGTAAGGCCGTCAGAAAATTTGATTCTGATATCGTAAGGGCGAGTGGCGTCTGAATTGATTTCTGGTGTTTCGGCTTTCTCAGGTGCACAGCCGAAAAGACAAAATAACGCAAGACAAAGAACAAGTGCTGTAATCTTTTTAACCATATTGTGTCCTTTATAATGAACATTTTGATTTATTATACATTAAAAATCTGTCTTTTGCAATAGTTGACAACAATATTTGAATAAAATATAATTGAATAAATTCGGGTCTGTAGCTCAGCCGGGAGAGCGTTCGGTTCGCAACCGAAAGGTCGAGAGTTCGATTCTCTTCAGATCCACCATCTTTATATCTAATAAGTTTATAGCACAAACAACAAAAATTAAATCATCTCTTTATTCAATTTGAATATTGAATAATTTTGCAGATGTGCTATGATTTATCTGTATCTATATGTACAAAGAAAGGGAATTAATATGGCTAAATATCTTATTGTCAATGCCGACGACTACGGAATGTGTAAGGCAGCAAATGACGCTGTTTACGAGCTTTTTGAGGGTGGCTGGCTTAAGTCATCTACTATTATGATGCCTTGCCCCGCAGCAAAAGAAGCCGTTGAATTTTCTATTGCTCATCCCGAATATGCTATCGGTATACATCTCACAATGACAAGTGAATGGGGTAAGTACCGCTGGAAACCTCTTACCGACGGTAAGACTCTTGTTGATGAAGAAGGATTTATGTGGCACGAAAGCGATCAGGTTGAGAAAAATGCTTCTTATGAAGATCTTGAAAGAGAGATACGTGCACAGATTGATTTGGCACATAAGATGGGTATGAAGCCTTCTCATACTGATAACCATATGGGTTCGCTTTACGGTCATTATACAGGTCGTCTCGGCCTTGCCAAAATGACACTTCGCGTTTGCGGCGAGTACGGCTATGCATATCGCCTTTACACTAAGCATGATAAGCGCATCTGCCCGAATGGCACACCTTATTTCCTCTATGCAGCTATCACACTTCTTTCAAAGAGATGGGGCAAGAAGTATAACGTTGTTATTCCGGATTATCTTCTTTTCCCTGACTGGAATGACGATATGCGTGTTAGCTACGAGGTTTACAGAGATACTATTCTCAAAATATGGACAGATATTCCTGAAGACGGTGTAACAGAAACCTTTGTTCATCCCTCTGTTGAATCAGATGAGCTCAAGGGTATTACTGCAAGATGGCAGGACAGAGTATGGGAATATGAGCTGATGAAAGATCCTTATGTTCATCAGTATCTCAAGGAGCACGGTGTTGAGCTTATCAGCTACCGTGAACTTATTAAGATGAAGGGCGGCAGAGTCCGCTAAGTCAGGTTTTTAATCCGGTTGTAGCCTTTTGGTGGCAGCCGGATTTTTTTATTTTATAAAAAAGGGAGCATTTACGAGAAAACAAGAGATAAAGTGAGATAATCAAAGCATTATGAAAATCTGTTCGAGCTGACGGCTGATTTTTGTCAAAAAAAATAAAATAATTGTTGACATTTGAAGAATTTAGCACTATATTTGTAATCGATATATTATATATAAGAGAGGGGTTGCATAATTGGAAAACAACATCATTATCGACCTTAAAAACATTTCCGTTTCTTTTGACGGTGAGCCTATACTTAAAGATCTTAATCTTTACATCAGAGATAAGGAGTTTATAACTTTTCTCGGTCCATCAGGTTGTGGCAAAACAACAACTCTCCGTGTTATTGCAGGATTTATTGAACCTGACAGCGGTGATGTAATATTTGATAATAAACGTATAAATGATGTTCCTCCTCATAAGAGGCAGGTTAACACCATTTTTCAGCGTTATGCACTTTTTCCGCATCTTAATGTTTTTGAAAATATAGCTTTCGGTCTCAGACTCAAAAAAGCTCCGAAGCAGGAGATTGAAGAGACTGTCACTGCGATGCTTAAGCTCGTTAATCTCAAGGGCTTCGAAAAACGAAATATTCAGTCTCTTTCCGGCGGTCAGCAGCAGCGTGTTGCTATTGCACGTGCGCTTGCTAACAAGCCTCGCGTTCTTCTGCTTGACGAGCCTCTCGGTGCTCTTGATTTGAAACTTCGCAAAGATATGCAAAACGAGCTTAAAAATATCCAGCAGCAGATGGGTATTACGTTTATTTACGTTACTCATGACCAGGAAGAAGCTCTTTCAATGTCTGATACCGTTGTTGTTATGAATAACGGTGTCATTCAGCAGATCGGTACACCTATCAAGATTTATAATGAGCCTAAAAATGCCTTTGTAGCCGATTTCATTGGCGAGAGTAATATTATCGACGGCATTATGCGTGAGGATTTCCAGGTTGATTTCTCAGGTCATAGGTTTGAATGTCTTGATAAAGGCTTTGCACCTAACGAAAAGGTTGACGTTGTTGTCCGTCCTGAAGATGTTGACGTTGTTGATGTTGATAAGGGTATGGTTAAAGGCGAAGTTACTTCTGTAACCTTTAAAGGCGTTCATTTTGAAACAATCGTTGATATCGGCGGTTTCAAGTGGATGATCCAGTCTACCGATTATCATGAAGTCGGCAAAAAAATCGGTCTCTTCATAGAGCCTGATGCCATTCATATTATGAAAAAGAGCGAATATTCCGGTCTTTACGGCGATTACAGCTCTTTCAGTGAGGAGTTTGACGAGCTTTCCGACGCATCCGTTGATAACGGTGAGGAGGAATAAGATGAATAAGAAAAAATCTTTCCTCTCAAATCTTCTTGCTGCTCCGCATATTCTCTGGTCAATAATTTTCATTGTTGTACCTCTTTTTGTTGTTGTATATTACGCTTTTACTAATGCAGAAGGTGATTTTACATTAGAGAATATTTTCGAACTTAAAGCTTATATTCCTACTTTTTTACTTTCTTTGTGGTATGGCTTACTGTCAACACTTATTTGTTTTATTATCGCTTATCCTTTTGCTTATATTCTATCTCAGTTTTCTGCCAATTCTCAGCGTGTTATGATGATGCTGATAATGCTTCCGATGTGGATGAACCTGCTTATTCGTACTTATTCCTGGATGCTTATCCTTGAGCGTAACGGCATACTTAATAAGGTTCTTGACATATTCGGTCTTGCGAGCGAAAACGGTTTCCTCAATTCGGGCGGTGCAGTCGTATTAGGTATGGTTTATAATTATCTGCCTTATATGATTCTTCCGATTTATACAATTATGTCAAAGCTTGATCCTTCGGTTGTTGCTGCGGCTCAGGATCTCGGCGGCAACCGTTTTGACGTTCTCAGACGTGTTGTTTTTCCGCTCAGCCTTCCCGGTGTTGTGTCCGGTATTACGATGGTTTTTGTCCCGTCGGTCAGTACCTTCTACATTTCTCAGAAGCTTGGCGGCGGCAGCTTTATGCTTATAGGTGACGCGATTGAAAGTCAGTTCCAGAGTGCGAATAATTTCAATCTGGGTGCTTCTCTTTCACTTGTTCTTATGGTGCTTATTCTTATTTCGATGGCTGTTATGAACAAGTTTACCGACAGTGACGATACAGGAGGCGCGATTGTATGAAGATAGCCTCTAAAATCTATACTGTTTTACTTTATCTTTTCCTTTATGCACCGATTTTTGTGCTTGTTTTCTTCTCGTTCAATGCAGGCCGCAGTACAGCAGTATTTGAAGGCTTTTCGCTCAAATGGTATCAGGAAATCCTCAATGATTCTACTACACTGATTGCTCTTAGAAACACACTTGTTCTTGCCGTTCTCTCTGCAGCAATTGCAACTGTAATCGGAACTGCTGCAGCTGTCGGTATTGACAGGATGAAGAATAAATATCTTAAATCAGCTACAATGTCAGTGACTGATATACCGATGATGAATCCCGATATCGTTACCGGTATTTCAATGATGCTTCTCTTTGTTTTTGTAGGTGTTTTTCTTAATATTCAGGATGTCCTCGGTTTCTGGACTTTACTTATTGCTCATATTACGTTCAATCTTCCCTATGTTATTCTGAATGTTTTGCCTAAGCTCAGACAAACCGATCCTCATCTTGAAGAGGCTGCTCAGGATCTTGGCTGTACGCCTATAAAAGCTTTTGTTAAGACAACGCTGCCCTCAATTTCACCTGCGATTGTAACCGGTATGATAATGTCGTTTACTCTGTCGCTGGATGACTTTATAATCAGTTATTTTGTTACTGGTCCGAATTTCCAGACACTTCCTCTTCGTATCTATGCGATGACAAAGAAGTCTGTCAAGCCCGATATGTATGCTCTTTCAACAATTATTTTTGTTGTTATTCTTGTTCTGCTTATACTTATAAATGTCTCTCAGGCAAAAGCCGATAAGAATAAACAGTCGGTCAAGCCGATAAGTAAAGGAAAGAAAATTGTCAAAAGAGTGCTTGCGGGTGCGGTGGCTGTGTCAATTGCTGCTGTTTGTATCTTCGGGTTTCCCGGTACAGATAACGGCCCGTCAATTGCGGTTGAAGGCGTTTATTCGAGAGAGTATGCCGGCACCGTATTGAACGTTTACAATTGGGGCGAATATATTTCAGACGGATCTGACGGATCTCTTGATGTCAATGCTGAATTTGAGAAGCTCACAGGTATCAAGGTGAATTATGCCGAATATGACTCCAATGAGAGTATGTACACCAAGCTCAAAAACGGTGGCGCATCATATGATATTGTAATTCCTTCAGAATATATGGTTGAAAGACTTATTCATGAAGGTCTTGTCAGAAAAATTGATACTGCAGCTCTTCATAATTACGATTATATTGCTGATGAATATAAGAATCAGTATTATGATCCTGACAATGAATATTCAGTTCCTTATACTGTCGGTATGGTTGGTCTTATCTACAATACTACAATGGTTGACGGTACACCCGACAGCTGGAGTATTATGTGGGATAAAAAGTACGAAGGTAATGTGCTTACGTTCAATAATTCCCGCGATGCCTTCGGAATTGCACAATACCTCCTGGGTCACGATGTAAATACAACAAACGTAGCTGACTGGCAAGCTGCTCTTCAGAAATTAAAAGAGCAGAAGCCGTGCATTCAGGCGTATGTAATGGATGAAGTCTTCAATAAGATGGAGGCGGGCAATGCTGCAATTGCTCCGTATTATGCAGGCGATTTCCTTACCATGCAGGAAACAAACCCTGATCTTGCGTTTGTTTATCCGAAAGAGGGTACTAACATCTTTATCGATTCTGTCTGCGTACCTTCCTCGTGCGGAAATTACGAAGCAGCAATGATGTATATTGATTTCCTTATGGAGCCTGAAGTTGCTCTTGCCAACGCTGAAATGATTTGTTATGCCTCTCCAAACACTGCTGTAATTAATCATGAGAATTACTCACTGCGTGGCAACGAGTATCTTTATCCCAAGAAAAAAGTTAAGGTTCAGTATTTCCACAATCTTGATCCTGCAACTCTTAAACTTCTTAATGACCTTTGGTCAGAATTGAAATTGTATTAAGATTAATGAAATCCGCCCCATCCAATGGGTGCGATTTTCGTTAAAATTATGTGAATATACTGAAAACAGTGCGAAATACTGTTGAATCAGACAATTTGATATGTTAAAATAAGGATGTTGAAACTCAACATCCTTATTTTTATTGTGAGGTGAATGTTAATGAAGTACGCATTAAACAAATCCAATTACCGTGACTTTGAGACTATGGAACTCGGCAAACGTGAGGGTAGAGCATATTTTATTCCATACACAGATAAGTCGGTTCTTGAGTCTACAACTATTGATAAGGAGCGCTATTCAAGCGATCTTGTCAGAATTCTTTCAGGCGAGTGGGAGTTTAAATATTTTGCTCATCTTGCTGATGTGCCTTATGATTTTGATTCATCTAAGGTTGAGTTTGATAAGATCAATGTTCCTTCAACATGGCAGAGAACAGGTTATGAGCCTCCGGTTTACCTTAACTGTCCTTATGAGATTGAAACAAAACCTCCGTTCCTGCCGGATGATATGTCTGCAGGCATTTATCGTAAAACTTTTGATATAGTTGATACAGATAAAGTTTATCTCATCAATTTCCTCGGTGTAATCCCTTGTATCGACCTTTATCTTAACGGCGAGTTTGTCGGATACAGTGAAGGCGCACATAACACAGCTGAGTTTGATATTTCTTCATTTGTAAAAGAAGGAGAGAACGAGCTTATTGCTGTTGTTCACAAATGGAGTAACGGCACATTCCTTGAGTGTCAGGATATGTTCCGAGAGAATGGCATTTTCCGTGATGTTCTTCTTTATGAACTTCCTCAGACATATATTAACGATTATTTCATTAAAACAACCAAGGATTCAAAGGGTTATAACGTCAGCGCTGATGTTGCTGTTATTGGTGATGATTCGGGATATACTGTTGAATTATTTGCAGTTGACAACAGTGGTAATACACTTTTCAGTGCCGAAGCTGCCGCTAATGTTCCGATGACTTTTAATAACCTTCATCCCGTTGAATGGAATCCTGAAATTCCGACTCTTTATACAGCATATATCATCCTTAAGAAAAACGGAGAATCCGTACAGGTTATCCGTTCGTATATCGGATTCAAGAGTGTTAAAATCAATAAGAATATATTCTATTTTAACGGTGAAAAGATTAAGTTTAAGGGTGTTAATCATCACGATACAAACCCGAAGACCGGCTATTGTATGACTTTTGCCGACATTGAGAAAGATCTTCTCCTTATGAAGAAGATGAATGTTAATGCGATCCGAACATCACACTATCCTCCTGATCCGCATCTGTTGATGCTCGCCGATCATCTTGGATTTTATGTTGTTGACGAAGCTGATATCGAAACTCACGGCTGCGGATGTCCTCCCCACAACAAGATCAATCTTATAAGCAATGATCTTAAATGGGCTCCCAGATATATCGACCGTGTTATAAGAATGTATTACAGAGACCGTAACCATCCTTGTGTTACAATGTGGTCTCTCGGTAACGAAGCAGGCGGTATCAAGTGTCACGATGCATGTTATGATGTTCTTCACAAGATTGCACCTGAGATTCCCGTACATTATGAAGGTGCTTGCCGTTCACCCAGACTCGGTTACGATGTAGTTTCCGAAATGTATACAGCAAATGCGGATGTACTGAAGGTTGCTGAGGGTACAAGAGGTAAGCTTTACCGCCAAAAGCCGTTCTTCCTTTGTGAATACAGCCACGCTATGGGTGTCGGCCCGGGTTCTCTTGAGGATTATTGGAAGCTGTTCTATGCACACGATAACCTTATGGGCGGCTGTATCTGGGAATGGGCTGATCATGCTGTATATCACGAGGACGGACCGTATAAGTATACCTACGGCGGTGACCACGGAGAGAGAAAACATGATAACAACTTCTGCGTTGACGGTCTTATGTATCCAGACCGCACACCTCATACAGGTGCTCGTCAGATGCAGAATGTTTACCGTCCTATAAGAGCCAGACACACTCGTGCCAACAGCTTTGCATTCCTTAATACAAACCGCTTCAGATCATCAGGTTATATTACAATCAAATGGACTGTTTTCAAGAACGGTGTTGCTATCAAGGGCGGAGAGCTTAATCCTGATATCGCTCCCAAGGCTGAACGAGTCTTCAGACTCGCCATACCGAAGATTAATCAGGATTATGAGTATCATATCAATTTTGATTATTATGACGGCGATGAATATATAGCAGGCGAGCAAATTGCGCTTAATGAGGTCTATACCAAGTTTATACGCAAAAACTGTACAGATATCAGCGTAAAGGATGAGGGCAGTAAGCTTGTCGTCAAGTTCAGTAAGGGCGTTGCTGAGTTTGATTTTGCAACCGGTGATTTCTTTAACTATGAAGTGAACGGCAAAAAGTTCTTTAACTCAAAACCTGTCGGCCCGAGAACATTTATGCCCAATATTTTCCGTGCTTTAACTGATAACGATGCACCTTCAATCGGCAAGAAGTGGCTTGCAAACGGATACGATAAATATATTTGTAAGCTTGAGGATATCAAATACAGCCTTGAATTCAATGAGGTTGAGGTTGAAACCAGCTTTATTCTTATGAATGGTAATAAGAAGCTGTTTGAGGTTGAAATTGAGTACACAATCAAGGGTAACGGCACAATCAAGGTCAAGGTAGAGCTTGAACCCTGCAGATTCTTTATTGAAGATGATCTTCCTCGCTTTGGTATTATGCTTGAAATGCCTCATGAGTTTGAAAATATTGAGTATTTCGGACTCGGTGAATTTGAAAATCTTCCCGATTTCAAGGCACAGTCGAGAGTCGGCATTTATTCGACAAATGTTGATGCAATGCACGAGCCGTATATCTATCCGCAGGATAACGGTAACAGAGGCGAAACACGCTGGATGAAGATTGTTGATTCCGACGGTGACGGACTTCTTTTCTGTAATAGTAAGGGCAATTTCAGCTTCAGTGCACATCATTATACACAGAATCTTCTTAATCAGGCTAAACATCAGGAAGATCTTCATGATGAAAACACAACTGTTGTTTCGATTGACGGTTATATCCGCGGTGCAGGTACAGCAAGCTGCGGTGAGGATACGTTAAAACCATATCGTTTCAGTGCCAAGAACGGACTTAAGTTCCGCTTCTCAATTCTGCCTATAACTGAGGAAATTGGCGAATAATTATGAAATTTGATAACGTCCTTATTGCAAGCGATTATGACGGCACTCTATATAATAATGAAGGTATAATTACTGCTGAAGTTCGCGATAAAATTGCCTATTTTATCGCGAACGGCGGTAAGTTCACAGTATCTACAGGCAGAACATTTCAGGGCTTTAGTGCATACGAAAAATCGTATATCAATGCTCCTGTTCTGCTTTCGAACGGTGCAGTGGCGTATGATTATGAAAATAACAGTCTTTGTTTTGCTGATACAGTCGGTGAAGAGATATTTGATGCTTTAAGGAATTTGTTAAAACGTTTTCCGACTGTATCAATCGAGATGTATTCGTTTTTTGATTCGTTTGTGATAAATAACTGCGATGTTTCTGCAAGACATTTAACTTCTCAGGGAATCAATTTCTCTGAAGTTATTGATCCGTCAGAAGCAAAAGCTCCATGGTCAAAGGTTATGATTTTTTCACAGAACGATTCTGCTGCTGTTCAGGCGTTTTTAACTGCAGAACATCCCGAAGTTCATTTTTTGCCAACAACAGGCAGATATATTGAAATTATGAATACTTCTGTTGATAAAGGAACGGGGCTGCTCAAGCTTGCAGATGTTCTTTCTATTCCTCATAATCATGTGTACGCTGTCGGTGACGGATATAACGATGTTGAGATGCTTGTTGCTGCTGAGTGCGGATTTGTCCCGTGCAACGGCAGCAATGAGGCTCTTTCTGTTGCCGGACAAGTTGTTCGTTCAAATGATGAAGGTGCTGTTGCTCACGTAATTGAAATTCTTGATGAAATATATTCTTGAATTTGTTCTTTTCAAATTCGAAAAAATGTGATATAATTATAATATTATATTTTTCAGGAGGTAATTATGAAAATCCAACCTATGCTTCATAAGCTGTTTGGCACTACTCCCGGTGTCGGTGTTCAGCCCAAGGAAGCGCTCGCTTACAGTGTTGCCGGTTTCGGACAGAATTTTATCTGTACAATTATCGGCTCGTACATTACTGTATTTATGACTGATGCCCTTCTTTTTGGCGCTGACGGCGTAATGATCGGTAGCCTTAAAGGTGCAACAGCTGTTGCAATTCTTATGTTAGGTGCTCGAATTTTTGATGCATTTAATGACCCGATTATGGGTAGTGTCGTTGACAAAACCCGTACAAAGTGGGGTAAGTGTCGTCCTTATCTTAAATGGATGGCTATTCCCATCGGTATTATGACTATCCTTTGCTTCCTTCCTGTGTTCAGTGCAAAAGATGTTGTTGGCGGCAACGGTACTGTTGCAATATTTTCTATAATTGCTGTTATTTATGTTCTGTGGAGTGTTTTCTACACTGTTGCTGACGTTCCTTATTGGGGTCTTTCTACTTGCCTCACCAACGATACAGTTGTTAGAGGTAATATTCTTACAGTTGCCCGTATGTTCTGTACCGTTGGCGCAGGTATTGTCACAATCTTTATTCCGATGATTACCGGCAAGCTGACTGAACCCTTCAAGTATACTGCTTCTGATGCTGACAAGGCTCTTATCCTGGAGGATAAGCTTGAGGCAATTACCAATATGGTAGCAAATCAGGGCATTACTCAGGATGAAGCTATTAAGACCTTTGTCGGTACGGTTAAGGTTGGTATGGAAACCCAGAACGCCGATACTCTCAAGTGGGTTTATTTCATAAGTGCAGTTGTTCTTGTTGTTGCAGCAATACCGATGTTCTTTTACGGCTTCAAGAACACAAAAGAACGTTTTACAAGTGAGGAAAATCCGCCTTCATTCGGACATAACATCAAGCTCCTCTTCAAGAATAAACAGCTTCTGCTTATTGTTCTTTCAGGTATCCTCGGTGGTGCAAGAATGGTTTATTCTTATACAGGCGGTCTTTATTTCGCAAAATACGTCCTTCATCAGGAAGGTCTTTATGGTATTATTACTCTGCTTGTTGTTCCCGGTGGACTTGTTGCATCAATACTTGTTCCCTGGATGTCAAAGAAATTCACTAAAAAGTGGTCTTACATAGTTGTTCACCTTTTCGGTGGTTTAGTAATGACAGTTATGTATTTCGTTGGTTACGATGCTCCCTGGAAGATGATTGTCTGTGCAATCGGTCTTGTTCTCCTCGGTATTCCGCAGGGTGTTAATAACATTATTACTTATGCAATGATCGGTGATACTGTTGACTACCTCGAGTGGAAGACAGGCGAGAGAGGCGAGGGTATCTGCTTTGCTATGCAGACACTTATCAACAAGATCGGTATGGCTGTCGGTGCTTTCATTGGCGTTATGGCTCTCAGCATTGCGGCAATCGATACAAAGACATATGTTGTCGGCGATGCTGATGCACTCTGGAACGTTCTTATTATTTCCGGTGCTGTCAGTATGTTTGCTTGTGCTGTTCCGATGTTCTTCTATACAATCACTGAGAAGCGTCAGAGAGAAATGGTAGCTGAAATCGAGGCACGTAAAAAATAATATAACAGTTAATCCGCAGGTTAATTTCTGCGGATTTTCATTTATAGATATAAAAAGGCAGCTGTTCTGATATAACGCAAATTCAGAACAGCTGCTGTACCTGGTGCGGGTAACAGGGGTCGAACCTGCACGCTTGTGGGCACAAGATCCTAAATCTTGCGTGTCTGCCAATTCCACCATACCCGCATTTATTGTTCATTATTTTAACAGAATAATACAGATTATGCAAGAGAAAACCATTAATTATACTTTTAAACTTTCTATTATTCTAAAAATAAAATAAAAAGCTTTACAAGTAATCTTTTAAATATTATAATAAAAGTATAAATAGCAGAAAGGATTTGTTAATCATGGAAAGATATCTCATTATAAATGCCGACGATTTCGGCATGTGCCGTTCAGCTAACTTTGCTGTTTTCGATCTGCTTAAGTCCGGCGGAATTACTTCATCAACAATTATGGCACCTTGCGGTTGGGCACCGGAGGCTGTAAAATTTGCGAAAGAGCATCCTGAGTTTGCTATCGGTGTTCATCTTACAACAACAAGCGAGTGGGAAAACTACCGTTGGGGTCCTGTAGGTGTTGGTGCTAACGGTTCATTGCGTGATAAGGATGGTTATTTCTACCACGAGAGTGATGATTTTGAGAAAAATGCAGCTCTTGATGAAGTTAAAAACGAAGTTATTGCTCAGATTGAGAAACTCAAGGCTCTCGGCCTTAATCCTTCACATCTTGATAATCATATGGGTTCTCTCTACGGTGTTGCTACTGGTCGTTTCGAGCTGCTTCAGCTTATGATTACAATAGCAGGTGAGTACAAGCTTCCGCTTCGTATGCCTATGAACTTTACTGAAGCTCAGTTTGCCAATGAAACGCTTGATGTTCAGGTATCACCCGAAATGGTTCAGGGCCTTATTAATCAGGTTGTCGGATATGCTAAGTCACTCGGTGTTGCAATGCCCGATTACCTTATGCCCGGCGACTGGTCAGGTCCTCAGAAGGACAGCTATGAAAACTTCAAAGAGTACATCTATGAGATGTACCGTGCATTCCCCGAAGGCGTTACTGAAACTTATATTCACCCTGCATTTGAAACAGACGAGCTCAAGGGTACAACAGGTTGTTGGGAGCGCAGAGTATGGGAGCACAAGCTCTTCTCTGATCCTCAGACAAAGCAGCATATCGATTCTCTCGGTATCAAGCTTATCAACTATCGTGATCTTGCAAAAATGCGCGCAGCAGAATAAGGTGATTTGAATGTTTTCAGAACTTGTTAAAGCAACCAGGAGCTTTCGCAATTTTGATCCCGATTACAGACTCAGCGATGAAACAATGCGTGAGCTTATTGAACTTTGCAGATATACTCCGTCAACAGCAAATTCACAGTCGATAAAATTTGCTTTTGCCAACACTGTTTCAACTTGTGAAAAGATTTTTCCGATGCTCGGTTGGGCAGGATACATAAAGGAAGATAAACCTCCCTATGATGGCAATGTTCCTGCTGCTTACATACTTGTCTGTTATGATACTGATATAGCTAATGAGATTGAAATTGATGCAGGTATCTGTGCTCAGACAATTGTTCTCGGTGCAATGGATAAGGGTATCGGCGCGTGTATGATAGGCAGCTTTAATAAAGAGAAAGCGGCCGAGCTTTTTTCTCTGCCGGAAAACATCAAGCCTCGACTTTTTATTGCACTCGGCAAACCGGCTGAAACGGTTGAAATTGTGGATATAAAAGACGGTGATGTTAAATATTACCGTGAAGGTAAAAAGAAACACATTGTTCCTAAAAGAACAACTGATGAACTGATTATAAACACACATCAATGACTATGCATGGTCTAGTATTTTATTAACTAAGCGGATGGTTTTGCCATCCGCTTAGATTTTTTCAAATTCACTTTTAGCGAGCATACATATCGGGCAAAACCAATCTTCGGGAAGGTTTTCCCAAGGTGTACCGGGAGCTATTCCGTTTTCGGGATCACCCTTTTCCGGGTCATAAATGTAGCCGCACGGGCAAATGTATTTATCCATTTTTGATACCTCCAACATAATTTTATGCGTTTCTTATTATTTTATACATTTACTTTTAAGATGTATGTGTTATAATTTAAAAGTATTATCCGGAGGTGAACATATGAAGATAATTGCAAGCGATTATGATGGCACATTGAATCACGGCGGAATTGATGAAGAAAAAATCAAAGCAATTGCTGCTTGGAGAAGTGCAGGAAATATTTTTGCAATTGTAAGCGGAAGAAGTCCCAATGATTTGCTCAGATTATACCGCAAAAATAATTTTGAGTGCGATTATCTTGTTGCTGATAACGGTGCTGTAATTCTTACGACCGACGGTCGGATTGTTTCCCACGCTGATTGCGACGGTTCGCTTGCATTACCTCTTATAAATTTGCTTATTGATTGCGGATCAGATTGGGTGTTTGTTCAGACTGCTAATGATTTCAGCGTTTATGCCGATTCTACTGAATGCTCAGAATCTAATGATTATATTGTTTCTGATATGCCGCAGGTAAATTACTTTAATCAGATTAATACACGGTTACCTGATTTTGAAACAGCAGCAAATGTTACTGCAAAAGTAGCAAAGGTTTTTGAAGGCAAACTTAATGCACTTCAGAACGGCACATGCATTGATATCGTAAGAGCAGATGTAAATAAGGCAAAAGGGATTTATGCGCTTATGAAGCTTGCGGGCGCTGAATATGACGATGTTATTGCTGTTGGCGATAATATAAATGATCGTGATATGATTGCTGAATTCAGGTCGTACGCAATGGAAAACGGCGTTGACTCAATCAAAGAAATTGCTGATTATATCACTCCAAGTGTTACTGAACTTATACTCAAAGAACTTGATAACTGTTGAAGGAGATATATTATGGATTTTTTATCATTTGCAACTGAACGTTATTCTGTCAGAAAATTTTCTGATAAACCGGTTGAGCAGGAGATTATTGATAAAATTCTTGCCGCAGCGCACTTAGCACCGACAGGCTGTAATTTTCAGCCACAGAGAATACTTGTTATTAACAGTGAAGAATCACTTAAAAAGCTTAAAGGATGCACCAAATGGCATTTTAACTGCAAATTAGCAATGCTTGTTTGCTACAACAAGGATGAATGTTGGACAAGACGTTATGACGGCAAGCAGTGCGGAAGCGTCGATGCAAGTATTGTTACAACTCATATGATGCTGGCTGCACACGAAATCGGAATCGGTTCAACCTGGGTTATGAGCTATAACCCTGAAAAAATCAGAAATGAGTTCAATATACCTGATAATTTAATTGATGTTGCTCTGCTTGTTATGGGTTATCCTGCAGAAGATGCCGAGCCGAGTGATTTGCACGCTAAATACAGACCGATTGAGGAAACTGTATTTTATAATGAATTCTGATTGGTTATTAAAGAAGAGCAGACAAACGTCTGCTATTTTATTAATATGTGTATTTTGATATGTCTGCATAAAGCTCAGCTTGCTTTAATATGCGCTGTGCATCCAGATATGGCTTGACTGCACGGGAATATACTGAATATTTGTATTCCAAAACTTTAATACTGTGTTTAATTTCAGCTCTTTCTTTTTTTATTTGTTTTAGTGATTCTCTGTAGTTTTTGATGTTTTCATCAGATTTATCACAGTTTTTAATTCTTGATGAGAGTTCAATAAACATTTGCTGTGCTTTGTTTTCTGCTTCATAAAGCTTATCAAGCGCATCAGTTTCAAAAGTCTCAATGCCGTTTCTGTAATGCTTTTTAAGTACCTTTTCAGCGCTTTTTACGCTTTGTAAACGTGTAAGTGCATCTCTTCGTCTGTTTATCTGAATTTGATTTTCTTTAGGCCAGGTTTTAATTTCTTTTTTTGTCGGCAAAGAAGCCTTAATAAAACTTTCAGGACCGTTTGATGCAAGCAGTCTGGCTTCTTCAATTTCCGCTTTTCCTTCAGCGGTATTGAATTTATTCAGCTCGTCCATTACGAACCTTGCAATAAGAATCGATTCGTTTTCTTTATTTACAGCTTTTAAATCTTTCTTATTTTCTGCTGTAAGAAGAGGTTTTTGAGCTAAAGCATAGGATTCTTTTATAATCGATAAAGCCTCTGAATGATTTTGCTCAATTGAGATGTTTCCGTCAGAAATATCCTCAAACATTGCTCTTACTTTCAGAACATTTATTATAGCTTTTTGTTTGGTTTCAGTGAAATCATAAAAGAAATAGGGGAGAGCGTTTAAGGCAGCACCGATTGCTGATGCAATAATAAGTACACTGCATATATTTATAAAATATCCTGTGTCATTAAGTACATCATAAACGTTTGAACCGTCAAAACCCAATGAAATTGCTGTTGCTTCGTTAAGACCTGTTCTGTTATATATTGTTGGGAGTGCATAACCGGTGACCATTGTAACCGCACTGCCGATAAGACCGACAGCAGCAAACATACCGTCTATTCTTTCGCCGGTAATGTATTGCTGATAATCGCGAATATCTGCATTTACACTAGGATTAAGCAGGTGACCGAGAGCGGTGATAAACTGATTAATGAATGTAAAAATCAGAAGTATCCATATTGCACCGGGCTTAGTTGCCATATTAATTACCGGTAACATTGAAAGAATGAAACCTACACTCATCAGGTTTGTAACAATCAGAATTTTTTTCTTGCCATATTTTCTTATAAGAATCGGACCGACAAGATTAGGCCAGAATGAAGCATTTCCGACAAGAGCGGTAATAACTGAATACTGTGCCGCGGAGCATCCGTCCTGATATTCATACATCCAGTACATAATGCTCTGGAAGCCAACCTCAAGAAATCCTATCCAGCCTGCAAGTGAGATAATCCAGAAATATTTGTTTCTTGCAACTGCTCTGAATGCATCAATGAACCTGATTTTAGGTTTGTGAGATTTAGCCTGAACAATCTTTTCGCTTGTGTTCACGTATATTATCATTGATACAAGGAATCCTGCAAAAAGCATCGGCGGATAAAGATACCTGTATATTCTGATATCGGTAAGTGTGTTTTCGCCGGTAACAAGTTTTGCAAGTATCGGGAAAATGATACCGACGATAGATGGTGAAAGATTCTCTACGATATAACGGATTGAAAGCACATCAGATCGTTCTATACTGTTGGGCGATAGTACATTGATTAAGCTTTCATATGAATCATTAAAGAAGCTGAAAAAGAATTGGAACGCTATATTGAAAGCTAAAACGGTGGCACATTTCCAGAATAACGTCATACTGTCGTATGGCATCCAGAGGAAAAGTGAGCCGAGTATTACCGTCGGAAGACCCATTGTAAGCAGATAAGGAAGATATTTTCCTTTCATACTGCGTGTGTTATCAATCATCTGGGCTCTTAATGCCGTAAGCGGAAACGATGATAATATAGCTATTGTGTTTATTAATTGTAAAGCTAACGGATCAATACCGATTGTGTTACCTAGCAAAGTGTTGCCTGTGGAAATTGTCATTTGTTGGAAGCAGTATGTAATTATTCGCACACCGATACCGCCACCTGCAAGAGAGGCAATTTCCCTGTAAGTCATATATCTGCCTTTGGGCGGTGTTTTCCAATAGCTTTTTGCGTTGTTTACAAATGTTTTTGCTTTGTCTTTAATGTTCAATTCAGACTCAGCTCCTCAAAGTTTATTTAAGAATAACTGTTGTTACCGATTCAGGCGGTATAATAATTCTGTCACCTTCATTAAAGCTTGTTTCGGTTAAATTGTTATCCTTATCGGTAAGTGAAACAAGAACATCGGAAGGCGCAGTATAATCTTTTTTATCGGTTGTGGGATTAACAATAATAAGAACAGTTCTGCTTTCATTTGCAAAAGCTGTAATTAATATACTGTTATCACTGCATTTAACTTCAATTCGTTTTGAGCCAATTGGTATGTATTTTGAAAAATTGCCTGTGACAAAAAGACGTTTTGTTGTCTGATATGTTTGCTTCTCTAAATCAAGATAAATAAGACCGTCGTGATAATCGTAATGTGAGCAGGCAATCCAATGCTGCCACGATGTTACGTTAAGAAGTGTAAAATCTTCAATCATAACCTTAGCGACTTCAATTGCTGAATCCATATTAGGATTTTTGCCTCCGACCATATGTGTCCATTCGCTCATTTTAATCGGCATATCGGGATAATGTATGTCCATCCATTTTCTGTATCTGTTTAAAAATTTAATTCTGTCGTTGAAAAAGGGGAGAGGTTGATACAAAAAATATGAATGTAAATCGACTGAATCAATAACTTCTCTGACTGCGGGATATTTTAAAAGATTTCTCGTATAGCTTTTGTTGAACCAGCGAATATCGCCGTTTTCAACGCCTGAAAGCTTAAATTTTCCGATTAAATTTCGTTCTTTCATTTTGTTTGCAAAGCAACGCATTACTTTGCCTGCCTGTTTTGGTGAGTAGTGACATCCTTCTTGACCGCCTGTCCATATCCAGAACGGCTCGTTTATCGGGGAAAGATACTTGACAGGAATCCCTTCATTGATAAAATGCTCGGTAACATCAAGACAATAATCAGCAAATGCTTTGTAGTTCTTTTTTGAAAGATTTGTACGGAAAAGCTGATGTTTTTTAAGATGTGACCAACCGTTTTTTGTAACGCGTTCAACAGGAGAATTTACAAAAAAAACAATTTCATCAGCACCGTCTTTAACTGCTTGCTTCATCATATAGACAGCATTTTTATCACGACTGAAGTCGTATTTGCATTCACCGCTATCGAAGGACTCTGTTCTGCGTGCAAAATCAGAATATTCTCCGTTGCCGCTGTGTGCAGAGCCTGCGCCGATGTTGTATCGGTAAATGTGCATACCAATACCTTCAGATTTGCTGTAAAGAAGTTTTGAAATTATGTTTCGGATTTCTTCTCCGCTTTCGTCTTTATTGTCCCAACCGCCAACAATTTGAGCCCACCAAGCACCGCTGGCACCGATACCCTCATATTTCTGGTATTTTATTGAACTATCAATTTTAATTATCATAACAAGCACCTGCAGAATATTTCTTTTTAAAACTATAACATATATTCGCAGTAGTGGCAATACTTCATATTGAAGTAAAAAAGAGTGGCTGAAAAGCCACTCTTAATTTTATATGTTAATCTCTGAATTCTTTTTTATTTTTAAGAATCTTGCCGCTTTCTGCACTGACTTCGTATTCATATTCATATTTACCTGCATTAAATTCTATTTCATAAATAAGTTCATTTCTTTCTTTGTCGAGTTCAATCTTAAATCCTCTGACTTCGTTTTCTTTAACTTTTGCGTTATTAAGTACGGTTGCTTTTGCTTCTTCTTTTGTAATGTTAAGTGCCGGCGCAGAAGGGTTGCTGGTCGTGTTTTTAGTCTTATTGTGTGTGATTGTTACTACACGATCTTTCTCTTTTTCGTTATGAAGTATTTTTCCTGTTTCGACATCAATTATATATTCGTATTCAATGTTATTAGCATTAAAATCAATCTCATAAACAGTTGTATTTCTTTCTGTGTCTAATTCAATTTTGTAACGGTCGAGTTCGGCTTCGTTTAATTCTGCGTGTTTGAGTGCAATCGCCTTTGCTTCGTCCCTTGTGACGGCGAAATTTTTTGTTATGGGTGCTGTGTTTTTTTCTGTCGGTTTGTTAACCTTCGGTGCCTTAGTGCTCTTAATTGTTGTGATTTCTTTATATTCTTCAGTTAGAGGAGCGGCTGTTGGCTCAACTGTTTTGACGGTTGTGTCGTTTTCGTTGACATCAATCACTTTGGCAACAGTTGTTTTTACGGTGTTTTCTGCAGTAGTAATATCATTTGCATTTTTTACTTTGCTTGTACCACAAGCTGTTAATAAAGTTACAACGAGTAACATTGTGATTATAGTAGTTGTTTTCATGAGTCGTTCCTCCTTCATACATTTATTTTATAATATAATAACGGACGGATGCTGTTTGACATCCGCCCGTTATTTCTTGATAAACAGTGGGCGGCAACCTGTCGCCAGCGCTGAATTAATTAACCGAAATATCTCTCAAGAAGACCCTGAAATGCCTTGCCGTGTCTTGCTTCGTCGCGTGCCATCTCGTGTACAGTATCGTGGATAGCGTCAAGATTAAGCTCTTTTGCCATCTTTGCAAGATCGAATTTGCCCTGAGTTGCGCCGTTTTCAGCCTCAACTCTCATCTCAAGGTTCTTCTTTGTGCTGTCTGTTACAACTTCACCGAGGAGCTCTGCGAACTTTGCAGCGTGCTCAGCCTCTTCATAAGCTGCCTTTTCCCAATAGAGGCCGATCTCAGGGTAGCCTTCTCTGTGTGCAACTCTTGCCATTGCAAGGTACATACCAACCTCTGTGCATTCGCCCATATAGTTAGCTCTGAGACCTTCGATGATTTCTTCGGGAGCACCTGCAGCTACACCGACAACGTGCTCTGCAGCCCATGACATTTCGCCGCTCTGCTCATTGAACTTTGAAGCAGGAACTTTGCACTGGGGGCAGAATTCAGGAGCTGAATCGCCTTCGTGAACATAACCGCAAACTGAGCAAACAAACTTTTTCATAATAATTTTCCTCCAAAAAATAAATTTTAATTATAATTTAATTAAACGGAACAGTTGCAATCCTCGCAAATTCCGTAAAAAACAAGTAAATGAGAGTTGATTTTACCCTTATAATCTTCGGCAAACATAGTGTTAAGATTTGTTAGGGGAGCGTGGTCGATATCGTACAGTCGGTTACAGTTTTCACATATGAGGTGATAGTGAAGATTGTTGTTACCGTCGAACCGATCTGAATTACCGCAGTGAAACTTGAGTATTGTACCGTTGTCTGACAGCAGCGCCAGGTTTCTGTACAATGTGCCTAGACTGAGATTGGGTAACGATTCCTTCAGGTCAATATACAGTTCATCGGCTGTGGGGTGGTCTGTTCGTGAACAAAGATTATTTAGAATCATCTCACGCTGACGGCTGTATTTCATTGACATTTGATCACCTCCAAACAATAACGATAATCGTTACTGTTATTATAACTGAAATTTTAGATTTGTCAATAGGTTTTTTAAAAAATTTTTAAATTTATTATTGCATATTCAACCCCCAAAAAGTAACACCTTCGGAGCATTAAACTCTGAAGGTGTTGTTGATTTATAAGAGCAGCGCTTTTTCGGCAGCTTCGCGCAAGCAGAAGCCTGTAAGTATTACTGCGTCTGAATTGTAACTATCTAACAATTTTTCCAGTCTGCTTTTATTTTCAGGTGTTGGTGAAAGATAAGTGTCGCGGATTGCATCAAGCAGATCACAGCACATTGAAAACTTATTAACCCATTTCTTCATTTCGACAAACATAGGTGTGTTTTTATCTCGTAGCATTTCAAGACATTCTTTATTTTTCTGAATATAATTGCTGAATTCTGTCAAAGCCTCTTCAAATCTGCCTGTTGAAATAAGAAAGCTGATGAATGAAAGCTTTTCGCTCATATATTCACTGGCATGTCTTGAAAGGCAGGAAACAGCAAGATGATCAGCTATATAGCCGAATAACTCTGATTTATCGCCTAAAATCTCATTTTGTGCATTCCTGATTGAGTTACCGCTGTTGTAGCTAACAGGATTCCAAAGGTAATCTGCGACTGTCATAAGCGGAATTTTTGAACATTCAGCGTATTCCATAACATTTGAGATTAAGCCTTCACAATGCTTATATAGCTCTTTATCTCTGCCGATTAACGGACCAAGGTGCATTTCCTGGAACATTTCACAGTCGTTAACAGGGTAGTTATCCCAATAAAGCGGCATATGTCCGGTACTTCTGAAAAAATCATTTGCTTCACGAGAGGTGAGTACTCTTGAACAAATTTCAGCGCCTGTCCAGAATATGTTTACATCTGCGGGAATACCTTTTCCGAATTTTGTGATGTAATACTCGCTTTCATTTCCGTGATACTGAGTCGGACAGACTGTGAGGGTTATATCTTTATCGAAAGACTTAAGTTCTTTATATGTTTTATTTATTAGATATATATGCGCATCAACAATGCTGTCTAAAGTTTCAGCATCGTCTTGATACTGAAATTCATTCGGTATATCGTCAAGCAATAGTCCGAAATTCTTAGCACCGATAGAGTATACGCACTTGAACTTGTTTATAAGGTCAGCAAAGTCTTTATCGGAAGTATATTGATATGTCAGACCGGGACCAACACACCAATGAAAATCAAGTTCGTTTTTCTTTGCTTCCTCAAGCAACTCTTTAAGTTCATTCAGTTCTTTTTCAGGATAAGACTCACGCCATTTCTCACGGTGATATATATCATCTTTGGGTGCATAAAAGAAAGTGTTCATTCCGTAATGTGACATAAGCTTCATAACAGAAAGACGTTTTTCTCTCTCCCATGTTTTCCCGTAAAAGCCTTCAATATATCCTCTCTTCTTAAAAAGGGGATAATCTTCAATTTCGCCGCATTTAAGTTCATTGTTCTTAATAAGTTTAGCTAAAGTGTTTGCTGCTCTGAAAACACCTCGGCGTGTTGCGGTTTCTATAACAGTTTGGTTTTCTGTTACCGTCAAAAAATACTTTTCATCGCTGAGTCTGGAAAGTTCATCAATATAAGTTGTTTTTTTACTGTCGGATACAATTATCTCGACACAGTATACGCCGTCTGTATTGATACCGTAATCTGAAAAAACTGCATCAGCTGTGTCTTTAAAATCACCTGAAAAGCTGACACCGGAGATGTTTAACAGTGAGCCGACAAGTGAATTTTTTTGAATAACAGGATAAATCAAAGGTGTTTTATCTCCTTTTTATATTTTTCAACGAGTTTGTTGTTTATTTCGTCACCGCCGTCAACGTTGGAGCTTGCAAAGTGATCTGGGCAGAAGCCTTTTTTGACACAGTTATCTACAGCTTGTGCGACAATGCTGTTGAGTATCAGCGCGCCTGTAACCGTTGAAGTGGGACAGATTTTACCCTCAACGCCTTCAACCGTAACGCATGCATCGCCAACGCAACCGAAATTATCAAGAACAATATCGGATATTTCACACAGTCTTTTTCCGCTCTTATGGCGCGACGCACCGGCATATGTATGCTCGAGATTTGTCAGCGCAATAACGTTAACACCTTTTTCTTTGCAAAGAAGAGCCATATCAACAATAACGCCGTTTCTGCCTGAGTTGGATATGATAATAATCGTATCGTTTGCACTTATACCATATTCTGTAAATATTTTTTCGGCATAGCCCTCGACACGTTCAGCAAGTGTGCTCTCGCTTGCTGAAATATGAAGCATAAGCGGCTCAACCAGAATCGGCTGAATATTGACAAGTCCGCCTGCTCTGTAAAACAGCTCCTCTGCAAGCATATGCGAGTGTCCTGTACCAAAAAGATAAAGACGTTTATTGTCAATGATTGTTTCAGTAAGCAGATCAGCCGCTTTTTCGATTGATTCTGCACCGTCTGTACAAATCTTTTCAATTATCGCTTTACAATTCTCAATATATTCAAGAGACTTATTCATTATAAATTCCTCGCAAGTTTAAGTGCGCCTTCTTCAGGCGGAATGACAAGAAGCTGAAGTTTTACATCGGGAAAATATGTATTGATATCTGACTCAAAAACTTCTCTGAAAAGCTGATTGTGCTCAAATACTCCGCCATACAGACCGAGCACTGTGCACTTTTCAACTTTATTTAATAAGATTATCACGGTATTTGCAAATTTATGAGCTTGTTCAATTACAATTTCTTTGGCATCTGAGTCAGTGTCGCAAAGATTACTTACTTCAGCTGCAAAACCGGCAATTAAATCCTTGGTTGTGTAAGCAGAATAAATGATATCTATAACTTTTCTGAAATCATCAACACCAAAAAAAGCATTTGCTTTTTCAAGCAGGGGAGATGTTTTGCCTGCGTCGCAAAGAGTACAACATTTTGCAAGTGCGTTGACGGCAATAGCATAACCGGAGCCTTCATCACCGATGATGTGGCCCCATCCGCCGGCGATGACAATATTGCCTTTTTCATCTTCTCCGGTAGCCATTGAGCCTGTGCCGCATATTGCTACACACGGACAATGATGCGAATCGACAGACTTCAACGCAATATAAAGGTCACTGTTCATTCCGATTTTTTCGGATTTAATTCCGCCGCATAAAGCGTTGATTGTTTTTTCGTCAGCTTCATTATCAAGTGCAGAACAGCCGACAAAAACTCCTTCAAAACAGTCAGTGTTGAGTTTCTGAGCTACTTTTTCTATTATCTCGTCAAGATTCCTTCTTGCTTTGTCCATTCCTACAGAATAGAAGTTAATCGTTTTGCCTGACTCTTTGAATAATATTTTTCCGTTATTATCAGATACGGCTACGGTTGTTTTGGTACCGCCGCCGTCAATACCGAGGTAATATTTCATAAAAATACTCCGTTTATTATTTTGCCTGTTCTGCCAGCGCATTAAGTGCAGTCATTATGGTGGATGCAGCTGTGGAACCTGCTGTAAGCATTTCTTCGTAATGTCTGTGATATTCTCCAAATAACTTTTCGCCTGCGTCGGTATTCCAGAGAGAGTCAGCAATAAACGGCGCAAAATCATTGTCGGGGATTATATAACCTAATGCATCGTTACAAAGACCCATTACAAGAACTGTTTTGTCTTTACCGATAATATCAACAGTGCAGGGGATTTCCCAATCTTTTCCGAGGTAAGCTTCACTTGCGTCAACAACATTGCCGTAAACAAGCTGAGGAACAAGTTCACCGGGTGCTGTAAGGATAACGATGTCTTTGCCTAATTCAATATATCCGACCTCGGTTATAACAGAAAAACCGCTATCGCTTGAAGAGTCGCGTACAGTTGTGACACCGAGCAGCTGTGAAGCTGCACCAAGCTGAATAAGACCTGAATCAAGTTTTAAAGTGCATTCGGACATTCTTACATTGAGGATAGGTTCGACCGCAGTTGCTTTATCGTCAGCTTCAAGAATAAGTCGTGCAAATTCATAGCCGAGTGATTTAGCTGCTCTGTAATCTTCAAGGCTCGGGTCAGCAGTGATTTCTGCATTTACTTTGTCAAGTACTTCAGGTGTCTGAACAGCGCCTTTGTTTACTGAAACAGGGGACTGCGCACCTTGGATGAACATAAAGTTCATATTATTGTCATTAATTTGCTTTTCAATATAAGCAGGGAAGTCTGCAGAAAGCTTTTTGGTGGTTCTGTCAATGGTCGTTGGATGTGCACCGATATTAGTGAATATAGTAGCCTTTGAATTCAAGTTATCGGGAACAAATTTGAAACAAGCAAAAAACGTCTGATAACCTTCTGTATCATAACGCTTATTTCGCAGATAGCTGTATTCATCGTTAAGATAAATATTCTTTTCTTCATCTTTGCCGATTCTCGCTGTTTCAAAATAATAAAGAGAACCCGTTTCCATATTTGTATATGCTTCAACGATTGCATCGGATGCGCCGCTGATCATTTCTTCAAGCACTTTATCATCAATACTTCTTATCGGATCAACAAAAGGAAGAATGGCTGCAATATTGTGGAAGATTCTCGGAATGAGTGTAAGACCGAAGCCCTGTGTGTCAGGGACAGTATGGCAGTGAGTAGCGTTGATGTTTATAGCAATTATGTCACTGCTGATGCCGAGAGCTTCTAATTTATCTTCAACAGCTGCACGGATTGAACGGATATCTGCATTATTTACACCGATGCCGTCTATTGTAGCAAATACTGCAGTTCCGCGGTCAGAACCGTCGTTGAGTGCAATTGCGTGCACTCTTTGATCATCAAGAACACTGTTAATCTGCTGAGTGAAATATCCGCCCGTGTAATACTGTCTGCTGCCGTCAGCAAGGTCATCAGGCACTATACTTTCGACACCGAAACCAAGGCTCCATTTTGCATTAACAGCTGGTTCATCAATAAAATCTTCGGTTCCGCTATAGAAGTTTTCGGTTTTATAATTTTCAAGCTTCGGAATATCGAATCTCGGAAATGCAGCACTGAGGAGCTTGAAAGCACCGCTGATGATAAAATTAAAAACATTTGTTGTTGCGATAATTGCAGTGTTGTCAGCGGGTTGAGAATCGTTAGCTGTTACACAAGTACCCATTGAGAAAATTAAAGCTGCTGAAAGGACAAGAGAAATTACTGATTTTCTGAACTTTTTCATTGAGTTGTTCTCCTTTACTTAACTTTTAATATGAGCTTATCAGAGGATTCAAGTAAGGTTCGTGCGGTTTCTCTGCCGGTTGAGTTGGTTTCTTCATAATGATCTCTGCCAAAACGGTCCTTGCCTTTGTTGATGTATGGCATTCTCTCATTTATTACAAAATCATTATCGGGAATAATATAACCAAGCTCATCGTTACAAAGACCGATTACAAAGTGATGTTTAGCACCACCCATTTTAGATAATACTTTATAGTCGGCAGCTTTTCCGGTGCCTGACTCAGCTTCTGTCATAAATTCTCCGTTGTAAAGCTCGGGGAATAACTCGCCCGGAATCAGATACATTCCGATATCGCTGTTGCCGAGTTCAAGATAACCGACTTCAGTATGAATTGCTGCCACACCCCTTTTTGATGTTCTTGAAATATCGTTATTGAGAACTTTTATAAGTCTTGCAAGAATGAGAACAAAATTCTGTGCGGCAATCTTAACAGGTGCACTTGCAATATTTATGATCGGTTCAATTTCGGTTTCATCATTCATTGAGTTAACAAGCTCACCGATTGTTTTTCCGAACTGTTTTGTATATGCTTCGCAGTCAATTTGGTTTCGGTATATTTTTTTAATCTCTTTTGCAGAGATCATACCGCCGATTGCACCGTTAAAAAATACAGCTTCAGAGCCTTGGTTTTCACGCTCAATTTCTTTAATAAGGTAACAAGGGAAGTCAGCACTTACATTTTTAGTAAGGTCACCGAGGAGTTCCGCGTGTGAAGCAAAGTTTATCATATAAACAGAAGGAGAAGAGTCAAAAGGCTCAAATCTTATTCTTGTAAGATTACGGTCGTATGTATCGGGGGTACGGCAGTCAAACTGAAGATCCTGAGTTTCAAGGAATGAATAGTACAGCTTTCCGTCTTTTCTGTTTTTGTAAGCTTGAATAATCGCTTCGGCTGTTTTTTTCTTCAGATGAGTCATAAACTCTTCTTTTCTGCCGCTTTTGTAGAGCTTTTCTCCCCACAATCCCTGAGTGTCAATAGCGGAGTGCGAATGTGTTGCACAAATGTTAATTGACTTAAGTCCGGAAACAGAGTTATCTTCCAGTACAAGTTTTCGGATATCGTTGATATCCTTGCGGCTGATTCCGACTGCATCGACAGCACAGAGAATAACGCCTCCGCGAGAGGTGTTGTCATCAATATATACAGCTCGTGCGTACATATCGTCAAGTACACCTGTTGCGGGATTGTTTGAATCATAGCCTGCAATAAAGTATTTGCCTGAGCTGACATCATCCGGAGTAATGACGGCCTTACCGAAGCCGCAGGTAAAACAGTTACCTTTGTTATATGAAAACTTTTTATCACCCGTAATCATATATTTATTAGCATTTTCATCGGATGTAAAATAGCTGCGCGGCATCAGTGATATAACGGTCTGTGAAATAAGTTCAAGACTCTTTCTTACAATTTTATCCGTGTTCATACAATCCCTCCTGATTTTTATAAATTCATTATACACTATATTTTCTTTTTTTCAAATATTTAGTCTTGATTTTTCTGTATAATTTGTAATAATATTATTAACAATAAATAAATTTCTGAATAATTGCTGCAAGGAGATGTATTTTATGGTTAGTATAAGAAAATACGAATTAAAAGATTATGATGATGTCTGCTATGCTTGTCTTAACAGTGAAGCAGATGACGATATGAATGATGAGTTCTGTGATTTCGTTCTCAATACATTCTGCAGATATTATATTGATAATGAACCCGAAAACTGTTTTGTTGTTGATGATGACGGTAAAGCTGTCGGTTACATAATCTGTGCAGAGAATTTTGATAAATTTAAAAAGAAATACGATGAGGAATATTTTACCCGTTCTGTAAAATACGGTGAATCACGAATTGAATGGGCAACTGAGGCATATATGCTTCACGAAAAGTATAAAAATACTTATCCCGCACATCTTCATATTGATATTCTGCCCGAGTATCAGCGTATGGGAATGGGCGGAAAGCTTCTGAACACACTTTTTGACCATCTTTTATCAAAGGGAATTAAAGGTGTCATGTTAACTTGCGGCACAAATAACGTGACTGCAAATAATTTCTATAAAAAATACGGTTTTGATGAACTTGATATTTTAGGCACAGATATTGCATACGGAAAAAATCTTGCCTGATTTTCTGAATTATTCCTTTCTTTTTGGTCATACTGTTGTTACAGCTAATTACGGAGGTGATTAACAGTGACCGAAAAGCAGAATAAACAGCCTCAGCAGAAGGGCAATCCCGAGACAAAGCAGCCTACACAGACTAAAAACAAGTAAACAATCGTTTTTTGAAAAACCGCTGCGGCGGTTTTTCTTTTTTTGCTTGACGATATATACTAATGTGCTATAATTATACTAATATTATAGATTGGACGGTATCCTTTATGGAAAAATATGCAAGATTCAAATATCAGCCTTGTATTCCGCTCGGTGAAAACGGCAGATGTGTTACAGCTTCACTCAAGCATACACAGCTTTCAAGAAAAGCTGCGGCAGACGGTATGGTTTTGCTGAAAAATAACAACAATGCACTTCCTTTAAAAAAAGGAGAGAGTATTGCACTTTTCGGTAAAGCTACAATTGAATACATAAAAGGCGGCGGAGGAAGCGGTGACGTAAATACACCGTATATCTGCAATATTTACGAAGGCTTTTCAGATAAAGACGTTGACATTTATATGCCCCTTGTTGAGTTTTATAAGGATTATGTAAAGCGCGAAAGCGTAAACATTCCGACTCAGGCACAGATTAACGCCACTTGGGATATTGTCAACGCAATGGAATTCTGCACCAAGCGTGACGATATGACATATGACACTTTTGCAAGTATGCACGTTAAAGAACCTGCAGTGTCTGATGAGCTTATCGAGTCAGCTGCTCAGCATGCTGATACCGCAATAATCACTCTTAACCGTTTTTCAGCAGAGGGTGTTGACCGCAGACCGCAGGCAGGCGACTATTATCTTTCAGACATTGAGAAGAACATTATTGACAAGTGTTCAGAGCTCTTCAAAAAGGTAATTATTGTGCTTAATTCAGGTGCAACAATTGATTGCGAGTATTTTGCTGAGAACGATGCGATTGATGCTGTTTTGTTCTCATGGCAGGGCGGTCTGGAAGGCGGAGCAGCAATTGCTGATATTATCTGTGGCGATGTAAATCCTTCCGGTAAACTTGCTGATACAATTGCTAAATCATACGATTGTTATCCCTGCAAGGAAGATTTCTGGGAGTGCTTTGACCATCTTGACTACTCAGAAGATATTTTTGTCGGTTACCGTTATTTTGAAACAATTCCAGGCAAGAAAGATATGGTCAGATATCCCTTCGGCTACGGACTCTCTTATACAACCTTCGAGCTCAGCGGTAAGCTTTGCGGTGTTGACGGTGACAATATTGTTGTTGCTGTAACTGTTAAAAACATCGGTGATGCTGCAGGCAAAGAGGTTATTCAGGTTTATTATTCAGCTCCTCAGGGAAAGCTCGGCAAACCTGCAAAAGAACTTGCTGCCTTCAAAAAGACGAAGCTCCTTGCACCGGGAGAATCTGAAACACTTGCTCTTACTTTTAAAATAAGCGATATGGCAAGCTTTGATGATCTCGGAAAAATCTGCGAATCAGCTTATGTTCTTGAAAAAGGTGACTATGAGTTTTATCTCGGTACATCTGTAAGAGACTGTGAGAAACTCAACTTTATCTATACCGTTGATTCAGATACCGTTACTGAGCAGCTTTCAAAATGGTGTAAGCCGTTTAAGCTCGAAAAGCGACTCCTTGCTGACGGCAGTTACGAATCTCTTCCGTTGGGTGAAGAAAGCCACTATTATGCTGAGAATCAGCCCACAGGTGCAGTAGCTCCCGAAAAAGTAGTAATGTTTGATAAAGTGAGCGAAAGCATAACGATTGATGAATTTGTAGCACAGTTCACACTTGAAGAGCTGATGGACTTTGTCGGTGGTCAGCCGCCTACGGGAGTTGCCAATACCGGTTGTTTTGGTCCGATGAAACGACTCGGTGTTCCTGCAATGCCGACAGCAGACGGTCCCGCAGGCCTCAGACTTGATACTGAGACAGGCATTCCGACTACAGCATGGCCTTGTGCTACTCTTCTTGCCTGTACATGGGATACTGAACTTAACTACTTAGTAGGCCAGGGCGGTGGTGCTGAAATAAGAGAAAACAACCTTGCAATCTGGCTTGCTCCCGCTTTGAATATTCACCGCGATCCGCTTTGCGGCAGAAACTTTGAATACTATTCTGAAGATCCTGTTCTTGCAGGTAAATGTGCTGCAGCAAATATCAGAGGTGTTCAGTCACAGAAAGTTGCCGTTTCGATGAAGCACTTTGCTTGTAACAACAAGGAAGCTAACCGAATGGGCTGTGACTCAAGACTTTCCGAGCGTGCTCTCAGGGAAATTTATCTTAAGGGATTTGAGATTGCTGTTAAAGAGTCTTCTCCCTGGACCGTAATGTCTTCTTACAACCTTATAAACGGTCAGCATACATCAGAAAGTTATGAGCTGCTTACCGGTATTCTCCGTAACGAATGGGGATACAACGGAATGGTTGTTACTGACTGGGGGGTTAAGAATGACCCTGTAAAAGAAGTTAAAGCAGGCAATGATATGAAGATGCACTGTGGTTATCCTGAAGACCTTATGGAAGGCTATAAATCAGGTCGTATAACAAGAGCTGATCTAGAGCTTTGCGTTAAACGTATTCTTGAGATGTTCCTCAAGCTTGCTTAATCGGAGGTAAATGATTATGTCTAAAAGAATAAGAGTATTATCATTAATTTTAGCGGTTGTTTTAATGCTTTGCAGTATGCCTGTGTGCAGTGCTCAGGATGCTTCACTTCAGCCTATTGCTTACGAGGTTGTAAATCTTAACGGTGTAAACATCGAATACGGTATTTACGGTCAGGCTGACGGAGAACCCCTGCTTCTTCTTCCTCCTAACGGCGGCGATATGCACTCATTTGATGGCAGTATACTTCCTGAAATGACGAAACATTTTAAGGTTATATGTATGTCACCCAGAGCAACAGGCAAATCCGATTGGGTTGAAGGTGCTATGACTTTCGAAGCAATGAGCGACGATATCGCGGCATTGCTTGACTATCTTAACATTGAAAAGACAAGAATATTCGGCTTCAGCGACGGCGGAAATCTCGGTGTTGTATTCACCCTTGCTCATCAGGAAAGAGTAGAAGCTCTTGCTATTATGGGGTCCAATATCAACACCTGGGGTACAAACACTTTTGATCAGATTCAGATTACTTATCAATACATAATCCTTTGCATTGAAGCATGGCTGTATGATGATCCTGAATATGGTAGAAGACGTGATATTAAGGGTATGATGGTCGGTCAGCCGAGTCTTACATTTGAAGATATTTCAGCAATTAAAGTACCTGTTCTTAATATCTTCGGCGAACACGATATGATCCAACGCTGGCATTCAAAAAAGATTACAAAATCAATTGAAGGCGCACAGGAATTAATGATAGTCGGCGGCGGACACAGCAGCTGCTTTGATCAGACAGAAACTGTTATAAATCCTGCACTTTTAGATTTTTACGGTGTAGCATAAAAAAAGACCTGCATGAAAACATGCAGGTCTTAATTTTTATCTTTTATACTAAAATTGAAGCCAGGAGCACAAGAATAAGGAATGCACCGGCATAGGGGAGAATGAAAGGCATATACGGAAGAAGTAATACTGAAATTACTGTTCCGAGACCGGCTTTGATGAACATAGTGTTTTCTGCGCTGCTGATATTCTGCCAGATAAAATAAACATCGACGTCTTCAACATAATATTGATCGAGCCCGATTAAATCTTTTGAATCGCTTACACTGAAACCGCAGGCATCAAGACCGCTTACAAAAAGGTCGCACATTTCTTTTGATTTAAAGGTAATTCTACCTTCAAGTCTGAGTTCGTCAGCAGGCTCTTCCTGACGGAGATGGCCGTTCTTAAAACCTGTGCACCACCAATACTTGTCATATTCTCGTGTGAATTCTTCAACATAGTTGCCGTTTATATCCTGATGATAAAGAGTCATTTCCATCTTGAGCCAATCGTCTTCATCAGGACAATTGTACATTGTCCACTCGTGCACTCCCTTATCAGAGTGCGGACGGTTGTATACACCGATTTCACCGCCGTAGAAGATCATACCGTATTGACCTTTCCACATCTGAATCATCCAGTCTTTTCCTTCATATTCAAAAAAGACGCGTACATAGTCATATTCAAGAAGGAGATACGGTGACACAAAATCATAAATCTTTCCGAAACCGAAATTATGCTGCCAGGCATCTTTATCATTTGTGTAGTAATAGTCATCAACATAGCTGTACTGATAACTGAGAACCTGGTGCTTTGAAAGAAGCAGCTGAAGGAGATTGCCTCTTTTTATAACGTTGATTGTGAATTCACCCTCAAGAACTTTACCGTCAACTTCAGTTGAAGCAATAATAGTCACTTTGCCTTCAAATTTTCCTTTGACAAGACCGTTCTGATCAACTGATGCAGCTCTGTCATTGGATGATCTCCAATTGATTTTAGGCTGAACATCAACGTTTGAAACAACAGCGGTCAGCTGAATTGTCTTACCCATAGCAACAGTGAGGCTATCACTGCTTATAACAAGAACAGGTGTTGTGTCGGTAACATCTTCGGGCAGCTCTTCATCTGCGGCTAAAGCACAGACAGGAGCAATAGCAAATAAAGACAGAACAGTTAAGAGAATAGCAAGTGACTTAACAAGTTTTGTATTCATTTTAAATCCTCCAATATTTTATAAAGAATATTATACAATAATGAATATTATATTTGTTAATAGAATTTAAATTTTTTCATTAATAAATACCATTATTGTTAACTAATTCTTAAATCATTACTTCTTTGTGATGACAAATTTGTAATAATATGATAAAATATATTTAAGAAAGGGGATATATTATGCAAGCTATTAAATATTTTTTCACCTATTTATTATCACTCATTATCGCGTTGCCCGCCATTATCACTTCACTTGGTGAATCTGTGAACGATTATTCGTTTAATATCGATTCGAGTGTTATCGGTGAAACAGTTCCAAACACTTTGAGTAATGTTAATGTCTGGGATATGCAAGGCACTAATCTGTTTACTCAGCCGCATTTAAACGATAAGTACAATATTTTTGAATTTGTTGAGTACGTTCAGCTTATGCAGTGCACAGGCGGCAATGCGCAGCGTGATTTGTTTGTTGACCCTACAAATTTTGATGTGCTTGATGATTATGATTTTTCATCCCTTATTGAAAACTGTCACGGTATTCTTACACTAGGTGCTAAACCTCATCTTAAGCTCGGTAGTGTACCGCTTAAATATTCACAGAATTCTGCTCAGGGAGCTGATTTTGGCACAAACCTTTATCCGCCTGATGATTATGATATTTATTACAACTATATGGCTGCTATGGCTCGTGCTCTTGTTGATGAATTCGGCGCTGATGAGGTTCTTACATGGCGCTTTGGTGTTATGACAGAATATGAAAATGCACAGTGGTTTATGTCACCAGATGAAGACCCCGATAATTCTGCTGTTGCTTACTGCAAGCTCTATGATTATACGGTAGACGCACTTCAGACAGAAATCGGTGAAGACGTTTTTGTCGGCGCTCATTCAATGACTGTTACCGAAGGTTTATGGGATGAGAGTATATTTATTGAACACTGCGGAAAAGGCACTAACTATAAAACCTGCAAGAAAGGTACTCGAATCTGCTTCCTTTCGGCTTCGTTCTATGATTATTGCCCCGGTGAATACACTGATGGTTTCACCTTGCCTGAAACAATTGCAGAACTTCAGAAATACGCTGAAAACGCAGGATTAAAAGACCTTATTTTCGGCATTGATGAAGGTAGACTATTAACCGGTATCAACAGCGGAACTGATGATAATCAGCTTTTATCACGAACAGTTGGTTTTACATATCAGGCAGCTTATGATGCACGTCTTAATAAGCAGCTTATTGATCAGGGTGGCGATTACTTCTCTGCCTGGGGATATCTGTCGGGCGGTTTATGTGATGGTTATCCTACTGTCAGCTATCACGTCGCTAAAAATCTTTCAGCTTTTGCCGGCAGTAAGCGTATTGCTGTAGCTCCCGATAAAAAAGGTGTAATATATGGCGCAGAGGTCGATGCACTCAGTGCTTATGACAGTGAAAATAACACACTGCGTATTATGGCATACAACTTCAAAAATAACGTTGATTACAGCAAATCTGTTGATCTTAAATTAAATGTTTCAGTTCCTCAGTTTAACTCCGATAAGGTAAATGTGACGGTCTATACAGTCGACGATAACTGCAATTACTTTGATGAATGGCAGGAAGACAGAGTGACTTACGGAATAGGTGACGATTGCTTTGGTTGGTCACCTGATGACCCTCAGATAGATTCAACCGTAACTTTAAATAATCCGCAGGCCCGTGAAGTCTATTATGAAAAGCTTTACAATAAATATGAGGAGTGTTCACTTCTCAAGCCTGTTACATATACAGCCGAAGTTATTGACGGATGTATCGTGATCGAAAATGAACTTGTCGCTAACGGTGTAGTATTCTATGAGATTACTCCCGTGTCGTAATAAAAATCATTAAATTATCAGAAACAGGAGGATAAAATTATGAAAAAAGTTCTTAGCGTAATTCTTGCTGTAATTATTGCAGTATCTGCTTTTGCAATGACAGCTTTTGCCGATGCAACCAAGACAGATGCAATAATTAATGAAATTCTTGAAACAAGATCAATCAGTATTACTTTTGATAACGAATCACTTGAAAAATATGCAATACCGTTCAGAGATATTACAGCTTGTGCAAAAGTTTATAAAAACGCTGACGGAAGCAAAGACGTTAAAGTTGCAGCAAACGCAAAACTTCTTTTCTTTGACGTAAAGCTTTTACTCACTGACGGCGAGATTTATGCCTATCTTCCTCTTGTAAGCTTCTGTGTGTCGGATTTTTTTGGCGGCAGCATTGATTTTTCTCGCTTTGCCGACAGTATTGATTCGATGATTGATCTGCTTAATTCTGATGTATTTGACTGCCTCAAGCTAAAATCAGCAGGGGAGAAAGAAACAACAGAATATGGAAAAGTTTATGTTGAAGAGTTTGTACCCGATCTCAGAAAATGCGTTGACCTTGCTGTTAAAGAGGGTGTAATTAGTATTCCTGCAAATTCTGATCTTGCAACAATGTCAGAAGCTGAAATGATTTCAATGCTTAATTCTCTCGGCCAGCCCGGCAGAAATGTTCTCAGAATGCTCGATTCAAACGCAAAGTTCTATTACGATAATGATAAACTTGTTGCTTTTGAAATTGTTCTGTATGATCTTGCTGATGACAGCGCAGAGCTCAGTTCAAACGATCTTTTGCCGATTAATGCAGAGTATATAACATCTTCCGTGCCTGACAGTATGTTTACAAAACCTTTGGCTTTTGATCTTACAGGTATCATGAAAATACTTCTTGTTATGTTGTTGGCATAAATTTTCTTGACAATGTATTTTTACAGTGATATAATATCAAAAAAAATAAATATTAAACCGTTGATGCGGAGATAAAGGCGGAAAATGCCCTCACAGAGAGCCCGTGCAAGCTGGAATTCGGGTAGGAAACAGTTCGTCAAATGGACCGCGGAGGGTGCAGTCAAATGTGTGTTACTACACAGAGTATTCTGCAACGTGAAAGCATACGTCAGTTGCTTGGGATATGTCAGTATCCTTTAAGTGCACGCAAAACGCGTGAATCAGGGTGGCACCACGGATAAGTTTATTCGTCCTTGACAGATTCTTCTGTCGGGGACTTTTTATTTTGGAGTGATATAAATGTGTCTTTTAACAAAACGATGGCGAAGCATATAATCTGAAACTGAAAGTAATATTATATATTGGAGGATATAGTAATGATATACAACGGTATTGATTTTGAAACATATTTTAAAAATTTTCCCGATGAAAACGGATATTTCGGAAAATACGGCGGAGTTTTTATTGATGAAAAACTAAAAAATGCAATGGCTGAAATTACAGAGGCTTATTATTCAATCTGCCAGTCTCGTAAGTTTATCGCAGAGCTTCGCAGAATCAGAAAGGAGTTTCAGGGCAGACCTACTCCCGTAACTCATCTTGAAAGGCTTTCGGACTATCTCGGCGGTAATGTTCAGCTTTATGCAAAGCGTGAGGACCTTAACCATTCGGGCGCACATAAGCTTAACCACTGTATGGGTGAGGCACTTCTTGCAAAATATATGGGAAAGAAAAAGGTTATCGCCGAAACAGGTGCTGGTCAGCACGGTGTTGCCCTTGCAACTGCTGCGGCATATTTCGGACTTGAGTGCGATATCTATATGGGCTCTGTTGATATCAAGAAGCAGGCTCCCAACGTTGCACGTATGAAGATTCTCGGTGCTAATGTTGTTGAGGTTACCCACGGACTCAAGACTCTTAAAGAGGCTGTAGATGCTGCATTTGAAGCGTACAGCAAGGAATATAATGATGCTATATATTGCATCGGTTCTGTTCTTGGTCCTCATCCGTTCCCGATGATGGTGCGTGATTTTCAGAGTGTTGTCGGTATTGAAGCCAGAGATCAGTTTGTTGAAATGACCGGTCATCTGCCCGATGCTATTGTTGCCTGTGTCGGCGGCGGCTCAAACGCAGCAGGTCTTTTTGCAGGCTTCCTCAACGACCCTGTTGATATCTACGGTGTTGAGCCTCTTGGCAGAGGACCTAAGCTCGGTGACCACGCAGCAAGTCTTAAGTACGGCACAGAAGGCATTATGCACGGCTTTAACAGCATTATGCTCAAGGATGAAAACGGAGAGCCTGCTCCTGTTTATTCTGTTGCAAGCGGTCTTGATTATCCTTCATCAGGTCCTGAACACGCATTCCTTCAGGATATCGGCAGAGTCAAGTACGATGTTATCGACGATGAGGAAACAATTGATGCGTTCTTCAAGCTCTCTCGTATGGAGGGTATCATCCCTGCAATCGAAAGCTCTCATGCAGTTGCATACGGTATGAAGCTCGCTCAGCGTATGGATCACGGCTCAGTGCTTATTAACCTCTCCGGCAGAGGCGATAAGGATATGGACTATATCATTGAGAATTACGGTATAAGATAAGACCGTATCTGTCTAATATTTAAATTTTTCAAAGGTTACACTTCTGTTTGTGAAGTGTAACCTTTTTTATGAGCTTTGGACAAAGAGAGCAGTTAAAGCAGCAACTAAAAAATCGGAATTGAAAAAGCTTAATAAAGAAGATTGTCATTTCAAAAGTATTTTTGAAAGAAATTTTAATATCAACTTATTAGGTGTAATGCTTACTTTTGTTTTATTCAGTGTTGGTTTTTCTCTCATCGTTCCGCTGTTACTTATTATTTTGGAAGGGAATACAATAACTGAAGTTATATCAGTTTTAAAGTCAAAACCGATATTAATGCCTGTCGTTGTTGTCGGAGGAGCTTTGGCATCCTGTTTGCTTGTATTAATAGAATGGCTTGGCAGTAAAAAATAGTTTTATTGATTATACAACAATAAAAAGAGGAAGAAGTTTTGGCTTCTTCCTCTTTTGCTCATTCTTTTTCAACCGGTGTTATAACGGGTTTGCCGAATTTGTCGAGCAATATGGTCATTCCGCCTGCGTATCCGTTATATCCGAATATGTAATTTACACCGGTTTCTTTGTCAACCAATATCTCAACACCGCTTATAGAGCCTTGACTGTATACTTTTTCAAATCTGTTATCTTTCTTAGACATATGTCTGCATCTCCTTTTATATTATTCAAATGTAAAAAGTTTGCTTTCTTGTCCGTAATCTGCATTTATATTATAGTAAGCAGATTCGTTATCCCACTTCTGATGAAATCTGATAATTATTTCGTCAAAGTGAATGTCAACAAAAACTATAAATTCCTTATCAGGGAATGTATGCTTAAGCGATGAAAGCATAGTTTTACCGAACGTTTTGCCAATATAGCAAGCGTCATCAAAATCAGACTTCTTGATACCTGCTGAAATATGCTCGTGGTTTTCAGAGGCTTCAAAAGCAGTTTTGTCAGTGATTGTTTCATCAATATAATTTATGCGGTTCTTGGAATAAACAACGTATTCGTTACCATCTTTGTCTTTAATAACTTTGAAATCAAAAAGTTTTGATATTGAGTGTAGTAATTCTATTTGTCTCATAAATACACCTGTAGTTAACAAAATTCATTTTAAGAATCAACACATACCGTCATGATACTCTTTGCAGGTACGGTCATCTTCTGTTCAAACTTGCCGTCATATATCTTTTCGCAGTTGTGTGTACTGTCGGTTAGATATACCTCTGATTGACCAAAGAGACCGCAGAGATTGATATTTTCTTCAGTTTCTGTCGGATTTACAATAACGACAACTTTTCTTTCTTTGTCCTTAAATGCAACAATTTTAAGCGAAGACTCCTCTTCGAAATTATCAATAGCGCGAATTCTCACCATACCCGGTTTTATAAACGAGGTGAAATGCTTGAAAGCATAATAGCGGTTGTATGTAATAAGCTCGCCATCGGCGTTTCTGTCCAGCAAACCGTCACCGTTAACCGCAGTCCAGCTCTGCCACGAAACAGCGTTCATTTTGGTAAGGTCATCAACAATAACCTGTGCCATATGCAGACCGCTGTCAATTGTTGTGCTGTCAATGGTCAGCGGAAGCTCACACCATTCGCTCATCTCATACTTTTTGTCTGGATACATCTCTTTCATTTTATCGCCAACTTGCTTTTTTTCATCAGATTTTGTATCCATCCAATAGGAATGACCGCTGTAAGTATCGCAGAATTCATTGAGAATTTCACTTGCAAAGAATTTTTCAACATATTCATAATATGCCCAACTCATTTCACCGCTCTCGGGTCCGTTGAGCTTATATGGGGAATTGCGTTTTTTCATTTCTGTGGCAAAAAGCTCAAGAACCTTTACGGTTTCATCAACTGTGTAGTGGCATCCTTCCTGACCTACCCAGTCACCGCCCCAGCTCCACATCGGCTCATTGATAGGGGAGATGGCATAAATCGGATATCCCTGTGTTACAAACCAATCAGCAATTGTCAGCACGTAATCAACGAATGCAGAGTAATTTTCCTCAGGCAGATTTGAGTGATACTCTGTAAGACCGCCGGATGCGTGGCCGCTTGATGTCATTGAAAAGTGAGGGCTGTTGCAGAAAAGAATTATTTTTTCTGCACCGTATTCAATACAGTAATCCATAACTCTTCTGGCGTTGGCATCTCTTGTGAAATCATATTCATACTCACCGGTTTCTTCATTGAGAACATAAAAGCTTTCTGTTCTTCGGCTTTTATCCCAGATTCTGCAATCGGGATTATCAGCTTCACCGCCACCGATATTATAGCGGAAGATTTTGAGACCGAGTCCTTCATCTTCGCTGTATAATCTTTTGGCAATGTCTCTTGCCATTTCATCGCTGTCAATAGTTTGTGCCCACCAGCATGAGCTTGTGCCGAATTCTTCAAAGGTCTGATATTCAGTAAATGTGTCAATCATAATTTCGTGCCTCCCAAGTGCTCCTGTAAGCGGCATAAAGCAAAATTGAACAAGTGAAATAATAAAAGCTATTATTTTCATTAAGATATTCAATATCATTCGCTCCGATCATAGTTAAGATGTGTTTTTTCCATAATATCATAACAACATCTTTTTACGCAACATTTTTTCTTCTACTATTGATATTTTTAAAGCAAGAAGTTATAATTCAGTTAAATAAATTGCAGGAGAGGAATAATATGAAAGCTCTTTTTGGAATCTTTTTATATTTGTATTTTGCTCTTGTACTGCTGTTCACAACATCGACAGATGTATTGCCTGCAAAACCACTGGATAATTTAAACGGCGGCGATCCGTTTATTGTCGAGAATAACGGCAACACCTATTATACTTACACAACCGGCGGAAACATATCAATCAAACAGATTGCTTCATTTCAAGATGTTACAGTTTTATCTGAAAAATCTGTTTTCAGCGTAGGCAATAACGGAATTGTACGTGACATCTGGGCACCTGAAATCCATAAAATAGGGGATAGGTGGTATATTGTTTCGTGTGCACTATTTGATTCTTCAGCTGTACCGCGAGGTGCTATGCCTGATGGCAGTGAATCGGAAGTGCATGATGACTACTACCGATACGGATTTGTTCTTGAAAGTAAAACCGCCGATATAATGGGTGAATATGAATTCAAGGGTATTCTTGCGCCTGACGGAATGAATAACATTGACGGTACTTATCTTCATAAGGACGGTAAGCTGTATTATGTTTGTTCAGCATATCTCGGTGTCGGTCATCAGTGCATATATATTTCACTGATGGATAATCCGTACACAATCAATGCTGATTCTGAAAGTGAGATTTTATCAAAACCGTTTTACAGCTGGGAGAAAAATGGCTGGAAGGTTAACGAAGGTCCTGCAGTCCTATACACCGATGACAGTATTTATATTGTATATTCGGCATCGGGTTATTCATCGGGCGAATACTGCCTTGGTATGTTGACGCTCAGCGGCAATAATGTGCTAAATAAATCATCTTGGCTCAAGAGTCCTGTAAGTGTATTTAAAAAGCAGCCGGAAAAATCGCTTTATCATACGGGCCACTGCAGCTTTCTTTACCGAGAAAACGGCGATATCTATATGGTTTACCATGCAACAGATAATCCTGATTTCTTCGCAAAGCCAAGATGTACATATATAACAAAGCTTGACTTTTGCTGCGGTTTTCCTTTATTTAAATAATATGTTGCAATAAATTTAACGAAAACACTTGATTTTTCAGACAGCTTAATATATAATAATCAAGCTGTCTGAAAGCAGTGTAATATTTCGGGGTGTGGCGAAGTTTGGTATCGCGCTTGGTTCGGGACCAAGAGGCCATGGGTTCAAGTCCCGTCACTCCGACCACTCAAAACCGTTGAAACTATTGGGTTTCAGCGGTTTTTTTTATTTCTTAAAAACTAAGAATGATCCTTATTTGGTCCTTTAATTTAATTTTCTATTGAATAATATTTAAGTAATAATATATAACTATAGAAATAAATGGCTTGACACCTGCTATGCGCAGTTCTCAAGCCATTTTAGCTGTTCAATATTAAGTTTGAAAATGTTTCATTTTAAAATTTATCTAACTTTTTGGGGTCAGTTCAATAAAACAGCAGGGAGCTTTTAGATTAAAAGATGTTATATTGCATTAATCATGCCAATCTTTAACACCTTCGGTTGCAGCAAGTCTAATTAAAGTTTCACCATATACATATTCTCTTGGATCTTCCGAGTTGGTATTTTTAACTTTGGAATATAAAGTTATTGCACGTATTCCTAATTCGTCAGATGAAAACGAATTGTATGTTTCAACAACAACGGAGATACCGTACGCACCGCTTGATGTAAAAATATCATAGTTTTGGTTATTTTGACTTATTGATTTTCCTTCACCATCACTTTGAGAATATGCACCTAATCTTTGCCAAGTAACACTTTCGATATCACCTTCAATATAAGAAAGCATTTTGTTTATTTCTCCAGTTAGATCATCGAAATTGTCTTTGATGTTTTTACACATAACGGCTTCCATTGCAGATGCATCTTTGTTTTCAACTGCATAAATTACCGCTTCTGCAACTTCTTCATTACTGACAGTATTTTTTTCTCCGAAAAACGGAAAGATTATCAGTAAGATAGACATAATAAAAGAGAGAATCCTTGTTAACATAGTTTTTCCTCCTAGAAATTTATATAGAATTGGAAATTGCCATAATAGCTTCCGTCAAGGTCAATAAAATTAGTAAATTACTATTTCATAATTCTTAGCAATAAATTCATAGTAAGCATCTTCAAGATTATCCCAAGCTTTTTTATTTGTATAGCGCTGTGTTTCAAAAGCTTCGTATGCTTTATTCAGCTCTGGATGACGTTTAACAAACTCTCCTGAAGCTACATCATCAATGATCATTTTTGAAAAAGAATAATTCATCCCCAATTGGTAGATTCTCTTTCTTCTGTATTCAGTAACTTTGTCTTTGGATACCCCATATACTTTTTGGCAGTATTCTTCATCAACTCCCTCGTTGTTTCCGTCATCATTATCAATGTTGTTGTATAATTCTTCGTCCCATGTCTGTAAGGATAATCCAATTTTTTCAGCATAATCAGTGATAATATAATATTTGATTATATCTTCGGTCGTATATGTTTCCCCATCAATCGAGTATAAATCTAAATCCACTTGTGTTATTTCTATACCGTCAATTTTAGCCAGAAGTTTGGGAGATTTTGCATTTTTCATTGCAATGTCCATATTTTCTTTGTATGAATATGATGTTGTGTTAAATTCGGAGATGGAACTACTTTTTTCTTCTGATAAGCAAGCAGTTAATCCAATAGATGATACAAAAAAAATACATAGTACACTTGCAACTTTTCTAAATACATTTTTCATAAGGTCTCCTTGATATCTTCATAAGTTTGTCCTTTTGTCCAAGTCAAATTGAGTGTAAAACTTCCCTGAGTTTCAAATTTGTGTACCACACCTGCTTAATTTATTTGATAATAACACATAAATACATTTCCGTCAATAGTATTTGCAGCAAAGGTATTTACAGCAATTATATATTGTGCTAATATTATATGGGTGATTAAAATGAGTCAAAGTAAAGATAATTTTAAAAGAGGAACAGCAGAGTTGTTAATTCTTCATTTGCTGCAAAAAGAAGATTTGTACGGTTATCAGATAACTCAGCTTTTCAACGAAAAGAGCAAAGGCGAATACACAGTGCTCGAAGGTTCACTTTATCCCGTGCTGTTTCGTCTGGTGGATGCAGGTTACCTGAGCGAATATGAGCAATTGGTAGGAGTAAAAAGGAAACGCAGATATTATCATCTTGAAGAAGCAGGCAAAGTATACTATCGCGAGCTTCTTGAGGAATTTGACGGGATTATATATGCAATAAATTCCATTTTAGACAGAACCATTGGTTATTCGCAGAATTATGCCTAAGGATGTGTCGTTTTGAAACCATCAAATAAAATAATACTTTTTTCGTCAGAGTCTGCAATTACCAATCAAGAGATTGACAGATATGTTAAAGCTATCAGCGATAATCTTGTTTGCTCCTCAAAAATTAAAAAACGATTTTTAAAAGAGTTTCGTTGTAATGTCAATGAGTACGTCCAAACAAATAGAGTTCAGCAATTTGACGATGTAATCAAGCATTTCGGTACACCCTCAGAAATAGCCAAAGAATTCTTTGTACCTGAGAATTATTGCGACATTAAACCCGTTATTAAATTCAGACATACCGTTTTTAAGCTTTTGTTGGGTTTAGCAGCCGTAATATTGGCTTTGGTATTGCTTTTTTTGGGGCTCTCTTTTGTCGATGTGCATAAAAATTCCACGGGTTATTATTCGACTCGTGTAGAACAATTAACAGACGGTTCTAATGCGATTACAACATTGTAATCACAATAGCAACATCAACAAATTTAGATATGTTTAAAGTTTCTTCAACACTCAATATCTGATAATAAGTATTTCAATTGAGAATCATTTATAAGAATTGTGGAACTATATAGGCATGCAAGTATTCTCATGGGGATGTGCCAATCAACCACTCCGTGCATAAAAATGCAAAATATTGAGAATATAAATGTTAAGTCACAAAATATTGATTAATGGTCCTTATTTGGTCCTTATACTTATGAAAAGATATGCAAAGATGTGAAATGGGATGGAAAATACAAATTTTATAATCGTTGAAACATAGCGCTTTGCAATGTTATGCGCAACGATACGCGAAAGCTTCTTCAGCTTTCAAGTCCCGTCACTCCGACCACAAACAGAGCAATCGCTTTTGCCGTTGCTCTGTTTTTTTGTTTAAGAGAAATTATTATTAATATACTTATTGAGATTTCAGTAATTGCGTGATATAATTCATTAAGTTTATTCAAAATTTCAGAAAGTGAGTCAGATATGAAAAAATCTAACGCTTTAGCACTAATTCCCATCGGAGTATTCGTTGTTTTTTACTTATCATTAGGTATTGTTTTTGAATACATTATGAAAATTCCTATGGGATTTTATAATGTACCTGTTATTGTAGCTTTCCTTGTGGCTTTGCTTGTCGCAGTGTTGCAGACAAAGGGAATTTCTCTTGATAAAAAATTCGAAATAATGGGACAGGGTGTAGGCGACAAAAATATTATTACCATGCTTATAATATTTTTGCTTGCGGGTATTTTTGTCGGTGTCGTCGGCAGAGATTCTGCAGAGAGCGTAGCATATTTTCTGCTGTCGGTTACTCCTCCGCGCCTTGCGGTTGCTGTGCTTTTTGTTATCAGTTGCTTCGTATCTACTGCAATGGGCACATCAGTAGGCACAATTACACTGATCACACCTATTGCTGTTGCGATTTCTGAAGGTTCAGGCTTTGCGCTTCCTTTATGTGTAGGTACGGTTGTAGGTGGTGCTATGTTCGGTGATAACCTTTCTTTTATCTCTGATACAACAATTGCCGCATGTAACGGACAAGGCTGCAGGATGAAGGATAAATTCCGTACAAACTTTGCAGTTGTCGTGCCTGCTGCAGTGTTGACACTTGCTCTTATTCTTGTTTTGTCAGCAAAGTCTGATGTATCCGAAATTATTAATAAGGATTATAATCTGCTTCAGATTCTTCCTTATGTGCTTGTACTCATAAGCGGAATTGTTGGTGTAAATGTGTTTCTTACTCTGCTTATTGGTATTATTTCCGGCAGCATTATTATACTTGCGACCTATTCAGTAGCATTTCCCGATTTGCTTGCAAATATGGGTGCAGGTGCTTCAGGTATGTTTGAAACTGCAATGGTTGCAGTACTTGTCGCGGCACTCTGTGCACTTATTAAGCACAATGGCGGATTTGAAGCACTTCTCAACTCAATCCGTAAGGTATTTAAAGGTAACAAAGGCGGTCAGCTCGGCATAGGTCTTCTGGTAGGTCTAATGGATATTGCCACTGCAAACAACACAGTAGCAATTGTTATGGCTAATCCGATTGCTGCTGAAATGGCAAAGGATTACGATATATCGCCGCGAAAAACTGCGTCAATTCTTGATACTTTCTCATGTATATTCCAGGGTATTCTTCCTTACGGCGCACAGATTCTTGTGGCTCTTTCTGTTGTAAATACGTTAGGTTCTGAGATGACGGCGTTCCAGATTATTTCGAACCTTTTCTATCCGATGCTTCTTCTTATAAGCTCAATTGTATTCATATTTTTTAAAAAAACCAAAAGCAAAATTAATTAAATTTATTGCAGAAACGGAGCAATCTAATGATGTTGCTCCGTTATTTATATTAATATTAATATTAATTTAAAAATTTAGTTAGTATTACTAAAATGAAAGAATAAAAAACTACACATCATTCAGTTAAAATTGTTGAATTTAACAGTTTAATATGATAAAATATGAAAAATAAGCCAATGAGGAGAGTAATTGATTTGAAACATTCAAATGATTCTTGTTCGGCTGATTCAGAAACAGACTGCAAAAACTCTTGCTGTCATTCGCCAGTAATTATACTTCCCGGTATTAATCATTCGCCAACTTTTCTTTATGATAAAGACGATACCCCTGTTCTATTAGGTGAATCTCATATCGGCGGTACGCTTATTATACCTGATAGGCGGGTTTTCTCAAAACAAACAGCATTTAAGATTATTTCAAAAGCACTCGCATCAATTATTACTCAAAACGATGCAGGGCTTGAGAAATATATTTACTATACCGTCAGTGAATTACTGAAATTTCAGAAATGTGATAATAACGGTAATCATATAGAAAATCTAAAAACCAAGCGGTGGAATCATTCTCTCGAGCAAATGACAAAAGAAGAAATTAAATGGGTTTACCGTATGGTTCCTATGAAGTCACTAGTTGATGAAATAGGGGAGGATCACGTTTATTTTTTCACCTTCAACCTTGTAGGTGATCCAATGGATTCAGCAGACGATTTAAATGACTATATTGAAACTGTTAAAAAGCAAACAGGACACGAGAAAGTAACACTTCTCCCGATCAGCCTTGGCGGCACAATACTTACCGCTTATCTCGAAAAATACGGTCACGGTAACATTGATCAGATTGTAAACATAGTCGCTTGCCTTGACGGCACTGATATCGCTGCTGATTTTTATGCACGAAAATGGCGACTTGATGATTATTACTTATATCATAAGTTTTTGGCTGATATTTTCACCGAATCTGACGGCGTGCCATTAAAAGGATACCTTATCAATACTCTGCTACATATATTTCCAAGAAAAGCTGTTAACGGTGTTCTTTCTAGTGCAATCAGCGCAATTCTTGACAACCTGATGCTTAACTGTCCGCAATTCTGGGCTATGCTCCCGTCATACAGATATGACGAGCTTGCAGATCGATACCTGTCAGATAAGCCTGTGTTAAAAGCGAGAACAGATAATTTTCAGAATGCAAGGCTCAATCTCAATAATAATCTTCTTTCAGCTTCTAACGATGGTGTGCGTATAAATTCAATCGCTTGCGCAAACCTGGATTTTGGCGAACAGATGTATACATATTTCAACATTGTTGATTCAGCTGAGAAAATAAACTCTGACGGAATAGTTAATCTCAGTTCTGCTTCTCTCGGTGCAACAGGTGCTCCGCATAATAAGCTGCTTTCAGATATTAAATATAAAAAGAACAGCCGATGTGAAAACTTTGAACATAACCATATTTCACGTGATAATAGGGTAGACGCTTCGACGGCACTCTTCCCTGAAAACACATGGATTTTCCTCAATCAACATCACGAAGTCGGTCGAAACGATGTTGTGCTAAATCTTGCAAAATCACTTATACTCGGTAGGATTAAAGATATTAACAGCGATCCGCTTAATTATCCTCAGTTTAACGGAGCTTGTAACACTCAAAATATACGTCGCCGGAATCTTCCGGATGCATATAAAGTAAATTCATCAAAACTCAGTAAAACGGACAAGGCAGAGCTTGAATCCGCTATAATTGAAGCCGAAGATGTTCTTAAACTGACTGTTGCTGATCAACTGCGAATTGAAGCTGCTGAAAAGAGATTGATTGCAGTTCTTCATAATGTCGGCGCTGAAGGATATAACGACATTCAAAAAAAGAAATCATTGTTTACTAAAACGTTTAATACGGTTGCTTATTCATTAAGCAAATCAACATTGTTTTTATTTGGTGGCGGCAGTCCTGTTGACAGGGCTGTTAAGATAATAAAAAAGATTTTCAATTAAAGAAAGAGGTCTTACTATGAAAAAAATCTTATCATTTTTGCTTGTAGGTGTCCTTTTATTCTCTGTTGTAGTTCTTCCGTCCTCTGCGGCAGTAAAAACAGAGTGTCAGGGCGATTGTGACACTTGCCCATCAATTGTTGTTCCGGGTATCGGTCAGTCAAATGTATGGGCACTTGATGAAAACGGCGATTATCTCCTTGATGAAGACGGTGAGAGAATCAGCTGCTTCCCCGCAACATTTGATATTCCTTCAATCATCGGAAAAGTTATTTTCCCCGCACTTCTTACACTTTTCACTCAGGCTGATATCGGTCTTTCTGATGCTCTGTGCCAGGTAGTTCTTGACAGTTTCGCTGTTAATGCATGTGATCCGAATACCGGTAAGAACACAGGCAACATAGAGGTCGAAAAATATCCTTACTCAGTTGCAGAGTGCAGCGAATATGAGAAGAATGAGATTTACGATAATATCCCGCTTCAGGCTTTTTCACAGTTAGCAGGTGAAGATCATCTCTACTATTTCGCCTACAACTCATTCGGCAATAACTATGATACTGTTTGTGAGCTTTATGACTTTATCCAGATGGTAAAGGAAGAAACAGGCCATGATAAAGTAAATATCGTACCCATAAGCATGGGTGGTTCAATCGCAAACGGACTCTTACAGTATTTTCCGAAGGTAATGGATGACCTTAACAAGGTTGTTTATATTGTTCCCGCTCTCAACGGTTCCACTATTGTCGGTGACCTTTATACAAAGAACTTTGCATTCTTTGACACAGAATTCCTCTACAATGGCTTCCTTGAGTCGCTTATGGACGAGGAAGAGGCAAGAATGATTGAGGTAATTGCAAGAATTCTTCCTGATGAAGTTCTTACAGGTGTACTCAAAAATGTTGCAAATTGCCTTGTTGAAGATGTAGCTGCCAATATCACAAGCCTCTGGGGTCTCTGCCCGAAGGAGTATTATCCTCAGGCTGCACAGATGCTTCTTGCAGATAAGCCCGAAATCAAACGTCAGACAGATATGTTCTATGAAGCACAGTTAAATTCCGATACTAATATTCAGATGCTTATCGATAAGGGCGTTCAGGTATTCAATATTGTTGATTACGATGTACCTCTCTATCAGATTGGCAGATCCTGGAATACAGACAATGCTGACGGTGTTATCCACCTTTCATCAACATCTATGGGTGCTGTAAGCGCATGCGTAGGCGATACATTAGGCAAAAACTACATTCAGGCTAACACAAGCAAAAACTGTTCTGATCCCACCCATAATCACATTTCTCCCGATGGTGTTGTTGATGCTTCAGCAGGTCTTCTTCCCGATACAACATTCTATTTTGACGGTCAGAATCATGAGCAGACTGCACGTAATGACATAATTATATCTCTTGCCACAAGACTTCTTGCAACTGATGATATCAAAGACGTTTATTCAACACCCGATTATCCTCAGTTTAACGGCCAGAGAGATACAAGAGGACTCAAGAATAATTATATCCCCACAGCTAAATCTGTTGATACATCAAAGCTCAGTGCCGAAGATGCACAGGAACTTGCGGCAGCGATTGCTGAAGCTGAAGCATTTGTAAACGGTACGGTATGTTACTACGGTCAGTACAGAGAAATTGAGGCCAGACTCAGTAATATTCTTATAAAAATCGGTGTATGGACTGCAGAAGAAGAGGAAGAGCCCTCAACATTCTTCACAGATCTCAGTCTTTGGTTATTTGATAATTTCGGTTCAAACGGTTTCTCTGAGCTTCCCTTTACAACTGTAATTTCACTTCTGGGTACAATATTCTCACTGATTACCAATTATGTAATCGCTCCTATTATCGGTGCTCTGTAATTAAACACAGTTATATAGCAATGCCCCGCAATACTTTAAAGTATTGCGGGGCAAAATTTTTAAAAGAATAATCAGAAACTGTCGACAAATCTTGTCGGGCGATGGGGGAATGCCTTAAAGAAATCATCAGCACTGTTGTTAAGATGAACACCGTTCAGATATGCTGCACTTTCTGCGGTATGACCTTCACCGGCAAGAAGAAGTCTTGCAGCAGCATGAGGCTCAAGAGAAAGGTCATATTTGCCGTCTTTTAATAAAGTTATATTAGCTTTACCTTTTTCGTATTCAACCTCAAAAATGCCTGAATTCTGCTCATATTTATCAAGACTCCTGATTCTGAATATACCGTGTTCATCAGGATAAATATTGCTTTCAAGAACCTTTTTTATATCATAGATTCTTGCAGCCATACAACCGTCCCAACTGTACTTCTCACCGGATACTCTGTCAGCTATAAGCGAAAAAGCTGAACCCTGATACTGTCTTCTGATAATAAGCTCTTTTACAATTCCGTCGTAATTGCGAAGAAAGCCGAGTATTCCGAAAAGTGCTTCAGGTGTCAGGAAATACAGATCTTCAACAGTAAGTGTGTCAGGTCTGCTGACAGTGAAACGTACATATGCATCAGCTTCACCCTTTTCATTGCGGCGGAAATAAGTATAATCTGTATTTTCGCGAGGTTTATCACAGAAACACTTCTTGTCTTTACGGTAAGTAAGCAGATTTTCCATTATAACACATTTATTATGAAGGGCACTTAATTCTTCAAACTGTTCACCGGTATAAAGAACTGCATTTGTGTTGCGCGGAATATGATTCAGATTAACAAATGGTACATGTATAGAAAGCAGCTGATTAAGATGACCGTAGCCGAACTGTTCATAGTACTCAATTGAAAAAGGATGAAGAAAACCGAGTGTCCAGTTTTGCTCAAGTGCAATTTCACCGATTTTATCAAAAAGAGCTCTGACAGCACCCTTTCTTCTGGCTTCAGGAAGACAGCATACGCAGCCAATGCCGATTGTGCCGAGTGAAGTTCCGCAATAATTACACTCAAAATCAATGGCTTCAAGACCCGAAATCAGCTTTCCGTTATCAAAAACAGCCAATACAGGTGTATCAACGTGGTCATCAACTTTTTCATCAAACTTCCATATAAAAGAGGTCGCTGAAACTTTGAGAAAATCAGCAGCTTCTTCAGGCTTAATAAATCTTACTTCCATAATTAATTCTCCGAATTGTTATTATTTTAAGTTAATCTGAGACTCAGATGCTGCATTTAAAGCTTCAGAATCGCCTGATTCGACGGCAGTTGACATCATCTTACGTCTTGCAAGAAGCTCAGCATACATCTGTTCTTTTTTCTTGTTATTAAGGTTGTAGAATAGCATCGGAATAATACCCAGTGAACCTGTTACTGCAGGTATAATTGTGAACATTGCAAAGAGATAGAATTTAACTTTATCCGTCTGCTCTGTGCCGACTCTGAACGCTTCTGTCTTATAACCGATTTTGCTCTTGAGTGCAGTTGTAACAACAGTACTAACGCTGGTTGATAGTTTTGCAGCAATACCTTTTGTAACGGATGCCATTGCTTCGGTGCGATAGCCGTTTTTCCATTCGCAGTAGTCCATAGCCTCATTATACATTTCAGTACCGATAACCATTTTAAGGCCGAAGAATAATGTCCAGATGATTTCCCATATCGCCATAGCAAAACCCATGGGAAGTGCTTTCTGATACATACCGCCTGAATAATCTTTCTTCATACCGATACATCCGAAAAGGAAGACGGGAACATATAGAATATTGCCTATCTCTTTTGCAAGTATATAGAGAAGTCGGCTTGAGAAATGCCGTCTCATCCAGGGTACCCAGGCATAGCTCGTCGGACTGATAGGTGCAGCAGGTAAGCCTGCAACAAGAGTCATTGACGAGAAATGCAGAACATCTGTATAGTAATCATCCTGACTGCCTCTGATTGCAAATCCGCTGAGGAAATCGGACAATGTTATGAGAAGAAGAGGTCTGTTATTTATAACAGATTTGATTGACATAAGTACACTGGGTGATTTTATAGACTGCATAACTCGTTCCTTTGAGTTATAGAAGAACCAGAAGGAAGAAAGGCTGGAAGCAACTGTAGTGAATACACCCATTCCGACAAAAAGGTGAGTATAAGCCTTAGATAGCTTCTGTGAGTCATGCAGGAACATGTTTCTGAACACGTCAATCATAATTGTAACAGCCTGTTCAGGCAGCTTTGCCCCAAAAAATCCTGAGGCAAAACTTGCAATTGTGATAAGCCTTGTTCTGTCATTAGGATGTGGTGTTATTGTGGACATAAGACCTGTTCTTGAAATTGTCTGAAACGTTGTTATACCTTCACGCGCAATAGTCAGAAGAAGGTAGAACCCCAGTTTAATTATGTCGGGTTCGGGCGAACTTCCGAAAAGGTGAGGCATAAGCCAGTAAAGTGATGTAAGAATACATCCGGGAATAGCGAGGAAGAGAAGATATGGTCTGAATTTACCCCAGCGTGTGCGGGTTTTATCAACAATTGCACCGAAGAAAATATCATTCACGATATCCCATATGCTGTTGATTGAGTTTACAAGTGTTTGTGATTTAAGATTAATGCCGACAATACTTGTTATAAAGCGGTTGGAATATATGTTGATATTAAAATTCTGTGCAGCATCCCAGACAATAAATCCCAGTGTTTCTTTGGTGCCAACGTAGCGTCTGTCCTGAACTTTTGACGCATCGGCCTTTTTCTGCTGCTCGAGTTCCGCTTGTCTGAGTCTTTCAAACTCTTTGGCGTTTGAGTTGGGTTCATTTCTTTTTGACATAATATCACCCTCAATTATCCAGTTATGATCGAAGAAAAGTAATTAATATTTCTGCTTTCGCGATAAAATAAGCTTTTGTGCTTTCTTTTTATAGCTGATACTGTCAACAATCTTGCGAATAAAATAGTACAGTTCACTCAGAGAAACTTCATTATATGAGTTTGGAGCTTTTGCCTTTACAACAGTTCTTCTGTTAATAAGCTTATCAAGCACCGATTCTGCTGTGGATGGTTTCATACGCCTTAAAGCGTAATCGGAGAACGTGTAGTCAAACTTACGCTTATCAAGTCTGTCAAAGTGTTCATCTGCAGGTGTAAATGAATAAACTTCATTTACGGCACTTGCAGCAAACAAAACAAGATTACTGTCTTCAGGTAATTCAATAAGGTTGTTTTCGCTGACAGGTATAACGGCATCAAACAGGTAAAACTGTTTTGCGGTTATGTTGCCTTGCTTATTGTGTGTGTGCGAAAGAGTCAGAGCCTGAGATTTTCCCTTTATATATCCGGTTAATTTCAGCCTCATAAAATCCCAATAGCCGAGTGGTTCAAAACAATCGGGAATAAATGTTTTAATCTCTTTATTTCCGCATCTGAATACAGGGTATTTATCGCCGTCAAGTGAAGCAAGTAACAAATGAACAGTGTTATATCCTTCAGGCACAGTTATCTGCTGACCGTCGCATACGATGCAGTTAAGTTTCTCGTCTGAAAATTTATATTCTATTCCGGAGTAAAGCAGGGTTTTAGGAAGCATTTCACGTGGTAAAGAATAACCGCCGTTCAACGTAGAAGTGTCTCTGTCGCCGTCAGATGTAATGCCTACACAATTAAATTCAAGCTTCAAAGGCTTTGAATGAATATAATTCGTATCCGATTTCTCAAAAGAGAGAGCAAAACTCTTGATTTCATTATGACCGATATCAAATCTCAGTTTGCCTTCAGTGAGAGGATACTCTGAAACTTCAACCTCGTCACCGCGTACAAGTTTTGCACTAATGATGTTTTTATCAAATGTCACTTCGATATCGTTCTGATCAACACCGGAACATTCGGCAAAACGGATAATAACATCGTCGGAATCCTGAGCTTTTTTTATTGCAGTTATTCTTACTTTGTCATTATTGATTTTAACAAAAGAATACTTACGTCCTAAATTACCGCTGTGCTTTTCTGTTATAAATGTATGCATCGGTTGGCAGAACGAATCAGCATAAGAGGTTACATTTTCAGGTTGGCCGCTATGTCCCATTATCGCAAATGAATAGCGGTTTATTCCCATATCCAATAAATGCTGTGAACATTCCCAACGGTAATTTGACAAAGGTGTATGGATAAGTGTCAGACGAAGCGTAGATTTATCGGGTTTATCCCAACCGGACCTTGAATCGCTGAATACACTGACACCATATTCACCGTCTTCATTTGTGATATCAGCCCATTTCTGCGCAGGCACTTCACAAAGACTGCTTGTGTTTGTTGCGCGCTTTGTTGAGCCTATGCCTATATCATATGAAGCGAAATCGTTCTGAACAGTAAAGTTGAATTGCGCTTTAAGAAGTGATGATTCTTCCCGCCAATCAGTTTCATTATGTATGCTTATATACTCACTTTCACAGTCAAGAGAAATGAGCTGATTGAACGTTGATTTTCCTGCTTTTCTGTTTATTCTGATTGAGCAAAGTGCCGGTCCGTTATCAACTATTGATATATCGGGAGAAGTGGGATACATATACGGTTCACCGCATAAATCATCATATTTTATTTCCCATGCAGGCCAATCAAAACTGTGTGTATTGTTTAAAACAGCAAATCTTATAGGTTCGCGGATAAGCTCTTTTCCTATTCGTTTATCAAACACAGAACAGATATCGCCGTTTAAATCAAGAGTAACTTTGATGTTTCTGTTTTCGATAATTCTGTCTGATACAGTAAGCTGCGTTTTAATATCTGTCGGTTTTTCCGATTCGCGTATATCGTAAGCTGTAAGTGAACAGGATAAAACCTCAGCAATAAAGGAAATTTCTCTTTTATTATCGGAAATCTTTTTGACCTGAGAGGGTGCTTCGTTTCCGTTACTGTCATAAACGCGGAAAAATTCAGCATCACTTTCGATTGTTACTTTTACAGCTTCTTTTCTGCATGAAGCAGACTGAAGGGGATTAGCGACTATAACCGCAACACCATTCACAAAAGATGTATCAATCTGATTTGAAAGTGCTTTACAGGCCGAAGTAAATTCAGTTGAAAAAGTATTCATCGCCTGAACATAATCGTTATGGCTGCGGATATAACACTCTTCAAAGGAAGTTCCTGTTATATCATCGTGGAAGTGATGAGCTATAACATTTTTCCAGGCTTTATCAAGACCGTACTGCGGATAATCGGCAACTCCATTTATAAAAGCCGATGTTGCAAATCTCTCTGCAGCATCTGCAAGCTGTTCACAACGTTTATTCCAACGCTTGGTAACAGTACGTGAAGTATAGCTGCCTGCACCGTGTGCAGTAAGAAGAAACTCGTTATTGTATGTCGGCATTTTTTGCTTTTGCTCATCAGACATAGCTTCAAGCATATCAAAATATTCTTTGGTTGATGCCGAATACACAAGTGTTTTGTTATGCTTATTGTTTCTTTGTGCCAATGCAACGTTCTTTACGGATGATTTGTGTGGTGAACCGCCACGGTCACCGATACCGTGATAAGCAAATGTAAAAGAGGGGAGACCGTTCTTTATGTTATTATCAATCTTTTCAAGTACTCGTTTTGCCTTAGTCATCTTTCTGAAGCTTGTAGTATAAGAAAAAGGCATTAGAGCTGACCAAATATACTTTCCGTCGGGTCCGATCCATTTTCCTGTATCAAAAGGAATCGGAACTGAGCTGCCCCAGAAAAGTTTACCGGTAGAAAAACCTGTAAGTCCTGAATGAGCAGAAATTGTCGGCAAAGCTCTGCCGAAGCCAAAGCAGTCAGGTAAGAAAATATCGTTAGAGCGAATACCGAATTCTTTATCAAAAAATCCGTTACCGTAGAGAATATTTCTTGTCATAGCTTCGGGAGAAGGAATATTTACATCGCCGTTTTCATAGCAAGAGCCGCAGGGATGCCATCTGCCTTTTTTAACATATTTTCTTATTTTTTCGAACTGTTCAGGATAATATTCCTTTATCAGTTCATATCTGTAACTGCCTTCGAAGTTGAATTTATATTCGGGATATTTATCAAACAGTTTGAAGTTACATTTAATTGTATCGGGAATATACCAATCAATCGTTTCTTCAAGAGTCCATATCCATGAAGTGTCGAGGTGTGCATTGGATATGGTATAAATTTCTGCTTTTTTATTTTTCATACGCACACTCCTAATAATTATTTATTCAATAATAACATATTAATTTTTCTATTACAAGTATAATAAAAAATAACGCTTCCTCTATTTTGAAGAAGCGTTATAATGTGAGAAAAATTATTTGTTCTTGGGTTCTTTATAACCGTTTGAAACAAGAAGGTTCTCAATTCTGTCTGCAGGATCAAGAAGACCGCTGACAGAAAGATCGTGATTGAGTGTATCGATGATATAAGATACATACTTTGAAAGATCAACTTCGCCATACCATTCGCGTGAAAGAAGCTCAGGTGTGCGATAGATAAGGTTAGTTGTAAACACCTTGTCGATAAGACCCTTTTCGTACGCCTCATCAAAAGCGTCAAGTCCGTTACAGAAAAGACCAAAGCTTGTACATACAAAAACTCTGTTTGCCTTGAGAGCCTTAAGCTTTGTTGCAACCTCAATCATTGATTCACCGGAAGAAATCATATCATCAACAATGATTACGTCCTTGCCTTCAACGTTTGCACCAAGAAACTCGTGAGCGATAATCGGATTACGACCGTTTACAATTCTTGTAAAATCACGGCGCTTATAGAACATACCGAGCTCAACCTCAAGAACAGTTGAGTAATAAATGCATCGGCCCATACCGCCTTCATCGGGGGAGATAACCATAAGATGATCTTTATCAAAATGAAGATCATCGATTGTGCGTACCATAGCCTTAATCATCTGATATACGGGCTGAACATTTTCAAAGCCGCTGAGAGGAATAGCATTCTGAACTCTGGGATCGTGAGCATCAAATGTGATAATATTATCAACGCCCATATCGTGGCAAAGCTCCTGAAGCATATTTGCACAGTCGAGTGACTCACGTGAGGAGCGCTTGTGCTGTCTGCCTTCATAGAGCATAGGCATAATAACTGTGATACGCTTCGCTTTACCGCCGACAGCGCTTATAGCACGCTTGAGATTTGAAAAATGTTCATCAGGACTCATCGGTACATCCATACCGTACATTTCGTATGTAACACCATAATTAAAGCAGTCGCAAAGTATGAAAAGATCATAGCCGCGAACAGTTTGATGGATTGTTGCTTTACCTTCACCTGTGCCGAAGCGAGGGAAACGAACATCGATAAGATAAGATGAACGGTCATAGCCGCGGAAATGAAGAGTTTCCTTGTGCTCATCATGTCTCTGTGATCTCCAGGAAGTGAGGTACCAATCAATTTTCTTTGCAAGTTCCTCACAGCCGGGAAGTGCGATTATTCCGAGCGGGCCGTTAGGAATGGTCTGGAAGTTTTCATCAAGCTCAGTAAATTTCACGGTTACAATTCTCCTTTATATTTAGTGTAATACACTTTATCTAACAACATATATTGTACATAATATATTTGTTTTTGTAAACCGAAATAATTTTTTTGTCGGTTCTTGCAAGTAGAATAATTCATTAAAAAAGTTCACTCTTTTGTTGAAAATAACAAAAGAGTGAAAAAATCAGTTATAATTACGATCAACCGTAACAACAGCGTAATAGTTATTTGCTAACGCAGAAAGTTTTTTGTTAATCATATCAATGACATCAGAGCTATCAATCTTGCAAGAGAAGGGAAGGACAACATCAAAAATCAGGTTTGTATGATGAGGTCCTGAAACCATTCTGAAATCGTGGATGCTTAATGATGAATCAATTTCCTTGACAATTTCACTGACCATTTCTCTGGCAGCATTAGTTTTTTCGTCATCCATGACAATAGGATCCATGTGAAGCGTAATAATGTATCCCGTATCGTTTCTGATTTCCTGTTCAATTACGTCCATAAGGTCGTGACTTTCCATTATATCGGCTGTTGAAGGTACCTCTGCGTGAGCCGTTACAAAGCATCTGCCGGGACCGTAATCGTGTACAATAAGGTCATGCACGCCGAAAACACCGTCATATGACATAATCTTTTCTTCAAGCATTTTTACGGTTGATTCTTCGGGTGGCTGACCAAGCAGAGAAGCAGTGGTTGCACGGAAAACTCCTATACCTGCCCAGATAACGAAAAGGGACACAACAACACCGAATATACCGTCAAAAGGTATATCAAAGTAGCGTGAAAGCACCAATGAGATTATTGAAACTGCAGTTGCAGCCATATCACTCAGGCTGTCTTTTACAACTGCATCAACCGTATCCGAACTGATTGCTTTACCGATTTTTCTGTTGAATAATGCTAGCCATAATTTACCGAAAATCGACAGTACGAGCACAATAATTGCTGCATAGTTGAATTCGGGAGCTTGAGGTTCAATTATCTTGCCGATGGAAGATTTTATAAGCTCAAAACCCATAAACATTATAATTACGGAAACACCGAGACCGCATATATATTCAATTCTGCCGTGACCGTAAGGATGTTCTTTATCTGCAGGCTTTGATGCGATTCTGAAGCCAAGCAATGAAATTGTTGAGCTTCCTGCATCTGATAAGTTGTTGAGCGCATCGCCGGTGATGGTAATGCTGTGTGTAATGCTGCCGATAATAAGCTTAGCAAGTGATAATAATATATTAACAACAATGCCTACACTTCCACTTAATGTACCGTATGCTGTGCGTACCTTTACATCATTAATGTCATCTTTATTTTTAATAAAAAGCCTTATAAGTAAATCCGTCATTTGAATACCTCATTTAAATGTTTACCTTTGAATAATATCTGAAAATTATGCTGTTAGTCAAGTATAATTTCCGTTTTTTATTATTCTTCCACATGCGTTTTTTTCTTCTTTATTTATACCTCCCATAAAATATAGACCAAGTAAGTATAAAAGAATAAATATCACAGCAGAAAATGCCAATATTATTACATTGTTTTTAATCAGGCAAATTTTCGGAATTATTAACACATATACTGCTAATCCGCAAAATATTGAGCAAACCAACGGTTTAATAATATCATTAATCGGATTTATGCTTACTCCGATTTTTCTGATTAATCTGTTAATGCTGAGACTGAAATTAATTATTTCGCTAAGAAACAAAATAAAAATATATCCGCTTACAGAATATCGAGGCACAAGAACGGCGACGAGAATAACACAAATTGCTGAATCAAAAATATTATATCTCATTGATGCTGACTGTTCATCAAGACCTTTTAAAAGACCGTCAGTTATCATATCACAGTACATAATTGGAATAAGAACAGAAAGAAGTTTTATATAAAAAGCAGCACTGTTTTCTTTATACACAGCGGATGATACTGTATCAGAGAAAGCAAAAAAGAAAGCTGCGGCACCAAATGAAAATATCATTGCAAATCTTAATGAAATTCTACATATAGCGCTGATTTTTTTTGAATTATCCGATAACTTAATCTGAGATAATTCAGGTACAAGCATTGATGAAAGTGAGGAAATAAATGCCGAAGGATAAAGGATTACAGGCAATGCCATACCGTGTATATAACCGTATATACTCATTGCATTTTCGGTATTAAAACCTGATTTTCTGAAACCTGATGGAATAAGAATATGTTCAACTGTTAATAAAACCGCTCTGCAACCGCTACCTGTAACTTCAGGCAGTGAAATATGTAACAGTTTTCTTAAAAGGCTTGCGTCAGAAACATATTTCACTCTATTTTCAGAACGAAAAACAGAATATGAAATAATAGCAGAAATATATTCTGAGACAGTAATACCAAAAGCAATAGCAGAGCAAGCGAATTCTGTATCACCGCTGCTGAAAAAAGTAAGCGATACGACAGTTACAATAATTTTGAAAGCTTGTTCAATCAGTTGAACAATCGAGTATTTAGCCATTGTCTTTTTTGCTGTAAAATAGCCGCTCAGAACGGAGGAAACAGCAACGGCAGGTAAACTCAAAGAAAGAATTTTTAATGCCATTGTTGATCTTTTATCAACAATCCACTTATCACTTATAATGCCTGAAAATATGAAAAGTATTGCCGCAGTAATCATCCCGAAAACAAGAGCATATCTCATACAAACATAAACAATAAAACGAATTTTCTCTTTATTGCCGGCACTTGTTTCGCTGACAAGTCTCGTTGCACCGAGCTTGACACCGCCCGAAGCAAAAGTAACAGCTAGATTATACACAGTTGTTATAAGCTGTAATAATCCTATTCCGGCAGAACCGATTTTGTTCGACAGATAAATATTAAAGAAAACCGATATTGACCTCATAATTACAGTTCCGACGGTCAAAACAGATGTATTAAGAATCAATAATTTACCGTTTTGCATATAAGCACCTCAGTTATAATTATGATGACTTAATTATAAAAATACTTGCTTTTTTATGATACGTTTGTTATTCTATAATCAAATAATTATTTGTGAGGTTCCGTTATGAAATTAGATATAAAGCGCGAGTTTATTTTTGACGAAACTAATGCACCAACCAAATCAAGCCATGCGTCTACCGTTATTGCAATGGATAACGGTGAGATCGGTGTTGCCTGGTTCGGCGGCACATACGAAAGCCACGATGACGTGGATATCTGGTTTGCTTCACGCAGTAAAAAAGGTTGGAATAAGCCTGTAAGAATCACAGCTGATCTTCAGATTCCACATTGGAATCCCGTTTTATTCAAAAATGATGACGGATCTCTGACACTTTATTTCAAAGTCGGTAAAAAGATTCCGCAATGGCAGACTTATTTCAGCATTTCCGAAGATTGCGGTAAAACCTGGAGTGAGCCTGAAGAGCTTGTACCCGGTGATACAAGCGGCGGCAGAGGCCCTGTAAAAAATAAAGCTATCCGTTTGCTCAGCGGCAGAATTCTTGCACCTTCTTCAACCGAGCAGAATAAAGATTGGCGCTGTTTTGTTGATATATCTGACGATAACGGCAAAACCTGGAATAAAACGGACTTTATCGAGCGTCCCAAACGTTACGGCAAAACTGTAGGTATGATACAGCCTACTTTGTGGGAATCTGCTCCTGATAACGTTCATGTGTTTGTAAGAACAAACAGCAGATATATTTACAGAAGCGATTCCGCAGATGGCGGCAAAACCTGGTGCCCGGCATATAAAACCGGTCTGTTCAACAATAACAGCGGCATTGATATCGCTCGTACTGATGACGGTAAGCTTTTCCTTATCTCTAATCCGGTTAAAGAGAACTGGGGTGAACGCACACCTCTTACTGTCGTGTGTTCAGAAGATAACGGCAAAACCTGGGGACTTGGTGCTGTCCTTGAAAGTATGCCGGGTGAGTATTCATATCCCGCAATCATTGCCAGTGGCAACGAGCTTCTTATTTCTTATACATGGAACAGAAAGCGTATTTGTTTTGCACGAATTAAAGTTACTGATTAATTTTAAAGGAGACCGCAATGAAATTTGAAAAAATAGAATTCACCGTCAATTCGGCACTTAAACCTGTTGTAATTCACGGTGTTTGTTATGCTCCTGTTGTAAAAGTTACAGCAAAAGCTGTTGTGCAAATTGCACACGGTATGGCTGAACATAAAGAAAGATACGATGAATTCGCTTCATTTCTTGCAGAAAACGGATATGCCGTATTTGTTCATGACCATCTCGGACACGGTGAATCTGTAAGTGACGATAAGTATCTTGGCTTTTTCGGCGAAGAGGACGGTTGGAAGAATCTGGTAGAAGACTGTTTTACAATAAATAAATATGCCAGAGAGCTCTTTCCGCATAAACCTGTTGTGCTATTTGGTCACAGTATGGGATCATTTATTGCCAGAGCATATTCCGAGATTCATAACAATGCTCTCGACGCTGCTATTTTCTGCGGCACAAGCGGACCTAATCCCGCTGCAGGAATTGCGATAAAGCTTGCAGATTATGTTGCAAAAAGCAAAGGTAATCTTCACCGCAGCGAATTTATTAATACTCTTGCTTTCGGAACATATAATAAGAAAATCAAACCGAAAAGAACAGATTTTGATTGGCTTACAACAGATAAAGTAATTGTAGATAAATATATCGCTGACAAATATTGCGGCTTTCTTTTCACAGCTTGCGGTTACCGCGATTTATTTTCTGTTCTCAGGTATGTTTCAACAAAAGACTGGTATAAAGGCGTACGCAAAAATCTGCCAATTTACCTTATTGCTGGAGACTCTGACCCTGTTGGTGAGTACGGTGCAGGTGTAAAACAAGTTGCTTCTGACCTGAAAAAATCAGGACACAAAAAAGTTGATGTTAAGATATATAAATGTATGCGTCATGAAATACTCAACGAAATTGAGAGAGCTGACGTTATGAACGATATTCTTAACTGGCTTGATAATACGGTTTTTAATAATATACACAATTAATGAGGAAATTAATGAAAAACAGACTTAACTCTAAAAATCTGTTAAAGATATATTTCGGCGTTTTTTCAGTTTCTGCCGTTATATTTTTCATAATGCTTATTCTTACCGACGGGCAATCTTTTATCAACACGTTGTTCAGGAACACCGTCGGTACAGATTTCTTTATGGATTTTTTCAATTCAATCCGTGATGCAAGCACAAAAGATGTTTATAAAGAGGGGATTATTTATCCTCCGTTGGCTAATATGTTCTTTTATGTCTTATCGCTTATGATAGATCCGGATTTGGCGGCAACAAAGTTTTCAAGACGTACTATGTTGCAGAGGGATTATGTCTGTCTTTTTATATATTTTGTTTTTGTAATTCTTTGTTTTTTACTGTTTTCATCAATAATCAAGCGTTACTTTGCAAAACACGGTCTAGATAAATTTTCTTCTGCTTTTACGGTTTTACTTGTATTTTCATATCCGATGATCTATTGTGTTCAACGAGGAAATATAGCTCTGCTTTCGCTTGTTTTCTCAATGTTCTTTATATTTAACCGAAAAAGTGAAAATAAATTTATCAGGGAGCTTTCATTTATTCTGCTTGCAATCGCAGCAGGAATAAAACTCTATCCTGCTGCATTTGGCCTGTTATTGCTGGCTGATAAGAAATATAAGGATGCAATCCGTCTTGCTGTCTACGGAATCATATGTATTATATTACCTTTCTTTTTTTATGACGGATTTGAAAGTATCAGTGATTTGTTTAATAATCTTAATGAGTTTTCGGATTATACACTCGATAAGCTTTCGCCTGAGTTTGTTTGCATTGATGTTTTAGCAATGTATGCTAACACTTTATTTGGTATTAAATTCTCTGATGCATACACCTTTCTTGCTACCGTAACTTATTTATCAGCACTTTTAATTTTCATCTTTTCAGATACAGAATGGCAAAAGATCTGGGCAATTGCCTATGCGATAATGAATTATCCGTCAACAGCAAGAACGTATATTCTTATATTTGCAATAATACCGTTTATTGTTTTTATTTGTTCAAATTCATTCAGAAAACGTGATATACCATATTACATTGCATTCTTATTAATGATTATCCTCATTCCGCCTGTATATTATTTTAATATCGGTGATATGCTCGATTTAACTGAAGGAATTACAGTGTTAGATCAATTATTTGCCTTCACTAACGATTATCTGGCTTCTCCAAATCAGTTGATTGCTGCATTTATCGTAACAGCTGTTACTCTATATATGTTTGCGGATGTTCTTATATCAATAAGTCGCGGTGAAATAAAATTACCGCGTGTAAGAATTAAACTGAAGAATAAATAAAATGTGACATCATTTACAACAGCATTCAAATCATAAAAAAAGCCTTCGGTAAATTAATACCGAAGGCTTTTTTGTCAGTTGAGAGCTTCAACTGTTTCCATAAGATAATCGCCGAACTCGCTGCATGTGCATCCATCGTCACGACCTGTAATAACAAGCTTTTTCTCAGTTATCATACACTTATCAAGTGCAGCCTCAAGAGCATTTGCCTTGTCAACATAGCCGATGTGAGAAAGAAGCATAACAGCAGCTCTGAGCATTGAGCAGGGATCAGCATAAGCGCCGCGTCCCTCACGGATCATTCTGGGAGCAGAGCCGTGAATAGCTTCAAACATTGCGTATTTCTTACCGATGTTTGCGCTGCCTGCAGTGCCGACACCACCCTGGAATTCAGCAGCTTCATCAGTAATGATATCACCGTAAAGGTTGGGAAGGATAAACACCTTGAAATCACGGCGACGCTTAGGATCAATAAGTTTAGCTGTTGTGATATCGATGTACCACTCGTCAGTTGTGATTTCGGGATATTCTTCACCGATACGCTTACAGATGGAAAGGAACTTACCGTCTGTTGTCTTGATGATGTTTGCTTTTGTAATAATTGATACTCTTTCCTTACCGTTAGCGCGAGCATAGTTATATGCAAGCTTTGCAATACGCTCTGTGCCCTCTGTTGTTGTAACAACAAAGTCAGTTGCAAGGTCATCAGTTACGTTAACGCCCTTTGAACCGACAGCGTAAGCGCCTTCTGTATTCTCACGGAAGAATGCCCAGTCAATTCCTTCTTCGGGAATCTTAACGGGGCGGAGGTTGCAGAAAAGGTCAAGAGCCTTTCTCATCGCAACGTTTGCACTCTCAATGTTCGGCCAGGGATCGCCTGCCTGAGGTGTAGTTGTCGGACCCTTAAGAATAACGTGACAAGCCTTGAGTTCTTCCATTACATCATCGGGAATTGCTTTGTTTGCAGCAACACGGTTTTCAATTGTAAGTCCGTCGATTTCTTTGAACTCAACCTTACCGCTTGCTACTTCGTCAGCGAGCATATAACGCAGAACTCTTTCTGCCTCTTTACAGATAATCGGACCGATGCCGTCGCCGCCACAGATACCGATAATGATTTTGTCGAGCTTAGCATAATCGGTGAAGTCACCGATTGATTTGATTCTTTCGTTTCTTTCAAGCTGCTCACGAAGAAGATCAGCGTATCTTTCAGCAGCTGCCTTGATTTGTGCTTCGTACATTATTTATCGTCCTTTCCGTTTTCTCTTGTATAGTTAAGAAGTCCGCCTGCAAGAATCATATCTCTCTGACGGTCTGAAAGATCATAGCAAAGTACATATTCTTCATTTTTAGTCTTGTTGATGAGCTTAACCTCTTTACCTGCAGAGATTTCAGCCTTAACATCGGGAAGACAAAGAAGATCGTTCTGATCGATTCTGTCATAATCATCTGCATTTTTGAATGTAAAGGGGATGATGCCTGCATTAATAAGGTTAGCACAGTGGATACGTGCAAAGGACTTTGTGATAACACACTTGATACCAAGGTAAAGCGGAACAAGAGCTGCGTGCTCACGCGAAGATCCCTGACCGTAGTTTGCACCGCCGATAATCATACCGCTGCCTTCGCGCTTACAATTTTCTGCAAAGTGCTCATCGCACTGACGGAAACAGAAGTTTGAAAGATAGGGGATGTTTGAACGGTAGGGGAGAATCTTAGCGCCTGCAGGCATAATATGGTCGGTTGTAATGTTATCACCGACCTTGAGAACTGCTTTTGCTTCAATGCTGTCAGGAAGAGCAACACTTGTGGGGAACGGTTTAATATTGGGACCGTACTTGATCTCAACACTGTCAGCTTCTTCAACAGAAGCGGGAAGCTCAACCATATTGTCATTAATAAGGAATTCATCGGGCATTTCTATTGCAGGGCATTCGCCGAGTGTTCTAGGATCGGTAAGAACGCCTGTAATTGCGCTTGCAGCAGCAACTTCAGGGCTTACAAGGTAAATACCGGCATCAGCTGTACCTGAACGGCCCTCAAAGTTTCTGTTGAATGTTCTGAGTGAAACACCCTTTGAGTTGGGTGATTGACCCATACCGATACACGGACCGCAAGCGGATTCGAGTATTCTTGCACCTGCCGCAATCATGTCGGCAAGAGCACCGTTAAGAGAAAGCATTGTGAGAACCTGCTTTGATCCGGGAGCAATCGAAAGGCTGACATCAGGATGAACCTTCTTGCCCTTAAGGATTGCAGCAACCTTGAGCATATCCATAAGTGATGAGTTTGTACATGAACCGATACAAACCTGATCTACCTTGATTTCACCGATTTCATTAACTGTTTTTACATTATCGGGCATATGGGGCATTGCTGCAAGGGGAGTAAGAGCAGAAAGATCTATATCAATAATCTTTTCATACTCAGCATCTTCATCAGCTTTAAGTTCACACCAATCTTCCTCACGACCCTGAGCAGCAAGGAAAGCCTTTGTGTTTTCATCTGACGGGAATACTGAAGTTGTTGCACCAAGCTCAGCACCCATATTAGTGATTGTAGCTCTTTCGGGAACAGAAAGTGTCTTGACACCTTCACCGCCGTATTCGATAATTCTGCCGACACCGCCCTTGACACTCATAATTCTGAGAACTTCAAGGATTACGTCTTTAGCTGCAACCCAGGGGCTGAGCTTGCCTGTAAGGTTAACCTTAACAATGTTAGGCATAGGGATATAATATGTTCCGCCGCCCATTGCAACTGCAACGTCCATACCACCTGAACCGATTGCGAGCATACCGATGCCGCCGCCTGTGGGTGTGTGGCTGTCTGAACCGATAAGAGTCTTGCCGGGTTTGCCGAATCTTTCAAGATGAACCTGATGGCAGATACCGTTACCGGGTCTTGAGTATCTCAAGCCTCTCTTTTTGGCAACGCTTTGGATAAATCTGTGGTCATCAGCGTTTTCAAAGCCTGTCTGAAGTGTATTATGGTCGATATAAGCAACAGAAAGTTCTGTTCTGACCCTTTCTACGCCCATTGCTTCAAACTCAAGATATGCCATTGTGCCTGTAGCATCCTGAGTAAGAGTCTGATCAATTTTAAGTCCGATTTCCGTACCGGGAATCATTTCACCGCTTACAAGATGGCTCTTGATAAGCTTTTGTGCTATATTGTAGCCCATTGTATGTACCTCCCTAAAAATATACATTGTTATATTAAAGCTAAAATTTAGGTTTGTCAATCAAAAATATATAAAAATACAATATATTGTGAAAGTATTTAAAAAACTTACATTCTTTTGTTGATTGTTTGTGAAAAAAATGATATAATGCATTTTGGAATTTCAGATAATAAAGGAAATGAAGAAATGGCAGAAAAAAGAAAAACTAATTCAGGCAATACCAGAAACACTCAAAATAAGACCAAAACTCAATCAAATAACTCTAAATCCAAGTCTGCGAACAATAAAAACACTTCTAGATCCACTACAACACGAAAATCAGGATCGCAAGCTAAACCAAATACGAATACCGGTATCAGCACAGTTGCAAAAAAGCAAATAGTGTCTTGTGTCATCTTTGCACTTGCAATATTTTTGTTATTTGTGATTATAATCCCGAGTGGTGTCACTGAAGGTGAAACCAATCTGTGGCAAGGAGCAAAGAACATATTCTTCGGCATTTTTGGTTTTTGCTCATTTGCTATAGTGCCGATTATGGTTTATCTTTCCGTTTCTCTTGCAAAAGACAAGCCCCTGAGCAGTTACATTGTTCGTCTGATGAGTTGCGTTTTAGGCGTAATATGCCTTTCGACATTATGTTATATTTTCCCGCACTCTTCAGATTTTCTCAAAGTAAACACTTTGAGTGAACAAATTTCAATTGCATGGCAAGCAGGATTTAAGGGCTCGGGTGTAGTCGGCGCATTTTTCGGCGGCGGTATTGCTTTGCTTTTCGGAAAAGCGGGCTCAATTGTAACAACATTTATTCTCCTTTTTGTTGCAATAATGATTATCACCGGCACATCAATGTCAAGTCTTTTTGAAGTTTTTTCTTCTGTTTTCGGCAAAGTTTCAGGTGCCACAAAAGAAAGATTTGAAGAACTCGAAAAGCAAAAAGCAGAATCACCCCGTGAACCGAAAAAGACTAAGAAAGAGAAAGAATATCGTAAACCGAAAAGTGAAGATATATATGAAGAACCGTCTGAAACAGTCGATATAAATATAACTGCAGAAGAAATTAAACCGATTGTTTTCGAAGAAACAGAAGAGGAAGAAGATCAGGTCACTGAAATCCCCGTTTTTGATCCGATGCCTATTCCTGATTTTTCAGGAACATCAACACCCGCTTATAATCCGGATGATTCAATTGAAACAGAAGATAGTGTAACAGAACATATTCCGGCTGATATTCCGATTTCACGCGGTCCGATAAAACAAACAGATGAAGTTATCGATCTGATTAACAAAGCAAGTGAAGATAATTCCGATACTCCTGAAGTTCAAATTGAAGATAAAACTGATGAAGAAGCAGAAGATGAAGAAATCGAACACGTTTATGTTCTTCCGGATGTCGAGTGTCTTGCACAGGCTAACAGCTCAGGAGATGCTGACATAAAAGAAGAGCTTACTGCAAACGCAAATAAGCTCGTTGAAACCCTCAGAAGTTTCAATATTGAAACAAAAATTGTTGATATTGCACGCGGCCCGTCTGTAACTCGTTATGAGATTCAGCCTGCTCCGGGCATTAAAATTAGCCGTATCGCTAATCTTTCCGATGATATCGCAATGAACCTTGCAGCTTCAGGTGTACGTATCGAGGCACCTATCCCGAATAAAGCCGCTGTTGGCATTGAGATTCCCAACCGTACAAGATTAACAGTCAGCCTGCGCGAAATCATTGATTCTCCGCAGTTCAAGAACGCTACAAGCAAACTCAATGTTGCACTTGGCAAGGATATTTCAGGTAACGTCACATGCACTGACCTTGCAAAAATGCCGCATCTTCTTATAGCAGGTACGACCGGTTCGGGTAAATCAGTTTGTCTTAATGCAATGATTATCAGTATTTTGTTCAACTCGAATCCTGATGAGGTCAAACTCATTATGATCGACCCGAAGCAGGTTGAATTCACTGTTTACAGAGATATTCCTCATCTTATGGTTCCTGTCGTTTCTGACCCGAGAAAGGCAGCCGGTGCGCTTGCCTGGGCTGTATCGGAAATGACAAAACGTTACAAGATGTTCTCTGAAAAAGGCGTGCGTGATATCAAAGGATACAATAAGATGGCGGCAAAAGATCCCGAAATGACACCGATGTATCAGATTTGTATCTTTATTGATGAGCTTTCCGACCTTATGATGGTTGCTCAGAATGAGGTTGAAGATTCAATATGCCGTCTTGCTCAGATGGCACGTGCAGCAGGTATGCATCTTGTTATTGCAACTCAGCGTCCTTCGGTTAATGTTATTACCGGTATTATCAAGGCTAATATTCCGAGCCGTATTGCACTCTTCGTTTCTTCACAGGTTGACTCAAGAACAATTATCGACACTGCAGGTGCAGAAAAGCTTCTTGGTAACGGAGATATGCTGTTCAATCCCGTCGGTGTTTCAAAACCCGTCCGTCTTCAGGGTTGTTATGTATCCGATGAAGAAGTTGAAAGAGTTGTTGACTTTATCAAATCGCAAGGTCAATGTGAATATGACAGCGATGTTATGGAAGAAATCGAGAAACAGGCTGTTGCAGAAAAGAAGAAAGAGGGATATCACGTTGATGCCGATGCTTCTCCCGACAGCGGTGCAGACGAAGAAACCATGCGTGCTGTCGCTGTAGTTGTTGAAAATCAGCTTGCATCAACCACACTTCTTCAGAGAAAACTCAAAATCGGATACGCCAAAGCCGCAAGAATTATGGATGAGCTCGAAGAAAAAGGCATCATAGGTCCTTTCGAAGGCAGTAAGCCCCGAAAAGTACTTATGACAAAACAGCAATATAATGAAATGATCGCTTTAAACGGCGGTAACTTCGTCGCCGCAGACGGTAATAACGAGGAGTAAAGATGCCATTTTTTCCTATAAATAAACAGCAGATGATTGAACGAGGCTGGGATGAAGTCGATTTTGTTTATGTATGCGGTGACGCTTATGTTGATCACCCCAGTTTCGGTGCGTCCATTATTTGTCGAGTACTGGAAAGCAGGGGATACAAAGTCGCTTTTCTTGCACAGCCAGATTGGCGAACAAATGACGATTTTATGCGTTTCGGTAAACCAAGACTCGGATTTATGGTCAGCAGCGGCAATATAGACTCAATGGTTGCCCACTATACTGCCGCTAAAAAACACAGAAGCGATGATGCGTATTCACCGGGAGGAAAATCCGGCAGACGTCCTGACAGAGCTGTTATTGTTTACTGTAATAAAATACGTGAGATTTACGGTAATGTACCTATAATTATCGGCGGTCTTGAGGCTTCCCTCAGACGCTTTGCCCATTACGATTATTGGGATGATAAAGTGCGTCGTTCAATTCTTGTAGATTCACAAGCCGATATACTTTCATACGGTATGGGAGAAAAGCAGACAATCGAGATTGCTGACAGGCTCAATTCAGGTGAAAACATTTCCGATATCCGTGATATCAGAGGCACTTGTTATTTGTGTGATGTACGTGAAACACCGCTTATGGGTGCAGAATGTCCGTCATTTGAAAATGTAGTCAGCAACAAACGTGAATATGCGGTTTCGTGCCGCATTCAGATGGATGAAGCCGACCACATCAGAGGCAAGCTTGTAAAACAACGCCACGGCAACAGAATGCTTGTTCAGAATCCGCCTATGCCTCCGCTTACTACCCAAGAACTCGATGCCGTATATAAACTTCCGTTTATGCGTGCTGTACATCCTTGCTATGATAAAGAGGGCGGGGTGCCTGCAATTGCCGAAGTTGAATTTTCAATTACTCATAACAGAGGTTGTTTCGGTGCATGCAATTTCTGTTCGCTTGCATTCCATCAGGGCAGATTCATAACATCACGAAGCAAAGAATCAATAATCGAAGAAGCAAAACTTCTGACAACATTACCGGGATTTAAAGGTTATATTCACGACATAGGAGGTCCGACGGCTAATTTCCGCAGACCTGCATGTGATATTCAACTTGAAAAAGGCTTATGTAAGGGCAAAAAATGTCTTGCGCCCAAGCCTTGTCCGAACCTGATTGCAAATCACGATGAATATCTGTCAATTTTGCGTGAAGTCAGAAGTTTACCAAAAATCAAAAAAGTGTTTATCCGTTCTGGAATCAGATTTGATTATCTTATTGCAGATAAAGATGATAAATTTTTCCGTGAACTTGTTGAACATCACACAAGCGGTCAGCTGAAGGTTGCTCCGGAGCACTGTTCGGCAGCAGTTCTCGATAAAATGGGTAAACCGCATATTGAGACTTATCTCGAATTTGCCAAAAGATATTTTAAATATAATAAAGAAATCGGCAAAGAACAGTATCTTGTGCCTTATCTTATGTCATCACATCCCGGCAGCACGCTTAAAGATGCTGTTGAACTTGCGGTATTCCTGAAAAACAACCGAATCAGACCTGAGCAAGTGCAGGATTTCTATCCGACACCCGGGACTGTTTCTACCTGTATGTTTTATACAGGTCTTGATCCTTATACATTAAAAGAAGTTTATGTCGCACGAAACGAACACGATAAAGCTTTGCAACGCGCATTACTTCAATATTTCAATCCCAAAAACCGTGCACTCGTAACAGAAGCTCTCAAGAGGGCCGGACGCAGTGATCTGATAGGAAACGGTAAGAACTGTCTGATTAAAGGTGAAAATGATAATAATTACCGCAAACCTGACAGTAACAGAAATTTCAAACAAAGAGGTAAAGCCAATGACAGGAAAACGAAAAAACGCTAATAAGCTGATCTATATCGTAATATCTGTAATAGCCACAATCATATTTGCGATATACGGTGTCGTAAATGGCGGATTTAAAGTACCCGAAACTCAGGAAATGCAAATTGATTATGGCGCGTTTTCCGTTCATTATATTGATGTCGGTCAGGGTGATTGTACACTTATCAAAACTGACAAAGGCAATATGCTTATTGATGCCGGTGAAAACGGTCAGGAAAACGCCGTTATCAGTTATCTTGATAAACACGGCATAACCGAACTTGAGTACTTTGTTGCAACTCATCCGCATTCTGACCATATTGGCGGTGCAGCTGAGGTTATAGAGCACGTTAAAGTGAAAAACGTAATTATGCCGAAACTTTCATCAATAAATACTCCTACAACACAGACATATAAGAAAATGCTCAATGCCATCAAGGAAAGCGGAGCTAAAGTTATTGCTGCCGCACCAGGCAAAAACTACACCTTAGGTGATGCATCGTTTACTGTACTCGCACCGTTTTCTCAGGATGAAAATCTCAATAATATGTCTGTTTCTCTCAGACTCAGCTATGACCAATACAGCTTTATGTTCACGGGAGATGCCGAAAAAGAAGTTGAAAAGCAGATTCTCAACTCAGGTACTGATATATCGGCAGATGTATATAAACTTGCTCACCATGGAAGTTCAACATCGAATACGCTTAAATTCCTTAAAGCAATTTCACCCAAATATGCCGTTATATCCTGCTCATCTGACAATGATTACGGTCATCCGCACGATGAAATAATAGATTCACTCGAAAAACTCGGAATAGACTATTATTCCACTTATAAGTCAGGAAACATTATATTCAGTGTCAATGAAGACGGACTTAATGTAAACCAAGTTAAAATCGCTGATCAATGAGGTGAATCAAATGAGAATCATAGTCGACAGAATAGAAGGCGAATATGCCGTATGTGAGCTTGAAGACGGGTCAATGAAAGACATCGCATTAAGTGAACTTCCCTCTGAAACAGAAGAGGGAAGTGTGCTGATATTTACTGACGGTGAATATATCAATGACTTCAAAACGCAAGAAGAACTCAAAACAGAGATTTTAGCTTTACAAAACAGTATTTTTGATGAATAATTTACTGTTTTTGTGATAATTTTTGTATGGTCAGTCAGTCGGTTTTTTCTTGACATTACATTACACTTATGATACTATATTACAAATGATATCTTTAAGTGCGATGCAGTGACGTCGGCAAGATTGATCATAACATAACCGCAGCTTTGGTTGGCGGTGTTTTGTGCTGTAATCAAACCTTGCCGTGTTGCAAGGTTTTTTTCGAGAAAGGAGTTAAGTATGAAGGCATATTTTGAAAATTGCTTCAAATATGATAACGGTTCATTCGTTAAAACCTCCTTCCCTGTTGATACAATTCAGGGCAGTGACGCCGTTGATTTTACTTTTAATAATTGTTTTATTTTTCCCGCTTTTTGTGATGTACACGTACATCTTAGAGAGCCGGGTTTTTTTTATAAGGAAACCATCGCAACCGGTACAGCAGCTTGTGCAAGAGGCGGATACACCGATGTTTTCTCAATGCCTAATCTGAAGCCTGTACCTGACAGTGTTGAGAATATGATGATTCAGCGCGATATTATTGAACGCGATGCAGTCATAAACGTTCATCCCTATGCGTCAATAACAGTCGGACAAAACGGTGAAGTACTTTCGGATTTCGAGGGTCTTGCTCCTATCTGTTCCGGTTTCTCTGATGACGGCAGGGGAGTACAGAATGAAGATATGATGCGTGATGCAATGATTAAAGCCAAAGAGCTTGACAAGATCATTGTTGCTCACTGCGAAGATAATTCGCTTCTTTTCGGCGGATATATCCACGACGGTGAATACGCAAAGGCAAACGGACACAAAGGCATCTGCAGCGAAAGCGAATGGAAACCTATTGCGCGTGACCTGAAACTCGTCGAAGAAATCGGTTGTAAATATCATGTCTGTCATATCTCCACCAAAGAAAGTGTACAGATTATTCGCGAAGCTAAAGCGCGAGGTGTCGACGTAACCTGCGAAACAGGTCCTCATTACCTTGTAATGAATGACAGTATGCTAAAGGATGAGGGCAGATTTAAGATGAATCCGCCTATACGCAGTGAAGAGGACAGACTCGCACTTATCGAAGGCATCAAAGACGGCACAATTGATATGATTGCCACAGACCATGCTCCGCACAGCTCAGAAGAAAAATCCAAAGGACTTGCAGGCAGTATGATGGGAATTGTAGGCATTGAAACAGCATTCCCGATTCTTTATACTAAGCTTGTTAAAGAAGGAATTATATCCCTTGAAAAACTGATTGAACTTATGTCTGTCAACCCCAGAAAACGCTTCGGTTTACCCGAAACTGAAGATTATTGTGTATATGACCTTGAAAAGGCTTATAGAATAGATCCGGACGAATTCTTATCAAAGGGCAGAAGCACGCCGTTTGAAAATGAACTTGTGTACGGAAAGTGTGAACTTACAGTATGTGGAGGTAAAGCAGTATGGATATGCAAAGAATAATGAACTACAACAAAAAAATCGTGCTTGAAGACGGCAGTGAGTATTTCGGCTACGGTTTCGGTTACGACTGTGACAGAGTATGCGAGCTCGTGTTCAACACAGCTATGCTCGGTTATCAGGAGATCATTTCTGACCCGACATACACATATCAGGCAGTTGTTATGACTTATCCGCTTATTGGTAACTGCGGTACGGCAGACGACGATTTTGAGACAAAGGTGCCAACTCTCGGCGGTCTTGTTGTCAGAGAATACAACGATGTTCCTTCAAACTTCCGCGCAACAAAAACTCTTGCAGAAGTAATGGAGGATTACAAAATCCCCGGTATCAGCGGTCTTGATACACGTGAGCTTACAAGAAAAATCCGTGATAACGGTACTTATAAGGTGCTTTTCACCTCAATTGAAACACCTAAAGAGAAAGCACTTGAGATTCTTGCATCAACTCAGATTCCTACAGATGCTGTTTCAAAGGTAAGCTGCAAAAAGCGTTGGTACTCAAGAACTCCCAATATGAAATACAACGTTGTAGCAATCGACTGCGGTATCAAGCTCAGCCTTATCCGCACACTCAACTCAAGAGGATGTAACATAACAGTTGTTCCTTACGACACAACTGCCGAAGAAGTTATGAAGATGAAGCCTGACGGAATCTATATCTCCGACGGTCCCGGTAATCCCGAGGATGTGCCGACTGTAATCGATCTTGTCAAAACACTTAAAGGTAAGTGCCCGATTATCGGTGTCGGTCTCGGTCACGAAATTATCGGTCTTGCATACGGCGCCAAAACATACAAGCTCAAGTTCGGTCACAGAGGCTGCAATCATTCGGTCAGATCACTCATCAACAACACACTTCGCAACCATCTGCAGAATCACGGTTATGCCGTTGATGCAGATTCTATCGAAGGTACAGAACTTAAAATTACACACCTTAATATTTTTGATAAAACTGTTGAAGGTATCAGCTGTGAAAAAGATAACGTCTACGGCGTACAGTATCTTCCCAGCGAGTTCTCAACATTCTATGAAAGATTCATTAACCTTATGAAGGGGGACAAGTAAGATGGCAAAGAGAACAGATATTAAAAAGGTACTTGTTATCGGTTCAGGACCTATTGTTATCGGTCAGGCAGCCGAATTTGACTACGCCGGCACACAGGCTTGTCTTGCTCTTAAGGAAGAGGGTTATGAGGTTGTTCTCTGCAACTCAAACCCCGCAACTATAATGACTGATACAACAATCGCCGATAAAGTATATATGGAGCCTCTTACTCTTGAGTATGTTGCTAAGGTCATCCGCTTTGAGCGTCCCGATGCAATCATTCCCGGTATCGGCGGTCAGACAGGTCTTAACCTCGCTATGCAGCTTGAGAAGAAGGGCATTCTTAAGGAGTGCGGTGTTGAACTTCTCGGCACAAGCAGCAAGAGTATTGAGATGGCTGAAGACAGAGAGCTTTTCAAAGAGCTCTGCGAGAGTCTCGGTGAACCCGTTCTTCCTTCTCTTATTGCAAACACAATGGATGAGGGTCTTTCCGCAGCTAAAGAAATCGGCTATCCCGTTGTTCTTCGTCCCGCATTCACTCTCGGTGGAACAGGCGGCGGTTTCGCAGACAATGAAGCTGAATGCCGTGAAATTCTTAAGAACGCACTTGCACTTTCTCCCGTACATCAGGTTCTTGTTGAAAAGAGCATAAAGGGCTATAAAGAAATCGAATACGAAGTTATGCGTGATGCTAACGACACAGCAATCGCAATCTGCAATATGGAAAATGTTGACCCTGTAGGTATCCATACAGGCGACTCAGTTGTTGTCTGCCCCACACAGACTCTTACCGCAAAAGAGAACGCTATGCTTCGTGACAGTGCTCTCAAAATTATCCGCGCACTTAAAATTGAAGGCGGCTGTAACGTGCAGTTTGCGCTTGATCCGCTTTCATTCACATACTACCTCATCGAAGTTAATCCCAGAGTTTCACGTTCATCTGCACTTGCTTCTAAGGCAAGCGGCTATCCGATTGCTCGCGTAACCGCAAAAATCGCAATGGGTATGACACTTGATGAAATCAGAATCGCAAATACTCCTGCGGCATTTGAGCCTACAATCGACTATGTTGTTACAAAAATGCCCAGATTCCCGTTTGATAAATTTTCAACGGCAAATAACACACTTTCAACTCAGATGAAAGCTACCGGTGAAGTAATGAGCATCGGCAGAACAATTGAGGAGAGTCTCCTTAAAGCAACACGTTCACTTGAAATTGGTGTAAATCACCTTTATATGAAGAAGTTTGACAGTTACACTGAAGAAGAGCTTCTCAAATATATTGTAAACGGTACTGATGACCGATTCTATGCAATTGCTGAGCTTATCAGCAGAGGCACAGATATGGGTATGATTTACCATGCAACCAAAATTGATATGCTCTTCATCGAGAAGATCAAGAACATCGTTATGATGGAGTATGAAGTTAAGGCTAACAAAGGTGACGTTGCCACTCTTTATAAAGCCAAGAAAATGGGCTTCTCTGATGATTTTATCGCTCAGCTCTGGGGTATTACAGGCAAAGAAGTTTATGAAATGCGTGTAGAAAACGATATGTTCCCCGTATACAAAATGATCGACACTTGTGCAGCTGAGTTTGACGGATACATTCCTTATCTCTATTCAACTTATGAATCAGAGAATGAATCAATTGTTTCCGACAAGAAGAAAATTGTTGTTCTCGGTTCAGGTCCTATTCGTATCGGTCAGGGTGTTGAGTTTGACTATTCAACTGTTCACGCTGTTACAACAATCAAAAAGAGCGGTTATGAAGCTATCATAATCAACAACAACCCCGAAACTGTTTCAACAGACTATACATGCTCAGACAAGCTCTATTTTGAGCCTCTCTGTGTTGAAGACGTAATGAATATTATCCACCTCGAAAAGCCTGAAGGTGTCGTTGCTTCTCTCGGCGGTCAGACAGCAATTAACCTTTCCGAAGGTCTTCGTGACAGAGGTGTAAAGATTATCGGTACAGACTGCGATGCTATTGAGCGTGCAGAAAACCGTGATTCATTCCAGAAGGTTCTTCAGTCTCTCAACATTCCCCAGCCCGAAGGACAGGCTGTTACAAAAATCGAAGACGGTGTTGCAGCTGCTGCAAGAATCGGATATCCCGTACTTGTTCGTCCCTCATTCGTTCTCGGTGGTCGTGCTATGGAGATTGTTGCTGATGAAGCTCAGCTTCGCAGATACCTTAACACAGCAGTTGAAATTGACGAGGACAAGCCTGTTCTTGTAGACAAATATATTGTCGGTAAAGAGGTTGAGGTTGACGCAATCTGCGACGGTACAGACGTATTCGTTCCCGGTATTATGGAACTCGTTGAACGTACAGGTATCCATTCGGGTGACTCAATCAGTGTTTATCCGACATTCAGCATATCTGAAAAGGTTCAGGAAACAATTATCGATTACACAAAGAAGCTTGGTCTCGGTATCGGCATTGTTGGTCTGTTTAATATTCAGTTCATTGTAGATAAGGATGATAACGTCTTTATCATTGAGGTTAATCCCAGATCATCAAGAACAGTTCCGTTCCTTTCAAAATCAACAGGCTACAGCCTTGCAGATATTGCAACTCTCTGTATGCTCGGTAAGTCACTTAAAGATCAGGGAATTGATTATACAGTAGCTCCCAGAAAGAACCGCTGGTATGTCAAGGCTCCCGCATTCTCATTCTCAAAGCTCAGAGGTCTTGACGCTTATCTTTCACCCGAAATGAAGTCAACAGGTGAAGCTATCGGTTACGATAACAGCCTGACAAGAGCTCTCTACAAAGCACTTCAGGCAAGCGGTATGAACGTTATGAATTACGGCACCGTATTCGCAACAATATCCGATAAGGATAAGGAAGAGGCTCTTCCGCTTATCCGCCGCTTCTATAATATGGGCTTCAATATTCAGGCAACTGAAGGCACAGCAAAATTCTTCAAGGATAACGGTATAAGAACTCACGTACTTCCAAAAATCAGCGAAGGTAGCGATGAAATTCTTCAGGCAATCCGTCAGGGTTACGTAACATACGTCATCAACACAAGAGATACAAGCTCTGTCGGTGCTCTTTCAGACGGTCACGAAATCAGACAGTGTGCTGTTGAAAACAACGTTACAATGTTCACTTCTCTTGATACTGTAAAGGTTCTTCTTGATGTTCTTGAAGAAACAACACTCTTCATTTCAACAATTGATGCTTAAAAGGTGATCAGATAATGACTCAAGGGTTATATGAAATAATTAAAAACGATGCGTTGACCTCAACTGTTTATAAAATGGTTATTAAAGGTGACACATCTGCTATTACAGCGCCCGGTCAGTTTGTCAATCTCAAACTTGAAGGCAAATTCTTACGCAGGCCTATTTCAATCTGCGATTATGACGATACTTCAATTACGCTTGTTTACAAGGTAGTGGGCGAGGGTACAGAACAGATGGCTGAAATGAAAGCAGGCGAAGTGATCGATGTGCTTGTTGGCCTCGGTAACGGATACAGCCTTGATAAGTGCGGTGAAAAGCCGCTTTTTATCGGCGGCGGTGTCGGTATTCCTCCGCTTTACAATCTTTGCAAAAAGCTTATTAAAGCCGGCAAAACCTGCACTGTAATTCTCGGCTTCAACAATGCTGATGAAATCTTCCTTGAGGATGATTTCAAAGCTCTCGGTGCAAATGTCATTGTCACAACAGTAGACGGTAGCTACGGCACAAAAGGCTTTGTAACCGATGCTATGAAGGATATTAACTATACATATTTCTTCACTTGCGGACCTATGCCTATGTTCAAAGCAATTGAATCTACTGCTGTTACAAGCGGTCAGTACAGCTTTGAAGAACGTATGGGTTGCGGTTTCGGAGCATGTATGGGTTGCAGCTGCAAAACAAAATACGGTAACAAGAGAATCTGTAAGGACGGTCCCGTGCTTGAGAGGGAGGAAATCATATGGTAAATACTAAAATCAATCTTTGCGGTATTGAAATTGATAATCCTGTTATCCCTGCAAGCGGTACATTCGGATTTGGTTATGAGTTTGCCGAAATCTATGATATAAACTGCCTTGGTACATTTTCATTCAAGGGCACTACAAAAGACCCGAGATTCGGAAACCCGACTCCAAGAATAGCTGAATGTGATTCAGGTATGATCAATGCGGTTGGTCTTCAGAATCCCGGAGTTGAAAAGGTAATTTCGGACGAGCTTCCCAAACTTAAAGCATGCTTTAATAAACCCGTAATGGCTAACGTCAGCGGTTTTTCCGTTGAAGATTATGCTTATACTGTTGAGCAGCTTGATTCACAGGATCAGATAGGTTGGTTTGAAGTCAATGTATCATGTCCAAACGTACACGGTGGCGGTATGAGCTTCGGCACATCACCCGAGGCAGCTGCCGAGGTTACTGCAGCAGTACGTAATGTAACTGACAAACCGTTATTTATAAAACTTTCACCAAACGTAACAGATATCGTTGCAATTGCAAAAGCTTGTGAAGCTGCAGGTGCTGACGGTATCAGTATGATAAACACAATGCTCGGTATGAGAATTGACCTCAAGACAAGACGTCCTGTTATAGCTAACAAAATGGGTGGCTTTTCAGGTCCTGCAATCAAGCCGGTTGCGCTCAGAATGGTTTATCAGGTATATGAAGCAGTTAAAATACCGATTATCGGTATGGGCGGTATTGCAACAGCAAAGGATGTTATTGAGATGATGCTTGCTGGTGCAACAGCTGTTCAGGTTGGTGCACAGAATCTTGTTGACCCCTTCGCATGCCGCGATATAATCAACGATTTACCGTCAGTTATGAAAAAATACGGAATAGATGATCTTACATCAATAATAGGAGGAGCACACTAATGGGTAAGGACGTAATTATCGCTTGTGACTTTGCAAGTAAAGACGCTGTTATGAACTTTCTTGATAAGTTCACAGACTGCAAACCTTTTGTAAAAATCGGTATGGAGCTTTTCTATGCTGAAGGTCCCTCAATTGTTAAAGAAATCAAAGCAAGAGGTCATAAAATTTTCCTTGATCTCAAGCTTCACGATATCCCCAACACTGTAAAAAAATCAATGGCTGTTCTTTCAGGTCTTGATGTTGATATGACTAACCTCCACGCAGGCGGCACAATTTCAATGATGGAGGCAGGACTCGAGGGTCTTACACGTCCTGACGGTACAAGACCGCTTCTCATCGCTGTTACTCAGCTTACTTCAACAAGCCAGGAACGTATGGAGCAGGATCTGCTCATCAACGAACCAACTGATAAAGTTGTTATGCACTACGCACAGAATGCTGCAAAGGCAGGTCTTGACGGTGTTGTCTGTTCTCCGCTTGAGGCAGGCAAAGTTCACGAGCTTTGCGGCAAAAACTTTATGACAGTTACACCCGGTGTCAGATTTGCTGACGGCGATATCGGCGACCAATCACGTGTTATGACACCTGCACAGGCAAAAGAAATCGGCAGTGACTACATTGTTGTCGGCCGTCCGATTACTGCAGCAGAAGATCCCGTTGCAGCATATAAGCGCTGTGTAGCTGAATTTGTAGGTTAATAATTAATTAAGGAGATATAAATATGAAGAAGCTTATTGCAAAAGATCTGCTCAAAATCAAGGCCGTTTTCTTCCGCCCCGAAGAACCCTTTACCTGGGCAAGCGGAATCAAGAGCCCCGTATACTGTGACAACCGTCTTATCCTCACAGCTCCTGAAGCACGTAAGGATGTTGAGAACGGCCTGGCAACAATCATTAAAGAGAATTATCCCGATGTTGAAGTACTTATGGGCACATCAACAGCAGGTATTGCTCACGCAGCTATCACAGCTGAAATCATGGGTCTTCCTATGGGTTATGTTCGCGGTTCAAGCAAGGATCACGGCAGACAGAACCGTATCGAGGGCAAGCTCGAAGCTGGTCAGAAGGTTGTTGTTGTTGAGGATCTTATCTCAACAGGCGGCAGCGTAATTGACGTTGTTGATGCACTTCGTGAGGCAGGTGCAGAGGTTCTCGGCATCGCTTCAATCTTCACATACGGTATGCAGAAGGGTCTTGACAGACTTGCTGCAGCTGAAGTTAAGAATATTAGCCTTACTGATTTTGACACAATTGCTGAAGTTGCAGCTGAAGAAGGCTACATTGCAACAGAAGATATTGCAAGACTCATCAAATTCCGCAATAATCCCTCCGATGAGAGCTGGATCGGTGAAACAAAATGAGAAGTTTGATTGATATTCTGGACCTCAATACAGACGAAATTTCTCAGCTTATTGATAAGGCAAACGATATCATAGCTAATCCTGCAAAATATAGTGAAAAGTGCAAGGGCAAAAAGCTTGCCACACTTTTCTTTGAGCCCTCAACAAGAACACGTCTCAGTTTTGAGGCTGCTATGTATGAACTCGGCGGTAACGTGCTCGGTTTTTCAGCTGCGCAGAACTCTTCTGCCGCAAAAGGCGAGAGCGTAGCAGACACTGCCAAAACAACTTCTTGTTACGCTGACATTATCGCAATGCGTCATCCTAAAGAGGGTGCACCGCTTGTTGCTGCAATGAACGCATCTGTTCCAGTTATCAATGCAGGTGACGGCGGTCACAACCATCCCACACAGACTCTGACCGATCTTCTCACAATATACAGAGAGAAGGGCAGACTCGATAATCTGACTGTCGGTTTCTGCGGAGACCTTAAATTCGGCAGAACCGTTCATTCGCTGATTTCAGCTCTTTCAAGATATAAGAACATTAAATTTGTTCTTGTTTCTCCTGAAGAGCTTAAGCTTCCCGGATATGTAAAGGACGTGCTCACTGCAAATAACCTCGATTTTGTTCAGACTACTGATCTTGACAGCGTTATGCCTGAGCTTGACATTCTTTACATGACTCGTGTTCAGCGTGAGCGTTTCTTCAACGAGGAGGATTATCTCAGACTTAAGGATAGCTATATTCTTTATCCCGAAAGGCTGAACAATGCAAAATCAGACCTTTCGATAATGCATCCGCTGCCCAGAGTTAACGAGATAAGCGTTGCTATTGATGATGACCCCAGAGCCTGTTATTTCAAGCAGGTTCTCAACGGCAAGTTTATCCGTATGGCTCTTATCCTCAAGCTTCTGGAGGTAGAATAATATGAAAATTGATTCTATCAAAAACGGACTTGTTATCGATCATATCACAGCCGGTAATGCTATGAAAATCTATAAGCTCCTCGGTCTTGACAGCCTTGATTGCCGCGTAGCAATTATAACCAACGTATCAAGCAAAAAAATGGGCAAAAAGGACATTATCAAAATTGATGATGATATTGTTGTCGATACCGATATCCTCGGCTATGTTGATCCCGGTGCAACAGTTAACGTTATTAAAGACGAAGTAATCGTTGAAAAGAAAAATCTTGAGCTTCCCGAAAAGCTTACAAACGTAATTAAGTGTAAGAATCCTCGTTGTATTACTTCAACCGAGCAGGAGCTTCCGCAGATTTTCAAACTCACCGATAAAGAAAATCAAGTTTACCGTTGCCTTTACTGTGAAACAAAAGCAAAAAAAGCATAAATTTAAGCGACCTGATAATTCAGGTCGCTTTTGTCGTATTATATGCAAATTGAAATTTGTAGAATTATTCGAGCCATTGAATAAAAGCTGTTTTATCTGAACTGTTATAGCCTGCGTTAGCATAGAACTCGTAGGTCTTATCATCTTTCGAACCTGTAAGCAACATCATTTTGTAACAATTATCTTTGATGGCTAATTTCTTTGCATAATTCAGACATTGTGTAGCATATCCTCTGCCACGATAATCTTTATGCGTAACAACATTTTCAATAAATGCATAAGGTCTGATATTTCTTGTTAAATTAGGTATAATGACACAGACACAAGAAGAAACAATTTTTCCATCTATTTCATTTACAATAATGTGATGATTTTTATCATTAATAATGATATCCCATATATTTTCAATATGCTCAGTTATATCCGGTACTTCTTTTTCGTGTAAATGTAAGTACAACTCTAAAAGTTCATTTAACTCACTATCATAAATTTCTCTAATCATTTTAATATCACCGCAAGTTTTTATCAATTGATTTGATTATATAATAAAAATCTATATATTTCAATGATGGTTCTACTAACAATGTTTGCTGAGAGAAAAAATTATTCAAAAAACGCACCTTTGTCATTTGACAAAAGTGCGTTTTTTGTTGGTGCCGGTGACCGGACTTGAACCGGTACGGTGTTGCCACCGAGGGATTTTAAGTCCCTTGCGTCTGCCTATTTCGCCACACCGGCTTATCTCTTCGGCTATGATAATATACCATAACCGAAGCAATAAGTCAATTACTCAGTTGTGTAGTTATCAAAATAACCCTGGATAAAGACAATGGGTGTACCCTTATCGCCTGAACCTGATGTGAGGTCACAAAGAGAACCGATAAGATCGGTAAGCTGACGGGGAGTAGTACCTTCAGATGCCATCTGACCTACAAGGTTATCGTCTTTCTCCTGAATCTTGCTCTTGATAGCTTCCTTGAGCTCATCACCCGAAAGGTCGGAGAAATCATTATCTGCAAGATACTTGAGCTTAAGCTCGTTAGGTGTGCCTTCAAGACCCGAAGTGTAAGCAGGGGAGACAACAGGGTCAGCAAGCTCCCAGATTTTACCTACGGGATCCTTGAATGCGCCGTCACCGTAAACCATAACTTCAATTCTTTTGCCTGTTGCTTCGAAAAGATTCTTCTGAATAGCATCAACAACGGGCTGACAGTCACGCGGGAAGAGCTTAACCTGATCTTCAGTAGCTTTATTGGAACCGAGAAGACCGTATTCAGCATTATAACCGCTGCCGTTGATAGAAGCGTTGAGGATATCGTCAAGGCCAAGAACAACCTCACCGCCTGCAGCCTTGAGAATTCTCTTTGTGCGTGCACGTGTGTGAATATCACAACAAAGAACATTTTTTGTATAATCAAGAATAGCCTTAGGATTGTTGCCGAAAATTATCTTAACATCTGCACCGCAATCACGTATCAGCTTCTCATAATACTCAACATAGTCAACACCTGTGAATCTATGCTTTTCATAACCGAAAAGCTCCCTGTACTTTTCGAGTGAAAGAACATCCTTATAGGGATCGACACCTTTTTCATCAAGAGCATCAATGCTGACAAGATGGTTGCCGACTTCATCAGAAGGGTAGGAGAGCATAAGAACAATTTTTTTAACACCCATTGCGATGCCGCGAAGACAAATAGCAAAACGGTTGCGGCTGAGAATCGGGAAAATAACACCTACGGTTCCGCCACCGAACTTAGCTTTAATATCAGTTGCAATATCCTCTACTGTTGCATAGTTACCCTGAGCGCGGGCAACAACAGCCTCAGTCATAGCAACAATGTCACGATCGTAAAATTTAAATCCTGCGTCTTCAGAAGCTTCAAGAACAGAATCTGTAACGATTTTAACAATATCGTCACCTTGTCTGATAATGGGGGCTCTGACACCACGGGAAACTGTACCGATCATACGGCTCATAGTTGACACTCCTTATAAATAAAGAAATTGACTAATTTTGTTTCAGATATTATTACCTCAAACAACTGAACAATTATATCACTAAAATTTGTTCATTTCAATATATTTTTTAAATTATTATAAGATATTTCTTTAAAAAAAAGTTAATTTTATACAAAGTTTTAACTTTTTATAAAAAATCTTATTATAATCAACGAAAAACTAATAATTGCTGTACAAACTGTTTTTTTTAGTATATAATACAGAAACGCTTAAACTTTGGTTTTTGAAAGGAATAAAGTCAATGAAAATCATTGTAGCAGGTGACGGTAAGGTAGGAATTGCCATTACACGTCTGTTATCACAAGAAGGACACGACATCGTTGCCATTGACACTAAAGCCAATATTCTGCAGCAAAGCGGACTTGATCTTGACGTTATGTCAGTTGTAGGCAACTGCGCAACAATGGAAACACTTCGTGAAGCAGGAGTTGAAACCACTGATGTGCTAATCGCTGCAACAAGCGCTGACGAAACCAACCTTCTTTGCTGTCTGACCGCAAGAAAACTTAACCCTACACTTCACACCATTGCACGTGTCAGAAATCCCGAATATACCGAGCAGCTTTTCAAAATGCGTGAAGACTTCGGTCTTTCGCTTATTATAAATCCCGAAAAAGACGCAGCTAAGGAAATATACCGTCTGTTGCAGCTTCCCGGTTTCCTTCGTCGAGAGACATTCGCCAAGGGACGAGTTGAAATTGTCGAGCTGAAAATTGAAGAAGATTCTGTACTTAATGGTGTTCAACTGAGCAGACTTCACTATGCTCTCGGCGGTAAAAAGGTTCTTGTATGTGCCGTTATTCGCGATGGAGAAGCTTTTATTCCTACTGCAGATACGGTATTTCGCGCAGGCGACCATATTTATGTTACTGCACCCGTTGCAATTTTATCTCATATCCTCAAAAAATTAGGTATTACTCAGAAACGAATTAAACACGCAATGCTTATAGGCGGCGGCAGAGTTTGTTATTACCTTGCCAAGCATCTTACTGATGCAGGTGTACGCGTTAAAATTATTGAGAATAATGCCGAAAGATGTGAACATCTTGCTCAGATTGTTCCTTCAGCATCAATTGTTCTTGCTGACGGATCTTCTCAGGAAGTACTTGAGAGCGAAGGTTTGTCCGAAATGGATGCTCTTGTAACGCTTACAGGTCTTGATGAAAAAAATGTTATATCATCAATGTACGGCAAAACAAGAGGCGTACCTAATGTCGTAACGAAGGTTAACAGAATTGATCCGACAGGCATTATTGAAAATCTTAATGTCGGCGGTATTGTAAGCCCGAAAGAACTTTGCAGTGCTAACGTCGTTCAGTATGTACGCGCTATGGATAATCAGGCAGGTGCTGCGATAACACTGCATAAAATAGCTAACGGCAGAATCGAAGCTCTTGAATTCGTAATGAATGAACGTTCGCGAAACATCGGCGTTCCGCTCAAGAAGCTCCACCTTAAAAGCAAAGTGCTTATTGCCTGCATAACACACCACGGCACTAATATTGTACCCGACGGTAATTCAACATTCGAAATCGGCGATACGGTAATTGTTATAACAAACCGTGAAGCTCCTATATTACAGTTTAACGATATTTTTGCCTGAGGACGGTCTGATTCAGAATGAATGTAAAATTTGTCTTTCGCATTGTCTCTCTTGCGATTCTGATTACTTCGGTTTTTATGATCGCTCCTGCAGCCATTGCATTAATCGACGGCGAAATTAAAAACGCCAGTGCTTATATTGTTACAACACTGCTGATGATGATTATCAGTTCTGCGATGTTGATTGCAACAAAAAACTATAAATCATCTGTCTATGCACAGGAGGGTGTTGCTGCAACCGGTCTTTCCTGGCTTTCAATATCACTTTTCGGTGCTCTGCCTTTTTTCTGGAGCGGCGAAATCCCCAATTATATTGATGCATTGTTTGAAATAATTTCAGGCTTCACAACTACAGGTGCTTCAATTCTTTCCGATGTTGAAAGTTTGTCACGTTGTAATCTTTATTGGCGCAGTTTCAGTCATTGGCTCGGCGGAATGGGTATGCTCGTATTCATTCTTGCTGTTATACCGCAGACCAAAAAAGGTTCGGGTTCCGGCATTTATCTTATGAGAGCAGAAAGCCCTGGTCCGAGCGTCGGTAAATTTACACCTCACATAAGAGAAACAGCGCTTATTCTTTACGGAATCTACATACTTCTTACCTTACTTTGTGTAATATTCCTCATCGCAGGCGGCATGCCTGTATTTGAGAGTCTTTGCACAGCTTTCGGTACAGCCGGTACAGGCGGATTCGGTGTTAAAAACGACAGTTTTGCATCATACAGCTCATATTTGCAGAATGTTGCAAGCGTATTCATGTTCCTTTTCGGTGTTAATTTCAATATATATTTCTTAATTATTCTCCGTCAGTTCAAAGCTGTACTAAAAAATGAAGAACTCAGAGCATATATACTTATTGCAGTTACTGCCGTTATTGCCATTTCTATCAATATCTCCAATATGTATTCATCAATTGGAGAAACAATAAAGCACGCTGCTTTCCAGGTCAGCAGTATTATGACAACAACAGGTTTCACATCAGTTGATTTTGAACAGTGGCCGGCATTCTCCAAAGCAATTCTTCTGTTTCTTATGTTTATAGGAGCCAGCGCAGGCAGCACAGGCGGCGGACTTAAGGTTTCACGCGTTATCCTGCTCGGCAAAAACATTTGGCGAACAATAGGAAAGACATTGCATCCCCGTAAAGTATATGTTGTAAGAATGGACGGCAAGCCTGTAGATGAATCAATATGCAATGGTGTTGATGCATACCTTGCTGTTTACTGTGCAATTGTTTTACTCAGTTTTGTTCTTATTTCTTTGGACGGCAACACAATCGGCACAAATTTCTCCGCTGTAACAGCCTGTTTCAATAATATAGGTCCCGGTTTCGAGCTTGTCGGCGCAACCGGTAATTACGGTCATTACAGCTATTTCTCTAAAATTATACTGAGCCTTGATATGCTTCTGGGCAGACTCGAGATTTTCCCGCTTCTTGCGTTGGTAAGCCCCGGTCTCTGGAGCAGAAAAAGATAAGTTCTATAAAAAATTAAACTCCACAACTGATTCAAAAGTCAGCTGTGGAGTATTTTTATATCCTATCAATAAACTCTTTAATTCTTTCAAATGTTTCTTTACTTATTACATGTTCCATTTTGCAGGCATCAGCTGATGCTGTTTCATCACTTACACCCATTTTACATAACAGTTTTGTAAGTATTGTATGACGCTCAAATATTGCGGAGGCTACAGCATAACCGCTTTCCTCCAGCGTTATGTGACCATCGGTATCTATACTGATATATCCGTTATCCTTAAGCAGATTTACAGCACGGCTGACACTGGGCTTAGAATAACCGGTATAATTTGCGACATCAACGCTTCGAACAAAATTCTGGTTTTGGGAGAGAACAAATATAGTTTCGAGATACATCTCGCCTGATTCAAGTAACTGCATATTTATCACCTGTTTTAAAACTTTCTTAGAAAATCAAAAGCTGTCTTAGAGTCATCAGAGAAATTGTCAAATCCGCCTTCAAGAGAAATCCTGCCAACCTTATAATCAGCTTTTTTCAGCATATCAAAAAATGTCTGATAATCCGTTCCGTCATCGGGTTTAGGATACTTACGATTATTCGTTGCGCTTGCAATGTGTATGTGCTGCAAATATCCTTTATAGTCAAGAATTGTTTCGCGTTCTTCTTTTTCTGCATCAAAATGAAAAAGATCAATAAGCAGTTTTACCTCGGGCACATTTGCAAGTCTGCAAATTTCAAAACCTCGTTTTGCTGATGTTATAACGTTACATTCACAACTTCTGAGAGGTTCAATAGCACAGATAAGCGAATATTTACGCATATAAGGTGCAATATGCTCAGCACAAAGCTCGACAAGCTGGTCGGTAGCTTTTTCATAGCTCCAACCGTCAGGACATCTTCTTGCATTGCCCGAACCGAATACTACGGTTTCACCACCTACAGACGAAAAACGTTCTGAAGCAAAATCGAGATATTCATCAATTTTTACATAGTCAACATCAGGTCCAACAAGTCTGATTTCACCCGGGAACATACCGTTTGCAGCAGGGCAGGGCAGACCGTAAGACTTATTAAAATCAATAAATTCTTTTATCTCTTCCTCCGAACCGCTTACAAGGTCGCTAAAACCAAGCTCATAAAAATCGGCGCCGGACTCTTTTGCAGTAAGGAGCTTTTCGCGGTCTCTGAATTTTAAGCATACACCAAATTTAAATTCCGACATAATTGTGCCTCCTGCATTTTTTGTCTTCTTTTATTTATAATATAATATATCATAAAAACTTTCAACCGTTTTTTGATAATAGATCATTTTTTCACAATTATTTTTCCCCGGCATAAATTGATAAAAAGAGATAGGAGATGATGTAATGAATTATGAAACATTATCTTATTTTTTAGCCGCAAATTCAGGAGAAGGATTTTTTAGTCTTTTCAATACTCTTTATAACGCACACGAAGGTTGGAAACTCTACATTATCAAGGGTGGCCCCGGTACGGGAAAATCAGGAATGATGAAAAAAATAAAACTTAATGCAATTGAGAGAGGTTTTGCTTGTCATTGTGTATATTGCTCAAGTGATCCCGATTCATTGGATGCTGTAATTATACCTGAACTAAAAATTTCTGTCTGTGACGGTACATCACCGCATACTGTAGATCCGGTTTATCCGGGTGTATCAGAAACAATCATAAACCTCGGAGAATGCTGGGATGAAAACAAACTGGAAGAATCTAAAAATCACATAATAACATTAACGGATTGTAACAAAGCACTTCATAAGAGAAGCTCAAAATATCTTTTCGCTGCTGCTAAAGCAAAGACTGAAAATGAAAAAATACTCGCAAGCTGTGTTAATCAACAAAAAATTGAAAACTATGCACTCAGAAGTATAATTAAAAATTATGAATGCACAAATAAAGCAGGTACTGCAAAAAGTATATTTTTAAACGGAAATACACCTAAAGGAAAATATATTTTTATCGATACAATTAACGCATTGTGCGACAAAATAATCACTGTCACGGATGAATACAATCACACATCATCAATGCTTATTGAATCAATAGGTAACATCGCAACAGCAAACGGAGCTGATGTTATCATGTGTCTTGATCCTCTCCGACCTTCCTCAAAACCGTTACACATTATTATCCCTGACCTTCGTACAGGTTATTTTACTACTGACTCACGCATAAATCTGAAACCGTATGCCACAAAAAATATTAATGCATCAAGATTCATTGAAAAAGATAAGTTTAATGTTTATAAAAACAGATTATTGTTCAATCAAAAAGCTGCAACAAGATTTGAAGATGAAGCAATTGATATTATGAAAAAAGCCAAATCCGTTCACGACGAGCTAGAAAAACACTACATTAAGGCTATGGATTTTAATAAGCTTAACGATATTTCAGACAAAATGATACAAAAGATATTCTCATCATCTCAATTGACTAAAGAATAAAAATGATATAAAATTATAAAAAAGCTAAATCAGGAGAAAAGCTATGAAGTATAAAATTCTTTCTTTTTTCAAAAGAATAACTGCAGCTGTTATCGCTTTCTTTATTTCAATATTCGGAAATTCAGCAGAGCCTGTTGATAATGTTAAAGCAAATGAAATACTGCCTTATAATACATCAACTGCAGACTATACTCTTGATATAAATGCTGATAAAGAAATTCATGATATAAGCGAGCTTCTTTACGGTATTTTCTTTGAAGACATCAACTTTGCGGCTGACGGCGGTCTTTATGCAGAAAAGGTTGTAAACAGATCTTTTGAATTCGGCGACACCGCAAAAGATGACCAGTTTTACGGTTGGAAGACTGTCGGTGCCATTGAAAAGAACATAATAATAAACGATTCACTCAACTCACTCAACGAAAACAACAGAAATTACATCATTATTTCCAATAAGAGTGGAGTGCCAGCCGGTATTGAAAACATAGGTTTTCTTGACGGAACGAATCTTGTTAAAGATGCAGAATATAATTTTTCGGTTTATGCAAAGGCAATTGACGGATACAACGGCAAAATTACAATTCAGCTTTGTGTTGGTGAAAATATAGCAGGCTCTGCTGTAATAAATGATATTTCCGATGAATGGACACAGTATAAGCTAACTCTCAAATCCAACCAGACAGCAAACAGTAATGTTACTCTTCGTATACTGACAGATAACGGCAGTGTTGCACTTGATATGATTTCTCTCTTCCCGAAGGACACTTTCAAAGGACGAGAAAACGGTATGAGAAAAGATCTTGCAACGATGCTCGAAGAATTGGAGCCGAAATTTCTCAGATTCCCGGGTGGTTGTATTATCGAAGGTTATGACGATAAAACTGCCTATGATTGGAAAGACTCAATCGGAGTAGACTCTGACGGAAATCCGCTTTTGTTTAACGACAGGTACGGCGATGTTGCCGCTAGAAAACAAGGCACAAACCTCTGGACAAATTTATCAATGACAGATGATCCGTACCCTTCATTTATGACCTATGGTCTTGGTTTTTTTGAATATTTTCAGCTTGCTGAAGATATCGGAGCAATCGGTGTACCTGTTATCAACTGCGGATTATACTGCCAGATGCGAGGACAGGGTCCTGTCGATTTGAACACAGCAGAATTTGAACAATACATTCAGGATATGCTTGATCTTGTTGAATTTTGCCGAGGAAACGAAGACACAAAATGGGGCGCAGTCAGAGCTTCACTCGGACATCCCGAGCCGTTTGAGCTCAAATACATCTGTATCGGTAACGAAAATGAAGGCGAAGTTTATTTTGAACGGTATGAATCCTTCCTCAATGCGTTTAACAAAGCAAAAAAAGCCTCTCCTGACCTTTATGATGGTATTGAGCTGATTTATTCTTCAGGAGCTTTTGATGCAACACACAGCGAAAATTATATCAAATCATATGATTTTGCAAAATCCTGGCTTAATAATAATCCGGACAAATCAATCACAGACTTTGCCGGTGCAACAGATCAGCATTACTACAATCAACCCGAATGGTTTCTCAGAAATACAAATTACTATGACGAACAGAATTACTTACGCAATCCTTCCGCAATGACTGACACAATCTACGGCGGCGGTATCAATGTTTTTCTCGGCGAATATGCAGCTAAATCAAACACACTCCGTGCCGCTCTTGCAGAGGCTGCATATATGACAGGTCTTGAAAGAAACGGCGATATAGTAAAAATGGCTGCTTATGCACCGCTCTTCGGTAATCTGACTGCAACACACTGGTCACCTGATCTTATCTGGTTCAATAACCACCTTTGTACAGGTTCAATCAGTTACTATATGCAGAAGATATTCTCCGTAAATCAAGGTGCAAAGCTGCTTGATTCAACACTCGACGGTGCACTTATTGAACAAAAAGACCTTAAAGGAAGAGTCGGTGTCGGTACTTGGTATACATCAGCTGAGTTTGATAATGTAAAAATTACCGATAATAAAGGCGGAGAAATTCTCGGCAGTGACGATTTCTCGGTTGATACATTCTGGTGGAATTGGGAAAAGGTGACCGACGGTGATTTCAAAGTAAAATCCGGCAAACTTGTGCAGACATCAACCGATATGGCATATTCGCTCAACGGCTCTGTAGCCTACTTTGGCGAGGATGATTGGACCGACTATACCTATACGCTTAATGCAAAAAAGCTTGACGGCGAAGAGGGCTTTATTATTCCGTTCGCGGTAGGGGATAAGGATAACAATTATTTCTGGAATATCGGCGGATGGGGTAATACTGTTTCAACGCTTCAATATATGGAAAACGGTGAAAAAACCGATAAAATTGCCGGCACAACCAAGTCTTTTACTGTTGAAACAGGCAAAGAGTATGAGTTGAAAGTTGTTGTAAGCGGAAGAAATATCAGGTGTTATATCGACGGTGAGCTATATATCGACTACATAAGCGGATCTGACAGTGAAGCTGAAGCATATCACGTAGTCAGCAGCGATAAAACAGGAGATATAATAGTTAAACTTGTAAATGTAACCGATTCTGCAAAGAATTTCGCGTTCAACATTTCCGGTGCAGATATTAATGACAATGCGCTGGTTTATCAGGTTAAGGGTGAAACTCTCGGCGACGATAATATACTCGGCGAAACGGAAGACTGCAAAATGGAAGTGTTTGAAATTAACGGATTGAGTAACAAATTCAATTTCACTGCTCCGAAATATTCAGTAACTGTTATAAGACTGAAAACTAAATAATTAAAAGCTCACTTGGCTGTCATAGTCAAGTGAGCTTTTAAATTATTTGTTGTATGACGTAAGATTAAAATCTTTTATTTCAACAGTACAGTCATAGTTGCCGTGAGTTTCAAACCCAATATTTGTACCGCTGATATAAAAATCGTCTGCACGAATTTGTTCTGAGTAAACGCCTGATTTATTAGCTTCTTTAATGAGTTTATCGATATGAGGAGCAAGGTCAATTTCTATGTGCACCCATTCATCGCTGACATAAGGTTTTCCGTTTCTGTATAGCGATCTGCAGTTTAAACCGTAAGTATCTTTGGTTGAAAGGCTGTAAATCATAAGACCGCCCACAGAATCCGGTGCCCAATATGTATCCTGATAGCCTCGGCTGTCAAAGAGATTTACACCAAACCATATAAAATTACTGCCGTCAACCGCTGACATATAAAAGTATGCAAGATATTGTACCGCATTTATTCCGTCAGCGTTTGTTGTGTCAATAAACTCGCTTATTTTTATATCGAGTGACATCACAAGGTGGTCAGAATCACAGCTGTAAAAAGCTTTCTCTTCGTCTGTCATAACCGAATAATCACGAATAGGGGATTGCTCGAGCAGCAGATGTGGCCATTCCGTTTCACCGGCAGGAGCGCCGTTATATACATTAGCGGCGTTAAGTCGCATTGAAACAGAGTTGTCAACAGGGTTATAAGTAACCCATTTCGTCTTTCCGTCAGTGATAGTGTATTTGTCGCTTTCGGCTTTTTCTGCCCAAAGACAAGGTCCTGAATTCCACTGGGCTATCATCCATGAAGGTGAATGAGTTGAATCTGAATACTTAAACTCACCGAGTTTTACGGAGGCGTTATTAACGGCTTGTTGTGACAGCACATAAAAGCCGTTTTCAAAGTTGTTGTCACAAATCAACTGTTTTGACTCATATCCGTATAAAGGTGTATCTAGAATTGAAGATAATGAGAGAATGAGCATAAATATAAATGATAATATTTTGCTTAACATGATTCTCTGTCCTTCCGTCAGCTTTCAGCTACAAGCTCTTTCATTGAGTACATACCGGGCTCTTTCTTACTAAGGTATATTGCCGCATTAATTGAGCCGACTGCAAAAACGGATTTGGAGCGGGCACTGTGAGAAACAGTGATTATTTCATCATTACCGGCAAAAATAACCTCGTGCTCACCGACAATTGTACCGCCTCGGATTGCGTGTATGCCAATCTCATTTTTTGTTCTTTTTTCTCTTTTGGCGTGTCTGTTATACTCATAAACAGGCTGATATTCAAGACCTTTGCTTACACTGTCTGCAAGCATAAGTGCCGTCCCACTGGGCGCATCAATCTTTTTATTGTGATGAGCCTCAACAATTTCAATATCAAAATTATTACCGAGAACACTCGCAGCCTTTCTGACAAGCTCACTGACAAGTGAAACACCGAGTGACATATTTGCACTGAAGAAAATCGGAATCTGTGAAGAAGCGAGCTGAAGAGAATTTATCTGCTCTTCACTGAGTCCTGTTGTTGAAATTACAGCAGGAGTCTTTGTTGAAAGAGCATATTTAAGAACACCCGAAAGAGCAGAAGGGTGAGAAAAATCAATTATAACATCTGCTTTAACATTAATATCATCAGTTGAACCGAAAATGGGATAAAAACCGTTATCGGTAGTGTTAACGTCAAGACCTGCGACTATTTCACAGTCATCACGCTCTGCAACACAGTTTGTTATAACCTTGCCCATAGCACCGTTACAACCGCTGAGAAGTATTTTAAGCATAATTAACGTTCCTTTCTTAAGTTTAAAGCCGGCTCACTTTAAGGATGAACCGGCTGATTTAAACACAATTTATTTAATTAGGCCGTGTCTGTCAAGTGTAGCTCTGAGTTTTGCTCTGGCAGCCTCATTCATCGGAGCAAGGGGCATACGTACATTACCGACGTTCCAGCCGATCATATTCATAGCTTCCTTAACGGGAATGGGGTTTACATCAATAAAGAGATCATTGCAAAGATCAAGCCACTCAAGCTGAAGCTTTCTGCTGCCCTCATAATCACCGTTGAGGTAAAGTGTGGGAATATCGTGAGCAATCTTGGGAGCAACGTTGGAAAGGACGGAAATAACACCCTTACCGCCAAGTGACATAATAGCTGTAACCTGATCATCGTTACCTGAATAGATGTCAAGATTGTCACCGCAAAGTGCAGCAATCTGAGCAACTGCAGAAATATCACCGCTTGCTTCCTTTGTAGCAACAATGTTCTTGAGTTTTGAAAGCTCGAAATATGTTTCGGGCTTGATTGTCATACCTGTTCTTGAAGGTACGTTATAAAGAACGATAGGTGTGCTGACGCGGTCATTGATATACTCGTACTGACGGATAAGACCTGCCTGAGAAGTCTTATTGTAGTAGGGAGTAACCATAAGAAGACCGTCAACGCCGCTCTTTTCAGCTTCGTTCGAAAGCTTTACTGCGTAATCTGTATCGTTGCTGCCTGTACCTGCGATAACGGGAATTCTCTTTGCTGTGTGCTTAACTGCAAAGTCAATTGCAGCAGCATGCTCCTCGTGTGTGAGGGTTGAACCTTCACCTGTTGTACCGCAGATTACGATAGCGTCGGTACCGTTTTCAATCTGGTCGTCAATAATGCGGCCGAGTTCATCAAAATTAACCTTGTTGTCTTCGGTGAAGGGTGTAACAATTGCTACACCTGCACCTGTAAAAATTGTGTTTTTCATATCAGTAGCTCTCCTTAAGAATCAGTCCATATAACCCTGAGCACAAAGAAGCTCAGCAAGAAGAACAGCACCGCCTGCTGCACCTCTGAGAGTGTTGTGAGAAAGGCAGACAAACTTGTAGTCGTACTGTGTATCTTCGCGAAGTCTGCCGATTGAAACAGCCATACCGCCCTCAAGCTCACGCTGAAGCTTTGTCTGAGGCATATTGTCTTCAACGAAGTAGTTGAGGAACTTCTTGGGAGCACTGGGAAGATCCAGCTCCTGAGGAACACCCTTGAAGTTATCCCAGATTTCAATAATCTCTTCCTTAGAAGGCTTATTCTCAAATCTTACGAAAACAGCACCCATATGTCCGTTTGTAACAGGAACTCTGATGCACTGTGCTGTGAATGCTGGGCTTGTTGCGGGTACGATTTCGTCGCCTTCAACCTTGCCGTAAATCTTGAGAGGCTCAATCTCAGACTTCTCTTCTTCACCGCCGATGAAGGGGATAACGTTATCTACCATCTCGGGCCAGGTCTCAAAGTTTTTACCTGCGCCGGAGATTGCCTGGTATGTGCAGACAAGAACATCTTTAACACCAAACTTATTAAGCGGGAAGATTGCAGGTACGTAGCTCTGAAGTGAGCAGTTTGACTTAACAGCAACGAAGCCGCGCTTTGTACCAAGACGCTTGCGCTGTGACTCGATAACAGCAGTGTGCTCAGGATTGAGTTCCGGAATAACCATGGGAACATCGGGTGTGTGTCTGTGTGCTGAGTTGTTTGAAACAACGGGGCACTCATGCTTTGCATACTCTTCTTCAAGAGCCTTGATTTCGTCCTTCTTCATATCAACTGCACAGAAAACAAAATCAACCATTGAAGCAATTTTTTCTACGTCAGCTGTTGCATCCATAACAACCATCTCGCCGACTTTATCAGAGTAGGGAACATCCATCATCCAACGCTTCTCAGCAACCTCTTTGTACTGCTTGCCTGCTGAACGAGAGCTTGCTGCAAGAGCTGTGATATCAAACCAGGGGTGGTTATCAAGCAGCGTAATGAAACGCTGACCAACCATACCTGTAGCACCTACAATACCTACCTTATACTTTTTCATCTGACTGTACCTCCGAAAAAAATCTGCAAACGACTTGAAAAAAGCCGCACTTTGCAATATAATACAAGTTATATTAACACATATTTAGAGGATTTGCAATGAAAAAATCAGATTTTTATTATAATTTACCGCAAGAATTTATTGCTCAGACTCCCGTAGAGCCCAGAGACAGCTCAAGAATGATGGTTGTTGACAAAAAAAGCGGTAAAATCGAGCACAGACACTTCTATGACATACTCGATTACATAACTGAAAAAGACTGCATAATCATTAATGATACTCGCGTTCTTCCTGCTAGAATCTATGGTGTTAAGAAAGATACCGGAGCTGTTGTCGAGTTTCTTCTTCTCAGCCAGAAAGAAAACGATGTCTGGGAATGTGTAACAGGTCCCGGCAGACGCGCCAAACCCGGAACAGAGTTTGATTTCAACGGTCTTATGTCCGCTCAGGTTATTGACGTGCTTGATGGCGGTAACCGCCTTGTCAAGTTTATTTATGAGGGAAATTTCTACAATGTCCTTGACAAAATCGGTGAAATGCCTTTACCGCACTACATAACCGAAAAACTTGAAGATAAAGAGCGTTATCAGACTGTTTATTCAGAAAAATTAGGTTCAGCAGCTGCACCTACTGCAGGTCTTCATTTTACACCTGAACTACTTGATAAAATCAAAGCTAAGGGTATTGAGATCGGCAAAGTTACACTCCATGTAGGTTTAGGTACATTCAGGCCCGTAAAAGAAGAAAATATTGAGAATCATCTGATGCATTCCGAGCACTATTATCTGCCGAAAGAAACGGCGGATCTGATAAACAGAACCCACGAAAATGGCGGCAGAGTTTTTGCGGTCGGTACAACAACCTGCCGCACACTGGAATCAGTTGCTTCGAAGCACGGCAAAATTATTGAAGACGACGATTGGACAAGCATCTTCATTTATCCCGGTTATAAGTTCAATTGCATAGATTCATTAATAACTAATTTCCATTTGCCCGAAAGCACACTGATTATGCTTGTAAGCGCATTTGCAGGCTATGAAAACACTATGAACGCCTACAAGGTAGCTGTTGACGAAAAATACAGGTTCTTTTCTTTCGGTGACTCATCAATGTTCACTGATCTCACATAACTTCGAAAGGTAATTTTACAATGTACAAACTAATTAAAACTGAAGGCACTGCTCGCCGTGGCGAATTCAGCACAGTTCACGGTACAATACAGACTCCTGCCTTTATGAATGTTGCAACCTGCGGTGCTATCAAAGGTGCTGTAAGCGCATACGATCTTGAAGATATTCACTGTCAGGTTCAGCTTTGCAACACTTACCACCTTCATCTGCGTCCCGGTGACGCACTCATAAAAGAGCTAGGCGGTCTTCATCAATTCACAGGCTGGAGCGGACCTATTCTCACCGACAGCGGCGGATTTCAGGTTTTTTCACTCTCTTCGCTGAGAAAAATCAAAGAAGAAGGCGTTTATTTTGCTTCTCATATTGACGGACGCAAAATTTTTATGGGACCTGAAGAAAGTATGCAGATTCAGTCAAACTTAGGCTCTACAATCGCTATGGCTTTTGACGAATGTGTTGAAAACCCCGCAAAATTTGACTATTCAAAAGCTTCATGTGAACGTACAACACGCTGGCTTATCCGATGCAAAGAAGAGATGGAGAAGCTTAATTCCCGATATGATACGCTTAACAAAAATCAGCTGCTGTTCGGTATAAATCAGGGCTGCACCTATGACAGACTCAGAATTGAGCATATGTGCGCAATTGCTGAGCTCGACCTCGACGGTTACGCAATTGGAGGTCTGGCGGTAGGTGAACCTAAAGAAGATATGTACCGAATAATATCAAGTGTCGAGCCGTATATGCCTGTTAACAAAATCAGGTACCTTATGGGAGTCGGCACTCCCGGTAACATAATCGAAGCAGTCAGCAGGGGAGTAGATCTTTTCGACTGCGTTATGCCCAGCAGAAATGCACGCCACGGACATATCAACACTTGGTCAGGCATCAGAAACCTTAACAACGCAAAATATGCCAAAGATATGCAGCCGCTTGATCCCGAATGTGATTGCCCAACCTGTCAAAAACATTCTCGCGCATATATTCACCATCTTTTCAAGGCAAAAGAAATGCTCGCAATGCGTCTTTGCGTAATGCACAATCTTCACTTCTATAATACGCTTTTGCAAAGGATTCGTGATTCACTGGACAACGGCAATTTTAAAGAATTTCACGATAAATATGCAGATTTACTTGACACAAGGATTTAAATCTAATATAATTTCAATAATTGTTAAACGGAGGTAATTTTTAATGAATCCTATTTTATTAATGCTCCCCGGTATGGGTGGCGCAGGTACAGGTGCAGCTGCTCAGGGCAACAGTGGCAATCCTTTGGTTATGATTGTAATGATGGCAGTTCTTTTCGGTGCAATGTATTTCTTCACAATCCGTCCTCAGAAGAAAAAGCAGAAAGAAGATCAACAGATGCGTGACAGCCTTCAGATTGGTGACGAAATCACAACAATCGGCGGTATTGTCGGCAGAGTTGTAACAATCAAAGACGATTCAATCGTAATTGAAACTGGTGCTGACCGCAATAAAATGAAGATTATGCGTTGGGCTATTCAGACCAACAACACAGCTGCTGAAAAAGCTCAGGCAGAGAGAGAAGCTGCAAAGCAGGCTGCAGAAGCTGAGAGGAACGCAAAGATCGAAGAAGAAGGCAAAAAGCACGCAAAGAAAAAGAAAAAGTCAAGCAAAGAAGACTAATTCTTCGACAATCTGTAATATAACAAAAACAACCCTCATATCTTCTTATAAGGAGATTTGGGGGTATTCTTTTATGCAAAATTCAAAAACATTAAAAATAAGTAAACATATAATCAAAGGTTCGTTAGCCGGCATTATTGTCCTTGTTGTATCATTATTTATTGCCGCATCAATGATTCTGAAAACAACAATAAACAGCAAATACTATTTACCGATATTTGTACTGTGTCTTGTTTTGTCAGGATTATCATCCGGTTTATCTGCTTCAATAAAACAAAAAAGCAAAGGCTTAATTAACGGAATATCGGCATCGTTGTTAGCTGCTGCAGCCGCTTTAACAGCTGTGAGTATTACTGAAAAATCAGTTAGTTTAGTCAGTCTGATAGTACCTGTGATTGTGATGATTTCGGGTGCAATCGGAGGCATTACAGCAATTAATATGAAAATCAAAAGAAAAAGGAGATAAAACGGAATGCAAAATAACTTTATGTTAAATTTAAGGGATCTGAAACAAAAAGGAGTCGATTTAAATAAGCTTATTCAAACTAATCATATAAGAATTCTGATACTTGTAATCTATCTGATTGGATTATGGCTTGGCACAATGCTTTTCACAAAATACAGCTCGGTCAGCAACATTGTAAAAAACGGAATTGATTATCTTATTAATTCTGAATATTTAAAAACGTTTACAATTCTGATTTCTTCAAATATAGGAACAATTGCCGCAATATTCTTCAGCGGATTTTCTGCCTGCGGATTAATTACATCCGTCGGATTACCGTGCATATACGGCATCATATGCGCATTAATAAACTGCTGTATATACAGTAGTTATAAGGTAAACGGAATATTCTTCGCCTTAATTGTAATAATTCCGTTTGCAGTTATTACATCACTTTTAATTACAGCTTTATCTGATAACTCGATTAATCTCACAAAGAAATTAGTTAAAGCAGTAGCGTTCGGAGAACCTAGTAAAAGGGGAGAAGCAAAAACCTATATTTTTTTCGGACTGATAATTATTGCAATTGAATGCGTATTTATTCTGTTACAAGCTTTTCTAATAACTAAAACCGGAAAAATGATATTAAACCTCTGATTCTCCGACTTTTCGCTTGGATTTTTTTGATGCAAGCGGATTTGATGCTACAGCATTTTTAATCTGATCATTAGCAACGTGTGTATAAATCTGAGTCGTTGAAAGATTTTCGTGGCCAAGAATTTCTTTAAGCAACAAAACATCAACATTTCCATGCTGATACATCAGAGTTGCTGCAGTATGACGAAGTTTATGTACAGAATAACCTTCTTCAGTTATTCCCGCGCTTTCAAGGAATTTCTTAACTATAACCTGTACATTTCGTCGGCTGATTCTGTTCTTCTGACGGCTGATAAAAAGTGCATTTCTGTCTTTAAGTCCGTCTCGGGGACGAACCTGAAGATAACGGTTAAGTGCGTGAACACATGCATCATTAAGGTAAATAATGCGTTCTTTATTACCTTTACCAATAATTCTAACGCTGTTATCGGGCCTGATGCTGTTTAAATTAAGGCTGACAAGCTCTGCAAGACGTATACCGCAATTAAGGAAGAAAGTAATTATGCAATAATCACGCTCAAAAAACTGACCGTCGATTGCATCAAGCAAATTCTGGCTCTGTTCAAGTGTAAGATACTTAGGGAGAGATTTCCTCACATTTGGCGAATCAAGATCCTGAGCAGGATTTTCTTCAATAATTCCTTGACTTGAAAGAAACTTAAAGAACATTCGTACGGCTGAAACCTTTCTGGCTCTGGTTTTGGGGCTGTTGCCGAGATTCATCTGACAAAAAGCAAGGAAAGCATAAATATCAGAAATTCTGATTGATTTGATAAATCTTTCATCAATATCAGAAATTTCTATCTGATTCAATTCAACATCCATAGAAAGTTTATTCTTATGAATTTTAAGGAATCTGAAAAATGTACGCAGATCAGAAGCATATTCAAGTACGGTTAATTCAGATTTATTTTTTACAGTCAGCTGATAGTTAACAAAGCTGATAACAAGTTGCGGTAATTTATAAATGTCTTCTTTACGCATAATAAAACCTCAGTTCAATAAATTAATAATAAATAACGTAATATTTAAAAAATCTGTAAAAAATGATTTTTTACCGACTTTTCGTCCCCTCACTTGCACAAAACATTTATTTTGTGCAAGTGACAATTTTAGTTTATCATATACATAATATATTGTCAAGTGCCCTATTACACTAATAAAAAACAAAAATCCCGCAATACAATAAGCATCACGGGATTAATACTTAATTATTATTTTTCACTGAGAAGCTTTGAAAGCTCATTCATAAATGTGTTAATGTCCTTGAACTGTCTGTAGACCGAAGCAAATCTGACGTAAGCTACTTCATCAAGTCCCTTAAGCTTATCCATCGCAAGCTCACCTATGTAAACAGAAGTTACTTCACGATCAAGTGAATTCTGAATAGTGAGCTCAATATCGTTAACTACAGAATCAATCTGCGAAAGAGATACAGGACGCTTTTCACATGCTCTGAGCAGACCGTTAAAGAGTTTCTGTCTGTCAAAAGGTTCACGGGATTTATCCTTTTTTACAACAATGACAGGAACACTTTCAATTATCTCGTATGTTGTAAAACGCTTTGAACACTTAATGCATTCGCGGCGGCGTCTTATACGCTCGCCTTCATCAGTAGGTCTGGAATCGATAACTTTACTTTCCTCATAGCCGCAAAAAGGACACTTCATTAAAAATCACTTCCTATAGTTATTATTTATATTATATCATAATAAAATTCTTTTGCAAGTAAATTAAAGCAATATTTTGTCAAAATTAACAGCTGCATCCACAATTTGTTGATCTTTTTCAAAGTTTTTTTGATATAACTCAATAATAAACTTACCGGAATAACCTTTTAATCTCAGAGATTGTATAATAGTCTCATAATTTTCCTTACCTTCAAACGGAGGCACGCAATCTGATTCATCATTATAATCACTTAAATGAATGTGATCAATTTTTTCACCAACCGATTTAATAAAATCCAGAGGATTCTCCCCTGCTCGTCTGCACTGTTTTAAATCTAATGTCATAGAAAAATCATTGCCGAGATAGTCAGACATCTTTTTTATAAAATCAACACTTTGCGAACGAAACAAAACAACATTTTCCTGGGAAACAGTAACACCAAAACTTTGACCGATGCTGTACAGGCGCGCATATCGGTCAAAATAATCCTCGTTATCGTCATAAGGTCCTATTTTAGCACCGTGTAATATAAGATACTTCGCACCTAAAAAAGCAGCAAATTCAAAGTAATTTTTATAAAAATCCAGTCCGTCCTCTACCCTTCGCTGATATGCACCAAAAAGCACAGTGGATTCTGCAAAAGAAGTGAAGGGATGAACAGAGCAAATATTCATTCCGTAATAATCTTTTATTCTTTTAAATTCACTTTTTATCGGATCAATTAATTCCGAATATGTGTTTACGAAGAGTTCTACATTAGAAAAGCCGAGTTCTCCGCACTTAATTAATGATTTTTCTGTTTCAAGCGGATAATAACAAGAGCTGGACATCCCTGTTGTAATCATAGGTTTTTGTTCCCTCTCTTTCCATTTTTTATGCATTGAACATTAATTATCGATATTATATCATAAAAACGGTGATTATAACAATGTTTTTACAAATTCTTAAGCCCATTTCTCAAATGTATTTGCATTTTACCGTTTCTTTCTGCAGCGCATTGCTGATTCTATCATTAATGCTTAACATTATAGCTAATAACAGCGTATATTATTACAGTTTGATCGAAATTAGTAACGAACTGATTATTGCAGCAAGATCTTCATTTGCAATTCTGACCTGCGGTATTATAACTATTCAAAAGCTCGAAACAACAGAAAATATTTATTAAAAAACATCATCCGATAACCATATATCGGATGATGTTTAAATCATTTCATAGGCTTGCTGTCGCAAATATCGCCGTTTGCAACCTTTTCAAAATACCAGGATGTTGATGGAACAACAAAACTGATACCCTTTTCTATAATCTCAAAAGTACAATCGGTTACATACTCACACTCGCCGTCAATATTGACTGCTGCGGGTTTATCACTGTGGATATAAAGCTTCTTGCCACGCTCAAATGTAGTTATATCCCAGGAAAGATGCTCTCCCCTCTTATATTTGTTTATAAGACCAAGCAGCTTTATTCTTGGCATATTCTTCTTGACATGAACAAAATCAAGCAATCCGTCATCAGGCATTGCGTGAGGACCTGCCATATATCCGCCGCCGTACCAACGTGAATTTCCGCAATAACAGAAAAGGGTCGGCAAAGTGAACGGCTCTTTATCGTCAAACTGAACTGTAAATATGCTCTTCATCTTACCGATAAATGAATAAAGAAGAGCTGCAGTGTATGCCGCTTCACCGTTCAGGAAGGGAATCTTCTTAAATTTAGCCTGACTTGCACAAATCTCAGCATCAAGACCCATTGAGCACTGATTGATTGCTATTTTGCCAAGACATTTGATAAGGTCAAGTTTTATCGGAGTACCCTTAACCTGTGCTTCTATATCAATAAGATTCTCTTTTTTGCCGAAGAGTCGAATAAAATCATTACCCGAGCCAAGAGGAATAACAGCAACCTCAACGTTTTCCTTGCCGTAAGCACCGTTAACAACCTCAAACAGTGTGCCGTCACCACCACATGCATAAAAACGAACAGTTTCATCATCAACAGGATAATTCTTTACAAAATCAATACCTTCATAAGGTGCAGTTGTTTCGTGAATTTCATAGTATTCATCATAGTTGGCAAAGAAATTTTCAATAAGAGGTTTAATGATATTTACAGCTTTGTTTTTGCCCTTACCTGCACTGGGATTAACTATAAAAATATGTTTCATTCAACTCATCTCTTTCACATTATTTAAAATACATATACACCTGACATTTGATCATACCGTTGTACAGTTTACGTCTTTTATCAGCACGTCTGCCAAAATCCTGTTCAAAGGTTTCTGACGGACTAATAATTGTGTATGACCAACCGTGTTTTCTTTCAAAAACACGACCCATTACAGAGTATAACTTAGATACCTCTTCAATGTCAAGCAGTCGCTCACCGTAAGGAGGGTTACAAATAAGAGTACCCTTCTCTGTTTCACCCTGAAACTTGCGTACATCAGCAACACTTAAACGTATTTTATCGGCAACACCTGCCTGAGCAGCGTTAATTTTTGCAAGCTCAACAGATTCAGGAGAAATATCCGAACCGATTGCAAGGAAATCACAATCACGTTTTTCAAGATCGCGTGCTCGCTCTTTTTCGGTTTTCCAAATACTTCTGTCAAGCTGCTCCCAACGGTCACACGAGAAGTTTCTGTTTAAACCGGGAGCAATATTCATTGCCATAAGTGCGCCCTCAACAAGAATTGTGCCCGATCCGCACATCGGATCATAAAGAGTATGATAACTGCGAAGTCTTGAAGCATTGCACAGTGCAGCAGCAAGTGTTTCTTTTATAGGAGCTGCGTTTGATTGAGGTCTGTAACCGCGCTTATGAAGACCGGCACCCGAAGTATCAAGCAAGAGCGTTACAACATCTTTATTGAACGAAAACTGAATCTGATGAACAGGTCCCGTTTCATCAAACCACTGAATATTATATTTGCTCTTTAGTCGTTCAACAACAGCTTTTTTAATAATTGCCTGACAGTCTCTGACGCTGAAAAGTGTTGAATTTATTGAATAACCCTTAACAGGAAAAGCATCTCTGCTGCCAATCCATTGTTCCCATTCAAGCGATTTTGTTCCCTGAAAAAGTTCTTCAAAAGTTTTGGCAACAAAAGAGCCTACAACAATCTGAACTCGTTCTGCAAAACGCGAACATATATTGACACGTGCGAGTATATTTTCATCACCCGAAAATAAAACCCTGCCGTTTTCAGCGCAAACGTTCTGAGCTTCCAGAGCACGAAGCTCATCAGCAATGAATCCTTCCATACCTAAAAGACACGGAATACAAAAATTAATCAGCACGCCAAAGTCCTCTCTGAATTAAAATAAGGGAGCAGATAAATCTACTCCCATTATTATAGTAAATAATATTATATTAGTCAATAAGAATTAATCGATATCAGGTTCAATTAAACCGTAACCGCCGTCGTTTCGTACATAAACAACGCAAATCTTGCCGTTTTCAGCGTTAAGAAACAAATAAAACTTATGTCCCACTAGATTCATTTTCAGAATAGCTTCTTCTACAGATTCGGGTCGAAGATCAACAGTTTTGGTTCTGATAACCTCGAAATCATCTTCTTCAACCGGAGTGTCATCGACAAATTCATCAAATGAAACATCCCTGATTTTCTTCTCAAGACGCGTCTTATTCTTTCTTATCTGGCGGATGAGTGAATCAACACAAAGGTCAAGCGCATCGTTCATATTCTCAGAACGTTCCTGCGAGCGGAAAATCATACCATTATTATTGACTGTAATTTCAACAATCTGGCATGTTTTTTCGACTGTAGCAGTTATCTTCGCTTCAGCCGAATCACCAAAGAAACGCTCAACTTTTTTAAGCTTTTTTTCGGCGTGCTCTTTGAAGGAATCTCTGATTGTGCACTTACGTCCTACAGTTGTGATTTTCATAATTACATCCCCTTTGTATGAAAATCAGCCAAATTAGTTTTCTTTGACTGTATCTGTATTATAGCATATTGCACATATTTTGTAAATAGCATTGATATATTTTATTTATTTTTAATAACGAATCAAATTATTTTCGAGCAATGTCTTGTAACATGACATCCGAAATTAACAGCAACAGGTAATCCCGCAATATGGGTCGGAGCAGTTTCAATATTTACGGCTAACGCCGTTGTCTTTCCGCCAAATCCCTGCGGCCCTATGTTAAGGCAGTTAACAAGGCGAAGAATTTCCTGTTCCATTTCAGCATAAAACTCGTTCTCATTTGAACTGCTTACATTTCTGCAAAGTGCTTTTTTTGCCAGATAAGCACACTGCTCAAAATCGCCACCGATTCCGACACCAAGAACAATGGGCGGACAAGGATTACCGCCTGCTTTCGTAACACAATCAAGGACATATTCTATGATATCTTCTCGTCCCGAAGCAGGTGTAAACATCTTAAGGCAGCTCATATTTTCACTACCGAATCCCTTAGGCGCAACAGTAATTTTTACGTTTTCGCCGGGGACAATCGATGTGTGAATTACAGCAGGAGTATTGTCACCGGTATTAACTCTTAGAAGAGGATCACCAACAACAGAGCAACGCAAAAAGCCCTCCTTATACCCCTTACTTACACCATCATTTACAGCTTGATACAGCTCACCACCGACAAAATGTACATCCTGACCGATTTCAAGAAAAACAACAGCCATTCCGCAATCCTGACAAATGGGTATATCAAGTGTTTTTGCAGCACTGATATTATCTATAAGATCATTCATAACACCATATGCAGGCTCTGAAACCTCGTTTTCGGCACTTTGTTTAATCAAATCATCAAGGTCAGACGGCAGCCTTTTATTTGCATCAATGCACAACTGTGCAACGGTTTCTTTTATTATATTAACATTAATTTCTTTCATTATTTTACCTCATTTAAACAAAATGCACCGCAAAGCAAACTTCACGGTGCATAAAACTATACATTATTTTCTGCCGCGTCTTGTCGGCTGACTGTATCTTGAATCATTCGAGCGACGAAGATCCGAAAACTTATCGTCACTTACTTGCTTGAACTTTGCCATCATGTCTTCAAAAGAAGTGGGCTCTGATGAGGATTGCTGCTGACCCTGCCATACATTAGGCTTATGCTGAGGCTTACGAGGCTTGGGAGCAGGAACTGAGACAGCAGGCTGAGCTTCAGTCTGCTTGATTGAAAGACTAATTTTACCTTCAGGACTAACCGCCAAAACCTTAACCTTGACATCCTGACCATCGCTGAGATATTCGTGAATGTCTTTGACATAAGTGTTTGATACTTCGGAAATATGTACCATACCGGTAGCACCGCCCGGCAATGAAATAAAAGCACCGAAGTTTGTTAATCCGCTTACTTTGCCCTCAATAATTGAGCCAATTTCAAACTGCATAGATTTGCTGTTTCTCCCTTGATTTTTTATTAGTTAGCCGAATCGGCATATACTCTTTCACCAGGATAGATATAGTCATATTCTTCTCTGGCTATATCCTCAAAAATATCTGATGCATTTTCATCATCAAGTTTATTTATAAGTTCAGAATTCAATTCATCCTGTACTGTATTAGCTTCTATCAAATCGTCTCGCTGATTCTTTTTTTCAGAAATGCCAACACCGATTTCAATAGCATTAATAATAAGAAAAGCAATCAATGCAACAGCGGCAAGCACAACAATAATGCTGATTCTCTTTCCGTTTTTCTTTTCCATTACACACCTGCTGATACTATATTTATATTATTATATAACATAAATCAAATTTTTTTCAAGTCTATTTTTAATTTATTTTTCAATTTTATAAAATATTTCTTAAAAAGTCTGCCAAACTTGCCGTAAATCAGACTAAAAAGAGCAATTATCGGTCTGAAAGGCATAAGAAATAGCCTCGCAGATAACAGAAACATATTGCTGATTCTTACAAAAAGTAAACACAGTAAATTCACAAACACTTTGCTGAATGAAAAATGCCAACAGTAAAATCCTGTAATCGCACCCGGCAGAAAATAAATCCTCATCCGTCCCCTGTTTACAACAAGTAAAAACAGAAAACAAATCAGACCGGATAAAAGACAAAATATAACGTCTCTCAAAACTATTGTTCTGCACGACTTAAATGAAAGCTTATTAATAACAGTATAAACATCATATAGAACCGCGAGCAAAGCACCTAAGCCGACAGACATAAGAATTATATTAATCTGATTGACGTCATTAATATACATCAGCGGAAAATACGGCCAAAAAAGCCACCTGAAGGTTGTACATCGTCCGAAAAAGAAACTGAACTGATTTCACCTTCAACAATCAATTCGCCTGTATCCGTGCTGAAAGATCCGATATGAAGATTTGATCCCGTTACAGTAAGTTCACCGAGTGTGGTAAAAGCAACAATATTCTGTTCATCAAAGCTGTCAACCTCTTTAACCGAAGAAGCTGTAAGCTTTTTTCGGCTCTCAAGAACGATATTCTGAGACATATCCGTCTGCTGTCTTTTCTCCTCCATTAACCTATCCCCTTTTCTTTTTTATTGATTTATATGTCAATAAAAAAGAAGATATGATTAACTGAGTTGTTTGAACATCAGTGCAGCATTTTCCTTTGTTGCGTGCTCACTTATATTGAGAACCTGATACTTTGTAAGGTTTGAACCCATTTGAATTTCGATAATATCACCGACTTTAACATCAAGTGATGCTCTTGCAATTTTACCGTTGACTGTTACGTGTTTGGCATCACATACTTCATTTGCAACAGTTCTTCTTTTTATAATTCTTGAAACTTTGAGGTATTTATCCAATCTCATAGCATACTCCTTAAAAGAAAGAGCTGCCCCAAAAAGGCAGCCCCACATACTTAATACTGATTATTTTGCAGCGTCTTTGAATGCCTGGCCAGCCTTGAAAGCGGGAGCCTTGCATGCGGGAACAGTCATCTTCTCGCCTGTTCTGGGGTTACGAGCCTGCTTCTCTGCACGCTCACGAAGCTCGAATGTACCGAAACCGATAAGCTGTACCTTATTACCTGCTGCAACTGTTGCTGTGATAGTCACGAGAGCAGCGTTAAGAGCCTTCTCGCTATCCTTCTTTGAAAGTCCTGATTTTTCAGCTACTGCGCTGATGAGTTCATTTTTGTTCATTTTATAATACCTCCAATTTATTTATAATACCTTAGTATTATTAACATTTTTTCGCTTCATCCCAAAGCTTGTCCAGCTCTTCAAGAGATGTTGCTTTCATATCAATGCCTCTTTTTTCGGCAAGTTGCTCAACAATTGAAAATCTGCTAAAAAACTTATCTGTCGAAGCAGTAAGTGCTTCTTCGGCATCGACATCAATAAAACGAGAAACATTGACCGCAGAAAAAAGAACATCACCGAGTTCATCAAATGAAGCGGCATCATCCTGCTGTGAAATCGCCTCTCTGAGCTCTGCTATTTCCTCTTCAAGCTTATCAAGTGCACCGCTTACTTCATTCCAGTCAAAACCTGCTTTAGCAGCTTTTTTCTGAATTTTGGTGCTTCTCATAAGTGCAGGCAACTCACGCGGAACAGCCTGCATCGCCTGTGTTGTAGTTTTCTGATTCTTTGTGCGACGCTTGATATCGTCCCAGTTGGTGAGAACATCATCAACACCGCTGACATTAACTTCACCGAAAACATGAGGATGACGCTCAATTAACTTTTTGCATATTCCGTCACATATTTCACTGATTCCGAAACAGTTTGCCTCAGTTTCAATCTGTGAGTGAAAAACAACCTGGAGCATAAGGTCACCAAGTTCTTCACAAAGTAACACTTTATCATCGCGGTTGATTGCTTCGATTACCTCATAAGTTTCTTCAATAAGATCTTTTTTGATTGTAAGATGAGTCTGTACCGCATCCCAAGGACAACCGCCTTCACCGCGAAGTACGGCAACAATTCTGACAAGGTCGTCAAAATTATATTCTTTTTTAAACTCAAAGCCGGAAACCATATTAACACTCCATTTTGGCTAATTAACCAACAATTGTTTATTTTACCCTAAAAGATGGAATTTTTCAAGAGCTTTTGCGATTTTTTTGCCTTTTGGTAACATAACAATATCATCATAAGCAAATCCCTTAATCAAGAGCATACCTACGGCGTAAACAACAACCGCAACTGCAACCGCAACAAACGTTGAAAGATTAGCACCATTAAGTCTGCTTGAAGGATCGCCGAAGGTAAGGAATCTGACAAGAAGCATACGTGTGCCATAAGCGGAAAGTGCACAAACCGTTGCGCAAATCATAGGCTTAACAATTGTAGAAAGGAAATTAATTCTGCAGCCCGATACTTTCATTGTAAAGTAGAGATTTGCAATAATAATAAACAGATAACAAAGAATCGTACCTATAGTGGCACCGTAAATATTAAGCTCGGGAATTCCGACAAAAATAAAGTTGCAAATAACCTTTATCACTGCGCCTATTGCAACCGTTTTCGCAGGTATATCTGCCCTGCCCATTGCCTGAAGCACATTTGTAAGCGGTGTTGAAAGAGCGAGCACAAAAGTAGCAATGCCGTAAATCATTACAATCGGTGAAGAAATGGGAATAAGATTTTCCGCATTGGTGCCACCGTAAAGCAGAGTCATAATAGGTGTAGCTAGAGCAGCAATACCAAGACCTGCAGGAGCGGCAACAATCATGCAAATTCTTATAACAGAGTTGATTGTTGATGTTATCTCTTTACAGTTTTTTATTGCGACTGCGGCTGCAAGCGCCGGTATAGCGCTGACGCCGAGTGACATTGTAATTGATGTAATAAGATTCTTAAAATCCAGTGCAGAAAAATAGCATCCGTAAAGATATGTGCCGATATCCTTGTCGAGAGTGCCTGAACCAATTAAAGAAGCAGCAAAAGTCTCTTTGAAAAAGTCAAGATTTTCAGAAACAGCGTGTGCAAGCCTTGTACGAATCGTAAAATTATCGATAAGATTGGTTACGTTTGTAATTAGTGCGCTGATTACCATCGGCACAGCAATAGTAATCATTGTCTTTGAAGTTTCTTTTTTATCTCTGGGTCTTGGTGAATTGACAAGCATTGTGCGGTCAAAGTTATCGCCTTTTATCTTCTTATGAATAATCATAAACAAAAGAGCAGCAACCGTGCCAAGAGTAACGGCAAAAACAGCACCTGCAGCGGCATAAGGAGCAATTGCGCTGGCAGCTTCACTGTCATTGTTGCATACAACGCCGAAAACAGGCTGACCTGCACTGTACATATTCATACCAATGCCGATGATAACTTTAGAGAAAAGAAGACCGAGAATCAACTTACCGAGTGCTTCGATAACCTGAGAAACAGCAGTCGGTGTCATATTGCGCAGACCTTCATAATAACCGCGGTATGTTGACATAAAGCAGCAGAAGAAAATAGACGGAGCAATCATAAGAATACTCCAGAGATTATCTTCACAATCACCAAGCTTTACATATGGGAAAGCAATGAGCACAAGGAGCAAAGTTCCGACAACGCCTACAATCAAAAACAGCTTCTTTGCTACTTTGAATATCTGTCTTGCATCATTGTAATTACCGAGTGTTACGCTTTCAGAAACCATCTTTGATACTGCAACGGGCAGACCCGCCATTGAAATCGCATATATCGGAGTATAAATCTCATAAGCGGAGCTGAAATAGCCTCTGCCTACTTCACCTATAAGTGCAGTAAGAGGTATTTTATAAATTGCGCCAATGACCTTGACAAGCATTGTTGCCACAACGAGAACAAGAGCACCGTTGAGCATTGACTGTCCTTTAATTTGTTTTTGCTGATCCAAAGAAACACTTCCTTATCCAGATATTTAAGACGAGCATCATTTTAATTGTATGTACGGTAAAACTCAGTTATTCTGTTTTTACGTTCAATAACCTCATCAAACCTTGAATTGTACTCATACGGATATTTAAAGTTAAAAATACGCTCAATGTGCGACCCGTCGGGCTGCTTGAGCTTCGTTACCGCACCTGCACCAACAGCAAGAACGGTATGAATTTCTTCCATCATGTAGATGTTATAAAGACATTCTTTACCGGGTAAAGTCCAACCGACGTTTTCCAGATTACCAACACATCTGCTCTGCCGATACATATAATAGGGAATATATCCTGCTTTTGTAAGCGTCTGATTGGCATAATCAATCATCTTACCCGCAGAATCATCCTGAGCAAGCGAAACGTTGTCTTTTGCAACAAGAGTGCTTGATCTCTTCAACGCAAGAGCGTGAACAGTAATATTTTCAGGTCTTAATGCAATTGCAGTGTCAACTGACTTTTTAAAGCCTTCAACACTGTCGCCGGGCAAACCTGCAATAAGATCTGTATTAATACTGTTAAATCCGATTTCTTTTGCAATATTATATGTATCAACAGCCTGAGATGCAGTATGTTTTCTGCCGATTATCTCAAGCACCGAATCATCAAAAGTCTGAGGATTGATACTGATTCTGTCAACGCCGTTTTCGTACAGTGCAACTAATTTTTCACGTGTTGTGACATCCGCCCTGCCCGATTCAAAAGTAAACTCACGGCAAGAAGACAAGTCAAAGTTTTCTTTAATCGTTTGAATCAGCAAAACCGATTCTTCAGCACTGAGAATACCGGGTGTACCTCCGCCAAAATATACACTTTCAAGTTTTAAAGAATTCTCAGAAGCATATCTGCCCGTAATTTCAAGCTCTTTTCTGAGATTTTCAAGATATTCGGGAAAAAGCTTTTTGGCATTTGCACTTGTTATCGAGTGAGAAACAAAAGAACAGTAGCTGCATCTGCTCGGGCAAAACGGAATTGAAACGTACAGACTGAATGAATTGCCTTTATTAGTTGCAACAAGAGGCTTCTGCACATCAGAAACAGTTGATGCGAGAGCAGTTTTTTCTTTACTGACAAGAAGTTTATCCGTAAAATACTTTTCGGCTTGAGTTTTTCCGTACTGATCAACGAGCTTACTCATCAGCTTTGACGGACGAACACCTGTGAGCAATCCCCATTTCGGAGTATAACCCGTAACATCTTTCAGACATTTAAAAACACAAAGCGCAAGAATATATTCCGCATCGTCGTCAGAATAACACTCAAGCTCTTCGTTGTATTCAGCTGAACCGTTATCAACATTAATTTTTGCAGAAAGAACTGTAACACCATTACAGGTGGTCATCTCAGTATACAGATAATCGCCTTCTGCGGTGTTATATTCATAACAAAGTTTTATATCCGAGTTAGGATAAAACATTCTGCATAAATTTTCAGTTTCAAAATGAAATTTATGTCCGATAATATAAACCGTCATCAAAGCTTCCTCATATATCTGTTCTTTACTTTCTCAACACCAATAACAGTCGAGCGGTTATGTCCGGGATATACGATCATATCTTCGTTAAAAGTCGAAAGCAATATGATTGAGTCAATCATTTCGTCAAAACTGCCTCCGATAAAATCTGTTCTGCCAACTGTACGGCAAAAAAGTGTATCTCCGCTGAACATATAGTTGTTTTTATCATCAACAAAACAAACAGAACCTTTAGAATGACCCGGAGTATGAACAACCCTGAGCGTTATATCGTCACTGATCTTAATCTCATCACCGTTTTTGATTAAAACATCTGCTTTAAGTTCAGGAAGATAACCGTCAAAATCACCGGCAAGGTTATATTCCGTGCTATTCAGACAGACTTCATCATCGGTATGGATGCAAAGCTTTGCTTCGGGATATAGCTCTTTAAGCACTTCGCTTCCGTAAATATGATCGAAATGGCCATGTGTGAGAAGAATATAGCCAAGATCATAACCGAGAAGAATATCGTTAAGTTCATCGCTCGGCACACCGGGATCAATAACAGCTGCTTTCTTATTTTTTTCATCAATAAGTACATAACAGTTAGCCTGATAATCGCCGAGAGGCAAACATTTTATCTCCATTTTATTTCCTCCATAAATCGGTGTCCAGAATAATTGTTACCGGTCCGTCATTGAAAAGTGACACTTTCATATCAGCACCGAAAACACCATTTTCTACCCTTTGAATTCCGTTGTTTCTGAGCATTTCAGAAAATTCAAGATAAAGTTCGTTTGCAATATCGGGCGGCGCAGATGGAGTAAAAGAAGGTCTGTTCCCCTTCTTACAGTCGGCACAAAGTGTGAACTGCGAGACCACAAGAGCTTCGCCTGCAACGTCAAGAAGTGAGAGATTCATTTTTTCGTTTTCATCCTCAAACACTCTCAGCTTTGCAATTTTTGATGCAAGCACTTCTGCCTGAGCGAATGTATCGCCCTGAACAACGCCTAAAAGAATCAGAAATCCTTTTTCGATGCTGCCCTTTACTTCTCCGTCAACCGATACTGACGCATTTGTAACACGCTGAATAACAGCTTTCATTTTATCACTTTCTTTCTACTGTCAGAACACCGTCAACTTTTTCAATTTTTGAAATAACGCTCTTGAGGTGTTCGATACCGTCAACAAAGATGGTGCAAGTCATAACAAAAGTTCCATCTTTAAGTGAACGCGAACTGATATTGGTAATAAGAACACGGATATTGCTGAGCATTACTGAAATATCGGCAAGAAGTCCGATTCTGTCAAAGCCTTTGATAAGAAGGTTAGCATTGTACTCTTCTTTAACAGCTTTGTCCCAATAAGCATTAAGCCAACGGTAAGGCTCATTGCTCAGCTCAATATCCTTTGGCACATTTGTGCAGGTGCGTGAATGTATTGAAACACCGTGACCGCGTGTGATAAAGCCAATAATATCATCACCCGGCAACGGATTACAGCAATGCGCAAATTTTATCAGACAGTTATCAATACCTTCAACAACTACGCCCTCGCTGCTCTTCACTCTCTTCTGCATTGTTTCAACAGGCGGTTTGATCTGATGGGTTGAAACAAGCTTTGAGTAATCATCCTTAATTCGCGGCATAATCTTACTCAGAAGAATACCGCCGTATCCTATCGCTGCATAGAAATCGTCAAGAGTATTACAGCGCTGTCTTTCGGCGATTTTAAGGAGAAATTTCTCCATTTCTTCTTCAGGCAGACGGATAAGAGCTCGTTTAAGCTCTCGTTCAAGCTGTGTTCTGCCTTCAATAATATTTTCTTCGCGGCGCTCTTTTTTGAACCACGCACGGATTTTGCTTCGTGCTTCACTTGTTTTGACAATATTCAGCCAATCTCGGCTCGGACCCTTACCCGGCTGAGAAGCGGTTATAATGTCAACAATTTCACCTGTCTGAACTTTATAGTCTATCGAAACCATTCTTCCGTCGACCTTGGCACCAACCATTCTGTTACCGACAGCAGAGTGAATGGCATAAGCAAAGTCAATAACAGTTGCACCCATCGGAAGATTAATAACATCACCCTTCGGTGTGAACACGTAAACTTCATCGGGAACAAGGTCACTCTTGATTGTCGTAACAATTTCGTCAACACCTGCAGCATCATCCTGGCTTTCAAGAAGCTGTCTTACCCATGCAAGACGCTCATCAAAAGACTTGTTGCCGCCCGACATATTTAATTTATATTTCCAGTGAGCCGCAATACCGTATTCAGCAGTGTGATGCATTTCCCAGGTGCGTATCTGAACTTCAAACGGAATACCCTCTTTGCTGATAACCGTAGTATGAAGCGACTGATACATATTGGGCTTCGGAGTTGAAATATAATCCTTAAACCTACCGGGAAGGGGGGTAAACATATCGTGAATGATACCCAAACAGTTGTAACAGTCGATAACGGAATCAACAATAATACGCACTGCGTAAATATCATAAATCTCATCAAAGGTCTTGTTTTGCATATACATCTTTCTGTAGATGCCGTGAACACTCTTGACTCTGCCGTCAACCTTTGCTTTTATTCCTATCTCACTGACTCTGTCAGCAATTCTCTGCTTAACGTCATGGAGAAATTCATTTCTCGCACTGAGCTGACTTGTAAGATTATCTTCAATCTCTTTGTATCCGACACTGTCAAGATAGCTTATGGCAAGGTCCTCAAGCTCGACCTTTACGGGACGGATACCGAGTCTGTGCGCAATCGGAGCATAGATTTCAAGTGTCTCCTTAGCTATATCTCTGCGCTTTTGTTCTTTCATAAACTGAAGCGTACGCATGTTATGAAGCCTGTCAGCAAGCTTGATGATTATGACACGTATATCGTGCGACATTGCAATAAGCATTTTGCGTATGTTTTCCGCCTGTTGCTCCTCTTTGTTTGAAAGAGAAACTTTACCGAGCTTTGTAACGCCGTCTACTAACGCCGAAATTTCTTCACTGAAACTCTTTGAAATATCTTCTTTGGTCACTTCGGTATCTTCAACAACATCGTGAAGTAAGGCAGCGGCAATAGAAGCAGCGTCCATACCCATCTGTGCAAGAACAATGGCAACAGAAAGAGGATGAATGATATAAGGCTGACCGGATTTTCTGAGTTGACCGCTATGAGCACTTTCTGCAAGTCTGAATGCTCTTTCTACAAGATCTTTATTTTCTTCAGTGAAATTATCACCGATAAGACTAATCAGCTCATCATAGAGCTGAACAACCTCGTTTTTTTCACACATAACGTACACCTCCAATCACTTGAGTTTAGACAGAAGTTTCGAAGAACCAAGATCTGCTTTAACAGAAACTTCGGGTAAATTAATTTGACCGTGCTCATTTTTTATAAGGACACCGAGTTCAAGCATTGCTTCAACAGAAACAGCAATCTTGCAAACATCGGCAGAATTACCTGTTAATCTGAAGCAAAGGGTTTCGTAGTCATGGGTCCAGCAACCGCAGGACTTAACGAATCTGAATACAGAAAGCATAAAATCACGGTCCGGATATGCAAGAGCTTTTTCTTCAGCTGTCAAAACTTCGCCACGCATAATCTTTTCAAAAAGATCAAGACAGCCAAGCACAAGATCATCATCAATTCCGTGACCGCGTACAGCTTTGATCTGCACACTTGGTCTTACTTCACCGAGATATTCATTCTTCTCAACCGTTGCGGCAACGTCAATAACGTCACCTTTATAGAATGGAAACGCATCGGGTGAAACACCAAATCGCATTGCAGAAATACGAGTATCTCCCTTTGAAAGTATAAGACGAATATGTCTGCCTTCACTTACAGACTGTACGGCATCAATGCGCATACCGAACAAACCGAATACAGGAACGGGATTACCTGCACCGAAGGGCTCAAGCGTTGCAAGAGTATCCAGAAGCTCATTATTAATCGCAACAGGATTAAGTTTACAGTCAATTTTAAGAACAGGATGTTTAACTTCACCGAGTAAAGCGGCATATTCATTAATTCTTCTTCTGAACTCAGGAATCATTTCTGGTTTTATACCAATACCTGCAGCAAGAGTATGGCCGCCGAAATGATCAAGAACATCTTCGCATGATTTTATTGCATCATATAAAGAAAAACCGTCAAAGCTTCTTCCGGAGCCGCGGCAAATATCGCCGTCATCAGAAATCACAATAGCAGGTTTGCCGAAAATCTCGACAAGCTTAGCAGCAACAATTCCGACTATTCCGTGAGGCCATCCCTCACCGTCAACAACAATAACTCTGTCATATCTGAGCGTCGGATCATCGATAAACTTTTGCTTTATCCCGGCAATTATCTGCAGTTCAATATTATGTCGCTGAATATTTGCCGAATCAATTTCCGCAGCCAGATCACGACAGTAAGAGATATCATCACCAAGAAGAAGATTAAGTGCTCTTGTCGGGCTTCCCATTCTTCCTGCTGCATTGATGCGCGGTACGAGTGTAAATGCAAGGCTTGAAGCTGAAAGATATTTTGAAGCCTGACCCGTTGATTCTCTCAAAGCCATAATGCCGGGTCTGTCGGAAGAGTTGATCATTTCAACTCCCCTTCTGACGATAAGACGGTTTTCATCTATTAGCGGCATTACATCGCCCACAGTACCGATTGCAATAATATCCGCAAAAGTATCGAGCACATATTCACTGTCACCGTCTTCAAGAGCACAGAGCAACTTATAAACAACACCAACACCTGCATATGCCTTGAAGTTACACATACAGTCAGATCTGTAAGGATCAACAACAGCCTCACACACCGGCAAAACGTCACCGCAGATATGATGGTCGGTTATAACCATTTTTATGCCCTTTTCGGCCGCATATTCGGCTTCTTCAACGCTGCTTATTCCACAGTCAACGGTAATAATTAATTTGACATTTTGCTCAACAAAATAATCAATTGCCTCTTTTTTGAGTCCGTAGCCTTCACTTCTGTCAGGAATCCTGCAGATAACGTCAGCACCCTGCTGCTCGAGATATGAGTAAAGCAAAGCAGAAGCAGTTATGCCGTCAGCATCGTAGTCACCGCAGATAGCAATACGTTCAAATCTGTCAATAGCATAATTAATCGCATCAACAGCTTTTTGCATATCGGGGAAGTCCCAAGGCAAAGCAAACTGAGCCTCATCATAGAAGAATGCTCTGATTTTTTCATCAGTATCAATTCCTCTTGAAGAAGCTATCAATGCCGCAAGAGCAAAGAGCGTATGCCTTTCTGCAAGGTCAGCCGCCAATGCTTTATCAACCTTATTAATTTGCCATTTTCTGCGGCTCAAAAAATCACCTGCCTAAATAATTAATAATTATAGCATTAATTAACTTATAATGCAACAATAAATTAAAGCTTCAGACAATTATCTGAAGCCTTAAACACAATATTCCGTTATCGGTATAATAGAACCGACGTCTATAAGACTGTCTGAGCACAAACTTAAAGCATCAACTGAGCGATATACGAGAAAAGAACTGATTTTGTCATAATCACAATGTGATCTTATATCACCGAAAAAAGCGAGCGTATCGTGTGATATTTTGCCGCAACATCCGCCGATAAAGCCGTAATCAAACCCGTTGAGCTTTACGCTTCCTTTCCTGACAAGAAGAGCATCAATATCCAGCTTCTTACACGCATCAAATATTGAAATATCATCAGTAATAAGTGAATGTTCATCAACAATACAAACAGAGCATTTTGTATAGCCTTGCTTAACAGGAATAAATTCTCCGTAGTCACCGGACCATTTATACGCAACGGCAGCGCTACCCAGAATTTTACCGTTAATAATGCAGGTATTCAAAATCACATCATCAGGATAATTCTGTGACAAACTGACAGAGTTATTTTTTGAAGTAAATCCAAGTGAATTTAACGCTGAATTAAGAGTAGTCTGAGACTTTTCAGTCATATATAAGCCGTTTCCTAGATACGAAAAAAACATATCTGAATGGTTGCGCACCTGAGAAATAACATCACTGCAAGGACTTACAAAAAGCGGCTCAATATCATATTTTTTTAAAGCAGTTATAAGTGATGAATACTCTGCTGAAACTACAACGTGTTTCACTTTATTCTGTGGAAGATTAGGCAATGAAATCGACTTAAAATCAATCATTTGGTTATTGCCTCAAATGCTTCGCGTATATTACTGACACCGATTATTTCCGTATCGCCTGCTATCTTCAGAGAGAGATTTTTCAGATTATGCCTTGGGATTATACACCTTGAAAAGCCAAGTCTGACAGCTTCTCTGACACGTTGCTCACAGTTGTTTACACCACGGATTTCGCCTGCAAGACCGATTTCGCCAAAAGCAAGTGTATCATCGTTTACAACAGTATCCTTCAGACTAGAAACAAGCGCCATAGCAACCGAAAGATCGCAAGCAGGTTCATCAAGTTTCAGGCCGCCGACAACATTGATATATGTGTCACTTGTGCCGAAAAAGTATCCTGCACGCTTTTCAAGCACGGCAAGAATCATTGATACTCTGTTATAATCAAATCCTGTTGACATTCTGCGCGGATTGCCGAAACCCGTCGGAGTTACAAGAGCCTGTACTTCCGCCATAATAGGTCTCGAGCCTTCCATTACACAAGCTATGCAAGAGCCTGAGGTGTTTTTCGGCTTACCGGAAATAAGCATAAGAGACGGATTCTCAACCTCAGCAAGTCCCCTATCAAGCATTTCAAAAACACCAATTTCGTTTGTTGAACCGTATCTGTTTTTGACGGCTCGAAGAATTCTGTATGAAAAATTACGGTTACCTTCAAAATAAAGTACAGCATCAACAATATGTTCAAGGACTTTTGGACCTGCGATATTACCGTCTTTATTAACGTGGCCGACAAGAATTATAGGGATTCCGAGTGACTTTGCAGTACGCATAAATACATTTGCAGCCTCACGAACCTGAGTAACGCTGCCCGGAGATGAGCTGACCTCTGAATAATCCATAGTCTGAATAGAGTCAACAATAACTACATCAGGTTTATTTGTACGGATATACTCGGTTATTGATATAACATCTATTTCGCACATAATCGAAAGAGACGGATTAGTAACACCGAGTCTTTCCGCACGAAGCTTGATCTGATGAGCAGATTCTTCACCCGAAATATACAGTATGTTTAATTTTTTATCTAAATATTGACAAATCTGAAGAAGAATTGTAGATTTACCGATACCGGGATCACCGCTTAAAAGCACAAGCGATCCTTTGACAATTCCGCCACCGAGAACTCTGTCAAGTTCATTAAGACCGGTCTTATATCTGACTCCGATATCATTTTTAATTTCATCAAGTTTATAAGAGGAAGCAGGCTTGACTGATGAGGAACGCGAAGCTGATTGAGCAACAACCTCTTCGTTCATAGTGTTCCATTCACCGCAACCGGGGCAACAACCGTACCATTTTGAAGACTCGTATCCGCAAGATGAACAAATATAGAGAGATTTTGATTTAGCCATTTTCATCCTCCAAAAATTTAATTATTCCGCACGCAACGGAAAAAGCGATTTTCTTTTGATAATCTGTCGTTGCAAGTAATTTTGATTCATCAGGGTTTGACAGAAAACCGCATTCGACCATTACTGCAGGGCACTCGCAATTATACAACAAGTATACATTTGTGCCAATTTCTTTAATCATTCTCGTGTTATCTTTCTGTATAAGACTTACTAATGAACCCTGAACAGTTTCTGCCAACAATTTGCTTAAAGAAGATTTAGGTGAATAAAACACCTGTGCGCCTGAATAACGCGGAGATGAATAATGATTCTGATGAATACTGACAAAAAGTGAATCAGGATACAGCTTTGTAAGTTCTAATCTTTTGCGCACGTCAGAAATCTTGCGTTGCCTGATAGTCGTAAGAGAGTTATCGCCTATCTGTTCATCAGTGCTTCTCGTCATTATAACATTATATCCGTAACATCTGAGGATTTCGGTAAGATAAAACGATATTGAAAGATTTATATCTTTTTCAAGAACTCCGTCTTCAGAACTCGTTCCGCCATCCTCACCGCCATGCCCTGCATCTATAATAACAGTCGGTGATTTTACATCATTTCCCAAAACATCCGATGTATTATTGTATAAAAAACAAGACACTGACACAACTGAAAAAATAAGAACAAGATCAATAAACGCAACAACATATCGGTTCAATAAAGCACCCCCTGTGAAGGATTATGCCGCTAAAACCGAAAATATATCATAATGTCAAATACTCACAATAACTGATCAAATAATTTATCAATATATAATATTGCAATTACACGAAATAACAAAAATTTATAATGAAGTGAGTTATTTTTCTTACTTCCTGCTATCAATAAAACTTTGAAGTATTTCAACTGCGGCAGCAGCATCAACAATACCCTTATGCTTCTTTTCTCTTTTGCCGTTCATCTGAAGCTGACGGTGTGCAATAACGCTTGTTAATCGCTCATCCCACAGATGCGTTTCAATGCCGCAACGGCTTTTCAATTCCTCAGCGAATTCGATGCACGCCTTAGCCCTGAAACCAAGAGAACCATCCATATTCTTCGGTAAACCGACAACAATCATTTCCGGATTCTTTACATTTACTATCTCAATAATTTTATCAAGAAGCTTGGGTAAATAGCTCTCCTTAATAACACATACAGGTAAAGCCAGAAGCTCTGTTTTATCACAAACAGCAACACCTGTTCTTACATCTCCGTAATCAATTCCAAGTATAATCATAATTTTAAAAAGGCCGATGGCAGCATAATACTGCAGCCACCGACCTGACTCCCTTTTAAACTAATTATTGTTCGTCGTCACTCTGGGAATAGAATCAACTATTCCTTGTAACAAACCCGATGTAGTAGTTTCTTTTTTATCAGTTTTATTTGTGCTGCCGGATGATTTATAACCGTAACACGAGGTACATGTTTTCGGCATATTCTTCAGTGAAAACCAACCTGTCGCAGAAGCACATCCCTTGCCCGCAAGTTTACCTGTGGACAAGCAGTATCTTTCTTCTTTAACTATATTTGATTTTCTGAACTCTTTATCGGGTAAACCGTCATGTACTTTATCCATAACAGCCTTAAACAGCTTACCTGCAGGGTTGCCACTAACATTGGAAACAGTTTTATTAAGGTCATATCCATACCATACAGCAGCAATAAAATACGGTGTACCTCCAACAAACCAACGGTCATAATCATCAGATGTAGTACCCGTTTTTGCCATAGTCTGAAAATGGCCGATTTTATACGGAGTACCTGTACCTGAACTATCGGTTGTAACTGTCTGAAGAAGTTCGCACATAATATCCGCTGTATCTTCACCGATAACCTGCTCACCGGTGATACCGGCCTGATCAAAATAAACTATAGATCCGTCACTGTTGGTAACCTTATAGTAACAATACGGCTCAAAATATTTACCGCCGTTGCCAAATGTTGCATAAGCAGCTGCCATTTCGAGAGTAGTTATACCGTAACGCATAGCACCTGTCGCAAGAGGTGCAGGTGCAATATCATACTTTTCAACAGCTGTTGAAATATGGAACTTATCAACAAGATAGTTATATGACTTCTGCAGACCGAGGGTTTCATAAGCAATTCTGGCAGGAACAGTGTTAAGTGAACGTGCCAGAGCCTTCTGGACCGTAACTTTTCTGCCTGAGCCTTTATCACCGGTATAGTTCTTGGGCCAAAGTGAACCGTTATAGGCAAAGGCTTTATCAAGAACATATGTTGACCAGGTTATAAGCTTTTCCTCGATAGCAGGTGCATAAACGCTGAGAGGTTTGATAGAAGAACCGGGCTGTCTGGGAGAATCAGCTGCACGGTTAAGACATCTGTTGCCGGATTTTTTGCCTGCTTCACCACAAATAGCAACAACTCTTCCCGAATAATCCATAATCGTCATTGCTGACTGTGCCTGGACATCTTTTCCAGCCTCGTTCGGGAATGTTTTTCTCTTAGTATATACGTCTTCAAGAATTGCCTGCGCATTTACGTCAAGCGCAGCATAAATCTGAAGACCACCGTAATAAATCTTCTGTGTTGCCTGACGCTCAGACATATCGTATTTTTCCATAAATTCGTCAACCAATGTGTCAACGATAAAGTCGATATAAAAGCTCCAGACCTCGTTCTGTTTTTTTTCTTCCTCTTTTTCTACATCTTTCGCGACATATTCAGGGCTGTTTGTAAAAATCATCTTATATGACACAGCTTCCTGAAATTCCGCCTGTGAAATGTAGCCTTCATCAAGCATAGCTTTGAGGCATTTATTAACCTGTCTGTCGCGATTTTCCTCAGGATTAATAAGAGGATTGTAGGTATAAGGTGCCTTTGTAATCGAAGCAATACAAGCTGCTTCGGCTATGTTGATTTCAGATACATCTTTACCGAAATATTTTTCACAAGCGGTTTTTACGCCATAACAACCGCCGCCGAGATAAAGTGTATTGAGATATGCTTCAAGAATTTCATCTTTATCGAAATTTTTCTCGAGATTTAATGCATTGCAGATTTCGTGGAATTTTCTGCCAAAGTTCGGCTCTCTGTCACCGGTAATGTTTTTAACAAGCTGCTGAGTAATCGAGGAACCGCCGGTTGAAAGTCTGTCCTTGACAAAAACAGCAACAAAACGAATCCAGTCAACGCCTTTATGGTCCGGGAATCGAGCATCTTCAAGAGCAATAAATGCCTTTTGGAGATGATCCGGAATTTCATCAAGACCTACATAGATTCGGTTTTCATCGCCGTGAAGCCTTTGAAGTTCAAACTTCTCTCCGTTTTCATCATAGGCGTAGATTATTGAAGTCTGGCTCTGATTTGCCTGATACTCGTTCAGGTCAATGGCAACGTCACCATTAGTGAACCATATCATATATCCGAGCACATAACAAACAACAATTACAGCAGCAATAATGCCGACAAATAAAGCCGACAGAATTATTGTTGACGGCTTAAGATTGCTGAAAAAAGCTGTCGCTGCCACACCTCTGCTTTTTTGATTTTTAGGTTCTTTCTGCATTAATTACACCTCGGTACATACTGAAGCTTTAAAATTTGTGTTTAACTTTACAAGCTATTATAACATATTTTTTTAAAAAATAAAGCATTAATTAAAAATTCTCTGCATAATTTTGGTTTTTTTAGTAATACTAAATGCGAAAGGAATGAAAAAATTGAAGGTTTCACATAAATTTTTCTCTTTTATTGCTATATTCATTTCAGTCATTGTAATGCTATTCGCAATTCCATCAAAAAGAAAAACAGCCGACAGCGAGTTATCAACTGTCGGCTATAAATATACGGTCAGTGAATACAACGGCAAAGTCGCAGTATTTGTATACGGAGAACAAACACCCGAAACAATACTCGATTGCAGAATTGACAGTCTTCCAGAATCAGATGCTCAAAATCTGCGAAAAGGTATTCACATCAATAATGATACAGAACTGCAAAGCCTTATTGAAGCCTTTGATTAGTTCTGACGGTAATCTTTAAGGAAATCGCCAAGATCTCGCATTGCCTTTGCAATCTGCTCAGGCTCAGGAAGCATAACGATACGGAAGTGATCGGGCTCAGACCAGCTGAAGCCTCTGCCGGGGATAATCATAACATTCTTGCTGTGAAGATAATCCATAGCAAACTGCTGATCATCGGTGATATTAAACTTCTTAACATCAATCTTCGGGAAAAGATAGAAAGCTGCACTGTTCTTAACAAAAGAAATACCGTCAATCTTTGCAAGCTCACGGCAGGTTGCCTCGCGCTGCTCATAAAGTCTGCCGCCAGGTACAATCATTTCTCTTGTGCTTTCGGGATCGTTAAGAGCAGCAGGGATTACGAGCTGCATAAGAGCGTTAGCGCAAAGACGCATTGCAGAAAGCTGAACAAGACCGGCAATAAAGTCTTTTGCACTGTCTTTGGCACCGCTGACAACCATCCATCCGCAACGGAAACCGCAAATTATGTGTGACTTTGAAAGACCGTTCATTGTACAGACAAGAAGATCGGGAGCAAGTGTAGCTGTTGAAATATGCTCAAGATCGTCCATAACAAGTCTGTCATAAATCTCATCAGAGAAAATTACAAGCTGATGCTCACGTGCAACCTGAACAAGCTCTTCAAGAACTTCCTTCGGATAAAGAGCACCTGTGGGATTATTGGGGTTAATGATAACAAGAGCCTTGGTTTTAGGCGTGATCTTAGACTTAATATCGTTAATGTCGGGATACCAGTCAGACTGCTCATCACAGATATAATGTACAGGCTTAGCACCGGCAATCCAGACAGAGTTTGTCCAAAGAGAATAGTCAGGAGCAGGAACAAGAATTTCGTCGCCGTAATTGAGAAGAGCGGTCAGAGCCATTGTTACGAGCTCACTTACACCGTTACCAATGAAAACATCATCCGGTGTAATTCCCTGAATGCCCTTGCCTTTATGATAATCGCAAATAGATTCTCTGGCATCAGGCATACCTTTAAGATCACAATATGCAACAGCTTTGTCAGCATTATTGATAAGCGCATTTCTTACACTGTCAGGCATCTTGAAATCGAACGTTGCAGGGTTACCAGTATTGAGACGAAGGACGTCAATGCCCTCTTTTCTCATTCTCATAGCTTCAACAAAAACCGGACCTCTGATATCAGAGTGAACGTTCTGAAGTTTATCTGATCTGATAATTTCACGCATAATAACACTTCTTCTTTCAAAATCTAATCAATTATAAATCCAAACCAATTTATTTGTCAATATACCCGCAAAATATAATTTTATCAATGCTTTAATCCGACCAAAACATTGACAACAACGTTTACTATGATATAATTGATAAGATAAATATAAGGAAGTGCAATTACTATGGTAGATAATGAAAGAATTGTAATAAAAGTCGGCACATCAACACTTACATATCCGACAGGAAAAGCAAATATCCGCCGAATGCAAGCGCTTGTAAGAACACTTGCAGATTTGCATAACAGCGGCTGTGAAATTGTGCTCGTCACATCAGGTGCAATCGGTGTAGGCGTCGGCAAACTCGGTCTTAAAGAAAGGCCGTCAACAACACCCGAACGTCAGGCTGCTGCTTGCATAGGTCAGTGTGAGCTGATGTTTATGTACGATAAGTTCTTCGGTGAGCTCGGCTGCACTGTCGGTCAGCTTCTTATCACCAAAAGCGATATCGAGAATGATGAACGACGTATAAATCTTGTAAATGCATTTGAACACATCTTTAAATACGGTGCAATCCCGATAATAAATGAGAATGACTCTGTTGCGGTTGACGAGATTGTTTACGGCGATAATGACAACCTTTCTGCTCAGGTTGCAAAACTTATAAAGGCAGATAAGCTTATCATTCTAACAGACACTGACGGTCTTTTTGACAAAAACCCGATGGAATATGAAGATGCTCAACTGATTCCTGTTATCAAAGAAATCAATGAAGAAATCGAAGCTCTTGCAGGCGGAAGCGGCACCAACAGAGGAACCGGCGGTATGATTACAAAAATCCACGCCGCAAAAGAAGCTACATCCTCACAGATTGATACATATATCATAAACGGTGAAAATCCCGATGATATCTACCGTCTTATTGAAGGACACAGAGTCGGCACACATTTTCTTAAAGCGGAGGGATAATTAAATGAATTACGTTTTAGAATTAGGCAAAAACGCAAAAGCTGTTCAGGCTTCACTGGCAGACGCGTCAACTGCGCTTAAAAATGATGCACTATGTGCGATTGCGAATGCACTCAGGCAGCGTAAAAACGAAATAATTGAAGCTAACAGAATCGACCTTGAAGCCGGCAGAAAGAACGGAATGTCAGAATCTCTTCTGGACAGACTTGCACTCAGCGAAAACAGAATTGACGATATTGCATCAAGCGTACTTGAGATTGTTGCTCTCCCCGACCCTGTCGGTGTAATAAAAAACGGTTCAACAAGACCTAACGGGCTGAACATAGAAAAAGTAGCCGTTCCGATGGGTACAATTGCCGTAATTTATGAAGCAAGACCCAATGTAACGATTGATGCCGCAGCACTCTGTCTTAAATCAGGCAACGCTGTTATTCTCAGAGGCGGCAAAGAAGCTATAAATTCAAACAAAGCATCGGCAAAAATTATGAGAGATGCTATCAAATCGGTCGGCTTAGACGAAAACTGCATTCAGCTTGTCGAAGACACATCGAGGGAAACCGCAAATGCACTTATGAAGCTCAACGGTTATGTAGATGTACTTATACCAAGAGGCGGTGCAGGACTTATAAACAGCGTTGTTCAGAACGCAACCGTTCCTGTAATTGAAACGGGAGTCGGTAACTGCCACATCTATGTAGATAAAACTGCAGACATTGATATGGCTGTAAGCATTATTTTCAACGCTAAAACTTCTCGTCCGTCTGTTTGCAACGCAGCCGAAAGTCTTGTTATTCATAATGATATTGCAGAGATCGCACTCCCGTCAATCAAAGCAAAGCTTGACGAAAAAAATGTTACGCTCTACGGTGATGAATTTGCGCGCAGCATTATTGATATACTTCCTGCAAGCAAAGATGATTGGGGCACTGAATATCTCGACTACAAAATGTCTGTTAAAACAGTAAATGATGTGGATGAAGCCATCATGCATATAAATAAATATTCAACGGGGCACAGTGAAGCAATAATCACAAACGATTATAATTCCGCACAGAAATTCACAAAGCTTATCAACTCCTCATCCGTATATGTCAATGCAAGCACAAGATTCACAGACGGAGGTCAATTCGGCTTCGGTGCGGAAATCGGTATTTCAACGCAGAAACTTCACGCAAGAGGTCCTATAGGTCTCCCCGAACTTACAACAACTAAATTTGTCATCCGCGGTAACGGACAGATAAGATAAGGAGAAGAAATATGCTTGAAAACTTAAAAGAACTTGTTTGCAACGCAAATCTCCGTCTTCCTGCTCACGGACTTGTTACTTTTACATGGGGCAATGTATCAGCTATCGACCGCGAAACGGGTTATGTTGTCATAAAACCGTCAGGTGTTGAATATGACGAATTAACGCCTGACAAAATGGTTGTTGTTGATCTTGACGGCAACGTCGTTGAAGGAGAGCTCAACCCTTCAAGCGATACACCCACCCACGTTTATCTTTATCGCCAGTTTGAAAACATAGGCGGTATTGTACACACGCACTCAACTCACGCAACAGCTTTTGCTCAGGCAAGAATGCCGATTGAAGCTTACGGTACAACACATGCGGATTACTTTTACGGCGCAATCCCCTGCACGCGTGAGTTAACTACAGTTGAAACACGCGACAACTACGAAGTTAACACAGGAAAGGTTATTGCGGAAGCATTCAAACTTCTCAAGCCCGAAGCAATTCCAGGTGTAGTAGTTGCCAACCACGGTCCGTTTGCCTGGGGTAAAGATGCTGCTGAAGCTGTTCACAACGCAGTTGTGCTCGAAGAAGTTGCAAAAATGGCAATACTTATGAAAACAATCAATCCCGATTCTGATCCGATAAACAAATATATTCTTGATAAGCATTACAACCGCAAGCACGGCGCAAACGCCTATTACGGCCAGAAATAAATATGAAAGAGGTATAATAATGAGCAACGTATGGTTTATCACCGGAAGCCAGCATCTCTACGGAGATGAAACTCTCAGACAGGTAGCTGAGGATTCAAAAATTATTGCAGCTCATCTGAACAATAAAATCGGCGCTGAGGTTATCTGCGCTCCTACTGTAACAACAGCAGCTGAAATAACAAAGGTTATGCGTGAAGCAAATGCTGACGACAACTGTATCGGCATTATCACCTGGATGCACACATTCTCCCCATCAAAAATGTGGATTGACGGTCTCAAAACGATCGCAAAACCGATTCTTCATTTCAGTACACAGTTTAATGAAGCTCTCCCCTACGATGAGATAGATATGGATTTTATGAATCTCAATCAGTCAGCTCACGGCGACAGAGAGCACAGCCACATCTATGCACTTATGAGAAAGAGCCGCAAAGAAGTTGTCGGTCATTGGCAGGATGAAGAAGCAATTGATGAAATCCGTACTTGGGTCAGTGCTGCAAAAGCTTTTGCACAGGGCAGCACACTTCGTGTATGCCGTTTCGGTGACAATATGCGTGATGTTGCCGTAACCGAAGGTAACAAAGTAACTACTCAGGCAAAGCTCGGTTGGAGTGTTGATTACTACGGAATCGGTGACCTGGTTCAGGAAATAAACACCGTTACCGATGAAGAAGCAGAAAAACTTTTTGAAGAATACAAAAAGACTTACACGGTAGTAACTGACGATATCGCTGCTGTTAAAGAACAGGCTAAATACGAAATTGCGCTTGAGCGTTTCCTTGATAAGACAGGCTGTGCAGCATTCACCACCAACTTCCAGGATCTTCACGGTCTCAGGCAGCTTCCCGGTCTGAGTGCACAGCGACTTATGGCAAAGGGATACGGATTCGGTGCTGAAGGCGACTGGAAAACAGCTGCTCTTACACGAGCAATGAAGATAATGGCAGGTAACGATTCAACTGCCTTTATGGAAGATTACACATATAATCTCACAAAGGGCAACGAAGCCATTCTCGGCGCACATATGCTTGAAGTTTGTCCTACTATTGCAGAAGGTGAAATAAAGCTTGACGTACAGCCACTCGGTATCGGCGACAGAGAGCCCCCTGCAAGACTTATTTTCAACTCAAAGGCAGGCAAAGCAATTGCTGTTTCTCTTGTAGACCTCGGTAACAGACTCAGAATAATCTGTGCAGAGGTTGAGTGTATTAATGCTGAAAAACCGATGCCCAAGCTTCCCGTTGCAAGCGCAATGTGGAAACCTCTCCCGAATTTCAAAGACGGTGTCAAAGCCTGGTTACTCAGCGGCGGTGCCCATCACTCAGTTCTCAGCTATTCACTCACTAAAGAACATATAATCGATTTTGCACGTATGGCAGGTATCGAATGCGTTGTAATTGATGAAAACACAAACATTTCCGACTTTGAACTTAAGCTTATGTTAGGCGATGCAGCCTGGAATTAACAACAAAATTCGGCATTAATCAAATTAATCCTTGCCAATTGTCAATTGTTGTGATATAATTTATTTAATAATGTAAAAATAGGAGGTTTTCAGATGTCAGCTGAACCTACAAACGTTTCAACTGCCGAAGAGGCGAAGCGAAATCTAAACAGACGTTACGTCGGTACAAAAGAGACTTTCGCCTACATACTTGACGATATTGCACAGAGCTTCAACATCGGTAAATATGATGATATATTCAAGATGAATATCCTTAAGATTGATCTTGTTCTTCAGTCGCTTACCAACGGTGTTATCGGCATATGGGATATCGTTAACGATCTTTTCCTTGCTGCAATCGTTGACAAAACTCGTACAAGATGGGGTAAATTCAAGCCTTGGCTCGTTATTTACGCTATCCCCGGTGTTTTTATTACAGTTTTATTCTGGGCACTCCCCTTGTTCTATGGCACACAAGGTATCGGCTCAAATATGTCGAGATTTTCAATATTTCTGGTGTTGCAGATTTTTTCAAACCTTGCCTCATCGCTTATTGCTATTGTACGCCAGGGTATGACTTCAACAATCACGCCGAATATTGTTGACCGAACCCGACTCATTACTATGGCAAACCTTCTTTCCGGCTTTGTTGAAAAAGCTCCTGAAATTCTTATGGGTCTTCTCATTGATATTTATATCAACAGCCCCAAAAATCAGGCTCTCGAAATTGTAAACAATACTGCTTGGCAGAGCGGCTACAACAAGATGTTTGTAATGGGCGGTGTTATTACTGCTGTTGTTTCCGGTTTGTTCGCTCTGTTCTATGCATTTGTTGCCAAAGAAAGAGTTATGCAAACCATCGAGCGTCCGAGTATTCTCAGCGGTATTAGATCGGTTATTACCAACAAGCCGCTTCTTCTTATCACTCTTTCCGAGTTCTTGGGCGCATTCAGTCTCAACTCCGGTACCAACCTTTACTACATCAATGTTCTTAACCTTGCATCAATGTCAACAATTGTCGGTATTCCCGGTGCGGTCGTATCTCCCCTCTCCTATTCATATGTTCCCTGGGCTCGTAAGAGATTCTCAACAAAGGCTCTCTGGATTGCAGGATCACACGTTGACAGCGTGCTGATGCTCGGTGTTTACGCAGCAGGTGAACTTATTAACGTAGGCGGTAAGAAGGGTTACGAGAACCTTGCAGTTATGATTCCCGCATTTATGCTGCGCGAAACAATCTGGATGTTCTTCTGGGGTATCAAAAAGGTTATTCCCGAAGAAATGAGAAACGAAGCTATTGACTACGGCGAGTGGAAGAACGGCTTCAGAACAGAAGGTATGACAGGTGTTGCTAAGGGCCTTGTTACCAAGATGGTTAACACAGTCAAAAACTTTGTTCAGCCCTTGCTTCTCAAGCAGTTCGGCTATGATCCCAATGCAAGCATTGGCAACCAGGAAGTCAAAGCAAGACATGCTCTGTTCTGGATGTGCACTCTCCTTCCTGTTGTTACCGGTATCCTCAGCATTGTTCCTCAGCTCTTCTACGACCTTCAGGGTGAGAAGAGAGAGAGAATGTACCGCGAGCTTTACGAGCGCCGTAAGCTTATGCAGGAAACAGTTGACAACCAGAACGCAAACATCTCAAATAACTGATAATCGCTTAAAGCTGCCGATTGATTTCGGCAGCTTATTTTTATCGGAAAAATAAAAAATGAATTTTTTTTAAAAAGCATTGACAATATAAAAAAATACTGCAATAATACCCGCGAAAAGATAAATAAATGGGGTGATTAAAACGGAAAACAAATCATTTCTGACCAACAAGCCATTACCTCCACAGCTTGAAAAGAAAGCAAATGATCTGCTTTGCGGCGCAACAGCATTGATGTGCGTTGTGGGCGATCTGAAGCTTGACGGCAAGTACGGCGAATCTGCAATTCTCATTTGCGCTGATCGTATTATTGCTGTAAATCCTCAGTTGCCTGATGAAGGGCTTATGCTTCTTTTTGAAGACATTGCAGAGGCAAAAGTCAAGCGACTTTACGGTAATGCAATTTTCAGAGTTAAGAAGTGTGACGGTCAAACAGTTGATCTGCTCAGATTCACCTATTCCGCAACCGATCTCTGTGATGCAGTTGCTGACTTTATAACCAAAGTCAAGGACGGATCCGATATCGATGAACAACTCGAGGTTGTAAAAATCACTTATAACAACCTTCGTTGCTTCTGCCCCAAATGCGGTCGCAAGCTCGCTTCACCCGAGGCAGACTGTATGAACTGTAAGGGCAAAGGTAAAATGGCTGAGGTTCTTTTCGGTTACATAAAGCCACATATAAAGATGCTCATCGTAAGTATAATCCTGTCAATAATTACAACAGCAATGGCTCTTGTTCCACCGTACATCACAAAGATGATGGTTGATGATATCATTCCCAACAAAAATATGTCGATGCTTATCGCAATCATTCTTGCACTTATGGGTGTATATCTTGCACAGTATGGTTTGGGCGCTCTCAGAGCCTATCTGCTCAGAATTACGGGAGACAGCATTATCGTAGATCTTAAGAAGGATATTTATGCCAAAGCGCAGTATCTTCCTATGAAGTTCTATGATAAAACTTCAACCGGTTCAATCATCAACAGAATTAACAGCGACACCACACAGCTGCAGAACTTTATGCTCAGAATCACACAGGAAGCAGTTGTTCAGTTTTTCCTGATGATCGGTATCATTATTATAATGTTGGTTATGGATTGGCGGCTTGCACTCTTTTCACTTATCCCCGTGCCTGTAGTAGCTTTACTCAGCCGCTATTTCGGCAAAAAGCTGTCTCCGATGTACAGAAGGCTTTGGAGAAGATCAAGTTCTATCTCTACAATTCTTGCTGACACAATTCCCAGCATCAGAGTTATCAAATCATTCACCAACGAAAAGAAGACTATTGACAGATTCAGCAAATATGTTGATGACTGGATGAGAGAAGATAAAAGTGCTGCTAAAACAGCAAGTATCTTCCCGAATGCTATCACTTTCTTTGTAACATGCGGATCACTGCTTATATGGTTTATCGGCGGTCACTACGTTATTGAAGGCAAAACTGACCTCACACTCGGTATACTTGTTTCATTCATTTCTTATGCAAGTATGTTCTATGCTCCGGTCAACTTCTTTGCAAGTCTCAGCGACAGCTACCAGAACGCACTTGCATCAACAGAAAAAATCCTCGATATCATCACCGCTGAGCCTGAGCACAACTTCGGCGCTGGCAATGCTCCTAAATTCCTCGAAGGTAAGGTTGAATTCCGCAACGTCAACTTCTCATTTGAACGTTCAAAGAAGATACTCAACGACATCAATTTTGTCATTCAGCCCGGTGAAACAGTAGGTATTGTCGGTACAACCGGTTCAGGTAAATCAACAATCATTAATCTTCTTATGCGTTTTTACGATGATTATGAAGGTGAAATTCTTATCGATGATATAAATATCAAAGATATTGATATTGATTTCTTCCGTTCAAGAATCGGATACGTTCAGCAGGAGCCACTTATGTTCAGAGACACAATTTTCAACAACATTGCCTATTCCCTTCCGGGTGCCCATGTTGACCAGGTTATCAATGCAGCTGACATTGCAAACGCACATACATTCATTTCACGTCTTCCCGATTCATACGATACAACCCTTGGTGAACGCGGCGTTGGTCTTTCGGGCGGTGAAAAGCAACGACTTTCAATTGCACGCGCTGTTCTGAAAAATCCGAATCTGATGATTTTTGACGAAGCAACATCCGCTGTTGACTCTGAAACAGAAAAGCTGATTCAGGATGCGATTGATCAGGTTATCCGCGGAAGAACAACCTTTATGATTGCGCACCGACTTTCAACACTTAAAAAGGCCAACAGAATACTCGTTGTTGATAAAGGTCGAATAATCGAAAACGGTTCACACGATGAACTGATGGCACTCAAGGGCAAATATTATAAACTCATAAACATACAGTCTATGTCTGAAAAAGTTGCAGCAGACAAAGAAGCTGAAAATTTCGAATAAGGAGGTGCGTATAAATGCCAAGAAATTTTATTGATGAACATCAGATAAAACTTACGGTTAACGATAAGATTTATATCGATGCCGAACTTTATACAGGTGAAAAGTTTACTATGCTTGAACCGCACCGACTTTTCCCCGTCAGCGGTTTGATGAAATACATTTCACTTATTGATGAAGAAGGCAACGAACAGCTGATTATACGTAACGTCGATAATCTTCTTCCCGAATCTAAAGAAGCTCTGCTTAGCTGCCTCAATGAGCGTTATATGATTCCGAAAATCACAAGACTTGTCAAGAGAACTGAAAAATTCCTCATATGGATGTGGACGGTTGAAACCGACAGAGGTGAATTTACTTTTGAAATAATCAACAGCTATCAATCCATCAAAATTCTTTATGACGGTCGTATACTTATAAAAGACGGTAACGACAACAGATATGAGATTCCCGATTTATACGCACTTGACAAACGAAGCATAAAACTTATTCTTCCCGATGTATAATTAACTTATAAGGAGATTATTTATGAAACTTATTATAGCTATTGTTAATAACGATGACAGCGCAGTTGTATCTTCAGCACTCACAAGTGAGAATTTTATAGTTACAAAACTCTCCACAACCGGCGGATTTCTTATGGTCGGCAACACAACATTCCTCATCGGTGCCGAAGACAATGACATCCCGAGAGTTAAAGAGATAATCAAAAAATACTCACAGACCAGAACAGCCTCTACACCCTCAACTTCTTCATTCGGTAAAGGTCTGAGCAACAACTCACTACCTTCAGAAGTAAAGGTTGGCGGTGCAACTGTATTTGTTCTTGATGTCAACAGCATGGAAAAATATTAATTGAACTTAACTGCCGTGAAAACACGGCAGTTTTTTTGCTTATATATATAATAAAATATTGCAATTAATAAAAATATATGATAAAATTTAACATTAAGAAAGGACGGTATCAACTATGAAAAAACGTATTATCGCATTATTACTTTCTGTTGTCATGGTCTTCTCGGCAACATCAATCACCTCACTCGCTGCTGATGAGTACACATCTTCTGAGATTACCATCAACACACTCGGTGAGAAACTTCTTCAGGGTCTTGTCGGTGTTATTTCCGCACTTATCAAAGCACCTTATTCATGGGTTTCCGAAGATAAATACTTCGAAACAACCGAACTCCACGACACATCAACAGAATTTGTCGATGAAGCACAGGGTGAATACTGGTCTGTCGGTTACGCAAGCGACACACTGCAGACCGGCAACGAGCTTGATTGCTATGTAGGCGGCAGCCTCACAGTCGGCAAGAAACTCGCTACAGAGGTCTGGGATGATCAGCGTGTCAGAACAGTTGCCATCTCTGACGGCAGAGGCATTTCTGTTTTTGTATCACTCGATTCATTCGGTCTTGCAGGCTCTGAAGTCAACAAAATCAGAGATATGCTTTCAGGTTACTGCAAGGAAAAGAACATAACAAGCATCAACATTTCAACTCTTCACCAGCATAGCTGCGTAGATACACTTGGTCTCAACGGCGATATCGTTGCTGCACTTTTCCTCAGCCCCATCAGAAATATTTTCGGTATTAAGAACCCCAGCGGTCTTAATGACACATTCATGGCTAACCTTTACAAGAAGGTTGAATCAACTGTAAAAGGCGCTGTCGAATCAATGGAAGAGGGCGACCTCTATTACGGCTCAGTTGATGCATCAGAGTACATTCACGACAAACGTGATCCTCAGGTTATCGATCCCAACATCAACCGTTTCCGCTTTGTTCCCGCTGACGGCGGCAAAGAAACATGGATTGTCAACGCAGGTATCCACTGTGTCGGTCTCGGTGCAGGCGGCACAACCGTAAGTGGTGACTACCCCTACTACTTTGAAAAATACATCAATGAAAAAGCTGATGCAAACTTCATTATGATTCAGGGCGCAGAGCTTGCTATTACTTCAGAGTATGGCGAGAATCTTATAGTCGATCCCAAACTCGTTGAGGAATACGATGAAGGTTATGCAAGAATGGCAGCTTACGGCGCAAAGCTCGGTGAACTCACCTGCTCAATAGAAGATTCTGTCAAGCTTGATCCCATTCTCAACTATGCTACAAAGACATACACCTGTCCTGTTGAAAACAGCATTCTCCAGCTCGCTGCAAAGGGCGGACTTCTCACAAACACTGTTGTTAAGTCCGGATTTATGAAGTACAGCATCGTTACAGAGTGCGGCTATATGAAACTCGGTAATGATGTTGCTGTTGTAATCAGCGGCGGCGAGCTTGCACCCGAAATCGCTTTTGGCGGTGCAACAACTGCAGAGGAATCATGGAGCGGCGAAGCATGGAACTATGCTCCCATCTGTGATAAAGTTGATGGCAGAAAGCTTATTGTTTTCGGCATCACTAACGACCAGACAGGATATATGCTCACAGACAACAGCTGGCGTTCATTCCTTTGCGAGAATGAAGAGATCGTTACTGCAGGTCCTGCAGCAGGCTCATCATTTATCAACGCATTCTATGAGCTTCTTGACGAAGTCAGATAAAATTAATTTCAGATATATCGGAGGACAAACAAAATGAAAGTACTTGTTATCAATGCCGGTAGCTCATCACTTAAGTATCAGCTTATCGACATGGAAACAGAACAGATGATTGCAAAAGGTATCTGCGAAAAAGTTGGTTTTGCGGGTCAGATCGACGGCAAGACAGCTGACGGCAGAAAATTCTTCTATGAGGTTCCCCTCAAGAACCACACAGAGGCATTCATTGAAGTCAAGAAGGTTCTTACCAAAGGCGAATACAAGGTAATTGACAGCCTTGATGAGATTGCAGCAGTCGGTCACAGAGTTGTTCAGGGCGGCGCACTCTTCCAGAAGAGCGTTCTCATTGATGAAAAAGTAATTGAAGGTATCGAGAGCCTTTGCGACCTCGCTCCCCTTCACAACCCCGCACATATTCAGGGTATCAAAGCTTGCTTTGAAGTTTTCGGTCCTGATGTTCCTGAAGTTGCTGTATTTGACAATGCTTTCCACAGCACAATGCCTGAGGAAGCATATACATTCCCCATTCCTTATGAGTACACAGAGAAGTACCAGATCAGACGCTACGGCTTCCACGGCACATCTCACCGCTTTGTAAGCGCTCGCTGTGCAGAAGTTATGGGTAAAAACATCGAAGACCTCAAGATTGTTACATGTCACCTCGGTAACGGCTCATCAATCACAGCTGTTAAGGGCGGTAAGGTTATTGACACAAGCATGGGTCTCACTCCCCTCGACGGTTTTGAAATGGGTACACGCTGCGGTGCTGTTGATCCCTCTGCTATCCTCTTCCTTATGGAAAAGGAAGGTTGGGACACAAAGACAACAAGCGATGTTCTCAACAAGAAATCAGGTTACCTTGGAGTTTCCGGTGTTTCCAGTGATGACCGTGATCTTCTCAAGGCTATTGACGAAGGCAACGAGAGAGCTGCTCTTGCAAGAAAGATTCTCAAGTATCAGGTAAGAAAAGTTATCGGCAGCTACATTGCAGCTATGGACGGCGTTGACGCTATCGTATTCACAGGCGGTATCGGTGAAAATACATTCGACCTTCGTGAAGACGTTTGTGACAACCTTTCCTACCTTGGTATTGAAATTGATAAGGATTATAACGCTACTCTTATCAAAGGTAAGGAAGGCGAAATCACAACAGCAAATTCCAAGGTTAAAGTATTTGTTCTTCCCACAAACGAAGAGCTTGCAATCGCACGCGATACAAAAGAAATTGCAGAATCTCTTTAATTAAACGTCAAGCACAGACAGCGTAAAAACTGTCTGTGCTTTTTTAAAAACTGCTTGAAATATACGTTGATTACATTTATAATATACTTAAGCTAAATGCTCAATTTCAAACAGAAGGGTGATTAAAAATGAACAAGTTTGTACTTAACGAAACATCTTATCACGGAGCAGGCGCAATAAACGCTATTCCGGATGAAATTAAAGCAAGAGGATACAGCAAGGTTTTTGTTGCTTCCGACCCTGACCTTATTAAATTCGGTATTACTACAAAGGTTACCGACCTTCTTGATAAGGCTGGAATCCCCTACAGCGTATATTCCGACATTAAACCCAATCCCACAATTGAAAACGTTCAGAACGGCGTTGCTGCATATAAAGCTGCAGGTGCAGACTGCATCGTAGCAATCGGCGGCGGTTCTTCAATGGATACGGCAAAGGCAATCGGTATTATCATCACAAACCCCGAATTTGAAGATGTTCGTTCTCTTGAGGGTGTTGCTCCTACAAAGAATCCCTGTGCTCCCATTATAGCCGTTCCCACAACAGCAGGCACAGCAGCTGAAGTTACAATCAACTACGTTATCACAGACGTTGAGAAGAAGCGAAAGTTTGTTTGCGTTGACGTTCACGATATTCCCGTTGTTGCTGTTGTTGATCCTGATATGATGGCTTCAATGCCCGCAGGTCTTACAGCCGCAACAGGTATGGACGCTCTTACTCATGCTATTGAAGGCTACATCACAAAGGGTGCATGGGAGCTTTCCGATATGTTCCACATCAAAGCTATCGAAATCATCGCTAAGAGCCTTCGTGGTGCAGTGGCAAATGAAAAAGAAGGTCGCGACGGTATGGCTCTCGGCCAGTATATTGCAGGTATGGGTTTCTCAAACGTTGGTCTCGGTGTTGACCACTCAATGGCTCATACACTCTCAGCTTACTACGATATGCCTCACGGTAAGGCTTGTGCTACTCTCCTTCCTGCTGTTATGGCATTCAACGCACCCGCAACAGGTGAAAAATACCGTGACATTGCAAAGGCAATGGGTGTTGAAGGTGTAGATGCAATGAACATCGATGATGCAAGAAATGCAGCTGTAGAGGCTGTCCGTCAGCTTGCAGAAGATGTAGGTATCGTAACAAGCCTTAAGGGAGTTGTTAAGGAAGAAGATGTCAAAGCACTTGCAGCAGACGCTTTTGCAGATGCTTGCCGCCCCGGCAATCCCCGTGACATTACTGTTGAAGAAATCGAAGCTCTCTATAGAAGTCTTATGTAATAGTTACCTCAAATTCAAAGGCCCGTCGGCTAAAACCGACGGGCTTATTTTATGTCTTCTTTGTAATCTTTTCGTTGCACTTTGGGCAGGTTATTGAAATTTTGCCCTTATCTTTTGGCACACGAAGTGTTGCTTTACAGTTTTTACATCTGAAATATCTGTGCGTTTTCCGATCGCGGAATTTATTTTGCTGCAGTTTTATAAAAGGTTTTATCGGTTCAACTAAAGTAAGATACTTTTCTCTTTCAGCAATACGAGCTGTTATATTGCGTGATAAAGATCTGACAAATGACAAAACAATCGGTATCAAAGCTATAAAATATAAAAACCTCAGCTTATCAAAATTTGAAAGAACTGAGAGAATTAAGCCTGATCCGAGCAGGATAAATGATATTTCATCAACACCATATCTTCCCTGCATAAAACGCTGCAATTTTAAAAAAATGTTTGTGAGTATCTGTCTGAACTTCATTTAACTACTTCCTTATCATTTATTGTTTCTATAGTATATTATTTGCTGAACGTTTTCAATACCGATTTTGTTCATTAAAACGCAATAATTAAAGAATGATTTGATAAAATAATCATAAGCATATATGGGGTGATTGTATGAGAAAAAAACGTAATTACATTGTGTTCATTTCAGTTGCAGTTCTTACCGGTCTTCTTTCGGCACTACTTACAAGAAATAATATGAATATTTACGATACAATAAATACTCCTCCGCTATCCCCTCCGGGATTTCTTTTTCCTGTTGTCTGGACTGTTCTTTATATCTTGATGGGGGTTTCAGCGGCAAGAGTATATTCGGCAAACTTTAATCAATGGAACGGTGCACTGACAGTTTGGGCAGTTCAGCTTATTGTTAATTTTGTCTGGAGTATTATTTTCTTCAATTATCAGGCATTTCTGTTTTCATTTATTTGGTTGATTCTGTTACTTGCACTTATTGTACTGATGATTTTTTCTTTCCGTAAAACTGACAAAACAGCGGCTTATCTTCAGATTCCGTATTTATTATGGGTTACTTTTGCAGGTTACCTGAACTTTTCTATATATCTGCTCAATTAAAAAAGCCGATGAAAACTCACCGGCCGTCTTTAATTCAATTAAACTTTTTGAAACGCTCCCATCTTCTTACGGTAATGGCGCAAAAAGCCATCGCAACACAAACAATAGCAAGCCATATTATTATTGTTTTATTCCACCCTATATTGTCAGCAATTGCACCGAAACCGTAAGATGAAACGGCACTACCCGCATAGGCAACTGCATCAAGCAGACCTGCCATTGTGGCACTTCTGCCATGAGAAGCAAAACTTACAGGAACAAGTGTGAGAAAAACATAATTTATGGCAACCATTGATGAAGTAATCAACGCGAGTAATACTACACTGACGACCGCATTGAGATAAGTAATGAAAACAAGACCAATCAGCGGTAACGCAGTGAATGCAAAAAACAGTGAAGTGATTTTCATTTCACTGAATTTACCTGATGAATGCATAGAGCTTGCAATTCTCGCACCAAAGAAGTTTACCACAGGAAGAACCAGCGACAGCATTACAGAAAATGACGGCGATACCGCAAAAAGCTCACTTACCATTGTAGGCACCCACGTCATAACACCGTCTTTAAGCATCGAATGAAGCATAACGGGTACAAACATCAACAATACACCTGACGCAATAAGAATTTTGCTTAAAGGCGCTTTTTCAGCCGAATCAGTGGCTTGTTTTGCACTGCTAATCTTTCTTCCTTCTTTGCCGATAGAAAGAGAATATGAACCCCAAATCAATGACGCAACAAACAGCATAATTGAAGCGGCGATGAAAATAAACTTCCAGGAAGAATATTTCATTAATACCATTGAAAAAAGATATGCCATAAGGCTGCCGATCGGTAAAGTTGCAGGTAAATTTGCCTGCGCTTTTTCAAGCTTATCACCGGTAAAAGTATTAGAAACTAGATAAATAATCGGCGACCATAGCATAGACTGTGCAAAGCCGTTTATGCCCCAGACAACAACCATGGCAGGTAATGTGGTGACAAAGCTCATACCGAAGTTTGCAATAGCTGATACAAACGAGCCGATAAAAATCATTTTGAAAGGCGAAAACCTATCACCAAGGAATCCGTTGATCAGCTGACCGCTGCCGTAAACAAAAAAGAAAACCGTACCAACAAGACCCATTTCACTTTTAGTAAAAAGTCCGTCAGAAACAATACCGGCAACAGCGGCAGAAAAATTATATCTGCCTAAATAAGCACAGGTATATACCACCCAACTGAGCCAATAAACTTTTCCGAGACCTTGCTTTTTAACTGACATCAATTATTCCTCGCAATAAGCAAAATTTAAGGCTGTCACTGACAGCCTTAATAAACTTTAAAGAAATTCAATTTCACCGATATATTTCTTTACATAATGACTATCTATTTCACAGTTATACTCAGAATCTCCACCGGCAAAAATTTCAGGTTGAACACCGTTTTGTACCATAATCTCAACCGCACGTGCTACAACAGCATTCATAATCATTGAACCGATAACCGTTGACGTTGGTGAAACAGGAACACTAAGACCTTCAATTTCAATGCTGGCATCGGCAGACGCTCCGATATTTTCAATAACTATATCTGCATATTCATAGAGACACTTACCGCTTGAGTGATGGGAACTTCCAGATTTTGCGCGTTTTGTATTGGTAAGCGCAATAAGTACAAGTCCCCTCTCATTTGCAAGCTTTGCAAGATCAATGCATACTTTACTTAAACCGGAATATGAGAATATAATAAGGACATCGCCTTTTTTCATTCTGTAATGATCAAATATTATGTTGGCATATCCGCTTAAGTGCTGAAGTTCCGCACTCTTTGAAGCAGAGGTATGTAACATTAGTGCTTCTTCAAGCACTGGCTGCAGCTTAACAAGACCGCCTGCTCGGAAAAACATCTCTTCAGCAAGCAAATGCGAGTGGCCGGTACCGAACAAAAAAATATTCTTATCCTGTTCAATTGCCCAAGCTATCTCACGTGATGCAGATTCTATTGAAGTAAGCTGTGTAAGCATTACCTCATTAATAAGCCTCTGAATATTCTCGATATAAGCTGCGGCTTTATTCATACACGAACTCCCCTGTACAAATCAATATTCTTCATCAGTTCACCGCTGATTTCTATTGAATCCATCTTGTATGCTGCAAAAAGCGCACCACACTCAGCAGGATAATTGAGAAGTTCTATTTTATAATCGGGACTCTGAGAATACATTGCAGAGGCAAATTCATTTCTGAATCGGCGGTTATAAACAAAAACACCGCCCCACAAGCCTATTGAAGTATCAGCAGGAAATTTTTTGAGCAAACTTATTGTTGAACCAGCAAGAAGACGGGCATGATCAGAAACAATCTCAAGTGATTTTTTATCGCCGGCAGATGCGCAGGAGAAAACTCGTCCGGCAAAAGCTGAAATCTTTGATCTTTCGGTTACCGGATCATAAAATTTCTCTTTAAGTTCAGCAGGATTATAAACGTCAAAGAATTCAAGCATTTCTTCAAGAAGCTTCGAAGGCTCTTCACTACCTTCATAAACGCGGATTGCGTGCCTTATTGCATCCATCGCGATTGCGTATCCGCTGCCTTCATTACCGAGCAGATAACCCCAACCGCCGGCATTTGTCATTTTACCTTTGGAGCTGCGCGCAGCGACCATAGAATCAATACCGCTGATAACAAGAGCACACGGACCTGTGCCAAGCATACACTCCATTGCGGTAAAAATGCTGCTGTCCAGGATTATCTTATCTGCATCAATAATATTTGCTGTCAGGCTTTCGGTCTCTTTTACGGATGCTCTTGAATTCAGAGCAGTTGAACCGATACAAGCGCATCTGAATGATTTCTCACCTGTTTTGTTGCAAAGCTCTCTGATAATGCTCTTAAGATTCTGACGTGCGGTTAAAAGACCGATTGTCTTATAGTCAATCGAATTGCCCACAAACTTTGCAAGAATTTTACCGTGTTCATTTGCGACAATAGCAGTAGTCCTAACACCTGCGCCGTCAATACCGAGATACAAAGCCATACAGGTTACCTCCATACTTTATTTTTTAATTGTTGAAGAAAGATACTTGCCGAGAAACTCTGTCACCTTAGCATCGTATTCATCCTTTGCATCATAATAGCAGAAGGCATGTGCAGCCCCCTCAACAAAGAGCTTATCTTTTTCAACGCTGTTGCAGGCTTCATAAAGCCTTTCGCCCATAGAAAACGGAACAAATTTATCTTCAGTTCCGTGTATAAATAAAATGGGATTTTTAGAATCAGGCATTCGGGCAATACAGTCAGATCGACTCATATCATAACCGAGAAAATGCTTTGCAACAAAGAAAATACTCTTCGTTACATGAGGACAACGGAAACCGACTTTTTTAGACATAACAAGATCAATTATCTCAAATGCGCTTGTAAAACCGCAATCTTCAATAATAGCTTTCACTTGCTCAGGAGGATTGCTCTGATTAGCAAGCATTGCGGTAACCGCACCCATTGAAATTCCGTGAAGAACAATTTCTATATCTTCACCGAATCTTTTAATAAGATAATCAACCCATAAAAGCAGATTATCCGACTCATATGATCCGAAGCCTATATATTTACCTTCACTTCGTCCGTGTGCAGCATGGTCAGGCAAAAGATAATTGAAACCCAGAGTTTCATTATAAAACGGCAGAAGATGACTACATTCATCAGGACCGTTGCATTTATAACCGTGAATACAAATTACAAACGTCTTACTCTGCGGCTTCGGTACAAACCATGCACGCAATGTGTTTCCCATCGGATCAACAATAGAAAGGTCTTCAGGGTTCAGATCATAAAGATGCTGATTATTGCGCAATCTGACCTTATATCTAAGCTTATACTTTTCTGTAAGTTTGTCATAATCAACCGTTACATCTTTTGGTCTTACAATGCTCTGTTTCACAGCAACAGTGACTATTACACAAATCAGAACGATCAGTAACGCTGCAATAACCGAAGCAATCAGTAAAATTTTCATCATAATTCAGACTCCGAATCAGAAATTACCGCCGTTCCAACCCCATTTGCCGATTTCTTCATATTTTATATATAGCCGTGACGGTGATACAGGAAGCTGATCGCAAACAATTTTTGTGAGCTCAGCCGAAAGGGCATCGTATACTGCATCAGATGTCGAACCTAAAAGTTCAACTTCGAGCAATACTGCAGGAGCATCATCGCCTGCAAACCACATACGCTCAGAATCAGAAAATCCGAGCATAAGCCACTCCTCGGTTTTGCCGGGAATTATTCCGATTGCCTTGCCAAAAGCTGTTTTAAGAGCTGTTTCCTGCTCTTTTGATATAGTCACGTTGGTTTTTGTCTCAATATACGGCATTATTTACACCTCATTCAAAAAGAAATACTTTTGTTTCGTACGGTCTTAAATTGAAAGTATCAAAACCTGAGTTAAAGCAATCGTAGTTGCCAAGCACAACCTTACCCTTGGCAAGATCGAAGCCCTTGGGAGCTTTGAAGCGTTCAATTCTGTCACTGAATGAGCAGATAACAAGAAGTTTTTTGCCCTCATAGTTACGCTCATATACATAAAGCTTATCACTCTCATGATAATGCTCTTTGAAATCACCGTAAATAACAATCTCATTTTCTTTGCGGAATTTAAGAAGCTTACGGTAATAGTTAAGGATTGAATTAGGATCTTTTTCGGCATCCTCAACGTTAACTTCGGTATAATTATCATTGATATAGAACCACGGCTTATCTGCTGTAGTAAATCCTGCATTTTTGCCCGAAGTCCACTGAACAGGAGTTCTTGCATTGTCACGTGAAGCTTTCATAATTCGCTTCATAATACTCTTGTGCGGGAAGCCAAGCTTCTTACAAATATTGTAAGTATCATATGTTGCAACGTCAACGTACATATCGAGTTCAGGAAGCCTGATATTCGTCATACCGATTTCCTGACCCTGATAAATAAAGGGTGTACCACTCTGACATATATACATAGTTGCAAGCATTTTACCGGATTCAACTCTGTACTTCTCGTTACCGTAACGACTGATAATTCTCGGCTGATCGTGATTTTCAAGATAAAGTGCGTTCCAGCCCTTACCGTAAAGCTTTGTCTGCCAATTGGACATTGCGCTCTTAAGCTTTTTGAGGCTGAATTTTGTAGTAATAAAGCTTGTGATAATGCAGTCTGCTTCCATATGCTGGAAGTTAAACATCATTTTTAGAACCTGCTTCTTACTGTCACGCTCATCAATGAACTTAAGCGCAAGATCAGGAGTCATCATCGGTGCTTCACCGACTGTCATAATGTCATACTTGCTGAGAACTTCATCATTGAATTCCTGAAGATACTCATAGAGATGAGGTCCGCAAGTGAAGTGCTCCATACCGCAGGCAACGGGAAGCGGGAAACCGTTGGGAAGGCCTTCACGCTTGGAGATATAGGTAATAACATCCTCACGAAAGCCGTCAACACCCATATCAAGCCAGAATCTCATAATATCCTTTACTTCGTTTCTTACTGCGGGATTGTCCATATTAAGGTCACACTGCTCAACAGCAAACAGATGGAGATAGTATTTGTCAAGGTCAGCATTATATTCCCAAGCAGGTCCGGGGAAAGTTGACTTCCAGTTATTGGGAGGATTCTTGCCCTTTCCTTTACGCCAGATATAATAATCGTGATACGGATTATCTTCTCCCTTAAGGCTTTCTTTAAACCACTCGTGCTGGTCTGATGTGTGATTGATAACAAGGTCCATTATGACCTTAAGACCTCTTTCGTGGGCACCGTCAAGAATTGCCTTGAAGTCATCCATTGTGCCGTATTCGGGAGCAATCTGTCGGTAATCTGAAATATCGTATCCGTAGTCTTTCTGGGGCGATTTGTAAATCGGAGAAAACCAGATAGCATCAACACCAAGACTCTTGATATAGTCAAGCTTAGAAAGAACGCCCTTAAGATCGCCTATTCCGTCACCGTCACCGTCACAAAAGCTTCGTGTCCATATCTGATAAACAGACATTTCCTTATACCAGTTCTTTTTGATTTCGGGCATTATAAAAAACCTCCTGATTATTTATTAAAAAGACCTATAAAATCCGTTGTAGCCGCCTGAGCTAACGGGAGTGAAACTGCCCGTTTTTCTTTAGAGGCTCTATAAATAGCAAGCACAAGCTCAAGAGCTCTTTTGCCGGCATACATATCAACATAAGGTGCGCGATTGCTTGTTATTGCATCAATCATATCGGCATAAAGCGGAGTGTGACCCTGACCGTAAATATGATTTACTTCTACGGAAAAATCACGTTTTACTTCATCTTCATCATCAATATCGTCGGCAAACCGCCAGTTTTCAATAATGTTGTTTATTGTTCCGTCTGCCTTGACAGTACCGTTTTCGCCAAAAATACAAATTGCTTCCTCAAGGTCACCGCCAAACACATTAACCGAGCCTTCAACAATACCGTAGGCTCCGTTTCTGTATTTAACAATTGCAAGACCCATATCCTCAACATCGATATAGTTATGATTAAGATTATCGGTCATCGCAATAACCTCAACAGGCTCCTCACCGAGCATCCAGTTCATAAGATCGATGTTGTGAATACACTGATTCATCAGCGCGCCGCCATCCATTTCCCATGTACCGCGCCACGGTGCCTGCTTATAATAGCTCTCTGTACGGCACCAACGAATTTGTGTTGTTGCATGAAAAATTCTGCCAAATCTGCCCGCTTCAACAGCCGAACGGATTTTTTGAATTGAGCTGTTGAACCTATTCTGATGGTTTGCAGCAACCTTTACGCCCATTCTTTCAGCTGCTTCTATAATCCTGTCGGCATCGCTTATTGAAAGTGCAATAGGTTTTTCAATGATAACATTACAACCGGCATTTATACAGTCAACGGCAATGTCAGCATGAAGTCCACTTTCGGTTGCTATTGCAACAAGTTCAGGTGATTCAATTGCCAGCATTTCTTTATAGTCACGATATGTTTTGACTTTTTTGATAAGCGGACATTTTTCTTTCAGCTCATAAACAGCATTTTTTGAAACATCGCAAAGTGCTACAATTTCAAGATTGTTCTTTATCGCAGCAACAATGTGGTTCGGTGATACTCTGCCGCAACCGATAAGTGCATATTTCATACAGTCACCCCGATTTCTGTTTTATTTATTACGTTCGTGAATCGCTTTAAGGTTTGCAAAGCTTACAGCAGTTGAGGTCAGCGTATCGACTGCGAAGTTAATATCCTGCTCATAAACGATGTATGAAACACCGATCTCGCGGCAAGCGTTATAGCAAGCATCCAGATCGAGATTACCGCAGCCGAGCTCAGTTATTGAACCGACATTGTCTCCGAGCTTAACCATCCAATCCTTGAAGTGGCAGACCTTAACTCTGCCCTTGAGCTTTTTGAGGTACTCTGCCTCGTTTTCACCGCCCATATGAATCCAGTATGTATCGGGAATGAAGAAGAATACTTCGGGATCGGTCTCTTCAATAAGCACATCCATAATTGTTCTGCCATCCTCAAGACGAGCAAATTCAAGAGCGTGATTATGATAAGCAAAGGTAAGACCCTTCTGCTTCATCTTGCGACCTGCTTCATTTGCCAGTGCAACAAATCTGCGTACAGCGGCAAGGTCGGTACGGAATTCGTCAGGCATACAGCCAAGACCAATCTGATCACAGCCAAGCTGAATGTGCTCTTCAATAAGTGCGTCCAGATCGTCTGTAATCCTTGCCCAAGGCTTATGTGTTACGCAAACATCAAGAGAATATTTCTTTACAAGCTCAGCATGCTGTTCGGCAGGAAAATTACCTATTGCAGAAATCTGAACAACATCAACACCAAGTTCATTCTTGAGGTATGCAAAGGTTTTATCAGTATCTTCATAATTGCTGATATGGTCACGCAAAGTAAAAAGCTGAACACCTATTTTTATTTCACTCATATAAACACATTCCTTTCAGATATATCCCTTTCACGCAGAGCCAAGCATCTGCACAAAAGGCATAGTCTTGACGTGCCGTAAAGCACGCCAAGACAAAAGAAAACAAATCAAAATCAGATTTCGGGAATCTCAATTTCAATTTCTCTGCCAAGCTCTGCAGACTTAGCAATACCGTCAATAATTGCCTGATTGTAGATAATCTGGCTTGAGGGTACGGGAGGCTCGCCACCATTCATAGATGCATCAAGGAACGAGCGGATCTTGAGATAGAAGTTATCATACGGATTATCAAGCTCAGGAATAACAGTTTCAACCTGCTTGCCTGCTACATCGTGATAAATAGTCATCGGACCGCCGATGCTGCCGTTCCAACACTCAGTTGACGGAATACGAAGACCACCGTTCTTACCGAGAATGATAGTATCGCCTGAAGTATCCAGATGCATTGCCCAAGCAATTCTGAAGTCGAGGATTATGCCGCCTTCAAGACGTACAAAACCTGCTGCAAAGTCATCAACGCCAAAAACATCAGCATATTCGGGCTTATTTGAATACTTTGTGCTCTTACCGAAGAAATCTGACTTATAGCCTGAAACTGTAAGAGGCTTCGGATAACCTATTGCATTGAGAACCATATCGAGTGAATAGCAACCGATATCGCCGAGTGCGCCGAGACCTGCTGTTTCTTTTTCAATGAATGATGTACCAAAGGGAGTCGGGATACCTCTTCGGCGACCGCCACCTGTCTGAATATAGTAGATTTCGCCAAGCTCGCCTGACTCAACAATCTTCTTGACCATCTGCATATTGGGATCAAATCTGGGCTGGAAACCGATTGAAAGAATCTTGCCGCTTTCCTTTTCAGCCTTACAGATAGCAACAGCTTCTTCAAGAGTAACACACATCGGCTTCTCAAGAAGAACATTTACACCGTGCTCAAGAGCATAAATAGTACACTCAGCATGAGTTGCGTTGTATGTACAAACACTTACACAGTCAAGCTCTTCATTGTCGATAAGCTCTTTGTGACTGTTGTAGAAGTTGATGCCTGTCTTGTCAACACCGAACTGATCGCAGAAAGCCTCTGCCTTACCGGGAACAAGATCAGCCATACCGACAAACTGTACATCGGGGCACTGCTGATAAGCCTTAAGGTGAGCTTCAGCAATCCAACCTGTGCCGATAATACCGACTTTAATTTTCTTATCAGAATCGTATGTTTTGGTTTCTACTGCCTCTTCCTTGAATTTATCAAGAATTGCATTTGCCATTTCATTAACCTCACTTTATAAATTTTACCGCTGAGCGGCTTATGTACATAATACTACCACCCGAGAGATTTGAGATATTCACGGCTGATTTCTGCTGACTGAATCGGAGTCTGACCGTCTGCAGGTCTGTCCTGCTCAACAACAACCCATTCGGCACCAGCTTCAACACTTGCTTTGAGTATTGCGGGCATATCCTGACATCCGCTGCCGACCGGTGCAAAGCTGAATGAACCTTCCTCTGCTGTTTCTTCGTCATCCTCAATACCGATAAGCTCGTAAAGCTTGCCGCCCTTGCCTTTCATAACAAAGTCCTTAAGATGAACAATGGGTGCGCGACCCGAATACTTGATAACATAAGCAGCAGGATCTTCTCCGCCTACATTTACCCAGCAAGTATCAAGCTCTGTCTGAAGCAAATCCGCAGGAACTGAATTATAAAGAATATCAAGTGCATACTCACCGTCAACCTTTACAAACTCAAAATCATGGTTATGATAAAGCATCGTCATGCCAAGAGCTTTAGCCGCCTCACAAGTCATACGGATATCTTCAATTGTTTTTGCCCACCCCTCAGTACCGGGACGTCTTTCTTCAGTAAGATAAGGAACAACAACGTATTTGCAGCCAATCTCTGCATATGCACTGAGAACACCGTTAGGATCTGCAACCATATCATCAAGCGGAACATGAGCTGAAATCGGGACAAGACCTATTTCGGCACAAAGCGATTTAACCTGAGTTGCAGAATGATCAAAAAGGCCTGCAAACTCGACACCGTCGTAGCCAAGTTCCTTCACCTTGCATAGTGTACCTTCAAAATCTGCCTGCATTTCATCACGAACCGTGTAAAGCTGTAACGCAACGGGTAATGACATATTAATAATCCTCCTATATTACTTTTGTTTAATTTTAACATATATATATATAGTTTTCAATAATTATTTGAAAGATTCGACCGAAGAAACGCCGAAATTTGCGTTGAATTTTTATGTATTTTTACCCATTCTTTTCTTTACAATCATAACCACCAGTTGAACTGGTGGTTTGCACAGGCCCTATAAGGGCCGCCTACTGGCTCGCCGACTAAAAGTCGGCATTGAAGTTTGACACCGCATTACTATCTCAAGCAGCCGCTCTCGTGCGGCTGTTTGTTT
>JAGALQ010000023.1 GCA_017625095.1 Clostridia bacterium | reverse complement strand
GAGTGGGAATAATTACCCAAAGAACCAAACCCCAGTAAAATCAAGGCTTTCAGGGTTCAGAAAATCCCTTTGATAACACTTTGATAACACGACCCGGGAGTTATTATTCCGATTTCCCGTTGGCTTGCAGGTTATCAAGCTCATAAAATTTCTGCAATAAACGACTAAACCCTTAACTGTGGATTATCACGGTTAAGGGTTTTTTGTCGTTATTTTTTTATTCTTATTCAAGTACGTCCGAAAGGTCGATAGGAATTTTCACCCATTTCTGAGTGTTGTCATACTTCGGGAAATTATATCTCCATTTGTTGTAATCGTGAATATCTATCTTTCCTGCTCTGAGCATATCCGCCTGCTCTTTCCAAGCGGACAGCATGGGAAGAATATCAGATGTATCTTTATTTTCTTTATTTAATTTAATACAAATTTCTCCGTCAGACTCATCTATTGTCAGTCCGTAAATATCTTCCAATGCAAAAAGAGTGTGCATCAGTCCGATATAGCTGTCAATATCGGGAACATTCAACGCTTCGGGTGCAACTCCGAGTGCATCCGCAATAGCTGCCGTTATTTCAGCCTTGGGTGTTCTTGAACCTGTTTCATACTGTGCAATACGAACATCGGCAGATGCAACGGGAAATCCGATTTCCAATCCAAGATATTTCTGTGTCATTCCGAGATAGTTGCGTAAATAGTTTATTCTTTCACCGATTGCCATATTAAGTACTCCTTTTCGTCGGGTTTGACTGTAGTATAGCAAATATGTTTAGTAATGTCAATATGCTTTTACAAAAACTTAACAGTTTTGTTTAAGTTTGTTAACACAAAAACTTGACATAAACAGATTTGTTTAGTATAATACAGATAGTCTAAACAATTTAGTTTAGTATTCTGACTACAATAGAATGACCGTCCGACGAGAACAAACCGCCAAGACCTTTCAAAAAAGAGAGCGAGCGCAGCCGAAAGGCTGACGGCACAGCGCCCGTAGAAATATGAGGAGTGCCTGTCGGAACTCGAACTTCGGGAAGAACGGCAAACCACCATTCTAAATAAAAAAAATAAATTGAAAGGAGAAAAATTCAGAATGGAAAAACGCTTTATGAAAGCGAGCGATATTGCAGAAGAACTTGACATCTCAATATCCTACGCTTACAGAATCGTAAGAATGCTCAATGAAGAGTTGAGCAATATGGGTTATATCACCATCACGGGTAGAGTTAACCGACAGTATTTTAATGAAAGACTTTACTATATCAGAAAGGAGCTTGAAGAATAAATGCCGGTATATAAAAACGAAGAAAGCGGCACTTGGTACTCGGTTTTCAGATACACCAACTGGAAAGGCGAACGCAAGCAGAAATGCAAGCGAGGGTTTAAAACCAAGAAAGAGGCTCAGGAATGGGAGCTGACCTTCAAACAACAGTCCGAAGCAAATCTCGATATGAGCTTCAAAGCATTCGTTGAGCTGTATTTTAATGATACAAAATTAAGGCTCAAAGACACAACCTGGCTGACAAAGCAACACATCATCGAAAACAAAATAGTCCCCTACTTCGGAGACAAACCGATGAATCAGATCACGACCAAGGATGTAATAGCCTGGCAGAACGAAATGCTGGCATACCGTGACAGCAAAGCGAAACCGTACTCGGCAACCTATCTCAAAACGATGCACAATCAGCTAAGTGCGATTTTCAATCACGCAGTAAGGCACTACGATTTGCGGTCCAACCCCGCAGCAAAAGCGGGAAATATGGGCAAGGAAGAAACAAAAGAGATGAAGTTCTGGACCAAAGATGAGTACAAGCTGTTCTCTTACGAAATAATGGATAAACCCGTTTCGTTCTACGCTTTTGAAATGCTCTACTGGTGCGGTATCCGTGTGGGCGAGCTGCTTGCCCTGACAGCCGAAGATTTTGACTTCGTCAAGGGAACCGTGCGAATCAACAAGTCGTATCAGAGGATAAAAGGCAAGGACATCATCACCTCTCCCAAAACAAAAAAGAGTAACCGAACAATCACAATGCCGAGTTTCCTCTGCGAAGAAATGCAGGAATACCTGAAGATGATTTACGGACTCGAAAGCACGGAACGGATATTCAAAATATCAAAAAAATATCTGAGCAACGAAATTGAGCGAGGCTCACGGGCGGTCGGAATACAGCGAATAAGAATCCACGATTTGCGGCACAGTCACATTTCTCTGCTGATTGATATGGGATTCTCGGCTCTTGCAATCGCTGACCGGGTCGGTCACGAGAGCATAGAAATAACATACAGATACGCTCACCTCTTCCCCTCTGCTCAACAGGAAATGGCAAGGAAATTAAATTTTGAAAGGAACGATGTTTAAATGTCAGAGAAAAATTTAGACAATCGCAACCGTTGGAGAAACAAAACAGTTTCGTTCAGAGTATCGCCCGAAGAAGGACAGACAATCGATGAATTTGTCAGGCTCTCGGGACTGTCAAAGCAGGAATATATAACGAGGAAGCTGACGAACCACGACGTTGAGGTTATGCCAAATCCGAGAGTTTATAAAGCACTCAAAGAAGATTTCGCAAAGGTGTATCACGAGCTGAAACGCATTGAAGCAGGTCGGCAGATTGACAAAGACCTGCTTGAAGTTTTAAAGATGATGTGCGATATTCTCGGCGGAATTAAGGGGGAACAAGATGTCCTCCACAAATAAAAAAATGACTGTTCAGACTCCGTCTGTTGGCGCAGACGGTGAACAGCCAACCACAAATATTATTAACAGTATAACACCTGAACCCGAAGAAATCAATAGTAAAGACAGAAAAGACCGATTAATTTTATTGGGGCATAAACTTAATCAAGAGTCAAGCAAAAACTTTCTGCCGACAGTAAGTCTTGATGAACTGTTTGAATCGGTTTACAGAAGCAAGCCCGCAATAGTAGAGAATCTTATTTATCCAGGAACATATATCCTTGCAGGTGCGCCAAAGGTCGGCAAATCATTTCTCGTTGCACAGCTTGCCTATCACATCGCAACAGGACAGATGCTGTGGGACTACGAAGTGAAGCAAAGCACAGTTCTCTATCTCGCTCTTGAAGATGACCACCGCAGACTGCAGAAACGAATGAACAGAATGTTCGGAGTTGACGGAACGGCAAATTTATTTTTCGCAATCACGGCGAAAAAACTCGGCGAAGGACTTGAAGACCAGCTCGAAGAATTTATAAATCATCATCCGGACACACGGCTCATAATCATCGACACTCTTCAAAAAATCAGGCAAGGCAACGGCGACAGTTACAGCTACGCAAACGATTACGAATGTGTCGGCAACCTCAAAAAATTCGCCGACCAAAAAGAAATCTGTCTGCTGATTGTTCATCACACAAGGAAACAGCAAGCGTCGGATAAGTTCGATATGATTTCGGGAACAACGGGTATCCTCGGGTGTGCCGACGGTGCGTTCGTCCTTCAAAAAGAACGGCGTACCGACAGCTCGGCAACGCTTGACATCGTCGGCAGAGACCAATGCGACCAGAGGCTCTACCTCATCAGAAATCAAGAAAAACTTCTTTGGGATTTGGACCACGCAGAAACCGAATTATGGAAATCTCCGCCCGACCCGATAGTCCTGAAAATCGCAGAGTTCATCACAACCGATAACCCGAAATGGAACGGTAACGCATCGGAGCTTGTAGAAATTTTAAAGCTCGATATCGCACCGAATGCTCTGACAAAGAAGCTGAACATAGGTGCGGGAACCCTCGAAAACGATTATGAAATCCGATACGAATACCACCGAAAGCCGGACAGAAGAATCATCAATTTGAGTTTGATTTCTTCTGACGGATGACGGTAATGACGGTTATGACAGTTTTTGGTGCGGTACTAAATTAACCGTCATAACTGTCATAACCGTCACAGAGCTGATGAAAAATGCAGGTCAGAAAGTTTCATCGGCTCACGGATTTGCAACAAAAATTTATGGGGTAAATCCGTCAAGGCTCTCGCAAGAGCCGCAAACCAACCCACTGTCCGCAGACAGCCCACGGCACTTTGCAGACGGTACGGATGAAAGTGTTATAGTGGGTTATTACACTTCCGCAGAAGTGTATCCCCTGTGGCTCGCAGTGTATATACAAAACGATGAAAGGAGTAAAAATTTATATGGCAAGAAATGACGGCGTTGACCGAGTCACCGCCCGAAATGTAAATCTTGCAGACGGAAAAATAGCCAATGTTCAGCGACACAACGAACGAGAAAAAGAGTCTTATGTCAATTCCGATATCGTCACGGAAATGACTCCGTTCAATGTTCACTTCAAAAAACCGAACGACACTTACGAAAACATTTTCAATAAAATGCTCGAAGAAAAAATCATTTCTACAAGAGGTCTGAAGCCCGATGCAAACAAATACGGCGAACTTATTTTCGATGTCAACTCCGCTTACTTTTACAATCACGGCGGTTACGAGTTCGCAAAAAAATTCTATGAGGATGCTTACAAAGCGGCAATAAAAATCGTAGGCGGTGAAGAATATATTCTCTCCGCAGTCATGCACGCCGACGAAAGAAACAAAGCAATGTCCGAAGCGCTCGGACAAGATGTTTACCATTATCATCTGCACGTCGTGTATATTCCCGTTGTCGAAAAAGAAATTCTCTGGTCAAAACGGTGCAAGGAAGAAAGCTTACGAGGCACGGTCAAGGAAAGAATTATGCAGGTAAGCAGCAGTAAAAAATGGATTTCAAAACCTGCCGTTGATGAAAACGACGACCCGATTTTACAGAAGAATGGCAAGCCCGTTCTCAAAAAATCCTACAGCGTTCTGCAGGATGATTTCTACGAATATATGCGAAAAGCAGGCTAAACTTATGCATAGTCGTAGCAAAGTAATTTTAATCGATGAGTTTGAAAAAGCAAGTAAATCTGTATACCATTTTTTCTTACAATTGCTTGAAGAAGGCAAGTTTACTGATTCTTTGGGGCGTGAATATGATTTAAATAAGTACATAATTGTATTTACCTCTAATATGCCGAAAGAAAAAATCGGTGAATATTTGCCTCCGGAATTGCGTTCAAGATTTAGTTATAAATGCGCATTTTGGCCTTTATCGTCAGAAGATAAAAACAAATATGTGGAGTTTAGAACTCAACACTATCTAGATAAAATTAAACTTGTTTGCAAAACAGTTGATAAAGATTTAAAGCCTTCAGATGTTGTAAATATAGATGTTGTCCAATACAGTAATATGCGTGACATCAATAGTGAAATTATGCGTCAAATAACTGAAAAATTATATTCTCAAATTATTGATGAAAATGCTCTTGAATCTATAAAAGATGAATAGAAAAACTTTACCTCTTTAAAGTGTTGACATATACTTTATTGTGTGCTACAATTCATTTGCAATTGTAAATGAAGAGTGTTTCAGGTGGGTGTGAATCCGCTGGGGGTTGTGTTTTTGCCCCGTGATACTAATATTGATACGGCAACTAGGCAAAAATCTTAAATTTATCAGTCTCACCCATAAGAACCTCCTATTTTATGTGTGTTTTCAAACTCGAAATGTTAAAACTACGTGAATAGGAATAATTTAATGTAGTTTTTAGCGGCTTGAAATCTTTTGATTTCAAGCCGCTTTCTTTATACTGTTGAGCTTTAGTTGTATCAATATTTTAACAGCAAAACGGATTCATTGGAAAGACACAATACGCAACATGACCACCGAAATCGTAAATTACGATATAATTTATAACTAACCGAAGCACGACGGCAGGGAGATAAACTTCTCTCTGCTGTTATTCCTATATCCTCATAAACTATCTTGTAAACGGGGCATTCTTATGATAAAATATATTCAATTAATTGTAAACTGAAATGCACATAGGGTCGGATATATGAAGACAAGAAAAATTATAAAGAACTCTATTCAATGTAATCTCTGTGGAGATATAATCGAATCAAAATTCAGGCATCATTTTGTTGAATGTAGCTGCGGTGCGTGTTTCGTTGACGGCGGACACGCATATCAACGTATCGGATTCAAAGAAGAAGGTTGTTACACTGATTTGTCCATTGTTGAAGAAATTGATTATATCAGAGAAAGATATGAGGGAGAATTAAACGACTAATGGTTTTATTTATATTCTTACCAATCCCTCATTTAAAGAATATGTTAAAATCGGTTAATATCCCAAAACTCTTTAGATGCAACCGCTATGTGAAGGAGGTGTTATCGGGGCTTGAAAGTTCTATTTTGGAACACACACAAGAACACAAATATAAACCCAACAATTGGTGAACTTATCGCTGAAAACAATGCTTCTATTGTTGTTTTGGCTGAATACACTGCAAATTCAGATGATTTATTGAGTTCTTTAAGGCTACAGTACGGAATAACTATGCAGAGATATAATAGTTGTTGTGAACGTATTACAATAATTGGAACTGTTAGTAATGTCGAAATGAGGTTCGATTGCGATCACTCAACTATACAAATTATTAACGGGAAAGATATATTGTGTTGCACACATTTAAACAGCAAAATTTACTCAGACCACCAAGCCCAAAGAGAAATAATGATTGAGCAGTTAATTCGGGAAATATGTACCGTTGAAAAAGACTTAGAATCAGAAAACACAATTATAGTTGGCGATTTTAATATTAATCCTTATGATTTAAGTTGTCTTGATGCTCGGTATTTTCATAGTTTACCAATATATGAAGAAACTAAACGAAGGACAAGAAAGGTTGCAGGTAATGAATATGCAATGTTTTATAATCCTATGTGGCGTTTCCTTGGAGATATTGAGCAACCCTATGGTACATATTATCATAATAACAGCGGTTCAATAAATACATACTGGAATCTTTATGATCAGGTTATTATTAGACCAGCATTAAGAGAAAGATTTATAGACGATAGTTTAAAAATAATTACTGAAACACACTCAAAATATCTATTAGATTCAAAAGGACATCCGAACAAAACTATTAGCGATCATTTGCCAATTATTTTTGAAATACAGGAGGATTTTTGATATGGAAAATAAATTAAACATCAGCGAGAAATTGGACTTTACCGATATCGATTTAACCGCACCAGAAATAGTGATTTCCGAAATATTATCCGAATTATCCGAAGAGACCAAAGGAATCATTCGCGGAAATGTTGCTGTTTATAGCGGACACGTAATGTCATATACCAAAACTGGTCTCTCGGCTTTAGCCCTGTCATTAGGTACATCTGACAAGGAGATAGATATACAAAATGATTTGGGCAAAATAGGACAAGAAACACATAAATTTGAGTGTTATATTTATACGCCTGAGTACGATAAATATAAGTATAGAGTATTCTTCGTAAAATATGATACATCCAATTACCCTGTCAACATTATCCTTGAGGAAAGTGTTGCAAGAAGCATTTCAACAGGCAGTTCCGGATATGTTTTATCTTGTGCAACCCGTGAAGAACTTGAAGAATTAATATATAAAATTTTTAATTCTAAAAAGCTGATTTCAGTTATGCAAGAACTCATTAGAATTAATCAATCTAAGAAAACATCAAATAATGGTGACGCTTCAAATGATGGATTAGAAGAAGCCGAGTAATCACTTTTTCATTGTAATTAACCGTATAAAAACTGATTCTGTAAACGGATATGTTGTCAGAAAACAATGGTCGGGAATATGTAAAAGAAAATATTGGTCTGACTATTTAATACCATGCGTTTAAATACAAGTTATACGCATTATATTTTACCACTTTAAAGTGTTGACAAATGGTTTTGGATATGGTACAATCTTATCGCAACAGAATAATTTTGCACGACATACAATCCACTGTGCGTGACTGCAATTATCAACACTGATAACATTCTGATAAATTCTGTCCTGTGGAGGGTGGTCACTGCAGATAATAGAGATAATAGGTGTAATCAAAGAAACCAAAGTATCCACATGCGGAATTTCTAAACAAAGTAGTTTAATTTATTCCGAGTGGGAATAATACAATAAAATCAAAACCCACGCAGAATACCCGTTTGTAAAGCTTTTCTAAACTTCGTGACAACGTTGTGACAACATTTTTTAGATTTTCTTAAAATTGATAAGAGCTAACTGATTTTTTCAAGTCAGTTAGCTCTTATACTTTTTATTTTTGTTTATCTTTTGGTTTTATTGGCTTAGGAGGCTTATTGCCAGTTTTGGAATTTGGTGAACGTGTTTCTCCACCGCCGCCGCAAAACAACTTGTGTTTATTGCTAATCATTTGTTTATCTCCTTTCTATTAAAATATCCAACTTATTGAATATCCAAAACGCACCATAAGAACATATGTAACTATTAAGAGCACAAAAGAAATAGAAGCAATATTGTCAAATATGATTAGCGCACTTTCTCTTTTGCTATTTATGTTGGCGTTTGTATATGCGCAAAATTGGTATGAATCATTTAAATAATTATATAAATCTTGTTCATCTTTTGTTCCACATAGATTGTTTTTATGAATATAAAAATGGAACATTCGAATATCTACCGTTGGCATAACTTTATAATTCTTTTTTGCTCTAAAAAAGCATTTGTAAAATGAACAGCACAGACAAAGTAAAAGCGTTACCGACAACAATGATAAAATCTTACACAATATTTGCTTGTTGTATTGTATACATTCCAAATTATCTGAATCGGGGAAAAATACTGTTGTGAAAATCACAAAACTTGCTGTTGTTATTGCAACTAAAAGCGTTAATCGTGAAGAAAATTTATCATCTAAACTTCTTTTCCAATCCAACTCATTATTATAAATATTTTCGTATATTGAAACTATTTTTTCGTTCATTAAAGCAGTTTTATTATCCATATATTTCTCCTCGTTATTGCTTTTTTGTTGTTAAATAGAATGATCAACTTATACAATTATAGGATTTCTTTGGAGATATTTTGAAATGTTTTCTTTTGAATCGTCGGGATTAACACCTATACCGCTTGAACTTATCCATAGCTTTGCTACGGAATCATAATCATCAGCAGTCATCACTCTAATTTGCAAAATTATCACCTACCATTAATTTGATTATTGACATAATAGCATATTTTATATATAATTTAGTTAGAATAACGCTACAAGGAGTTGAGATTTATGAACATTCGCCCGTCAGCAGCAATAAGGCAGAACTATAACGAAATTGCAGAGATTTGCAAAAAAACCGGAGAACCGATTTATCTTACCAAAAACGGTGAGGGTGATTTGGTTGTTATGGATATCGATGCATTCACAAGGCGTGAGAAAATGCTTGCACTCCGCGAGGAGCTTCTTGCGGTAGAGGAAGCGAGAATAAACGGTGAAATAGGCTACTCTGTCGATGATGTTGCTTTGGCTATGAAAACAGCAATTTCGGAGGCTTATAATGGATAATGATTTTTATTCCGTAATAGTATCCGAAAAAGCAAAGAAAATGTTGGTTTCCCATGTTGCATTTTTAGCTAAAGTCAGTCCGACTGCGGCAGAAAAACTTGTTGAGGATTTTCAAGAAACAGCATCCTCTTTACAGAATATACCTAACAGATGTCCGTGGCTTTCGGGGTCATACATACCCAAACATCAATACAGATATATTGTGTTTGGTAAACGATATATGTTGATATATCAGATTGTTGATAAAACCGTTTATGTTGATTATTGTATCGACTGCCGTCAGGATTACGGATGGCTGCTCAAATAATTTGTTAACCGAGAGGCTGATGCTTCTCGGTTGTTTTATTTCATAACCTCATACAAACTGTAAATATATCTGAATGCAATTTTGTCGGAGGAATCGCCTTCTTGCCCTTCAAGTTCTTCTTTCAAAGAGTTTTCTTTATCAATGATGAACCATATTGTTTTGCATCCGTATTCTGCCGCTGTCGGCATAAAAACATCTGCAACCCATTTTGTATCGTCGGGATGGTTTTCAAAACCCGTGCGTGTATCGGCAACGTAGTCGCACTTGTGTTTTTTGATTATTTCAAGTGCATAGTAAAGAGGCTCACGGTAGTTATCAAAAGAACAAAACTTTTTCCATTTCACAAATACTACATTGTAGTTTTCTTCGTAATGCACTTCGCAGAATTCGGATTTATACATAAGGTCATCTCCTTAACAGAAATGATTTTGATTAAAGCGAAAACAAATCAACATATTTTATTAAAATACATTCGTCATTTTGAAAGGTAAATTCAACAATCCAAGGCATAACGGTGCGTATTTTCTCAAAATCTTCATATCCGAATGATTTATCATAATAGTTGATTATTGTACTCAAAGCAGTGCCGTGACTGCCGACTGCAATGTTTTTGCCTTCATATTTTTCAAGAACGCTATTCAACGCAGAAATATTTCTGCTCTGAACCTCATTTAAGCTTTCACCGTCAGACAATTTATAATCAAAATCATCCCATTGAGCTTTGCTGAAAGATACAAAATCCTCAATCCAGATGCTATCCACCTTGCGTTCTCTGAAATCATCGATGATTTCTATGTTTAAACCTTTACTGTCGGCAAAGTGTACAACAGTATCAAATGCTCTTTTAAATGGACTTGATAAAACGACCTCAATATTTTTATCCGACAAAAACTGCGTTACAAGTTCTCTGTCAACCATTCCTTTGGCGGACAGTTCTCTTGACAGATCATCACGGTTATTATAATTCGGTTCAGCGTGTCTGACGAAATAAACTTTTGTCATTGTCAAACCTCCAACTCCATAAATCCAACTGTAAATGGTAAATGCTCAAACTTACGTGTTGAAATATGTTTAAAACCAAGCTTCAAATACCATTCTTTTAATCTTGTGTTTTCTTCAATTATTCCGATTGATATTTTATTTCCACCGTAGTTTTTAACCATTGTAACAGCATAATCAACCATTGCCTTGCCAATACCCAAATGACGATATTCAGGAAATACTGCGAGGTTGTTAAGTTCCCATTCATCAGAATTGCACTTTGCAAGAGAAAAATAACCGACAGGAACAGCATCTTGATAAAACAGAAACATCGGTCTGTTATCATCAAACTGTTTTTCAAGTTTATCAATAGTCATAAATGCAGTGTGTGAAGGACAATTGTTTTCAGTCAAATCGAATTCCTTCGCAACCGTTATGAAACTGCTACGGATTATTTCAAGACAAATATTCAATTGTTCCTTGTTTTCAACTTGGATTATCACAAAATCACCTTATTTCACCGCAAATGTAGCAATATACTGCGGATAATATTTACCGATTATATTTCCGTCTTCTCCGTCACGGTCTTCGTATAATGCTTTGAGTGTAAATCCTGCTTTAAGCTGACCGCCGATTTGTTCATCGAGAGTGTGGCTGAACTGAACGCCGTCACCGTTTGCGATCATTGCGTCAAGTCGTTCTTTCGGCATTTTGAGAGGATTGAACGGCAATGGATTAACCACTTTCAACGGTTCACCTTCTTCAAACAAATAGTCGATACCGTTATCAAGACCCGAAAGCAGCCTGCCACCTTTTTTAAGCACACGGTAACACTCGTTCCAGACGTGATAAACATCTTCAACATAGTTGTTTGAAACGGGATGAAAAATCAAATCAAAGCTTTCATCTTCAAAAGGAAGCGTTTTTGACATATCACCTTTGATGATCGTAATGCTGTATCCTTCTCTTTCGGACACCATTTTCTCTGCTTCAAGCTGTTTATCGGAATAATCAAACACGGTACATTCTGCACCGAGTTTTGAAAGCGCGGGCATCTGCTGACCGCCGCCGCTTGCAAGTCCCAACACTCTTTTACCTTTCAAATCACCAAACCATTCGTGAGGAACGGCAATGCAAGGAGTAAGAATAACCGAAAAATTATCAGCAGTAATTTTCTCGTATTCTTCGTGACTTATGGGCAGGGTGTATTCGCAACCTTCATCCGCCCACGAATCCCAAGTTTCAGAATTTATTTTAGTGTAGTCAATCATTTCTTCTTATGCCTTTCTTGCTTTAACAATCAAAAAGTTTGGTTTGATATATTCCTTAGCCAATGTCGGTAGTTTTTGAATTGCCCATTCTTCGGGTACGGGTTCGCACACTTCTTCAATCACAAAGCCTGCTTTGGCAAGGGCAGTAATAATATCGCTGAACGTGCGGTGATATTTCACGACGCCGTCAACATACCAATGGATTTTTCGTTCTCCCGATTGATTGTAGTTTGAAAACGTATATGAAATTCTGTTTCCGTTTTCATCCTTGTTGAAATGCCCTGCGCCGTCAACAGTAGCGGTTATAATCGGATGTTCCTGCGAAAACAAAAGCTGACCGCTTGCATTGAGAACAGAATGCATATCTTTTGCAAAAGCATCAAAATCCCTGACATAATGAAAAGCGAGTGAGCTGTACAAAAAATCAAATTTTTCGTTGAGCGTTGAAATATCCGTCATACTCATATTGCGGTATTCTATTTTTGCATCGGCGGATTCTTTTTCGGCAACGGCAAGCATCTTTTCGGATATATCAATGCCGACTACCCTTGCCGCACCTAAGCCTACAAAATCAACACAGTTATGACCGTATCCGCAGCCCAGATCAAGAACTGATTTGCCGTTCAGATCCGGCAGAAGTTTACGCATAGCCGGCTGTTCAATCAGATCGTTAGCGTTGCAATCGCTCTCACGCAGAGCCTTGTAGCCATTGAAAAATGTTTCATTGTCAAATATGTTTTGTCTGCTCATAATTACTCCTTAATTCTTTAAACGATTTTATTATACACCACTTATATCTGCAACGCAATATCACCCCAACCGAAGCGGTTGAGGTGAATTTTTATGCTTCACTTTCGGCATAATACTGTGCCTGTGCGTTCCAGAGCTCGCTGTATTTGCCGTTCGGATTTTCGAGGAGTTCTTCGTGGGTGCCTTCCTGAATAACCGAGCCGTTATCGAAAACAATTATTCTGCTGCAGAAGCGGCAGGAGGAAAGCCTGTGAGAAATATAGACGGTTGTTTTATTGCCTGCAATATCGTTGAAGCGCGAATATATTTCGCTTTCGGCAATCGGATCGAGTGCAGCGGTAGGTTCATCAAGAATGACAAACGGCGCATCCTTATAGAGCGCTCTTGCAATTGCAATTTTCTGTTCTTCACCGCCGGAAAGGTCAATTCCGTCTTTTTCATAGAGCTTGTAGATTGACTGCCTGAGCTTTTTCGGAAATTCCTCAACTCTGTCTTTTACACCTGCCATTTCAAGGCATTGCCATACTCTTTCTTCGTCGTATTCATCAGAGCAGGCAACATTTTCGCCCACGGGAAACGCAAGAAGCTTGAAATCCTGAAAAACAATTGCAAAAAGTTTTAAGTATTCGGCATAGTCAAACTCACGAATGTCAATGCCGTTGAGAGTGATTCTGCCTTCGGTCGGGTCATAAAGACGGCAAAGGAGCTTTATCATTGTTGATTTACCGCTGCCGTTCATACCGACGACCGCAAGACGCTCGCCCGACTCAATTTTCATACTGAAGTTTTTCAGAATCAGCGGCTCGGTTTCGGGATAGGCGAACGAAACATTGTGAAACTCAAAAACAGCATTTTCCGGGTCAATGTCTTCAACCGTTCTTGTTCCGTTTTCCATATCCGAAACAAGGTTCAGATATTCGATTTCCTGCTTTAACTGAGCATTGTTTGCCCTCAGATATCCGGCATTGCCTGCAATATCGGTACAGGCGGAAATCAGCTTTGTTATGGCACCGTAATATTCAACAACCTTGCCTGCGCCGAAAGCACCTGCAAGTGCTTTAAGACCGACAAAGATATAAACAAGACCGCCCAGCAGGTTTGCGGAAACCGTACTTATCTGACCTATGGTAGACCAGACTCTGAAAACCTCTTTCCTCATTTTTGATATCGGGTTGTGGATTTTTTCTTCTATTTCCTCGTTGATCAGTCCCCTTACATTAAAGATTCTGACGTCCTTGCCGCTTTCGTTTTCGTTGAGATATTTCTGATTATAATACTCAAGAATAGGATTAAATTTGACGGCGCGGTTAAAAATATTGAACTGTTTTTTCTCGCTGAGCCCGTGGTATCTGACAGAAACAGCAATAACAACAACAGAAAAAGCGATAAGGCTGACGGCAAACAAAGGTGAATCAACAAAAGCCATAAAACCGCTGAGAGGTGTTTGCGACCTGCTGAAAACCATACCCGAAATCATAACAATTGCAACGATAATCGAGAAGACGCAGGCTATCATTTCGGCTACACATTCGGCAACCCACGTAAGACCGTTACCGTTGTTTGCGTTTTCTTCTATCTTGCCTCGCAGCTCCTGAACAGAGGAGCTTTCAGCCTTGGCATAGTCAAGCTCAAGCGCTTTTCGTGAGAGAAGAGCAGCATGCTTTTCCCAACAGCTGTTGAGCATTATAAGAGCCTTTCGGTTGACGGTACGGATGATTATATCAATTATAAGCGTTGAAACGGTTGCAACCAGCACGTAAACCAGAATCTGCTCAAAGCTCTGCTTTTGAGTCAGTGCGGTGATAATAAGACCCGTGCAGTAAATTGTGATATACGGTGACACGGCACGGAGGATTTTGACAATAAGGTTTAGCGAAAAATAGTTTTTGCCGAGATATATTTTAACAAGTTTCAGACCTTGTCTGATTATCCCAAAATCCTCTTTCAGGTCACTGAAAAACTTTTTCATACTACCGCCTCCTCTCTGTAATATTTGCTCTGAGTTTCAAACATTTCGGCATACTTTCCGCCAAGTGCGAGCAGCTCCTCGTGTGTACCCGTTTCGGCAATTTTGGCATCGTCAAGAAGAATGATTCTGTCGCAGAATCGGGTTGAGGAAAGTCTGTGAGATATGTAAATTGCGGTTTTGTCCTTAGTCAGCTCGCTGTATTTGAGGTACATATCGTTTTCTGCTATAGGGTCAAGCGCAGCAGTCGGCTCGTCAAGGATGATTATCGGAGCATCCTTGTAAAGTGCCCTTGCAAGCAGAAGCCGCTGAAGCTCACCGCCCGAAAACGCAACCGCACCCTCGTGGACCTCACGCACAAGCAGAGTGTTTTCTTTCTGCGGCAGGCTCTCAACCTTATCAAGTATTCCTGCAAGACGCATACATTCGCGGAGTCTGTCACGGTCTATTTTGTTTTCTTCGCAGAGTGCAATGTTCTTTGCAACTGTTGCAGGCAACAGCGAACAATCCTGAAACAGAGTTGAGAAAAGCTCATAATATTCGTCACGGTTGAAAAGTCGGCTGTCAACGCCGTTAATGAGCACCTGACCATCCTGAGGAATGAAAAGTCCGCATATCAGCTTTACAAGGGTTGATTTACCTGCACCGTTAACACCGACAACGGCAATTCTTTCACCCTTATTGATTTTAAGCGAAAGGTTGTCAACGGAAGGCTTTTCGGCTTCATCATATGAAAAGGTAAGGTTTTTAAGCTCGATTGCGCAGGGCAGCTCATTGCCGCAAGGAAGCTTTTCACCCTTGCCTTTGTTCATCTTATCTTCAATATCAAGAAAGCTTCTGAAATCACTTACATTGTGTGCGCCCGAAATGATTTCCGAAATTGAATCAACGAGCCTTGCAAGCCACTGACCGAAACCGGTTATCGCACCGAAGTAAAGCGAAAAGTCACCGAGAGTCATATCGGAATTGAGCTTGAGGTGAATCAGATAAATATAAGCAGCAATGCTCACACCGAACTTGAAAACATCTTCAAGCATACAGTTGAAATAATGGCCGTTGTTGCGAAGAATGTTCCATCCGTTCGCATCGTCAAGATGCTTGTCGATTTTCTTCATAAGGAAGTCGGACATATTGTAAATACGCACATCTTTAGCGTTTGAAAAATCCTTTGAACGGTATGTCACATAGTGCAAACGAAGGAAGATTTCCGCAACCTTGTCCTTCATTTTGTCCTTCCATTTCTGGAATATCATCCACCCCAGCATACTGATTCCGTAGCAAAGAATAAGGATGGGAATAAACCAAGGATTACAGTCAACGATAATTGCCGTAAAGGCCGAAAAGCCGAAAAATGATGATGCGGCGGTACAGTTAAGCTCAATAAACCTTGCAACGCTGCCATCCCAGCCATGAATTGCATTCCACGCTTTTTCTCGCAGAACACGGGTTTCGTTATAGGTATAGTTGTTATAGTCCATGCTCATTACTTTGTTGCAGATAAGCCTGTGGAGCAATATATCGCGGGCAAGCATTCTTCCCGTCCAGCTTTTGTTCTGCAAAACGCCCTGCAAATAACTGAAAACAATAAGTACGGCTGACATAACACCGACCTTTATAAGCAGATCGGAAATTTCGGATCTGCTCTCAACGCAGTCGAGAACTATTTTGGGCAGATATGCCGCAACAACCGATGTCAATGCACCCAGCGGTGTCAGACCGATTTGCAGGAGCACATAGGATTTATCAAAACTCCAATGCTCCCTGAGCATAAATTTAAGATTGTTAAAATAATTATATTCCTTTCGTTTTGAACTCAATTTTACTCATCTCCTTAATTATCTAATAAGTACTTTGCGGCGCTTATTACTGCCAGACCAACTATAATGCTGATAATTGAAAACACAGGATCACTTATAGCAATAAGTCCGCATACTGCCTTAAGGGCGCCTGTAATAATCAACCATACACCTAAATTACTGAATGCTTTATTTTTGATTCTTATGCAGCAGGCGAAAACTCCTGAAACAAAGAGAATGCCTGCGGATATAAAAAATATAACTACTAAACTTTTCATGAAAGTTTCCCTCCTTAATGTGCAAAATAACAGCAGCGGAAGACAAGCCTCCGCTGCTTCAGCATTAATGATAATTGAAAAAACAAACGATTGAAATATGTTCTGCAATAGTGTCTTTTTAATGTTCAAAAGTGTTGCTTAGGGCAATGAGTATAATACGAACCGTGTTTTTTGAATGGTGAGGGTGCAGGAAGGCTGATGCCTTTCAAACCCGAAACGTCGGAAAGAACCCAAAAGATTAGTTTTGGGCAGGTTCGAATTATTCTCGTTGCCCTATATTGATGCTTGTTGTAAAAATATTTCCCTCGCAGGAAACAAAAACATCGCCATCATATTTCTGAGCAATTGTTTTCATGCTCTTGAGTCCGTAGCCGTGGTTGAGCTTGTCAGCCTTTGCGGTACCGATATGCTTTGTGTCAACATCGGCTTCAACGGGATTCTCAACGGATATAACTATTCTGCCGCCCATAGTTATAATGCGTGCAAAAACAGTTCTTTCTGTGCTGCATTTAAGTGCCTGAGCTGCTTCAATTGCATTATCGAGAGCGTTGCCGATAAGCACACCGAGCTCAAGCAGATCGACATTAATTTTATCCGAAATCTTAACAGAAAACTCAAGCGTTATGCCTTTGCTTTCCGCAACGGCAAGCTTTGACTGCAAAACGGCATCAACAGCAGGATTGCCCGAATTTATAACCGAGCTGTTGGCTTCGTCGAGAAAATCCGCTTCACCCTTTATTGCTTCAACGGCGGCATCAACCTGACCGTCGGCAAGAAGGCCCGAAACGGAGAGCAGTTTGTTTTTTATATCATGTCTGAATGCGCGGATTTCGCTTTGGTAGCGATAAAGCTCCTCATAGTGAGCGAGCTGATTTTTGATTTGTTCATTGGCAAAGCCGAGCTTTGTCTTTGATTCAACATAGTCCTTTTGTCTGTAAATAAGAAAGAGGGTAATTAAGTTTGCGGCAATCATAAGAATTGCAACCGCAGAGAACAAAATCGCAGGAATGCTTTCAAGTTCATATGTGCATTTGCATATAACGAGAGTAACAAAAACTGTTGCTATCGGCTGAATTATGAGCATTGCTGAAAGACCGCCGGAAATTCCAAGGTCAATTTTGCCTAATTTCTTTGAAACAAAGAAGATGAGGAAAAACGCAAAGAATTTGCATATAAGTCCCATTCCGAGAAAGACTTCATCATTCTGAAGAAAATCAAGAGACTCTTTGCCCATAAGCATTCCGCTCAAAAGAGTTACTATTGTTTCTGCACCTGCCTGAATCATAACAAAAAGAACACTGCTGATAATGGCAAAATGCACTTTTACTCTGTAAACAAGAGCAAAAACAAATGCCGTAACAACTCCCAATCCAAGCAGCATCGCACCCGTACCCGCAAAGAAATATGAAACAACGGTATTGACTGTTATTGCAATAATCATAAATACAGCGAGTTGTATGCCCTTTAGTTTTCTTTTTGAAAGGTTGGAAAAAAGTATATCCATTGTATAAATCTCAAAACAAGCAAACAGGAAATATGCAATTATTCTTACCATTTTACCAGCCCCACTTTCTTATAAAAATATCGTAAGCCTTTAAGGCCTCCTGTTTTTTTCTGACACTGACTGCAACCTTTGAGCCGTCGGTCAGTTCAACCTCATTTGTATTGAAGTTTTTTATGTAGTTCATATTAACAATAAATCCCTGATGCACGCGGACAAAGCCGTGAGGTCTGAGCGCATCATAAATCTCGGAAATTTTGCCTACGGCTTCATAAACACCGTTAGCCGTATGAACACTCAGATGTCTGCGATAGCCTTCAACATAGCTGATATTGCTGATTCTGATTTTGTTCCTTGTGCTTTCCCACTTCAGGACAACGCTTGCGTTTACAGCTGTGTATTTCTTCATAGCTCTTGTGAAAACTTCGGCAAATTCATCTTTCTTAACAGGCTTGACCAGAAAATGCAGCGCTTCAATTCTGAATGCATCAAAAACATAGTTCGGATGACTCGAAACAAAAACAATAATTGTTTCGGGCGCAATACATTTTATGGTTTCGGCTGCTTCAATTCCGTTCATGCCTTTCATTTCTATATCAAGAAAAACAATATCAAAGCCGTTGCCGCTGTTGTAGTATTCAATCAGATCCTCACCGCAAGAGAAATCAGAAACATCGAAGCCTTCTTCAGACTCTGCAAAGTTTTCAAGCAGACTTCTGATTTCTCTTTTGGTAAATGAGTCGTCATCACATATACAGATTTTCATATTTCCCTCTCAATTTAATTTTGTTATCGGGTTGATTTTTCATAACAGGCAAGAATTAATCCCGGCTCTGTTTCGAACCTTTTGCCTGTATCGGTATAACCGCATTTCATGTAGCATTTTCTGTTTTTATCCAAATCTTCAGGAAAATCAACATATATTTTTCTTGGTCTTTTTAAATACTTTTCCGATTGCAATAACGCTTCGGCTGCAATACCTTTATTCTGATATTCGGGTGCAATGTATACTCTGCCGAGATAATACTTGCCCAAGCCAAGCCTCTTTACAAACGGTGTTGAGCCTTTGATTCTGTACAAAATGCCACCGACAATTTTTCCGTCTGAAAGAATCGTTAAGTATATAAATTTAGGATTGTTTAATCTGCAAATTATATCTCTTTCATCTCTCAAGCACGGATTTCCGGCATCGTGATATTTTTCATAAAGCGGAAGAAAAGCCTTTTGCTGAATAGCAGTTAAAATATCAACATCTTCAATTGTTGTTACTCTTAATGATATCATTGCAATCTCTCCAAAAAACAAAAAACTCCCCTGAAATAAAATCAGAGGAGTTCCGAAATAAAAATCTATATAAATATAGCTATATTGCGGACAAAACAACATCTGATTTTATATAAGATTTTGAATGAGTAAGATAATACATTGTCATTTTGTCCACCTGCCTTTCAATAATTTTTTTACATTGTAGCAATATAGAAATAATTTGTCAACCGTTTTTGCCGATTGTGCAAAAGTGTTTTGTTGATTGCAATTGCGTGAGGAAATACGGTTGCCGTGCCCGCTCTTGCAACACCGTGTGAGCCTTCGTTCCACCAGTTATATTCATCAATGCCGAGTCTTTCGATTGCGGGTGAATTATATACAAGCTGGGAAAGTCTTTCCTCAACCGTCATCTTTGCAACTAATTCTTTTGCTTTCTGTCTTGCCTGAGCTTTTGCCATATAAAGACCTCCCTTGCGATGATAAATAAAGTATATATTAGATTTTTAATAAACTCAATAACAATAAAGATGAAGATAAATTTAAAAGTAATTTATACTGATTCTATTCCCTTGAGAGTACTAAAATCGTACTAAAAATTTTAATACTCGATTTTTCAGTTGTTTCTTTTGATATAATTATGATAATATTTATGCCATAAAGCATAGAAAAACTGCTCTGAAAAGCTACAGATGACAGAGTGGGCATAATATCGTAAAAGTTCAACCACCCGAAAGCCATCAGGTTTTCGGGTGGTTTTGTTTTAAAGCAAGGTTGCAGTTTAAAAAGGACTATAACCGAGAGAAATTATGAAAACTGTGAGTTGTAGAGGGTACTGTAAAATCCGCCGAGCTTTATTAGTTCGTCGTGAGTGCCCTGCTCGGTGATTTCGCCGTCTCTGACAACAAGAATCGTGTCGGCATTCTGTATCGTCGAAAGACGGTGCGCGATAACAAAGCAGGTGCGTCCTTCCATAAGATCGTTCATCGCACTCTGAATCTGAATCTCTGTTCTTGAGTCGACATTTGATGTCGCTTCGTCGAGAATCAGCATTGGGGCATCCGAGAGGAACGCGCGGGCAATCGTAATGAGCTGCCGTTGACCCTTGGAGATATTTACACCGTCATCGGAAAGTACGGTATTATAGCCGTCGGGCAGACTTTCGATGTAAGAATCAATCTTAGCTGCCTTGGCTGCCGCTTTTACCTGCTCCATTGTAGCGTTCTCTTTTCCGTATACGATGTTGTCATAAACCGTGCCGTAGAAAAGCCACGTGTCCTGCAGAACCATAGTAAACGCAAGTCGTAAATCCGAGCGTTTTATTTTAAGTGCCGGGTTTGAGTCGATACGAATCTCTCCCGACTGCGGGTCATAAAACCTCATAAGCAGATTGATAATCGTTGTCTTACCTGCACCCGTCGGGCCTACTATTGCAACGGTCTGACCTTTTGATGCGGTGACCGAAACATTTTTGAGAATTGTTTTTTCGGGAGTGTAACCGAATGTTATATCATCGAGCTCAGCATAGCCTTCTACTTCCTTCAAGTCCTTTGCGTCAGGCAGGTCGAGAGGCTCAGGCTCTTCGTCCAATATTCTGAAAACGCGTTCCGCGGCAGAAAAAGCGGACTGGAATTCGTGCAGGATATTTGAAAATTCATTGATAGGTCCTGCAAACTTGCGGGAATACTGAACGAACTGTGCAACACCGCCGAGTGAGATAAAGAACATTGTACCTGCAGCAACCGTTCCGCTTTGCGAATACATATACAGAATTCCGCCGAAGATTGCCACCAGCGCAATCGAAATATTGTTGATAAGATTGATTGTCGGGAACAGCAATGCCGCATTGTATTCCGCATTATAGTAGGCGTTCATCGCATCCTCGTTGCGGTCATTAAAGCGTGCCGAAATTACATCCTGTCTTCCATAGGCTTCGATTGTTCTTGCTCCCGAAAGCATTTCTTCCGCGTAGCCGTTAAGCTCACCGTATTTCTTCGACCTTGCACGGAACAGGGGTCTTACCTTTTTTGAACGGTAACGGGTGAATATAATTGAAACGGGAACCGTGAAAACAAAGATCAGCAGCATTACCTTTGAAATCTGCCACATAAATATAAGCGAACCGACAACCGTATAAACGCTCGTCATTACCTGTACCAGGTCGTGCGAAAGTGTGCTGTTGATGGTGTCGATATCGTATGACAGGTGGCTGATTATATCACCCGTTGAATGAGTGTCAAAATATCCCACAGGCAGAGTGTTGAGCTTTTCAAAAAGCTCTTTTCTCATTTTATAGGTAATTTTCTGACTCAGGTGAATCATAACAACCGCAAGAACGTAGGAAAGAACGGCAGATGCTGCGTAGCAGATTATCATTTTGATAACATTTTCCCACACGACGGGATAATCCACACCCGATACGGATTCGATTGCATCAATAGCCGCACCCGAATAACGCGGGCCGAGCAAGGAAAGCTGATTTGACAGCAAAGTAAAAATGACCGCAGGGATAAACAGATGCCACTGGCTGATTACATACCTGCCGAGCCTTATCATAATGCCTTTGTTGTCTCTTTTGTGAACTGTATTGTTTTCTTTAGATTTACTCAACAAAGGCACCTCCCATCTGGGATTCGCTTATTTCACGGTATTCGGCACAGTTTTCGAGCAGGTGCTCGTGCTTGCCCTGACCGATAACCTGACCGTCTTCAATCACGATGATATGGTCGCAGTTTTTGACCGAGCTTACTCTCTGTGCGACGGTAATAACCGTTGAATCTGACATATTATCGTCAAGTGCTTTTCGAAGATTCGCATCGGTTTTGTAGTCAAGTGCAGATGAAGAATCGTCAAGAATAAGTATTTCGGGGTTGGATGCAATCGCACGTGCGATAAGTACTCTCTGCCTCTGTCCTCCGGAAAGATTTGTTCCCTTTGAAGAAAGCATATGTGAATATCCGTCAGCCGTGGCGGTTAAAAAATCGTGTGCCTGCGCGGTCTTTGCCGCTTTGATTATATCTTCCTTTGATACATCTCTGCCAAAGCGGATGTTTTCCTCGATTGTGTCGACATAAATGAAATCATTCTGCAGCGCTACACCGAACATTGATGTCAGCTGTTCACGGCTGTAGGACTTAATGTTTTTGCCGTTTATCCGAATTTCACCCGAATCGGGCTCATAAAAACGCAGCAACAGCTTTATAAAGGTTGATTTACCGCTGCCCGTTGCACCGATGATGCCGAGTCTTTCGCCTTTTTTGAGTGAGAGCGAAATATTCTGAACATTGTTCTTTTTACCTAAATAAGAGAACGATACGTTGTCAAATTCGATATGTATACCGTCGTTTTCACCGTTATCTTCGACAACATCGAACTTATCGGGAGTGTCGAGCACTTCTGCAATTCGGTTGGCAGAAGCCGCACACTTTGTATACATAACAAACATTCTTGAAAGCGACATCATCGCCATAGAAATAAGGGTGAAATACTGCATAAAAGCAATAACCGTTGCAGGTGAGGACAAGCCCTTATCCACTCTGAGTGCCGCAACCGCAACAACGGCGGCAATACCGAGATTCATAAGAAGTGTCATTGATGGGTTGACTATACCCATAATCGTGCCGGCGTGTCTTTCCTGCCCGGAAAGCTCAGCATTGACCTTGTCGTATCTGCGGTTTTCGTGTTCATTCTTTGAAAGAGCTTTTATAACTCTGATTCCCTGTGTATCCTCTCTTGCAACACGTACCATACTGTCGACCGACTTCTGCACACGGGTATAAAGCGGCACACCCTTTCGGGAAATGCCATAAACCGTTATGAAGATTATCGGCAGAGTCGCAATCATAACAAGAGCCAGTACGCGATCCATAATAAGCGTGAGCGAGATTCCGCCGAGAAGCAGGATAGGTGCTCTGACACCCATTCTTTGCATCATGCCGATAAAGTTATGAACGTTATACGTATCAGTTGTGATTCGGGATTCAAGCGAAGGAATCGTAAACGCATCGGTATCAGCCGACGAAAGATAGAGCGTTTTTTCAAAAAGCTCCTTTCGCATCGCCTTTGAGAAGTTTGTCGTAACCCTCGCTGCCATACGGTTTGCAATGATATTTCCAAGACACGCGACAATAGAAAAAAACACCATAGCTCCACCGTAGCCGACAACCTTGCCGACGTTGAGTTCGGTGATTACATCCTCGAGTATATATGTTAAAATGTACGGTAAAACAAGCTCCGCCATAGTGCCCGTGACCTTGATTAAAAAGCCGAAAAGCATACGCAGGCGAAAAGGCCTGAGATACAATAGAATTCGTTTCATACCTGAAGCTCCGAAATTAATTTTTATTATAGGAAATTATACAGCCATAGCTTTTCTCTGTCAACAAATATGCACAAACAGGTAAAAGACAGTAGGATCACTTTATACCGGCAGTGATACTGAAAATACAGTATAAACTTAAGTGAGTGTGATCATTAGCCGGAATATAAGCAAAATTAAGCACTCCAAGCGAGCAGCGCGACGATATTTTCGGTGGGCAGATAGCAACAAACCCCGAAGTCCTTGATTTGTCAAGGATTTCGGGGATATTTTTGATCAAGCGTCCTAAAACCGTACTGTTTTTTATAAATTTATCACATCGGACAGCGTTCAGATAAATCTTATATAATTTTACCCTCGCGTACTTTTACCGCAAAGGTTTTGTGAATATCTTTGCAGGAAGTGCCTATCTGCACGGTGTAATCGCCGTTATGCATACCATAAGACATTTTTCTGTCATAATAAAGAAACGCCTCATTGGGAACGCATATATCAAGCTGAGCCTTTTCTCCTTTTTCAAGCTCAACACGCTTATATGCTTTAAGCTCCTGAATCGGCATAACAACGTCACAGTAAATACCTGCAAGGTAAATCTGAACAACCTCAGCGCCGTCGTATTCTCCGGTGTTCTCCACCGTAAGCTTAATATTAAGGCTGTCGCCGTTATTGATGCACTCAAAATTATCAAGAGCAAAGCTCGTATAGCTCATACCGTAGCCAAAGGGATAGCGAGGTGAGCCATCATTTTCAACATATCCGTAGCCTCTGCCCGAAGGTTTCACAGAATAAAAAAGAGGCAGCTGACCGACAGTTTTCGGGAAAGTTATGGGTAACTTTCCGCTCGGGCTGATTTCGCCGAACAGAATCTCGCAAATTGCCTGAGCACCCTGCTCGCCGGGATACCACGCTTCAAGCACGGCACCGCAGCCGTTTTCCCACGCACTAATATCAATCGGTGAACCGTTGAAAAGAACAACGGCAGAATTTTTATTTGCAGCAGTCATTCTGCAGATACTTTCTTCCTGGTTGGTAGTAACTTCCATTTCAAATTTTCCGACAATAACTGCGTTTTCATTCTGCTGCACCTTGTGTGTGACACCGGGAAGACGTATATCCGAGCGGTCCATACCCTCGCCTTCTACAACAGTTGTAAAATACAATGCGGCATCACACTCAGCAGCAAGATGCTCAATATGTTCATCATCGGCATAAATAACCTCGGCATAACCTTTAAGATATTCTCGAAGATATTGCAGCGGTGTTTTTGCATCCTCTGCCGTCCAATCAAACTCAAACGGACCGGAATAATTTTTACCGAGCGGAACCTCATCTGCACCCATACCGAAAACAGCAAGCTTTCTGATTTTCTCTCTGCTCAGCGGCAGCACACCGTCATTTTTAAGTAAAACCATTGCACGGCGGGCAGCTTCAAGCGCAAGCATTTTATGCTCGCTGCAACGCACAAGGCGCTTTGCCTCATCGCGGTCAGCAAAGGGTTTATCCATAAGACCTATGGCAAATTTTGCTTTAAGCACGCGCAAAAGTGCACGGTCAATATCTTCTTCGGTTATCATGCCTTCATTATAAGCCGTTCTCAATTTTTCAACAGAATTCTGCGGCAGATCAATATCCAGCCCCGCTTTAAGGCTGGCTGCCTGTGCCTTCCATACCTCATCAAAGAGTCTGTGTGCCCCACTCACACCGTAAACGGAATTGTAATCGGACACGACAAAGCCCTCAAAGCCCCATTCGCCGCGGAGTATATCGTTGAGAAGATACCCGTTGCAGGTGCAGGGTATGCCGTCCCAACTGTTATATGCAGCCATAACCGACATGGCGCCACCATCTTTGATGCACTTTTCAAAGGGTTTCAGATAAACCTCACGCATTGTTCGCTCGCTTGTATCGGAAACGTTGGAATCCCTTCCACCGTAGGAATAATTATCCGCATAGTGCTTCGGTGTGGCAATAACTCCGTTTTTCTGCAGACCGCGGCAGATTGCAGCACCCATATTGGAATTAATCAGAACATCCTCACCGAAAGTTTCGATTGTTCTTCCCCAGCGGCAATCGCGCACAACATTAACAACCGGTGTAAGCGCCTGTCTGACACCGACAACAGCACATTCTTTGCCGATAACATCGCCAATAGCTTCAACAAGCTCATCATCAAAGGTTGATGCCATACCTATAGGCTGAGGGAAGCAGGTTGCCATACCCCACTGCGCACCATGGAGCGCTTCACCGTGCTCAATAGGCGGAATGCCGTGTGAATTGGACTGCATACTGAGCCGTACATCGCGGTTAATTGCATCCGTCACCTCATCAGGCTCAACAGCTGTACCCCTTTGCTCATGTATAAAGTGACCGGGGTTGCGGAAATTACCCATTTTATAAAGGCGTCTTTCTTCATAATCCCCTCGGATAGGGTACAGCATCTGACAGGAAAGCTGACAGAGTTTTTCTTCAAGAGTAAGTTCGGCAAGTAATTTCTCTGCTCTCTGAGTCGGTGTTTTGTTCATAAAGCTTTTCTCCTTTGTCAACTGCGAATATGACGGATGTAAACAGTATAATATTATAATGACACCTATCACTGATTTAGTCAATATCTGTTTTCTTCGCCTTTATAATCGGTATTACGGGAGACAGCGGAAAAAATTTTTCTTGCAATCATTTCGGCTATCGGTGACAATGAAACATATGGTCTTTTATCATATCCGTATATATGTGCTTATCCCCCGAAATCCTTGGAATATCAAGGACTTCGGGGGATGTTTAGGTTCAAGCTAACTGTTATTATTTTACTGTGTATGTTGTAAGTACGGTTTTAAACTCCTTTTAAATATTCGTTAATCAGTTAAGCTTGCGTTCAGGGATGAAAGCTGTTGAGAGTTCTCTGATGATCTTGCCGGGCAGAGACTTCTGCTTATAGATTCCGATGCCTGAAGTTACTGCAAGGGGCCAGAATACGAACCAGGATGTTGCGAGGGCAACGCCTTTGTCTGCCCATTTTGCTTCGCCGATTTCTACGGAGAAGTAATCGTTACCGATTGGATTGAACTTAACCGAAAGAGCCTTATCAAGACCGAGGATCTGCTTGTACTTGCCGTGTCTTGCCCGTGCCTGGATAAAGATTTCATCATCAAGAGATGTAAGGCACTGTGTTTCCATATTCTCGTTATCTTCGAGAAATCTGCAGGTGAACTTTGCTGCGTCCTTTACTGTGCGTCCGTTGAGTTTGTAAATGTTTGTCATTTTGTTTTCCTCCTGAAATTTTTTTGTGATTTTATTATAAACAAACGGTGCTTACGGATTTTTCATTTCGTTTCCGCTTTTCTGAAGTGCTGTTTGTTTACTGTAATTTGATTATAATCAATCAGCATTTTTGTTTTTGCTTATTGTTTCCGTCGGTGCGTTGATTACGGTTTTATTATATAAACCGTGAAATCTGTTTTTTTGCAGACGGTTTCCGGGCAAAAAAAATACCCTGTCTGTTTTTACACAGATAGGGTATAAAACCTTTGGAATTAAGTATTAGTTATTATGAAGATATACAAAATACCATAGGGGACAGACTGCAACATCGGCATCTATAATAAGAATTGTAGCCGCGTTATCATCCCAATCAACAGAAAACTCCGTGTTGCCTTTTTTGAAAACAAGATTCATCGGCTCAGCGCCGTCATAGCTGCCGCTTCCGGAAATCAGTTCATATCCGACTGAGTTAAGCATTTCCACGTAACTTACAAAATCATCTTTGGCTGTTTTGTCAAAAGTAACATACAGGCTGGGTATATTTGTAAGGTCATCACCTACAGTTGTCCAATGTATTTCATCGGAAGAATCCGTTGTATAACTGTAGAAAACCGGCAAAACGCTCCAATTGGGCATAGGAATAACATCTGTTTCTTTGCCCCATGGCAGCGCTGCAGAATAAACCTCGCTGTAATCGTGAGTGGATACAGCTTTGGTGATAACGGAGAGATTGGCATTCTGAATACTTTCGATTTTTGCATAGTCAGAGATGCATTCTTCCAATTCATCAAGTGAAGCTGACATTTTCTCCTCAACCTCAGCGGTGGTTTTTATAAAGCTGTTATCTTGACCGAAAACAGTAGAACAATCTTTACATATATCAGGTATAAAGCTGCTTTCTCCCAGCATAAGAAGAATATAATTTGTAGTGTATCGGAGATTATTACTGTTCACCTGTGCCTGACGCAACTGAATATCGGCTGTATTTTCGAGATATTCCGTTCCGTATGACCAGAAAGATTCTGTTGAAATATCACGGGACAAGCTTTCCCAGAGCTCTGCATCGCTGTAAAGGCTTGTTTCCAAACCCGAAAACTCAGTTTTGATGAAAGATAAATCTACACCTGATTTTACCGCAGCCGCAAAAGCTTCATCTGAAATTTTCAAATCCGGCACTTCGATATTTTTTATCGTTGCACCTACAGCTTCAGCTGCAGCCAAAGCTCGTCTGTAGTTTGCCGCATCTGGTTTTTCACATAAAGTCTTTATGTATGTTACGCCCCATCTGATTGAAGAAAGTTCTTTTTCATTAACCTTCAGATATTCAGACCAGGCTTTTAAAATTTCATCCTTACCGTCGAACTCAACATTTTTTGCAGGATTATTATTTGTCCCGCATGCAACTAAAGACAGCGCCAATACCATTACCATAAAAAAACTCAGAATTTTTCTCATACTTTCACCCTCTTGTATATTGTTATAAGCTCTGAAGACTCAAGCTCATCAAATGCCGCTTTGCTGTCATTCCTGAGTTTTTCTATTGCGGCAGCATCAGGCTGCTCCGGCTCAATATCACTTAAATCCGCATATCCGGATAATGTAAGCCAGTAATATTGATACGATTTCGGATCAGTTTTCTCCATTTCGGAAAGATGCACATTACATGTTGAATAAAAAAGCGCATCACTTAAAGCAGCATCTGCCGAAATTTTTTCTCTCAGAAGTTTGCGGAAGCTTTCTCCGTATGCCTCCTCCGCATCTTTGTTATCGTTAAGATAACTCAGTATTTCAGCGTAAAGACCGTAGCTTTTGCTTACTTCTTCGCCCAGAGCGAAAAGATATGCAACATGAGTTTCATTTATTTCTTCTCCTGACCACGGCATAACCTTTCCCGTGCCTGCCATTTCCTCATAAATCTGTTCAGCCATGGCAGCGCTTCCCGCAGCACCGCCGGATATGATGCTTGTGTGAAGGTCCAGACTCTGCTTCAAAAGAAAATGAGTAAAATTAAAGTCATCGGTATCTGTTGAATCAGCTTCAGACAATTCTTTCAGGCAGGCTATTTCTTCACCTGTCTGAACCTGGGAAACAACCAGTGAATCAAGATAGCTTTTTGCCAGTTCCGTATCGTACGGGTCAGGTTTAATCAATATTATAAGCAGCGAAACAACAACGGCCAAAACCGAAGCGCAAGCAGCTGAAATTATAATATTTTGTTTCTTTATGCACTTATTGATATATTGGTATGATCCGAGCAGATGTTCCTGCACAAGCTGATGCATCAGCTTATAGCCTCTGCCCGGTTCTTTTATCAGAAGACCCATTTTACGCCATAGAATATCAATAACAACCATTCCATACCATTGGTCAGCTGTTTCGGCGTTGTTTCTTATATCATCGCTGTGACCAATGTATTGGGGGAATATGCGGTTGAGACGCGAAGAAGTGAGAAGCCTGAAGCATTTTTTTACGGTTTTCAGAAGGTCTTCGTCTGTTATAACTTTGTTTTTATCGGAAATCGTTGCACAAATGCAAGGCAGAACAAAGTTAACGGCTGCATCAACCGTCCAGTTATGCATCGTTTCTTCAGGCATCATAAGATTCTCTTTTTCGCAAAGTCCCGAAAGGTATTCGCGAAGAAGGTCATCGGCGCTGTCGCATAGGATTTGTTTATGATTATTGAGAGCCGCTTTGCAGAAAACCGAAAGCATAAGCGGTGTTCTGAGAAGCTCTCTTATATTTTCGGAATCGGGATAAGCGAGAGAATATCCTGAAAGTATGTCAATAATATCAGGCTCTGTAAGCGGTGCTAATTCAAGAGAATCGAACGCAAGCAAATCTCCCGTTCCTCTTGTTGTGACAATAACCGACACGCCCTTTAATCCTGCCAAGGACAGAATTTCTTTTATCAGCGGTTCAGTATCACCGCCGGCTTCATTAAAACCGTCAATGAGCAGAACATATCCCGTGGTTTCTTTGCCTTTTACCGTGATGCTTTCGTCCAACACTTTTACAAGGCGGTTACGTGCATCTTCCATGCTGCGGATATCTTTGCTGAACTTCAGATCTTCAAGAATATGGTTCTTGATAAAGTTTTCTCCGCTGCTGTTGTAATCGAAAAGAGAAACGTAAATAAACACAGGCTGCAGCGGTGAATACTGACGGTTGCGGTTGAAGACGGTATGCAGCAGGGCAGTAGTTTTACCTATACCTGCCGGACCGTAAATAACAGACGAACCTTTTTGTATCTGCAGGTCAACAGCCTTATCCATCATAAGGTTTTCGCCGTCACTTGTTACGGTACGTATGGGATAAAGCTTATTTTCTTCGAGATGGCGGAAAGACGGATTGGTTTTTATCATTCTTGCAACGGTTCGCTTTGAGGATTCCCACAAGGCTGCATGGGTAATTCCTGTTCCGTCAATTCTTGACAAAAGCTCCGTGAAGTCATTTCTTATCTGTTCGCAGTTACGGTATCTTCTCTCAGGCAGAGAGGCAAGACCCCGCCTTAAAATAAGCTCAATTTGCATAAGAACAGTATCAGGAACTTCCTTGAGCAAAGGAGAGTTGCGCACATCAGGCGGTCTTTTACACAGGCTCTGAAAAAGATTAAGCCTTTTTCCTGTTATAAGCCAATAGAAAACAGATGTCACCGAATAAATATCAGAGGCCTGAGAAATTGCCGACATATTTCCTGCACGGACTTCCGGGGCGGTGTAACCGTCTTTTATGCTGCAATAAAGCGCTGTGCCCAGCTTTAATTCATCGACACGGTGAACACTGTTGTAATCTATCAAGGATACTCTTGATGATTTATCATCACCGATAACAAGAATATTATCGGGACTTATGTCAAGATGAAGATAGCCTGCAGAATGAAAAATTTCCACAGCGTCGATAATATCAAGCATTAGCTTTGCAAGATATCTTATGTTTTTGTTTTTATGCAGACTTGTTTTATCAAGGGATTTACCTGCATCAAAACCGATAACGCTGTAAAAGGTTCCGTTTTTACGGAAAGTATTGATGTTTGAGCTGATTTTATCGGGGTGTTTTTCAAGCAGACGTAAATGAATTTCATTTCCGCGTTCAAAGCTTATCTTCTGCAGTTCAAAGAATTCTTTTCCTTTTTCGGACACGCTTACAGATTTATCTTCGTTTCTGTAAACAAGATTTTCGGGATGAAACGGGAATAATTCCTTTATCAACACATAGTGAAATAACCCTTTGTTAAGGGAGTCTTCGTAACGGCCGAGATATACAATTGCATTTGATCCTTTGCCGATGACTGTTTCAATCTCGCATTCCATACCCGGAAAATCAAGATGTTCACCGCAATTTAAATATATTCTGTTATCCATAAATTATCCTCACTTTTGTTTTGTCACTTTTTGCAACTAAATGATACTATATCGGACAAAACAAATTTGAAAACAGTTTCCGTTTTATTCAGCGGAGAATAAGGTTTGGAGAAAATCCGAGAATCTGCCGTCTATATCATATATATCTTCCACGCACATACAGAAAATAACTATCCAGTCAAACGGCGCGCGGGGATCAAGTGTTTTGAAGCCGCTGCTTTCAAGCAATATATTCATATTTGTATAAAATTCTTTGAATGTCTGATCCTTTGATTGTTCGTATCCGTATTCGGGATAGAGGTAATCGTCCTCATTTTCTTCATCTATTGAGATATAGTTGTCCGCATCGTATGTGGCAAGGAAAAGCAGAATAAGAACTTTTCGTGTTACATCAGCATGTCTGTTTTTTATGCGCGAAAGAGCAGTTTCATTAGGCCAGTTATTTAAAACACTTCTCTGCAAAGCAGAATACAGATTTTTCTTTTTGTTATCTTCAAATTCAGGTATATCTTCTCTGTGCATATACGCCTGCACAATTTTGCCTACGGAATAATTTTCTGTTTCCGGAAAATAGTCGTCATCATCAACCAGCTCTGTTTCCGGTCTTTCAAGTGTATTCATCATTGTGCTGAAAAGTTCGTATGCAGTGTTATGCAGACTTCCGAGCCTGTGTTTTGCATTTACAATATAATTGACAAGCTCCGTTTCATTTTCTATGTTTTTAATTTCATTTTTCACAATGTCTGTGAAAGAGTCATCCGATAAATTATTGCTGACATCTTCAGCGATGGTATCTTTAATTCTATCGTGAAGCTCAACAGCCTGTCTGTAGCTCATGTTTTTTGAAAGAGCAAAAATATACGGTATTTCATCAAGGTTTCTCCAATGAAGAAATTCTTCGCATATCATAGCAACAAAATTTTCACTTTCATCAAGAGTGAGTCCGAGAACAAAGCAAAGCTCTATAGCATCCTCTTTGTGAAGTGTATTCTGGCAATCGTTAAGCCAGTTTCTTACCTTGCGGCTTACGGTGTCGCGGTTGGCATCGGGATGGTTTTCGCATAATCCGTCAATAAGAACTTTTTTTACGTCGCGCCCTTTTGAAAAAGCATTTATTTTCTGGCTGAGTGTTCTGAAATCGGTACATTGCCTGAGCATCGCAACAGCATTGCTTACCGTCATGTTATCATACACAGCCTTGTTATACATTGCAGCAGAAAGTTCCGTCATTTTATTTTCCATATTATAACCTCCTATGCCGTAATATGCTGATTAAATTAATAGTATCACAGTGAAAATTAAAATTCAATATTTAAATCGGCATTAAGAATTACGATAGAACTTCACACGGAAACAATTGCAAAATCCGATATCTGTTACATTATATAATTGCGACAGAAGCAGCGTATAACACATATTCGCTGTTGAAAAAAGGGAACAGTCTCTTATCAGTGAAAAGAAGTATAACTTAAAAGGATGATAAAAGATAAAACAAAAATTAATTTATGAAATCAGGAGGATTTTTAAAATGCAGAAATCTACTTTTAACCACGACAAAATGTACACATACATAAGAGGCTTCTATCACCAAACTGATTGACCGTTGCCATAATTTATCAACCATGGCAGGTACATTCACTACAGAAAAGCTCCGAGCTTATATTGAAGAGACAAGGGAATATGTGCTGCCGTTACTCATACAGGTCAAGGACAGATATCCTGATGAAGCCAATATTCTTTTCATTCTGAAATATCACATAACAAGTGTTGTTGATGCAATTGAGCTGACATTGGAAGCGTGCGAAAAATAAAATACCGTTTTTGTTATACGGAAAAGAGCCTCCTATGGTAGAATTTATGAAACTGCCATAGGAGGAAATCTTATGCCCTGAAATTATCGTTAATATATAAAGATTATAAAGCTTGAATTGCGAAAACAATACATTGCATTAATAATAAAATACTGATATAATCAACCTGTATGAAAAAACCATACAGACTGCACCAAAAACTATAGTGAAGAAGAGTTGATAAAATGAAAAAATTCAGAAAAGCAATCTCTGTTTTGTTTGTTGCCGCTGTAGTTATTGCGGCAGGTTTTTCACTTATCCCTCAAGAGAATTATGTTTACAACCCCGGCTATGATTACAGCAGCATCACAGCTATGGAAAACGATGTTGATGCGGCGCTTGAGGCTGCAGAGGAGGCGGCAGCACAGCCTGTCAGAGCGGCTTCAGCGGCACTCGGATATGTTATAGTAACAGACTATGTTTCAAACGACGGCAAGGCTGACGTTGCGGATGCGATTCAGGCGGTAATTGACGCAAACCCCAACCGCACAATATACTTCCCCGACGGCATCTACCTTATCGGCAAGCCTATATGCACACCTGCTGACCCGACAAAGAGCGTTGACCTTCAGCTGTCAAACTACGCTGTAATCCGTGCGGCGGAAAGCTGGTCAAGCGACGAAGCAATGGTACGCCTCGGCGGCAAGGATGAGAAGAACGACACCCACACTGTCGGCAGCAATTACTCGCTGACAGGCGGCATAATTGACGGCTCGGGCAAGGCAGACGGAATCAGCATTGATTCGGGCAGAGAAACAGCAATACGCAACGTTTCGATTAAGCACACACCCGTTGGCATCAAGATAAAACACGGCGCTAACAGCGGCTCATCCGACGCTGACCTGAGCAATATAAATATCATCGGCACAGGCGGCACAGACTCGGTAGGAATTTATATTGAGGGCTATGATAACACCGTAACAAACGTCAGAATAGGCAATGTTTTCACAGGTGTTCACCTCAAATCCAGCTCCAACTCACTGCGCAACATTCATCCGCTCTATTATTCCGATTACACCGATTATGAAAACAGCTGCGGCTTTCTCGACGAGGGCGGCAACAACATATATGATTTCTGCTACAGCGATCAGTTCTGCATCGGCTTCCGCACGATGGGCAACGTATCGAGCATTTTTGATAACTGCTTCTGTTTCTGGTACTCCGCAAGCGGCGGCAGAGAAATTGCTTTCAAAGCCGACGGAAAATTCAACTCGGTTGTAACAAATTTCCGCACGGGATTCAGAGACGACACAAACAACTCGGTGCTTGTTGCAGGCAAAATCGGCGGCTACGGCGTGTTTGACAACCTGCTGACAGGCAACGTATCCGATTTGGCTCATATCCCCTACAAAGAGGGTAACATAATCTATATAATCAGAAACATATTCATTTAAAAGCCTGCCGTAAAGGAGAAAAACGTATGATTTGTGAAAACTGGATCTGGCTGCCGACCGATAAATACCCCGACAGGCAGACCTGCTGCTACAGCGACCTTGAATCGGATAAATCAGGATTGTTCACCGTTGCCGAATTCAAAAGGAATTACAGCTTCGGCAAAAAAATCAAATCGGCAAAACTCAGATTCAGCGCAGACACAGCGCTGCAGCTTTACGTCAACGGCGAAATATGCGCAACGGGTCCCGCTTCACCCGGCGGCGATTTTCTGAGCAATGACAAACCGCGCAGCAACTTCTATTCATCCGAAAAGGTAATTGAGCCGGATACTGACGTGATTGGATTTTTTGCACGTGTGAGAATGAAGCCCGACAGAGGCTTTGAGTTTTCTTCGGGTCGCGGCGGCTTTATGCTCAGCGGTGAGCTGACGTTTGCCGACGGCACAAAGGAGATTATCCAAACGGATTCCACCTGGCTTGTGCGCTTCAACGGTGCGTACTGCGGCTCACGCCGATACGATTCGGGCATTGAGGCAGACGAATACGTAAACGCACAGGAAATTCAGAACATATGGCACACTAAAACAGCACCGATTCCCGTTGCAGCCGAGCAGAAGCACAGCCGCTCATTCACCCTCGGTGCAAACGAAAGCAAGAGCGTAGAGCTTGAGCTTGACAGAATTTATGCAGGCTATGTTTACGCAAAGGCAAACGGAAAAATTAACGCCCGAATCACCTGCCGCGAAACCGATGAGCAGGGCAACAAAGAGAGTTTATGCTTTGAAGGTGATGGCGAATACAGAGGCTTTTATATGCACAGCGCAGGTGAGCTTATTGCCGACCTCGTCAACCTTTCGGACGAAGAAGCCGAAATTGAAATCGGCTTTATTGCGACCTGCCTGCCCGTTGATAAAGAAGCTCTGACTCTCACAAGCGACGAGGACCTCAACCGTGTGCTCGACACCTGCAGACACACACTTAAATACTGCAGACAGACTATTCACCTCGACAGCCCGAAGCACTGCGAGCCGCTCGCCTGCACGGGTGACTACTATATCGAAACGCTGATGACTGCGTTTTCATTCGGCGATATGAGCCTTGCAAAATTTGACGTACAGCGCACGGCGGAGCTTTTGCGCAACAACCACGGCAGAATGTTCCACACCACCTACAGCCTTATCTGGGTGAGAATGCTGCTCGACGTATACAAATTCACGGGCGATAAAGAGCTGCTCACCGAGTGTGAGGACGCACTGATAATGCTGCTTAACAGATTTTCGGGTTATATCGGCGACAACGGTCTGATTGAAACACCGCCCGATTATATGTTTGTTGACTGGATTTATATTGACGGCATTTCAATGCACCATCCGCCCAAGGCACTCGGTCAGACCTGCCTTAATCTTTATTATTTCGGTGCGCTCGGCTTTGCGGCAGAGATTTATTCTCTCCTTGGCGAAGATGCCCTTGCGCAGGACTGTATCCGCCGCAGAGAGATACTTCAGCAGGCAATCAACTCACAGCTTTTTGACAGCGAAAAGGGGCTGTATTTTGAGGGTCTTAACACACCGAGCGAGGGCGATTTCAGCGACTGGAAATGGATGGTTGAAAACGTTGATAAGAGATATTACCTCAAGCAGTCGAATATTCTTGCTGCTTATTTCGGAGTATGCGACAAGGAAACGGCGCATAAAATATTACATAAAATTATGAGCGATGAGTGCCCCGGCGACTATCAGCCGTATTTTGCACACTATCTGCTCGAGGCAATTTACTCAAACGGATTGCGTGAGGATTACACGCTGAAGGTTATTGAGCGCTGGAAAGCACCCGTTGCTCAATGCCCGAAAGGACTTGTTGAGGGCTTTATTGCACCCGAGCCTACATATAGCTTCGACCACAGCCATGCCTGGGGCGGCACACCGCTCTGGTCACTGCCCAAGGCTCTCATCGGCTTTGAAATGATACGTCCCGGGTTTGAAGAGATTTCGCTCTCCCCCTCTCTGCTGGGTCTGAGCCACGCAAAGGTTGAGCTGCCCACACCTTACGGCAACGTAACGGTTGAAATGGAAAAGGGTAAAGAGCCGAAAATTACACATCCGAAAGAAATCAAGGTACAGATAAAATAAAACCGGAGCAGAAAATGGAAGTTTTACAGTGGATATTTGCGATTTTCGCGGTGCTCGGTGCTGTTGACAGAATTATCGGCAACAAGCTGAAAATCGGCGAAGAATTTGAAAAGGGAATAATCGCATCGGGCACGCTCTCGCTTGCGATGGTTGGAATGATTTGCATTGCGCCTTCAATCGCAAAGCTGCTTGAGCCTGTTTTCTCACCCGTTTCGGCTTTTACGGGCATTGATATGTCGTTCATCGGCAGCTTTATTGCCAACGATATGGGCGGTGCGGCAATTTCGAAGGCGCTTGCAACAGACAATGTGCTCGGCGGCTACAACGGTCTTGTTGTTGCATCAATGCTCGGTGCGACGGTCTGCTTCACCGTGCCCGTTGCGCTTAAAATGGTTAAGAAAGAGTTTCACAAAGAGGTGCTCAGCGGCATACTCTGCGGCATTGCAACAATGCCGATAGGCTGCATCGTGTCGGGTCTTATGCTCGGCATAGGCTTCGGCAGACTTATGCTCAACCTCCTGCCGCTGCTCATTGTGTCGCTTATAACCTGCATCGGTCTTGCAATCAAGCCTGACCTGTGCCGCAGAATTTTCAGCCTTATCGGCAGCTTTGTGCTGGTTGTAATCACCGTCGGTTTAGCCGCAGGAATTTTCAGCCACCTGACGGGCAAAACGCTGATTCCGCATATGAGCCCGATTAAGGATGCTTTCGCAATTGTGGCTGACGTTGCAATAATACTTGCAGGCGTATTTCCGCTGATAAAAGTAATATCAAAAATTTTCAGCAGGATTTTCACAGCCGCAGGCAAAAAAATCGGAATTGATGAAACGAGCGTGCTCGGACTTATATCATCGCTCGCAAACAGCATTCCGACCTTTGAGATGGCGGATAAAATGAACGCAAAGGGCAGAATGATGAATATGGCTTTTGCCGTTTCCGCCTCGTTTGTTTTCGGCGACCATCTTGCTTTTACAATGTCTTTTGACAAAAGCTTTCTCTGGGCAGTTATTGCAGGCAAGCTGATAAGCGGATTCTGCGCTGTTGCGGCGGCAGCTCTGATGTTTAAATCAATGAACAAAACACAAAAGGAGCAAAAGGGATGACAAAGAGGATTATTGCGTTATTACTTGCAGCAAGTGCTCTCTTCAGCATAAGCGGATGCCTTGCAAAAAAAGACGGCGGTAAAAACGGTACAACCGCAGTTAATGCTGCAGAAAACAGTCCCACTGCTCCCGTTATGGCGGATGAATCGCTTCCGTTTGGCGAAACAAGCGAACCGGAAGAGACAACCGACCCCGACAGCGAGGCACGTGAAAGAGACGCTGAAATATACAAAAAATTTCTAAGAAACGGTGAGCTTAAGAGCCGCACCGAAAATATGAACCGATACTACGTCAACGTCAACTACTGCCTTATTGACCTTAATGACGATGACGTTCACGAGCTTGTTCTCAAGCTGATAAACACCAAGGAATCGGGTGTGCACGGATATGCTTCTCAGAGTATTGTATACACAATCATAAACGATGAACCCGTAGCAATCGGCAACGTCAGCTACAGCGGCGGCTCAGACGGCGGTGACATCTTTGACATAAGATATGACAAAAAAAGCAACAGACACGTTCTTATAACCGACGGAGAAAAAAGAGACAGCTCAGGAGCAGGAAAGGACTACGTAATCATTCATTCTCTCAACGGAGCCACTCTTTCAAATCAGACACATATCAGCTCCAACTATCTCAACGCGGCTTATGACGTTTCTGCTGAAAAAGCAGAAAAAATAAAGGAGGCGACTCCGCTCTGCACCCAGAAGAACGACACGCTTTACTATTGGATTATAAACAACAAATACGTATCGGAAGAGGATTGCGACAGCGCATTTGCAAACCTTGTCGCACCGACAGAGGGCAAATATCAGTATAAAGTCGGTACATATTCAAACCCGATTAAAGAATAAAGAGGTATAAAAAAATGAACGGACTTACAGGAAGAGAAAAAATGATAACCGACGAGCAGGAAATCATCCGCATACTTGATGAATCAAAAATTGTGCACGTCGGAATGGTTGACGGTGATGAGCCCTACGTTGTGCCGATGAATTACGGCTACACACTTGAAGACGGCAAGCTGACAGTATGGCTTCACGGCGCAATACGCGGCAGAAAGCTCGACGTTATACGCAAAAACCCGAAGGTTTTTATCGAGATGGAATGTGCACTGCAGCCGTTTGACGGCGACATCGCCTGCAGATACGGACTGAGCTATTCATCCCTTATGGGCAGAGGTACGGCAGAAATTGTTGAAGATGTTGAGCAGAAAAAGCTGGGGCTTAAACTGCTTATGAAAACACAGACGGGCAAGGATTTTGAGTTTGAAGACAAGATGACAACAATAGTCAGCATAATCAAAATCGAGTGCACTCAATTCACCGCAAAGCACAGACCGTTGCCCAAAAACTGAAGATAAAAAACACAAAGAGCGTACTGACCTGCCGTTACGGCGGAGAGTACGCTCTTTTTCTATACAAAAAAATATAGCTTTTTACTGAACTTAACTTTATGTTTTCAAAAAATTTATACAAAAACCTCCGCAAAATCTTCGCTTGAAAGCTTTTGCAGAGGTTTATTTTATTTGAGTTTTTTCTTTAGTTCTTTTTCTATTTTGTCATTAGATATAAATTTCTTTATCAAGAACACTAAAGCTACCAAAGAAATCAACAAAAAAACAACGGGGAAAAAGCTCAACTTTCCGGTCAAAAAAATAATTGATACTAAAGCAAGCACAATATCAACAGCGATACCTATTGCAAGAATATAATTTTTAAAGTTCAGCTTTTGAAGCAGCGTGGAAACTTCAGCTTTTTCTTCAGCAGCTTTTTTCTCTTCCTCTTGTTGCCTTTTGATTTCCTCTATTATTTTTTTAGTAACAAGCTGGTACATTGCTGTTTCTTCGTCATTAGCAAACTTCATCGCATTTGCATATTCAGGGTAATCAGTTAAATTTACAGACAACGCCTTACATATTAACTCATCGTTTGAGTTTGCGCCGATTTTGCACATAAGTAAGCCCCAATACGCTCTCGAAAAATGCGGATTCACATCGAGGATTTTGTCAAAATATTCACCCGCTCTTTGAAACTCTCTGTTCGCAAGCAAAATATTTGCTCTGTCAGCCATCGACTTTACCGATGCTATTCCATCTACTGAAACCGTACCCTGAAGCTCGACTATCTTCTTTTCGAACATCACCTTTGAGCCACAAAAAGTACAGAACATAAACTCTCTGTTGCCGTCATTAGTTACCTCGCCACCGCATTGGGGGCATTTTGCTGCAATCAATCCCATAAAAACCTCCAAGAAACAGTATCTTTACATAAAATGTATAACACATATCTGTACCTTTTTCAAGACTAAAAAACAAACGGAACTTAAATGTTTTGTCTATGTTGATTTAACAATTCCCTTTGAAAAAACGGAGGATTGCAACCGAAAAATATATCTCTCTTTTTTTGCACAAACTTATCTCGTTTTATCGCTGTACTTCTATGCCTCAAATTTATTGAGGCATTGGATGCAACGTCACGTTGCAGTTACTTTTGTCATTCGTTACAAAAGTAACCAAAAAAACTCTTGAGCTGCAAGCACTCCGCTACGACTGACGGATTAAAATCCGCTCGGCTTAACGGAACACAAAGAGTGTGTTCCGTCACCGCAACGGTTACTAAAGATATCTGAATTTCAGGCGTTCTCTGTCGCCTGCGGTTCCCTCGCTCGGATATTTATCAAAGCGCATCACCGTCAGCCTGCTCCGTTCAAAGTCACAGCATTTGTTATTTTATGTGTGATTTTTCTTTTATGCTTTTACAACCCTCAGTCACCTACGGTGACAGCTCCCTTCAAAGGGAGCTCATTAAACCTCCTTTTGAAAGGAGGTGGCATTGCGTAGCAATGACGGAGGATTGTATTATAATCATAACCACCAGTTGAACTGGTGGTTTGCACAGGCCCTATAAGGGCCGCCTACTGGCTCGCCGACTAAAAGTCGGCATTGAAGTTTGACACCGCATTACTATCTCAAGCAGCCGCTCTCGTGCGGCTGTTTGTTTTTT
>JAGALQ010000022.1 GCA_017625095.1 Clostridia bacterium | reverse complement strand
TCTGCACAAACCTCAACAATCTTGCCCTGCTCAACGATGATCATACACTGACCGTCTGCAACAGCAATACCCGAGCCGTTGGAGATTACGTTATCACTGCCTCTTGTGTTGGAAGAACGTCCGCCTACTCGCTTCTGTCCTTTCACCATAAGCACATCGTTATCGAGTGATTCGCAGTAGAAAAATTCCTTCCACTGGTCAGCGAGTACACCGCCGAGTGCTCCTATTCCTGCTTTAATAAGTCCCATATAAAATTTCTCCTTTCAAAAAAACAGTTTTATAGTTTTGCTGTTGAAGCAAATTTTCTATATTAATAATGATTATAACATATATTTCGGATATTGTCATTATAATATATAAATTTTCAACAAAAGCCATACTGTCACCGCGCTTGAAAGACAAATTTCATTGTGATATAATATCCGCGATAATGAGAAGAGGAATTACGCGATGCTTGACAGAGATAAACTCAACAGTTATATAGCCGAAGCCTATTCAACCGCACCGGAGTTTCCGTGGATAAATGCACCGGGTTATGCGGTTTACAGACACGCAGGCAACAAAAAGTGGTTTGCGGTAATTATGGATATAAACAAAACCAAGCTTGGTCTGCCGCAAAGCGAAACCGTTGACGTTGTAAACCTCAAATGCGACCCGATTTTGACAGGCTCACTGCACAAAGAAGCAGGCATCTTCCCCGGTTATCATATGAACAAAAGCTATTGGATAACCGTGCTTCTTGACGGCAGCGTTGATGATGACAAAATCAAGTGGCTGCTTGACCTGAGCTATGACCTGACCGATACTAAGAAACGCAAAAAAGAGCAGAAAGACTGAAAACAATCTTTCTGCTCTTTGTTTTTTTATAGGCTGTTTATCATATCAAGATGGGCGACATAATATCCGAACGCATTACCGTTGACCTTTGAGAATCCGCCCTGGAGTGACATATGGTCACCGCGGTAGACGGGCATCATATACCACACACCCTTGATGATATTGTCAGGGGCAAAGACTGCCGAAGGTGCACTGCTTGGTGCAAGAGCCGAAACAGTATTGACGAGACCGTCGTTTTCAAGCCAGGTTTCATCAATTTCAAAACCGCCTTCTGTTTTGCCCGTATAGCGGCCCATTTCATCAGCGCTTGATTGGAACATACCTTCCATTATTTTTTTGTCAGCGCTGTAAGTGCCGTCAGCATTCTTATCTGTTGCTGAACAGGCAATTGAGAAATAGTATGTTTCAGGGCTTGTGTAGATGGTTTTGTTGAGTTCAAGTGCGTTGTCTATATACATATCGTAAGCTGCGCTGTCAATATCCTCTGACTTTGCTTCATAAGCACTTGTGCCGTTGTGAGGTGCTGCAAGAGCTGTCATTGAATAAATCCAGTCTTCCTTACCACCCTCGAAAAATGATGAAACATTGTCGGGAGTTGCCTTGACCTCCTCCTCAGAGCCGACTGCCATAATCGAAGCAAAAACGCGGATTGTCGCACCGCCGAACGAATGACCGAGAAGGTTTATCTTGTGTTCTCTGTCAAATTCGTCAATCAGTGCTCTGCCTGTGAAATCCTCACCGTATCTGTCGTGACCGCAGCGCTTGCTGTGTGCTTCACCGTAATCAACAACTGTGCCTGTCAGCTGTGCATAAAGCTCGCAGGCTCTGTCCCACGCACTTGCCGTGCCTGAAACAGAAGCGGCGTAACAATGATAACCCTCTTTATTGAGCTGCTTCATCATATCGCCGTTGAGCACACCCCAATAAGGGAAAAGATCATAATAAAAATCGTAGCTGCCCCAGCCCATCAGACCGTGCACCCAGACATAGTCATAGTTTGTGTTCCAATCCTCCTGATTGACCTCAGGCTTATCCTTCGGGAAAAAGAAAGGAAAAATAAGCATAATGATTGCAAGCGGAATTGAAATAATCTTAGCCATAGTAAACCTCCTGTTATTTCCATTTCAGAAATAACATAGCATATCGGCAATATATTGTCAATAACGCAATATAGCTTTCTTTTGAAATTTTCAACAAATTGTGACAAATATGTAAAGTATATTGAATTACATACAAAATATGCTATAATAAGCACATCCATAAATTTGAAAAGGAGATAAAAGCATGGACAAGTTCTTCAAAATTTCGGAACGCGGCTCAAATGTTAAAACCGAAATCATCGCAGGTCTTACAACTTTCTTTGCAATGGCATACATTATAGTTGTAAACCCGAACCAGATAGTCGGCTTCAGCTTTGACGTACCCGGAATCAGCAAAATCTGGAATGCGGTTTATATTGCATCCATCATCGCAGCCGTTATCGGCACATTGCTTTACGCTTTCTACGCAAAACTTCCCTTCGCACAGGCTTGCGGAATGGGTCTTAACTCATTCTTCTTCACCTCTTTCGTTCTGCCGCAGATCATTAACGGCGGCGACGTTATAAAGGGTTATCAGGCAGGTCTTGTTATCATTCTTATTTCGGGTATTGTTTTCCTTGTTCTTTCCTTTACCGGTGCACGTACATATCTTGCAAAAGCAATGCCCGACTGTATCAAGAAGGCTATGTCAGCCGGCATAGGTCTTTTCATTGCGTTTATCGGTTTCCAGAATGTAGGCATTATTCAGGCTAACCAGTATACACTCGTACAGTTTGTAAAAATCAACAGTGCCAAGTGGGCTGATATTGCTCCCGCGATTATTGCGCTTCTCGGTTTCATCATCATCGTAGTGCTCACAAAGCTCAACGTTAAGGGTGCAATGCTTATAGGAATATTAGCAACAACTGTTATTTACTACCTGGCAACATGGCAGCTTCCCAGCTTTGAAATGACATCATTCACTGCACCCTTCAAGGATTTTGCTGAGATCGGTATCACAGCTATCTTCAAGGCTGAATCCTGGAAGAACGCTTTCTCCGGCGAAATGATCGGCAGCATTTTCTCAGTTATTATGCTCATCATCACCTTCTGCATGGTTGATATGTTCGACACAATCGGCACACTTTACGGTGCAGCATCCGAAGCAAATATGCTCGACGAAAACGGTGACCCCGTCAATATGAACAAATCAATGGCTTGCGACTCAATCGCAACTGTTTCCGGTGCTGTATGCGGCACATCAACTGTTACAACATTTGTTGAGTGTTCATCAGGCGTTGCAGCAGGCGGCAGAACAGGTCTCACCAGCCTTGTCACTTCACTGTGCTTCATCGTCTGCCTCTTCCTCTCTCCCCTTGCAAGCATCATCCCTGCAGCAGCTACAGCTCCCGCACTTATCTTCGTTGGCGTTCTTATGCTCAAGAACTTCTCCAAGGTTGATATGTCCGATATCAGAAACGCTGTTCCGGCATTCCTCACACTTGTTATGATGCCCCTCACCTATTCAATCGCAAACGGCATCGGCATCGGCTCGATTGCTTATGTGCTTATCACACTCTTCACAGGCAAATTCAAAGCAAAGGATATCCCTGTTACAATCATCGCTCTCCTCTTTGTCTGTAAGTTTGTTTTCGGCGCAATCTGATCAGATTTTAAAACTACTCTTTAACCGGATGCTGTTCTTACCGGAGCAGCATCCGGTTATTTGTTACCTTTCTGTCACCGAAGTATTGATTATCCATCACAAAAAGCACAAAATCCTTTGACATTATTATAAAATTTTGGTATAATATTTGACATTGATTTTAGTTTTTTGGAGGTAAAAATATGAAGAAAACATTAGCATTTCTTCTCAGCGCAATCATTCTTGTGCAGATGGGCATCGCGGCATTCGCTGCTTTTGATGCGCCCAATCTCAGCAAGGAGGAATGGAAAGTGTATTATGAATCACTTGCACAAAGCAACACTCTCCCCACACTCAACGTCGGTGCAGACGAAACGCAGGTAAGCCTTTGCTGGCACAGCGATAAAGCAGCTGCAACACCTGAAGTTCAGGTATCTGAAAACAGCGATATGTCTGCTGCCACACTGTTCAAAGGCACAACCACAGAGGCTGAAAACGACACACAGCTTGTATGCCGCGTTGTCATAACAGGTCTTAAGGAAAACACAACATACTACTACCGTTGGAACACAGGCAACGGTTGGAGCGAAACCGAAAAGTACGAAACAAAATCATTCAAAGACCATAAGGCACTTGTTGTCGGCGATATTCAGATTGCTGAAGATTCTCGTCCCGCAGGCGACCTTTCACAGGAATCCATCAGCCGTAACTGGAACACAGTGCTTTCAACTGCACTTAATCAGAACCCCGATATCAGCTACCTTGTTTCCCCCGGTGACAACACATCAACCGGTGAAACCGCAAGAGAATGGCAGTCGCTGCTTATGCCCAAGGCTCTCAGACAGCTGCCCATCGCGCTCGCAATCGGTAACCACGATAAAAAGGGTATGATGTATAACTACTACACCAATATGCCCAACGAATACTACGGCAACTTCTTTGCAGGACTTGACCGTGATTTCTGGTTCCGCCACGGCGATGTGCTTTATCTCTTCTACGATTCAACATCGGGCAATGCACCTGACCACAAGGCTATGACAAGAGAAGCCATAAAGCTCAACCCCGATGCCAAGTGGAGAATCGGTGTTGTTCACCACGGTATCTACGGTGCAGGTGACTGCATAGGTGATGCTGAAACAGAGATTCTTCTCTCAACAATCTTCACACCTATTTTCGAGTCATACGACCTTGACCTTGTCATAACAGGTCACACCCATTCACAGGGCCGCTCACACTTTATGGAGAACACCAAGGTAGTCGCTACAGCAGAAAGCGGCAAGACATACACAGACCCCGAAGGCATTCTTTACCTCAACTCAAACTCGGTTTGTGAAAGACCCGTTGATGAAAACTACGAGGCTGAGCATCTTGCATACAGCTTCCTCGACAACAGCACAACAACTTACTCAACACTCGAATTCAAGGGCGATCAGCTCATACTCGAAACAAGACGCGGTGACAACGGCGAGATTCTTGATTCAATCACAATTGAAAGAACAAAGGAGCACAACGAAAACGCATTCGGCAACATTGCAAAGCGTGTCGGCTACACCGTAATTGAGATTCTCGGTTTCATCTACACAATGATTGACAACCTTGTCAGATCATTCGGTTAATTACATTAAGCAGGATTCAGCTGCATTGAATCCTGCTTTTTCTTTTCCAAAACTTGACATCAACAATATTTTTGCAGTATAATTGCCGTTGAAAAATTTAACGGAGGATAGTTATGAAGGCAAATTCCAAACCCAAAAAGTCAACCGAAACACTTGTTATGGGCGCAATACTGACAGCTCTTGTGGTTGTGCTTCAGTATCTCGGCTCTTTTATCCACTTAGGTCCGTTTTCCATATCACTCGTCCTTCTTCCGATAGTTATCGGTGCAGCAACATGCTCAACTAAAATCAGCACCTGGCTCGGCTTTGTGTTCGGCGTTGTGGTACTGGCGATGGACGCATCGGCATTCCTTGCAATCAGCGTACCCGGCACGGTTATTACAGTGCTCGCAAAAGGTACATTGTGCGGACTTGCAGCAGGAATTGTTTATAACCTTGTAAAAAAGAAAAACATTTATGCCGCAACGGTGCTCGCTGCTGTTATCTGCCCTGTTGTAAACACAGGCGTATTCTTCCTCGGATGTATATTGTTCTTCTTTGAAACAATTGAACAGTGGGGACTTGCAGAAGGCTTTGCAAGCGGCGTAGAGTATATGTTCATCGGACTTGCAGGCGCAAACTTCCTTGTTGAGTTAGCAATAAATCTCCTTCTCAGCCCGATTATTGTGAGACTACTCAAAATCAAAGACAAGAACATAAAATGAAGATAATTATTGATGCCGATGCCTGCCCTGTTGTAGATATCGCCCTTTCGGTTGCAAAAGAGCATTGCATCGAATGTGTGCTGATTTGTGATACGGCTCATATTATGCAGCGCGACGGTTGCAGCACAATTACTGTTGACAAAGGTGCTGACAGCGTCGATTTTAGCCTTGTAAATATGCTTGAAAGCGGTGACATCGCCGTAACGCAGGATTACGGACTTGCCGCAATGTGCCTGAGCAGAAGAGCACACGTACTCAACCAGAACGGGCTTATCTACACCGACCAGAACATAGAGCAGCTGCTTTTCACGCGATATGTCGGCAAAAAGGTACGAGCCGCAGGCGGCAGGACAAAAGGACCTGCAAAGCGTACGGCTGAGCAAGATAAGGCATTCCGCTCAGCACTGACAAAACTTATACAACAAAACATAAAGCACTGACAGTTTGCAAAAAAACTGTCAGCGCTTTTTTATTTACCTTTATAAATATCGTAATCCGCACATGAAGCGGCAAGCGAGAGCGCAAGCTCAGCAAAATCGCGCCCCGTCATCGGGAAATCGTCAATAATCCACTGCTTGAAAATGCCGATAAATCCGTGAAAACAGAAGAGCACCTTATACTCTTTGGAAAGAGTTTCCTCATTAAAAAACTCTTTTGGATATCTGTCGAGCACTGCCCTTACAACGCGCTCAACAAAATCGTCACTGTCAGACTGAATGACCAGAACATTGAAAAGACGCTTGTTCTGAATAACAAAATCAAAAAGTTTTTCCATATTATCAAAGAACTGCTCAAGCGACTCCATAACCGTCGGCAATTTCTCGGGCGTGGGTATATAGGCTATTACCTCATCCTGCACCTCACGCAGAAGCATCGGCACATCCTCGTAGTACGCATAAAACGTTGATCGGTTAATTTCAGCCGTATTGCACAGATCCGTAACCGAAACTTTATTGAAAGGCTTTTTTTCGAGAAGCTCTATAAAAGCTTCTTTTATAAGCCGTTTTGTCATCTTCACTCTTCTGCTTTCAGGCATTATTATCACTCCTCAGACAAAAATCAGAAACTTTGCGAATTTCCGACATATAATTTTTTTATGTCGGTTTTACGGTTTTATGTCGGTTTAATAGCGATTTTCGAAAAATCGACTGTTGCTTTTTCAACACAATGTTGATAAAATAATACACTGTGCGATAAAAAAAGTCAAGTTGGATTTCTGACACAGATATTAATAAAACTAAAAGGAGCAGGAGAATGGCTTCACTTTACAAAGAGAAACGATTCTATAACTTTCGCGAAATCATTCGCAACGGTGCAGAGAAATTTGCAAACAACACTGCGTATGTAGTAAAAAAGAGCGAAGGCGAATATATTAACATCAAATATTCTGACCTCAAAAAATACTACTACGCATTCTGTACATATCTTATCGAGAAAGGTATGCTCGGCCAGAAGATTGCCGTTATGGGTGCAAACAGCTTCCAGTGGGCACTCAGCTACCTCTGTGCAGCAACAGTCGGTGTTGTTGTGCCGATTGATAAAGAGCTTCAGCCCGAGGATGTTAACGCCTTCCTCGAATCAGCAGACTGTAAAATGTTATGCACAGACAGCTCAAGAATTGAAAAGCTCAAGGGCATCACAACCGAAGATATGCTTTACACTGATTTTGCAGACGTGATTGATATAGCCTCATCTCACGCTGCCGATGAAGCTGCTGTTGATTCAATCAAGATTGAAAAGGATGAAACCAGAATCATCATCTTCACATCCGGCACAACAGGCAATTCAAAGGGTGTCTGCCTTTCACAGCACAACATCTGTTCAAACATTTATTCAACCGTACAGATGGTTAAGGTAAACGATTTTGACAGCACACTGTCAATCCTCCCCCTTCACCACACATACGAGTGCACACTCAACAACGTGCTCTTCCTCACAAGAGGCGCTTGCATAACATACTGTGACGGTCTTACAAAGGTAGCAAAGAATATTGCTGAGTATCAGCCCTCTATTCTCGTTGTTGTACCCGCGCTTCTCAAAGTGCTCAACAAGAGAATAAAGTCAGGTATCATCAAGGACTGTCCCTCACTCTACCGCAAGCACTTTGAAAACCTTTCACTTGCGGAAGCTCTGCAGAAATGCCCCTTCTTTATCCGCAAGATAATCTGCAAAAAGGTCAAGAAAACTCTCGGCGGCAAAATCCGTCTGTTTATTGTCGGTGCTGCCGACCTTGACACATCACTTGTTGAAGATTTCGGTGCACTCGGAATCAGAACACTTCAGGGCTACGGCCTCACAGAGTGCGCTCCCCTACTTGCAGGCAACAACGATTTCCACCTCAACAAGGCTTCTACAGGCCCTGCAATCCCCGATGTTGAGCTTAAGATTGATAACCCCAACGATGAAGGTGTCGGCGAAATTCTCGCACGTGGTGACAACATAATGCTCGGCTACTACAACGATCCCGAAGCTACAGAAGCAGTGTTCCGTGACGGTTGGTTCTGCACAGGCGACCTCGGATGCATCGACAACGAAGGCGACCTCTATATCAAGGGCAGAATCAAGAACGTTATCGTAACCGAAAACGGCAAGAACATCTACCCCGAAGAGCTTGAAACCAGACTTTCAGAATATCCCGAAATCGGTGAGGCACTTGTTTTCGCTTCAGAAGAGAACGGTGAAACTTTTGTCAAGGCAAGAATTTTCCCGAACCTTGAGTATCTCAAGGAAAAGTTCGGCGACAAAAAGCCCTCTGATGAAGAAATCAAAAAGGCTGTTCAGAACGCAATCAAAAACGTCAACAGCAAAATTCCCAACTACAAGCACATCAAAATTGTTGAAGTTCTCTCTTCTGCTCTTGAAAAAACAACAACACAGAAAATAAAGAGATTCGGCCAGAACGTTAAATAAGACAAAATCAAAAGCCGCTCATAACCGTAAGGGTTATGAGCGGTTACTTTTTTTAGAAGATTCCTGTTATAAATATTTCAATTCCGATGGCAATCAGTATAATACCGCCGAAAATCGAGGCTTTACCTGACAGCTTTGTGCCGAACTTTCTGCCGATGATTATACCTGCAAGACAGATGAAGAACGTTACAACGGCAATCAGCAGCGCACAGACAGCAGCCTGAATAAGACCGTATTCAGAAATTGTGAAACCGACCGACAGAGCATCAATCGACGTAGCAACACCCTGCATAACGAGCATACCAAAACCTACAGCAGGCTTTTTTTCTTCCTCACAGCCTTTGCACTTTATGCCGTCGATAAGCATCTTGCCGCCTATGTACAGCAAAAGAACAAGCGCAATCCACGGAATAAGTTTTTCAAACGCGCTGAAATACTGAACCACCGTATGTATACAGACCCATCCGATAAGCGGCATAAGGCCCTGAAAGACGCCGAACATTCCAGCAACGCCTGCCATTTTCGGTTTTTTCATCTGCGGCTCATTCAGACCGTTTGCAAGCGAAACGGAAAACGCATCCATAGCAAGACCTAAACCGAGCAGAATACTTTTAATAAAGAATTCAGAATTCCACATATATACCTCTGTTAATCAGCTGTTTTTATGCTTTCGAGTAATTCGGCGTCAATTTTTCTGTCCTTGAAATAATATTCCTTATCTCGCTCATTTATTTCACGAAGCACTCTGCAAGGATTGCCGACGGCAACAACATTCGGCGGAATATCCTTTGTCACAACGCTGCCTGCGCCTATGACGCTGTTATCACCTATTGTCACACCGGGCAGCACAACAACGCCTGCACCTAACCAGCAGTTTCTGCCGATATGAACGGGCATATTATACTGATAAGCCCCTGAACGAAGCTCAGGATCAATCGGATGCCCGGCAGTTGCAACGGTTACGTTAGGACCGAACATAGTATAGTCACCGACATATATATGCGTATCGTCAACCATTGTAAGGTTAAAATTAGCATAAACACTGTTGCCGAAATGGACGTGATGACCGCCCCAGTTTGCGTGGAAGGGAGGCTCAATATAACAGTCCTCCCCTATCTCGGCAAACATATCCTTAAGCATATGTGCGCGCTTGTCAAGCTCAGTCGGACGTGTCGCGTTAAAATCGTAAAGCTTGTCAAGACACCTGAGCTGCTCAGTCATAACATCATCGCCGCTCGGGTAATACAGCATACCGCTGTGCATTCTTTCTGTGTTATTCATCGGATACCTCTTAAATAAAGTCAAACGGATTTACATCCTTATCAATGCAGCGGATGTTGACAGTGAATTCAACACGGCTGTCATCCCAGACACGTGCAGGCTCTTCCTTATCATAGTAGTTACCGCCGCCGTGACCGCCGGCAGGAATAATATGCTTATCGGCGTTTACAACAACCTCATCAAGCGGCTCGAGCTCATCATCGTGCTTTGCAGCCTCAAGCATCTCGGGCTTGAAGTGAGTAGCGTTGAAGTAGAAGCCGTTAACGTCTTTGACATATACCATCACACCGTTGCCGCTATCGTCACAGAGCGTGCCGAAGCGTGTTTTTGCGTGAGCTGAATTTTCCATCGGACGGATATAGTGAACAAAGTTATCCTTAACCTTCATCTCATAAACACCGATTCTTGAAGCTTCCATTCTGTCGGCATAAGCTTCACCGGGGCCAAGACCGTAGAAACGCATATTGTCATAAGCCTTATCAAGCACCATACGGAAGCCAAACTTCGGAAGAGCGGGCGCAAGCGGATTCTTATCGCCTGCAAAGCTGACAGCAACTGCACCGTCAACACCGACGCTGTATGTAAGTTTACCCTTGAGCACGGGAATAACGCTCGGTCCGCCGATTGAAACATCGCAGATAACCTTTACATTATACTCGTCTTTTTCAACCGTGCAGGAATAAGTCTTCTGGGTAATCTTGTCAAGACCTGCGCTGCGGCCATCATTTGCTTCACCTGTCAGATTCTTCCAGTGTGCAAACCAGGTTTCAACACAGACGGGCTCGGCAAGAACATTCTTACCGTTTTGAATCATCTGATCAAGTGCACCGTATGATTTATCAAAAACAAGTGTGCTTGTTGCTGTTTTTACGGTAAGATAACGTCTGCTCTCTTCAACCTCAAGACCTGAGCCGATAATCGCATATCCGCTCACAGCAGTTGTAAGCTCAAACTGCTCAAAGCCGATTTCATAGCCTTCTTCTGCCCATACGGTATCGTTTTTGCTGACAAACGAGAGATTGAGCAGGCAGTTACCCTTGAGATTTTCTCTTTCAAACAGCTTGATCTGAGCACTTTCTCTTGCAGCAATATCAAGTGTTTCTATTTTACCGCTCTTTATTTCAACACCGTCGCAGACAATGTTCCACACAAGAGCCATATCATCAAGCGATGTGAAATAACGCTTATTGAAAATATTAACCGTGCCGTTTTCATACTTGGTGGTGAAGGGCTGGTATGCACGCTTCATATCGAAGTACCCGGGACGGAGCTCACGGTTTGCAAACACAAGACCGTCAATACAGCAGTCTTCATCATTCGGGTAATCACCGAAATCTCCGCCGTAACGGTAACCTGTTTTGTCGCCGTTTTTAACAGCAATAGAGTGGTCGTTCATCTCCCAGATGCACATACCGAAAAGGCTGTCATATTTATCTGCCAGACGGCAATGAGCAAAAATGTTGCCTGTTGAATAGGAGCAGACATACTCGCAGAAATAGAACGGCTTTGCGGGATTATTGTTGAGATAGTTCTCAGTATAATCAAGCTCAGCGTACATTCTGCTTTCAACATCTGAAATATCAGCAAAATTCTCACCCTCGGGCACAGCCTTGAATTCGAGGTGAGAGTTTTCATAGTGAACAATTGCTTTGCTGTCACGGCTCTTTATATATTTACCCATTGCTCTGTGATTCTTACCGCAGCCTGACTCGTTACCGAGCGACCACATAACAACACAGGCGTGGTTTTTATCACGTTCAAAAAGTCTTGCCGCGCGGTCAACATATGCTGCTTCCCACTCATCAACAGTGGAGAGCATTGACCAACGCATCCAATCCCACGTATCGCGGTATTCAAAGCCCATACCGTGAGTTTCAATATCAGCCTCATCAACAAGCATAAATCCGAGCTCATCGCAAAGACCGACAAATCTCGGGTCGTTGGGATAGTGAGAAGTACGGATGCAGTTGCAGTTAGCACGCTTGAGGATATAAAGATCCTCGAGCATTTCTTCCATTGTTGCAGTGTAGCCGCCTGTGGGGCTTGAATCGTGGCGATTTATACCCCAGAGCTTAACAGCCTTGCCGTTGAGATAAACAACGGCACCTTTGATTTCAAGGCGCTTCAAGCCGATTCTCTGAGCAATAACTTCATTTCCCACTTTGATAACAAGAGTATAAAGTGTGGGAACTTCAGCATTCCATAAAGCGGGAGCATCAACAGTGATAACATTGTCACTGCCGCGATAAAGCTCTTCACCTTCGGGTGAGATAAGCTTATATTCAACCTCTGTCTCACCGCAAAGCTCGGTTTCAACCGTAACTGTTGCGCTGTCGAGAGTTTCGGGCACGTCAACACGTGCGTAAAAATCCTTGATATGGTTGTTGTCACGGCTGAGAAGATACACCTCACGGAAGATACCTGACAGACGGAAGCAATCCTGATCTTCAAGATATGAGCCGTCACACCACTTGACAACGAGCACGTCGATGCGGTTCTCACCCTTAACGAGCTTATCCGTAATATCGAACTCACTTGTGCAGCGGCTGACCTGACTGTAGCCGACAAACTGCTTATTTACAAAAAGATAGAAGCAAGACGAAACACCTTCAAAGTTTATGTATACCTTTTCGCTGTAGCTTTCGGGAAGAACAAAACTTCTGCTGTAATGTCCGCAGGGATTTTCATCCGGAACGTGAGGAGGATCAAGCTGGAAAGGATACTTGAGATTTGAATAAAGAGGAACGTCGTAACCGCGGTCGAGAAGAAGCTGCCAGCAAAGCGGAACCGTTATTGTTTCATTGAAGCTCTGCTCAAGGAAATCCTCCTCGATATCTTCAAAGCTCTTGTAATAGTTAAAATCCCACTCTCCGCAGAGGTTCAGAAATCTGTCCGAACCGTCTCTGTCTGATGAAAGTGCATCAGCTTCGTTGCTGAAAGGTACAAAATATGCACGGGGTGCTTCACAGCCGATGTGAAGCGATTCAAGGTCTTTGTGGTAAGCTTTGAACTGCATATTGTTATTCTCCTTATTTATTGATTTGTATTGAAGGCTCGTCACCGTAGCCTGTAATTATTACTTTACCGTCATTTATTTCAACCACCGCACAAGTGGTTGCCGTGCCCATACACAGCGCTTTGAAAACAACGTACGGAATGCTGCCGATTTTTGCGCTGTGACCGTTGTGATAATGTCCGCAGAATACAGCTGCAATTTTTTCTTCATACTCAAGCAGAATATCGGTTATTTCATCCGCATTGAGAATTATATGGTCTTCATCATCCGTTGTGCCGGGAGAGATAAGAGCGTGCGTCATAACGACAACTTTTTTATCCGTAGATAATATCTTTTCTCTCATCCAGCTAAGCTGCTCATCATCAACATAACACTGCGTCCAGATGATTTCTTTCTGAGGAAAAGGATCATTTTTTGAATTCATTGAGCTGTCGAGCATAAGCAAAAGATAATCATCGGTTTCAAATGAATAATATCTGTCTTTCATACCGATAAGGCGCATAAACTCACGCTTGTCCAGTGCCGTATCGTGATTGCCGAATGTTGGATAAAACGGAATACCGAAGCTGTCAAGCATATCACGAAGCTCAGTCAAACCCTGAGTCTGAGGCTTAAAGCCTTCAAAGCTGTCAACTATATCACCAAGGCAGACGATAAACTCACAGCCGTCAGAATAGCTTTCAATCACCTGACGCACCTTGTCAAGCGACATGGCGTGATAGCGGTTATTATTGCCTGTCGGCTTATCGGAATAATGCAGATCCGTAACAACAAGAAATTTCATAATTATCTCCACACTACTTAAATTACTGTATCTGTTATATTATAACAAAAAAGCGCAAGGTATACAATACCCGAGCGCTTACAATGATTATAAAAATCAAAACCACTGGTTGAACCGGTGGTTTGCTCCACCCCTATAAGGGGTTAATACCGGCTCAGCCCCTAAAAGGGGCCACAAAGAATTATTATTGCATCTATATGCACTGCTACCCGTAAACAGGTAATACACCCATCTCTTTTCAGCTCCCTCTGACGAGGGAGCTGGACAGATTATCATATGAAGTGCAACAAAAAAAATAAATAGAGACACCATAGCCTCTTTAGTGTAAAATGTAAGTGACCAAACAAACAGTTACAGGAGGAAGCTATGAT
>JAGALQ010000021.1 GCA_017625095.1 Clostridia bacterium | reverse complement strand
TTTACAGGTGTTTTTCTTTTCACAGACCTCGGCGTTGCAGTCAAGACAAGCCACAGGAGCAAGATTCCCTTCAGTAAGTCTTAAAATCTCACCTACGGTACATTCTTCGGGAGCACGGCTTAGTCTATAGCCGCCGCCTTTGCCCTGAACACCCTCAACAAGTCCGTTTTTCACAAGAACGGGAAGTATTCTTTCAAGATATTTCAGCGAGATTTCCTGACGCTTTGCAACCTCCTTCATAGGCACATAGCCATTGTCAATATGCTCAGCCAAATCTATCATAACACGCAAGGCATAGCGTCCTCTTGTGGAAATCATCATTTCAATCACCTCGGACTAATTATAACATATTCTCATATTGAAAATCAAGTGCCGCAGCAATGGTCACAATGCTCGCAATCAGGAAATAGCTTTTTGTCATATTCAATGCCGTTCTTGTCGTAGTAATCCTTCAGTGCAGACTTGATTGCTTCTTCAGCAAGCACAGAACAATGAATTTTGTGCGGCGGAAGTCCGTCAAGGGCTTCAACTACTGCCCTGTTTGTAAGTGCAAGTGCCTCGGAAACAGGCTTTCCCTTGATAAGCTCCGTTGCCATTGAGCTTGAAGCGATGGCACTTCCGCAGCCGAAGGTTTCAAACTTAACGTCTGTGATAATATCATTGTCGATTTTCAGATATATCTTCATAATGTCGCCGCATTTTGCGTTGCCCACCTCACCGATGCCGTCGGCGTTTTCCATTGTACCGACATTTCGGGGATTTCGAAAATGGTCCATTACCTTTTCACTGTATAAAGCCATAATTTTTATCCTTTCAAAACAAATTCTTTTCTGCCGTTTATCATATCGTTCCAAATCGGAGAAATACCGCGCAGGTACTCCACAACCTCTTTCACCGATTTTATGATGTACTCAACTTCCTCGTCGGTATTTTCTTCGGACAAGGTAAGGCGAAGCGAGCCGTGAGCAATTTCGTGGGGTCTGCCAATTGCAAGAAGAACGTGGCTGGGGTCAAGAGAACCGCTTGTACAAGCTGACCCTGACGAAGCACAGATACCCTTATCATCAAGGAGAAGCAACAGGCTTTCTCCCTCAATTCCTTCAAAGCAGAAATGCACATTTGCAGGCAGACGTTTTGCCCTGTCGCCATTGAGAATTGAATGAGGAATTTCCGAAAGCCCCTCGATAAGCCTGTCACGCATTTTCGCAAGCTTCACGCTGTTGCTGTCAATGTTTGCAGCAGCTTCTTCAAAAGCCGCAGCCATTCCCATTATTGCAGGGATATTTTCTGTGCCGCCACGCTTACCTCGCTCCTGTGCGCCGCCCTCGATTAAGTTTGTCAGGACAATGCCTTTTCTCGCATAAAGCACGCCCACACCCTTTGGGCCATGGAACTTGTGTGCTGAAAGTGATAGCATATCGATGTTCTGCTCACGGACGTTGATGTGCAGATGACCTACCGCCTGAACAGCGTCAGTGTGGAAGATTACGCCGTGTTTCTTGCAAACCTCACCGATTTCCTTAATAGGTTGAACAGAGCCGATTTCGTTGTTTGCGTACATAACCGTAACAAGGCAGGTATCCTGATGGATTGCCTTTTTAACCTGTTCAGGCGTAACCATTCCGTTTTCGTGCACATCAAGAAGCGTAACCTCAAAGCCTTCCTTTTCAAGCTTGTTCAGCGTATGCAGAACAGCGTGATGCTCAAATGCTGTGGAGATGATATGCTTCTTTCCTTTTTTCTCACCAAGCCGTGCCGCCGAAACAATCGCCTGATTATCAGCCTCGCTGCCACCCGAGGTGAAGGTGATTTCCCTTGCTTCACATCCTAAAAGCTTTGCAATTCGTTCCCTTGCTTCAGTGAGTGCTTCGTTTGCCTCCTGACCTACGGAATGAAGACTTGACGGGTTGCCGTAAATATTGTCCATATATGGGAGCATAGCTTCGATTGCTGTTCTGCTCATTTTTGTTGTAGCCGCATTATCAGCGTAAATCTGCATTAACATAACTTCCTTTCAGAAAAACACCGCCGCCTAAAAAGACAGCGGTGTAACATTTTTTATTCAGCAAAAAGTGCAGTAGAAAGATACCTGTCGCCAGTGTCGGGAAGAAGAACAACAATGTTCTTACCCTCGTTTTCGGGACGATTTGCAAGCTCGATTGCTGCCCAGGCTGCCGCGCCTGAAGAAATTCCCACAAGTACGCCCTCGCTTCTGCCGATAAGTCTGCCTGTTTCAAAAGCGTCCTCGTTGGAAACAGGGATAATTTCATCGTAAATTTTCGTGTTAAGCACCTCGGGAACAAACCCTGCTCCGATACCCTGAATTTTATGCGCACCTGCCACGCCTGTGGAAAGCACAGCGGAAGAAGCTGGCTCAACAGCAACAACTTTAACGTCAGGGTTCTTTGATTTAAGATATTCTCCCACACCTGTTACCGTGCCGCCTGTACCTACGCCGGCAATGAAGATATCAACCTTTCCGTCGGTGTCCTCCCAGATTTCGGGACCTGTTGTTTCAACGTGTGCCTTTGGGTTTGCGGGATTTGTAAACTGTGACGGAATGAAGCTGTTCGGGATTTCCTTTGCAAGCTCTTCAGCCTTTGCGATTGCGCCCTTCATTCCCTTTGCACCTTCTGTAAGGACAAGCTCTGCGCCGTATGCTTTCATAAGCTGTTTGCGTTCAGCGGACATTGTTTCGGGCATTACAATGATAATTCTGTACCCTCTTGCCGCCGTAACAGCTGCAAGACCGATACCTGTGTTGCCCGAAGTCGGCTCAATGATTACAGAGTCGGGTTTAAGCTTTCCGCTTGACTCTGCATCGTCAATCATAGCCTTTGCAATTCTGTCCTTTACCGAGCCTGCTGGGTTGAAATATTCAAGCTTAGCAAGGATTTTTGCTTTAAGTCCAAAAGCATTTTCAATGTGTGCAAGCTCAAGAAGCGGTGTTCTGCCGATAAGCTGGTCGGCTGATGTGTATATATTAGCCATATTAATTATCTCCTTTTAAATATCAGTTATTCACTGCCGTAAACCCGTTTTCAAGGTCTGCGATAATATCATCAATATGCTCTGTGCCGATTGAAAGACGGATTGTATTCGGCTTGATATCCTGTTCTGCAAGTTCTTCCTCTGTAAGCTGGCTGTGGGTTGTTGTTGCAGGATGAATTACAAGGCTCTTTGCGTCAGCAACATTGGCAAGAAGTGAAAAGATTTTAAGGCTGTCAATAAACTTGTGCGCTTCCTTTACTCCACCCTTGATTTCAAATGTGAAGATTGAACCGCCGCCGTTGGGGAAGTATTTTTCGTACAGCTTGTGGTCGGGGTGGTCAGCAAGTGACGGGTGATTTACCTTTTCAACCTGCGGATGATTTTTCAGAAACTCAACAACCTTTCTTGTGTTCTCAGCGTGTCTGTCAAGACGGAGAGAAAGTGTTTCAACACCTTGCAAAAGGAGAAATGCGTTGAACGGCGAAATGGTTGCACCGGTATCACGGAGCAGGATTGCACGTATATATGTTACAAATGCCGCCGCACCCACAGCTTTCGTAAATGATACGCCGTGATAGCTTGGGTTCGGAGCAGCGATTGCAGGATAGTTTCCGCTTGCTTCCCAATCGAATTTGCCGGAATCAACGATGATACCGCCGAGAGTTGTTCCGTGACCGCCGATAAATTTTGTTGCGGAGTGAACA
>JAGALQ010000020.1 GCA_017625095.1 Clostridia bacterium | reverse complement strand
TTGATTTTCGCTTGATTTCTCAAGATGATGTCGATTTCGTTGTCAATCTCATTAACAACAGACCAAGAAAATGTCTTGGTTGGCATTCACCTGCCGAAATTTTCTTCGGATATGGTGTTGCACTTACTTGACAATTCACCGTGTCAAAACTTTGTTTTGACGGAGGGGTTGTAAGGCTCAAGAGTTAATCAGCACTGCTTCTTTGCTGTTTTCTGCTTGATTTTGCCTGCAATGCTGAAGAGCACAAACATAACCGCGTTAACTGCAACAACGCTTGCGCCTGTCGGTGTGTCAAAGCTGTATGCGGCAACAAAGCCGACAAAAAAGCTCAGCGCTGAAACCACGGCAGAGCACATAACCACGCCGCGGAAGCTGCGGAAAAACCTCATCGCGGTAAGCGCGGGGAAAATCAGCAGCGAGGAGATAAGAATCGCGCCCATAAGACGCATACCTATAACAATTGTAACTGCGGTGAGAATTGCAACAACCGTGTTGTAGAAGGATACCTTTGTGCCGGTTGCCTTTGCAAAGCTCTCATCAAATGTTACGCTGAAAATTCCGTTATACATCAGCAGATACATAAGTATCACAACGGCGGAAAGCACAACGCTTATTATAACGTCCGAGCTGTCGATTGCGACTATGCTGCCGAACATATAGCTGCCCACGTCAATATTTACGTTGCCTGCAAGCTTCACCGTCAGCACACCTACCGCGATTGCCGTGCCCGAAATAAGGGCGATTGCGCTGTCGCCGTTGATGCGGCTGTTGCGGCTGATGCGAAGCAGGAAGAACGCCGCCACTATAACCACGGGAATGGCGATTTTAAGCGGGGCAACGCCTGCCGCCGCGGCAACGCAGAGTGCACCGTAGCCGACGTGAGAAAGACCGTCACCGATCATCGAAAAACGCTTGAGCACAAGCACCGACCCGAGCAGGGCGGCACACAGCGACACAAGAATTCCGACAATCAGCGGAGTCCTGAGAAAAGGATATGAAAATATTTCGGTTATTGCTGTTATAAATGACATTTGTTTTGCCTCAATTCTTGCATTGTCAGGTGCATATCGCATTTTAAATATATCGAAAATCCGCAATGATTTATATCGCGTAAAATTTTAAAACTTAATATTGAAAATTAGTTTACTTGTATTTTCTCTTACAGCTTCTGTTTCCATATTGGTTGATGCACGTGCACCGAGTTTGCTCACCGCGCTGTCAATTGCATAGGCTGTTTTCTGTGACATTGCTGCAGACGAGGAGCCTGACAAGATTAGAGTTTCGGATTTTATTGAATTATTATTTGTGCATCTCATCTCAATGAGACCTTTTATTGTGTCATCGTTAGCAAACCATTTCAGTTCGGGACGAGTCGGGGTGTCGCTACCCTCAAACTCGGCAACAATTCTTCCGCTGCGTTGGTTGCTGATTTTTGCAGAAGAGTTTTGTTCTGCAGAATCAGATTGTGTTGCTTTTACACTGCTGATATTTGCTGTTGATGAAGATGCAAAACTTTTTTTCTGTGAAGAAATTTCTACTGAAGATTCAGATATTTCAATTTCACACGACTTGGCACCGAGAGAGTGAGCAATGCTTTTGAGTTCAGCCATACGTTCCTCGTGTGCACGGCTGAAGATACAGTCAGTTCTGATGAAGATGTTTCTGTCGAAACTGCTGACATAATAAACAGCGTCGCAGGTTGCTGTTGGTATAAATTTAATTCCGCTCATTTCAACAGCTTCATCATAAAGATGTAAAACTTCCATATCAGCACCCTTGCTCAGCCAACCGATTGCGCCTTCACAAACATCGATATCGCGGCGTACGGCATCATCAACTATTGTAATGAGATTGGGGCAATTGAACTCGTCTGAAAAATAACGATCAGGGAAAAGAGGATTGTATTTTTTCAACTTACGCACATAGCTTTCGTTTTTTGCTTTTTCGGCTAAATCTTTTGCGCTTTTTGCAACTCCGGTTGCAGCTTTTTTGCCGGTGTCGGATGCCTTCTTTGTTAATTCGGAAACGATTTCTTTGCTCTTTTTTGTGTCGATAAGCTTCATACAATCACCTCGAATTTATACTCTCACTTGTTGCTTTTTGCAGTTGTAACGGACGCGATAAGCTTTCGTCTTATAGTGCCGCATTTGTTTTGAAGTTGCGTATATGCTTTTTCGTCAATGGTATTGGTTCTGAAAAGTATTTCCAGCCAATATTCTGTTTCGTAACATTCTTTCAAAGCGATTTCAATCTTATTAATAAAATCTGCTCTGCTTTGTGCATATTTTGCTTCGTGTGTATTTGCTCCGATAGAAGAACAGGATCGGAGTAATTGGTTTATAAACACTTTTCTGCCTTTTATATTGTCGCATATATCAGTAATTTCAACAGTTAATTCAACTGCCAATTCTTTTATCGTTTTATCCATACCGTTACCACCTTTGGCGATATAGTTGCCTTGCGGCAACTGCGATATATAAATGCGATATAACCTCACTTACGTTCGGTTGCGATATGATATAAATCCTCCCGTGCGCCGCAGCGCATATCGTGTCCCGAAGGGACATATCGCATTGAAGATATATCGCAAATCCGAAAGGATTTATATCGCGTAAAATCACTTTGTGATTTTACATCTCATACGTTTCCGGACAAACTTCCATAATCTTGTCACGCAGTGCGACAAAGTCTTCCAGTGCGGCAGGCTTCTGGTTGGGGTTGCGCAGAAGTGCGGCGGGGTGGAACGTGCCCATCATAAGCGTGCCGTTTTTTTCGATAAACTGACCGTGCTGTTTTGTGACCTTGAAGTCGGGCGAGATGATTCTCGTTGCGGAGATTCTGCCCAGGCATACGATGATTTTAGGCTTGAGAAGCCTTGTCTGCTCTCTGAGCCAGCCGATACACATATCCTGCTCTGCAGGCAGCGGATCACGGTTCTGAGGCGGACGGCACTTGACCATATTTGCAATATAGATATTCTTTTTTCTGTCGAGATCAACTGCGGCAAGGAATTTGTCGAGAAGCTGACCGCCTCTGCCTACAAAGGGTTCGCCCTGCAGGTCCTCGTTTGCGCCGGGACCTTCGCCTATGAAGAGCACCTTTGCGTTTTCGTTGCCGACACCGAATACGAGCTTTGTTCTTGTTCTGCTCAGTTCACATTTATCGCAGCCCATACAGTCGTTTCTGAGCTGCTCCCAATTTTCGTACATTTTTAATTCACCTGACCTTCAAGCCGTTCAACAGTTACGTCAAGGTCTGCGATACGGCTTATATTCTCTTCGTCACAGCAGGTTATGAAAACCTGTCTGTTTGTAAAATGGCTGACTACGTATTTCTGTCTTTGCGGGTCAAGCTCGCTGAATACGTCGTCAAGCAGCACAACGGGCTCTTCGCCCGTAACCTGAGTTATGATATCCGCTTCCGCAAGCTTGAGAGAGAGTGCGGCAGAGCGCTGTTGGCCTTGTGAGCCGAAAAGCCTTGCGCTTTTGCCGGAGAGGTCGATTGAGAAATCCTCGCGGTGAGCACCGACACTTGTGATGCATCTTTCCGTGTCACTTTCGCGCTTCTCCTGCAGAGCTCTGAGTATGCTCCGGGCAATATCTTTTCTGCCGTTTGCGCTTTCGCGGGCATATTCTTTGTATTTTAATTCAAGACTTTCCTTGCCTGAAGAAATTTCGTCGTAAGCGGCGCACGCCTTGTCTTTTATCTGTTCAAGATAATTCATACGGCTTTCAATTATTACCGCGCCTTTTTTTGCAAGCTCAATATCCCATATATCGAGCATTGCTGCCATTGAGGGGTTCTCTCTTGCGGCGCGCAGTGTTGCGTTGCGCTGGGCAAGAGCCTTGTTGTATTCGAGGATTGTTTTTGCATAGTTCGGTCTGAGCTGACTGAGCGCAATGTCGAGGAATTTTCTGCGCTCTTCGGGACCTTCCTTTACAATTGACAGATGCAGCGGTGTGAAAACAACCGCCGTGAATTCTCCCATCATTTTCCTTCCGGATGCAAGTGCAACTCCGTTGAGGGTTATGTGGCGCTTGTCATCGATTCTGATTTCAGCTTCCTTGTTGCGGCTGCCCGAGAAAAACTCCATCTGCAGCTTTGCCTCGTCGCAGCCGAAGCGCACGACATCCTTGTCACGTATGCTGCGGAAGCTGCGGCAGCCCGTGAAAAGCCAGATGCTTTCGATAAGGTTTGTCTTGCCCAACCCGTTTTCGCCGCAAACGATGTTGACCCCGCCGCCCGGGGTGTATTCCTTGGCGGCGAGGTTGCGGTAGTTTTCGGTTTTCAGGCTTAATACCTTCATAGTTATCTGATTATCTTACCTTTATCAAAGAGGATTACGCCGAAGCCGTGGCCTGTTTTGCCGCCGCCTTCAACAAACTCTGCAAATGCACGGCGCAGAGAATTATCTCTGGGCCACTGCTCAACGGGCAGGTCGGAGAAGCGGTCAAAGATTCTCCAGCCGTCGTTGAATTCTTCACATTCTTCCTGCTCGAGCAGCTCGAAATCGCGGATGAATTTTGCTGTGTTGCTCTTCTCGGGGAGGAAGTCGAGGTACTTATCGTAAAGTAGCCAGGAGCCGCAGCCGAAAAGGATCGGGCCGCCGTTAAATTCGTCCTTGAAGAATTCCTGAGCCTGGTTGTATGCGTCAAATCTGACCTCATCTGTGAGCGGCACACCCGATGAGGGAATGTGGAAGTTGACGTACTTGTCGCCCTTGTGGAGCACGTGTCCGCTTGAGAGCACCTTGCCGTCGTGCTTTTCGTCAAGCTCGCGCAGCTCGAACTGGAATCTGCCAAGTGCAAAGCGGTCGATCTCATACTGGCCGTGGAACCATCCGCCGACGAATGTGCCCCAGCAGTTTTCGCAGTTGCGGCACTCGATAAGCTTGTACTTGAGGTCGCACATGTGATCGTAATACATCTTGTCGGAAAGACCCTTCTCACGGTAACGGCGAAGAAGTTCCTCACCGCAGCAGAGCAGGAATGCCATATGCATTGTGCAGGAAGGCTTATTCATCTTTGTTGCAAGCGCTGTTACCTTTTCAAGTGCTTTGCCGAGCTCATCTGCCCACGGGAACATATATTCCTCATAGATTGCGTCGAGTTCATCGCCCCACTCTTTGTTAGCGTCAAGCTGCTCAAACACTCTTGTGAAGCAGTACTGAGCCTCTTCGGGGAAGCCGATTTTTTTCATCAGTTCACGGTTGAATTCGGAGTTGTGAAGCATAGTTTTTAAGTCCTCTCTGTTTATAAATTCGCAATTCGCAATTCGAAATGCGCAATTAGTTGTAATTTGAAACGTTATATGTCATTCTGAGCGTCAGCGAAGAATCTTTCGGAATCAATCACTTCTTTCGGATGACTTTCTTATTTCTTTGTAAGCCAGATAAGCATATCTGTTTCTCCTCTGTTGGCGTAGGCGTAGTAAGGAATGAGCTTGATTTTCTGCGGAATAAGTTCCTCGTCATAGTCGAAATAAAGCTCGTCATTTTCCTTTTGCATAAAGCCGTCAAGCTCAACTGTTGTAAGTCCGAGTATGCTGTCCTTGCCGAGTGCGGCAGGAGCTTTCGGGTCAACGTAAAGTCCGCGGAGGGGCAGGGGATTATCCACACCCTCTGCGCAGTATACAATCGGTCCGCGCTGTACGGCAAGTCTGCCTGCACACTGGCGCACCTTTCTGTTTGCCTGAACAAATCTGACGGGCATATCGAGCGTGTAGCAGATTACTTCACCGTCGGTGACATCAAGATAAATGTAACCGTCGTCGCTTACCTGCGCATCCTTGCTCAGTGTGTAGCTTCTGCACCAGGAGGGCAGGCGGAGCGCCAGCCTGAAATCGCCCGAGCAGGTGATTTTCATTGCGCCGTCATCGGGATAAGCGGTTTCAAGTTTTATTTTTTTGCCGCCGTCCTCAAACTTACCGTCGATAAACTGGTGAAGCCAGAGTGTATCCTCATTTGCCGAGCAGGCAAGCTCACCTGCCGAGGCAATCAGCCTTGTGACGTTGGGAGGACAGCAGGAGCAGCTGAATACCTCAAGGCGCTGTGTTATCGGGTAGAAGGGTCTGTGGCGGTTGTCGTGCGGGTTGTTGATACCCGTCAGGTCAACCTCAATTGAGTTATCGTAAAAGAATGCCTTGCCGTCAAGTGAAAGTCCGCAGAGGAAGCCGTTATAGAGCGCGAGCTCTGCAATGTCGGCATATTTGCGGTCGGGCTTTATTGCGTACATACGCTGTGCAAAAAGAATCAGACCGATGTCTGCGCAGGTTTCGCAGTAGGATGAGGTTTCGGGCAGGTCATAATCGCCGAGGAAGGCTTCGCCCACGCAGGTCTGGCCGATGCCGCCCGTGATGTACATACGCTTCTTTGCCATTGAGTCAAAGAGCTTGTCTGCCGCGTTGAAAAGTGTTTCGTCGCCGTAAGCGGCGGCAAGGTCCGCCATTGCACAGTAGAGGTAAACCGCGCGCACGCTGTGGCCGACTGCGTCCTCCTGCTCTCTGACGGGCATATGTGCCTGGGTGTAGGTATCGTTCTCAGTGCCGCGTATATCTACAAAGTGGCGGCTCAGCTCAAGGTAGCGTTTTTCGCCCGTTGTCTTCCAGAGCTTTACGAGTGCGAGCTCGATTTCCTCGTGACCCGGAGTTTCAAACTCTGCCCATTTCTCTGTGACGAAAGCCTTTTCGATCATATCGGCATAGTCGCACATAATGCGGAGGAATTTGTCCTTGCCCGTTGCGTTGTAGTAGGCAACGGCAGCCTCCATCAGGTGACCTGCGCAGTAAAGCTCGTGGTCGTATCGGGCTGTAAAGCGGTCATCAGGCTGAAAAAGCGTGTAGCAGATGTTGAAATATCCGTCATCCCATCTGTTTTTTTCAATCAGGTCAACAACCTCGTCAATAATTTTTTCAAGGTCTGCCGACGGATTTTTTTCGATTATGTATGCGGCGCTTTCCATCCATTTTGCAATGTCAGAATCCCAGAAGATGTGAGGCTGATTCGGGTCGCCCTCTTTCCAGTCGAGCTTAAAAGCATCGAAGCGTCCCGTGTCCTTGAATCGGTCGTAAACGCTGTGGATTGTTACCTCGCGGTTGAGCTTTTGTCTGTCAGCCCAGAAGCCACCGTTGACTGCAGTGTTTTTTAATGCAACGGTTTTACTTTTGGCATACATCGGATCGCTCTCCTTTTATTTGTTAGTTTTTGCTAAAAATATATTTGACAAATATAATATAATAATCTAATATAACTATATAGAAGATAAACCGTTTTGTCAACGGATATTTTTACAAAATCGGGAGGTTAATTTATGCTTTACAAAAAGAACAGCGCTCCGATGACTCAGGATCTGTTTCTCAACCCCACCAGCGAATACCGCGCAACACCTTTCTGGGCGTGGAACTGTGAGATCAATCAGGAGCTTCTCGACCGAGAAATCGGATATATGCAGGATATGGGATTCGGCGGCTTTCATATGCACGTTCGTGTCGGTATGTCAACCGAGTATCTTTCGGACGATTTTATGAATCTCATCAAAGGCAGTGTTAAAACCGCAAAGGATAAGAAGATGCTTGCCTGGCTTTATGATGAGGATAAGTGGCCGTCAGGTTTTGCAGGCGGATACGTCACAAAGAAGAAAGAGAACAGAGAGAAATATCTGCTCTTCACACGCCGTGGTTACGGCTCGGGTAAGGCTTCGTCAAACGATTCTTCGGCAAACGCTGTGCGTGAGGAAAACGGTTATCTGCTTGCACGCTATGAGGTTGAGCTTGACGATAACGGCTGCCTTGCCTCATACCGCCGCCTTGCGGATGATGAGCAGAGCGATAACTGCTGGTATGCCTACTGCGAAACACAGGGCGAATCCGATTGGTTCAACCTGCAGTCTTATGTCGATACGCTGTCGCCCGAGGCTATAACCGACTTCATCAACACAACACACGAGCGATATAAAGAGTGTATCGGTGACGATTTCGGCGAGGCTGTTCCTGCAATATTTACCGATGAGCCGCAGGTTGCACGTAAGAAGATGTTCGGCAAGGCAATCGGCGACACGGATGCTTTCCTGCCCTACACAACCGACTTTGCCGACACCTACCGCGAGATGTACGGCGAGGAGCTTTTCGATAAATTGCCCGAGCTTTTCTGGGAGCTTCCCGACGGCAAGGTTTCGGTTACAAGATATCACTATCACGACCATATTGCAGAGCGTTTTGCTCAGGCATTTGCCGATAATATCGGTGGCTGGTGCGACAAAAACGGCATTATGCTTACAGGTCATATGATGGAGGAGCCGAGCCTTGAAAGTCAGAATGCCGCAGTCGGTGACTGTATGCGCTCTTACCGCGGCTTCGGTCTGCCCGGTATTGATATGCTCTGCGACAGCAGGGAGTTCACAACCGCTAAGCAGTGTCAGTCCGCAGTACATCAGTATGGCAGAGAGGGTATGCTCAGCGAGCTTTACGGCGTAACCGGCTGGGATTTCAAGTTTACGGGTCACAAGCTTCAGGGTGACTGGCAGGCTGTGCTCGGCGTTACCGTTCGTGTGCCCCATCTCTACTGGGTTTCAATGAAGGGTGAGGCAAAGCGCGACTATCCTGCCTGCATCGGTCATCAGTCACCGTGGTATAAGGAATATCCCTATATCGAGGATCATTTTGCACGTGTCAACACCGCTATGACAAGGGGCAATCCCGTTGTGCGTGTCGGTGTCATTCATCCGATTGAGAGCTACTGGCTGCGCTTCGGTCCTAAGGAGCAGACGGCAGCAATCCGTAAAGAGATGAACGACCGTTTTATGCAGCTTACCGATTGGCTGCTCTATAACCTCATTGATTTCAACTTTATCTGTGAAGCCAACCTTCCTGCTCAGGCGGACGGCACAAAGGTCGGCAGAATGCAGTACGATACAATCATCGTGCCCAGCCTTCTCACAATCCGTTCGACCACGCTCGATTTCCTCAGAAACTTCAGCGCAAACGGCGGCAAGGTTATCTTTGCAGGCGATCTGCCCGAGTATGTTGATGCTCTCGAAAGTGACGCAGGCAAGGCGTTTGCGGCGGATTCAACCGTTGTCGGCTGGTCAAAAATTCAGCTCATAAACGCACTTGATGCAAACCGCGAAATTGACCTTCGTGAGGATGACGGTGAGCGCACGACAAACCATATGTATCAGCTGCGTCAGGAGGGTGACCACCGCTGGTTGTTCATTGCTCCCATCAACCACAAGTCGGAGCATTATGACTGTGCAAGCGAGACTTATACACTCCGCCTTAAGGGCGAATATGTGCCCGAACTCTGGAACACAATGGACGGCTCGGTTACAACTCTTGCCGCTGATTACAACCTCGGCGACACTTTTGTTGAGCTTGAGCTTTACGATCACGACAGCGTTCTGCTCAAGCTGATTCCCGGCAGATCAGATGCAAAGCCCATACAGAAGAAAAAGCGTGTCAGCGTCGGTCTTCTTCCGTCTGTATCGGAGATTGAGCTTGCAGAGCCCAACGTTGTGCTGCTCGATATGCCCGAATACAGACTGAACGGCGGTGAGTGGCGCGCAAACGAAGAGATTCTCCGCATCTGCGACACTCTGAAGAAGGAACTGAAAATGCACAACGCAATCGCAGGCGGTGCTCAGCCGTGGCTCTTCGGCAAGCAGGAGGATACCGAAACGGTCGACTTGAAATACGTTATCAATTCCGAGGTCGAGGTTGAAAAGGTAGCACTTGCGCTCGAGGATTTCGACAAGAGCACAATCACCTTCAACGGCAAAGCTGTCGATATGATTAAAACAGGCATATATGTTGACGATTCAATCGAAACAGTAAGTCTCGGCAAGCTCGAAAAGGGCGAGAACACAATCATTGTTTCGCGCTCCTTCGGCAAGGTTTCAACGCTTGAAGCGGTCTACCTCCTCGGTGATTTCGGCGTTGAGCTCAAGGGCAGAACATACACCGTCACAGCTCCTGTCAGAGAGCTTGAGTTCGGCGACTGGACCCGTCAGGGTCTGCCGTTCTACGGCGGCAATGTCACATACAAGTGCGTTGTTGAGGGCAATGATGAAGAGCTGAGCGTTATGATTCCGCATTTTACACAGCCTGTCTGTACAGTCAGCGTTGACGGTGTGCGTATGGGTACGGTTGCCCTTTCTCCATATACAGCGCCTCTCGGCAAGCTCAGCAAGGGCAAACACCTTGTTGAAATCACCGCTTTCGGCAACCGCTACAACACCTTTGCCTCCTTGCATATGGCAGACCCTGCCGCACGTTGGTACGGTCCCGATGCCTGGAGACGTAAGGGCACACGTTTTTCATACGAATACAACGTCAAGCCGAGCGGAATTACCACCGCACCGACCCTTGTAAAATTTGAATAATACTTGATTTTTCACGGACGTGAGCGGATTTGTTTTCCGCCGCGTCCGTTTTTTAAAATCGGTGCAAGGATAAGGTTGATAAAAGGCGAATTTTCAACTGCAGAAAAAACGAAAAAGGTTTATCGTAATGTTTCGGTAAACATAAAATAGTTAACATATTATTTGATTGACTGTACAAAATATTTGTAGTATTATAAAGTGTACAAAGACAGTGAGAAAGGATGACGGCAATGGCAGAATATATTCTTGCACTCGACCAGGGCACAACAAGCTCAAGGGCGATTGCTTTTGACAGGTGCGGCAGGATTGTCGCAAGCGCACAAAACGAATTTGAGCAGATATATCCTCAGGCCGGCTGGGTTGAACACGACCCGATGGAAATCCTTTTCAGTCAGTTTCACTCGATAACGGCTCTTTTTGCAAAGGGCACCGTAAAGCCCGAAGAAATAAAGGCTATCGGTATCACAAATCAGCGTGAAACAACAATCCTCTGGGATAAAACAACGGGCAAGCCTGTTTATAACGCAATCGTATGGCAGTGCCGCCGCACAGCGGATTACTGCGAAAAGCTCAAGGCGGACGGGCTTGACGGATATATCAAGGACCATACGGGTCTGCTGATAGATGCCTATTTTTCGGGCACAAAAATAAAATGGATTCTCGATAACGTACCCGCTGCAAAGCAGCTTGCCGATGAGGGCAATCTCCTTTTCGGTACGGTTGAAACCTGGCTTATCTGGAATCTTACGGGCGGCAAAGCCCACGTAACGGACTACTCCAACGCTTCGCGTACAATGCTGTTTGATGTTGACAAGCTCTGCTGGGATGAATACCTCTGCGACAAGCTCGGTGTGCCGATGTCTATACTTCCCAAGGCAGTGCCGTCAAGTATGCATTACGGCGATGTTGCCGCAGGTATCCTCGGTCTTGAGGCGCTTGCAGGTGTGCCGATATGCGGTGCAATCGGTGACCAGCCTGCCGCACTTTTCGGTCAGGGCTGTTTCAACCCCGGTCAGGCAAAAAACACCTACGGCACAGGCTGTTTCCTGCTTATGAATACGGGCGAAACACGCGTTCATTCAAAGAGCAACCTGCTCTCGGGTGTTGCGTGGGGTATCGGCGATAAGGTCGAATACGCTCTCGAAGGCTCAGCCTTCAACGCAGGCAGTGTTATCAAGTGGCTGCGTGATGAGCTTCATATGGTTGATACGGCACGCCGATGTGACGAGCTTGCCGAAACTGTCGACAATGCAAACGGAATTTATCTTGTTCCTGCTTTCACGGGTCTCGGTGCCCCCTATTGGGATATGTATGCAAGAGGATGCATCGTCGGTCTGACCCGCGGTGTCAACCGCGCACACTTCTGCCGTGCGGTGCTTGAGAGCATAACTTACCAGATGACAGATCTGCTCGAGGCAATGACAGCCGATTCAGGCATTGAGCTCAGCGAGCTGAGAGTTGACGGCGGCGCATCCGTCAGCGATATTATGATGCAGATTCAGGCAGATATGATACGCACAAAGGTTGACAGACCCAAAACTGTTGAAACAACGGCACTCGGTGCTGCATATCTTGCAGGTCTTTGTGTCGGATACTGGAAGGATACAGCCGAAATCGAAAACAACCGCGAGGTTGATACCGTGTTCCTCCCGAAGATGGACGAGGCTGAGCGTGACAGGCTCTACAAGGGCTGGAAAAAGGCTGTTGAAAGAGCGAAGAATTGGGAAGACCCCGAAGAATAAATTAAACAATGCGTTTTAAAAAACGCAAATCATGCAAAATATAATTTTGCAAATCATGATTTTTCAAAAAATCAAATCATGCCGTAAGGCAAATCATTAATTAAATCGATACACAAAACAAAGATGGTAGTACCGAGGAAATTATATGCCATCGTCTTTGTGTTTTAATAATTATTTGCTTCGCATGATTTGGCGTAACCGCCGTGATTTGTTGCTATCGCAACATGATTTGAATCGATAAATCGATTCGTTATCAACAAATTAATAAACATTTTTTAAGGAGTGTACAAATATGGCAAAGGTAGTACTTGATTGGAAAACGCTGCACGATTTCACAAAAGATGCGTTTATGGGCGTCGGCGTTCCCGAAGAGGATGCAGAGATTGTTGTTGACGTTCTGCTCGAGTCTGACAGACGCGGCATCGAATCACACGGCTGTAACCGCTTCAAGCCCATCTACATCGACAGAATCAATGCAGGCATCCAGCAGCCCGTAACAAACTTTGAAATCATCAAGGAGACCCCCACAACAGCTGTTGTTGACGGTCACCACGGTATGGGTCAGGTTATCGGATACAAAGCGATGAGCATGGCTATTGCAAAGGCTAAGGAATACGGTATGGGTATGGTTGTTGTACGCAACTCCTGCCACTACGGTATTGCAGGCTACTACTCAACAATGGCAACAAAAGCAGGCTGTATCGGATTCACAGGCACCAACGCACGTCCCTCTGTTGCTCCTACTTTCGGTGTTGAGGGTATGTTCGGCACAAATCCGCTTACAATCGGTATCCCCACAGATGAGGATTTTGATTTCAATATTGACTGCGCTTCTTCAATCACACAGAACGGTAAGGTTGAATACTACGAGCGTATCGGCGAGGATGTCCATCCCGGTACAATCATCGACACCGACGGTAACCCCGTTGAAGGCGATGCAGGCGTTGCGCTCAAGAAGATCCGCGGCGGCACAGCTGCTCTCACAACTCTCGGCGGTATCGGTGAAGACCTCGGCGGCTACAAGGGCTACGGCTACGCAATGGTAGTTGAGATGCTCTCTGCTGTTCTTCAGGATGGCTGGTACGGCAAGGCTCTCGACGGTAAAGACGAAAACGGCAACATCCGTCCCTACCACCTCGGCCATTTCTTCATCGCAATCGATACAGACCACTTCCTCGGCGAGGACGTATGCCGTAAGAAGTCAGGCGATATCATCCGCTCTGTCCGCGCTTCCAAGAAACAGCCCGGTCACGACCACATCTACACTGCAGGTGAAAAAGAGTGGAATGTCTGGCAGCAGCGTAAGGACAGCGGCGTGCCGATAAACGAGTCTGTCCAGGCTGAATTCAATAAGGTCCGTGATGACCTCAAGCTCGATTATAAGTTCCCGTGGGAATAATGTAAAAACGCTTTGCGTTTTTACGCGATATAAATCCCTTGCGGGATTTTCGATATGTTGCTTCGCAACGCGATATGCCTTCGGCGCGATATGTTTTTTGACATACGCCGCAGGCATATGTCAAAAAACGAGGGATTTATATCATATCGCAGGCGAGTGTAACGAGCCTATATCGCAATTTCAGAAACTGAAATTATATCGCATTTGCCGTAAGGCAAATATATCGCAACTCTATAAAGATACTTTAACTACAACAAAGGACGATAAAAATGGATTACGCAAAAGAATCACTGCGCCTTCACTATGAGTGGAAGGGCAAGGTAGAGGTAACGGCACGCGCAAAGGTTCAGGATAAGGAAAGCCTTTCACTCGCATACACCCCCGGTGTTGCACAGCCCTGCCTCGAAATTCAGAAGGATATAAACAAGAGCTATGAGCTGACACGCCGCTGGAACACGGTTGCCGTTATCACTGACGGCACAGCCGTTCTCGGCCTTGGCGATATCGGCCCTGAAGCAGGTATGCCCGTTATGGAGGGCAAGTGTGTGCTCTTCAAGGAGTTCGGCGATGTTGACGCAATTCCGCTCTGCATCCGTTCAAAGGATGTTGACGAAATTGTCAGAACAGTTTCCCTGCTTGCAGGCAGCTTCGGCGGAGTAAACCTTGAGGATATCGGTGCACCCCGCTGCTTCGAAATTGAGCGTAAGCTCAAGGAAATCTGCGATATTCCGATTTTCCACGATGACCAGCACGGTACAGCCGTTGTCTGCTCCGCTGCGCTTATCAACGCACTCAGAGTTGTTGGCAAAAAGGTAGAGGATGTTACCGTTGTATTCAACGGCGCAGGTGCTGCAGGCATCGCTATCTCCAAGCTGTTCAAGTGGATGGGTGTCAAGAACATCATTATGTGTGACAAGAAGGGCATCATCGCAACAAAGGATGATATTGACGAGGCACGTCACGGAATTCTTGACTACACAAACAACGATAAAATCAGCGGTACACTTGCCGATGCACTCAAGGGTGCAGACGTGTTTGTCGGTGTTTCCGCACCCAACGTTGTAACACCCGATATGATTAAGACAATGGCTGACAAGCCCGTTGTTATGGCAATGGCAAACCCGACTCCCGAAATTATGCCCGACCTTGCAAGAGAAGCAGGTGCAGCAGTTGTCTGCACAGGCAGAAGCGACTTCCCCAACCAAGTCAACAACGTTCTTGCTTTCCCGGGTATCTTCCGCGGTGCTCTTGATGTGCGCGCAAGCGATATCAACGAGGAGATGAAGGTTGCCGCCGCAAACGCACTTGCAAACCTTATCACTGAGGACGAGCTCAATGCAGATTACATTCTGCCCAAGGCATTCGACCCCAGGGTCAAGGATGCCGTTGCAGCCGCTGTCGCCAAGGCAGCACGCGATTCAGGCGTTGCAAGAATCTGAAAACTCCATTGGCTGAATTTAAGCCTGCTCGGTCGAAAGACGGGCAGGCTTATTAAATTTTTGACAATTTTCAAAAAATCTCTTTTAATTTGTTTTAATATATGTTATAATTCCACAAAGTGTTATAAACCGAAAGGAGTTTTCACTACTATGAAATCTACAGCAATTAAAGTTATCGCACTTCTGCTTACAGCATGCGTATTCCTCGGCGTTACCTCCTGCTCACTTTTCGGCGGCGGTGAAGAGGAAACAACAGAGGCAACAACAAGAGAGGCTGCAGCAACACCCCTTATGACAGCTGACGAAGATGTTCTTGCTTACTTCAACGCACTTATGGTAAAGCTCAACAACGGCACAGCTAAGCTTAACTATTCAAGCAACTATGATCCTAAAGATTTCGAATGCGAAGATAATGCAACATTCAAGGCTGCACTTCCCACAGTTGTCAAGCTCATGAAGAAGGGCTTCAACGACGGTCTCGGTGCAGAGGTTGAATACGGCGATCCTATCGCTGAGTATATCCCTGTCAAGGGTGCAAAAGATGCACTCCGCCTCACAATGGCAGATATCGCACTCAACGAAGAGACAAGCGAGCCTGCTATCGCTATCAACGCAGAGGCATTCAGCCGCTACGAAGAGGCTTCAGTCAGAGATGCTGAGGCTGCATCCGCCCTTGAAGAAGGCGAAACAATGACAACAGAATATGTCGAGGTTGACGAAGATGTCCGTAAGATCACAATCACCCTTAAGGATGAGGAAGATCCCAAGGCAGGCGAAGGCTTCTTCGGCACAATCTTCAATATCCCCGACAGAGCTAAGATCGCTGAAGAGATGAAGGCTGTCGAAAACTATGTCAAGTATGACGGTACATACAAGGCAAAGTACACAGGCTGCTCAATCTATATGGAAATCAGCAGAAAGACAGATGAAGTCATAAAGCTTGAGTTCAACCGCAACATCGAGGTTGAGGCACAGGTTACAGGTGTAGGCACACTTGAGTCTCTCGGCACAACAACACTCAAGTTTGTTGTCGGCGGCACAGATACATACGAGCTTGACTGGCAGGATCCCAACGCTCCCACAGACGAAAACGGTCTCAAGGTTCCCGGCCCCATCGAGCCCGCATCAATCGTGAAGGCAACAGCTGAGGAAACAACAGCTGAAGAAGTTGCAACTGTAGAAGCAACAACTGCAGAGGAAGCTACAACAGCAGCATAAAATTAACCGAAAGGTCGTCTTTATAATGACACCCAATATCCACCGTGATATAGACCCGAAGCGTATTACGCCGACAGATTTTGTCGCAGTTATTGAAATACCTAAGGGCAGCAAAAACAAATATGAGCTTGATAAGGAAACAGGTCTGCTCTCGCTTGACCGCATTCTCTACACGTCAACTCATTACCCTGCAAACTACGGTTTTATCCCGCGTACTTATGCTGACGACGGTGACCCGCTTGACGTTGTTGTTGTCTGCGCTGAGCCGATTCACCCGATGACTCTTGTCAGGTGCTATCCAATCGGCGTTATCAAAATGCTGGACAACGGCAGGGCAGACGAAAAGATTATTGCAATTCCTTTCTCTGACCCCAACTATAACGGCTATCGCAGCGTTTTCAGCCTTCCCCGTCACATCTACGATGAAATGTCACACTTCTTTATGGTCTATAAGGCTCTCGAAAAGAAGGATACGGCAGTTGATGAGGTTATGGATGAGCGTGAGGCTGTTGCCGTAATCGAAAACGCAATTGCAGCATACAATGAAATGTTCCCCGACGGCAACGAATAACAAACAAAAAATGAGAGGTAATGCAGAATTGAACTGCGTTACCTCTTTTTTCATCTTCCGCAAAGATAAATCAATAATCAAAGCCACCGGTTTAATCGGTGGCCTTGATTGATTTATGCTGTTTATCTCTTCCTTTTCTTAATAACAATAACGATAATTACGGCAGCTGTAACCGCGCCTGCAACAGCGGCTGCAACACAAAGAATTATAATCATCTGCGGACTGATTGCTTTGTCGGCAACAGGCTTATCTGTCGGCTGAGTTTCTGACTCAGCGGTTGCGGACACAGAAGTTTCTTCGGTTGTTACTGCGGATGCAGAAGTTTCCTCAGTGGATTTTTCAGTATCTTTTATGCTGTATATTGAAGGAGCAGGAAGAGCTTTGTCATTATTGTCTTTAGTGTTCTGTTCTGATGCAGAAGTGGAATCTGTTGTCTCTATATCGTCCCAGCTCATCAGTCGCAACCAGCCGTTTATACCGTTATATGAAACGTAGACATAGCTGCAAATCTCACTGTCCTGAGTATACTCATTGTAAATCTCGTATCCGGCGGGGAGAACCGTGTTATAAGGAATCGTGCATATAACTTCGTCTGAGTCTTTGATATCGGAATAAACATTCAGACCGTCTGGGTTATTAATAACAATCGGATCATTTGAGTAGTGTGCGGCGCCTTGTGCAAATGCGTCACGTGTGCGCAGCCAGCCTTTGACTCCGTTGTATTCGACGTACGCAATGTCAGCTTTTGCTTCGTGATAAATATGTGTATAATTGAATATCGTGCCGTAAGGAATAGCTTCGCTTACTTTGGGTGAATTTGTGTCGGGTGTTTGGGTGAGATATGTGGAGTTATTAACAACCATTGCTTTGCCGGGTTCTTCGTTTAATTTAATACAGTCGTAGCTGTCTTCGTATTCGTAAAAATGAAGCCAGCCCGATGTTCCGTTATACGTTACGTATGCCCAGGCACCCCATCCGCCGATGACATATTCAATATCAAACTCTGTTCCTGCAGGCACTGTTGCAATTTCGGGGTGTGCGTTGGAGGGACCGGAGCGGAGCTTGGCGCCGTCAGGATTAATGGTAATTACACTGAATTTTTCATCAACCTTATCATCTTTTGTGGGTTTAACAATATCTTTGCTGTCTATACGTGTGTCGGATGCTTTTATGTATCCGTATTTATCGCCGTAGGTTGCGTAGAGATATGATGCACCGCCTGCCATGTAATCGCCTGTGATGGTCAGCTTAGTGCCGTCGGGAATAACAGCAATCTTTTCCATTGTAGTTTTATTGGTCGATATATCCCAATTGGAATCATACAGCGGAATACCGTCAGGGTTATCAACGGTAATTTCAAATTCCTCGAAATACGGACCTTCCATATCTGCAAACGCTGTCAATGAGCACGAGCAGATAACAATGAGCGCGAGTGCGAAGCACAACAGTTTTTTGAACATAAATAATACCTCCCGGTTAAATTGAATTGATTATAAAACCTGATAAATATGATGCCGCATTCAGCAGCAGGGAAAGCAGAAACGGGTTGAGCTTTTTATAGCGCAGAGCATATCTGTATGCAATGCCCTCCGAAGCGAAGGCGAAAAGCTCAAGAAAAACCGTGCATATAATGCGCACTTTTGTGCCGAAGAAAAAGCCTGATATGAATCCGAGCGAAACCACGAGCGGATTCGTCATAACGTTAGCTAGTGCAACGGTGAGGATATCGCCCTTCTTCCGCACACCGAGAATCAGCGCAAATATGATTTCGATAACAAGTGTGCAGGCAAGACTTCTGAGCATATAGAAAGGCAGGTTGTTAAGCATTTTTATCCCGCCTCTTTTTGATTTCTTTTGCCGCAAGCACAAGGCTGATTGCGATTATTACCGCAACCGTGACGGATAGAACAGTCAGCTCAGTGCGTGTCAGATGAAGGAGCAAAGAATTGACAAGAATTTTAAAATCAGGCATTTTTCTTTTCATCCTTTCTGATTATAATCTGCATTGCAACAAGGCATAGCACGGTCAGCACCGCAATCACAACACAGTTTGATAAAACAGTTGTGAAACGGAAGAAGAAAATCGGTGCTGTGCCGATAAACAGACCGATTGTTGTGAAGCCGAAGGCAAGACCCGGTGTGTCGGGTAAAACCGAAACAATCAGCGCGAGCGTAATCGACATCGTCATACTGAAAAGCATAACACCGATCAGCGAAACGCCCATAACCTTGTCGCCGAAAAGCAGAAACGGCAGTGCAAGTGTCGCGCTGAGCATTGCAATGCGCTTCACACCGAAGATATCCGCAAGTATACCGCCCGATGCTTTGCCAATTCCCATAGCGCAGTAGAGCAGAACGTTCTGCACAATGGTTTTGTTCCATGATGTCGGAATGCCGTAGCCCATATATCCACGCACCGCAACCACCGTAACGGCAAGCAGCAGCACAAGCATTGCGGGCAGCTTGTCGGATGCGTAGTTGAACCCCGTGCAGGCTGAATCCTTATTATCCTTTACTGATTCCTTGCGATACATATCGGCAAGGATTATAAACGGCACGGCGGTGAGAACAAGCAGCGAAACTGCCCAGTGCGGAACAAAGGTTTTTGCCAGCAGTCTGCCGCTGATAACGCCGAACGAGCCGCCTGAAACGAATACCGCGCTGTGTGAAAGCCTGCCGCGTGAAATTCGCAGCGTGTTTTCTGCGCCGCTGATATGTACGGCTGCGTTGCCAAGGCACAGTATAACGAGCGCCGTATATCTGCCGGGCAGTATGCTAAAGCCGAAATCAAGCCCTGCAAACGCCATCATAAGCACACCGATAATTCCGAAACTGATTTTCGGGAATTTGTCGCTGAGGTATCCTATGAGCGAATGAGGCACAAAAGCAAGCGCATCATAAATCAGAGGGAAAATCCAGAGGAAAGCGGAATCACCGACCGCTCGCGAAAGACAGTAAAAGCATATAACTTCCGTCACAAAATGAATGTAGAAATACAGCCAGCCCGATGCCATACCCGGCAGAGAAAGGCTGAACCTTTTTTTCACAAATGCACCCCTCCTTTTATATTTATAATTTCATACTATCACTTTAGCTTTTATTTTTCAACAGAAAGGTACGAAAGCACTGAAAAATGGTATGAATCAAAAAACGGATGGAGCGAAAAATTTTCGCATCCATCCGTTTCTGTTTTTTATCGGTTAGCCGATGAATTTGATTGTGAGAATCTTCTTGCCTGTGATTTCAAATTCAACAAATCCGTCTGCGTCGACTGTGAGCGGAGCTTCATCAAGCTCTTCAAGCGTAACGAGCTTGACTTCCTTCCACTTCTTGCCTGAGTACTCGGGCAGCTCAAATTCTGCCTGCTGACGCTCAACGGGTGACTGTGCCTTCTCAATCGGAGCTATGCCGCCGTTGAGACGGATTGCGTTCTTAACAGCCTTATCAGAGGGGTTGAACAGACGGACAATGTAGCCTGTGCCGTCTTCACTGCTCTTGATTGCGCTGATGTTGAGGTTTTCTTCCTTAAGCTCAAGGAAGGAGTGGTCAAGCGGATTCTTGCCGTGAGCTGTGGGAGCAATCTGACCGATTGTGAGATAGAGGTTGAAGCGCTCGCTCTCCTGCCATACGCCTGCTTCCTCCCAGTTGCCCTTGTGAGGCATAAATGCATAGCGGAATGTGTTCTTGCCGATGCACTGTGAGCCCTTGTCCCAATCGCTGTAGTTCTGCATATCCTTTGTAACGCAGATACGAAGCGGATAAGCACGGATGAGAGAGAGGTAAAGTGTGCCTTCTTCATCGTCTGCTGCCTCATAAGCCTTAAGACCGGTGTTGAGAAGTGCAGCGCCGTTTGTGCCGTCTGTAATGCTGACGAAGGAGTTCATCGGGTGCTCTGTCATGGGAGGCTCATCGTAGAGTGAGTAATCGGGCTTTGCAATCGGACGTGATACAACGTCAAACTGACCCTGTGAGTCAGCATACTGAGCCTTGATACCTGTCGGGAAGCCTACCTGGAGGTAATGGTCCTCACAACGGTTGTTGATTGTTGTCTCAATCTCAACAAACTTTGCGCCCTTGCGGAGTGTTACAAGGCTCTCAATATCAACGGGCAGCTTGTGCTCGCTTCTTGATTTCTCGTCGAAAGCTCTCTTTTCGGGAAGCTCCCAGCGCATTGCAATTTTATATGTTGTTTCAAACTCGCCTTCACGAAGGAGGGTTACCGTTGCCTGCTCACCGAGGGTTGTGAATGTTTCGTCACATTCGGGTGCAACGTGCTGCCACGGGTTGCCGATTTCGCCGCTGTCCTTGAAATAGCCGAGGTTCTTGAATTCCTTGCCTGTGTCCTTCTCGATAACGTTGAATGTACCGTTGTGGTTGAAGGAAACCTTGAGGTATTCGTTCTCCATAACCTGAGTTGTCTTTACAAGTGTAACGGGTGTTGTTGCGCGCACATTGTAAAGCGGACGGACCTTGAGTGTCTTGTAACCCATTGCAGGTACGTCTTTGACTTCTGCAGCAACAAGATACTGCTCTGTGTGAAGAACGTTTGCCGTATCGTTGGGGTTCTGGATAATCTGTGCGTTTGCCTTGTTTGTTGCTATAACTTGGTATTTGACCTTGTTGCCCTCAGCGTCGAGGATTTCGAAGCTGTCAGCCTTCCACTCTGCGGGAATCTCAACGCGGAAGTTGACTGTTTCCGTTCTCTTGAAGGGAGCGGGGTTGAACAGTACAACAGCAACGTCGTCACGGCTGAAGGACTTGAGATCGATATCGCCTGCGATGTCCATAAATGCACGCTCGAATACGCACATTGAAAGCTCGCGTGACTGTCTGTAGCGGGACATAACGTCCTCATAAACTACGTCACGTCCGCAAGCACCGATGCTGTCGTGGCCGTGGTTCTGGAGAAGGTAGTTGTATGAAAGGTCGATGAAATTCTGCGGATAAGGTGCACCTGAAAGAGAAGCAAAAACAGCCATAGGCTCAGCATAGTTGATGAGTCTGCGCTCTGTGTCAAAATTCTCCTGCTTGATGTATGTACGTGCTGAAAGAATCCAGCCGCAAAGCTCGCTTACGCTGCCCTTTGTGTAGGGGTCGCGCATCTCGCCGCGGAGTACGGGAGAATCGGGCTTGAAGTTGTCGATGATTCCCTGCTCCATCTCTTTGAGTGTGCTGTGGAAAACGTCAGCCTCGGGAAGAGCTGCGTTAAGGTCCTTGATGAGCTGAACCTCACGTGCATCGGGGCAGGATGAATCGTGGCCTGCTGACCAGAAGCGGTGGTTTGTTGTCCAGTCGTTATCCTGCTCTTTTACAGCCTGCTCTGCTCTTGCTTTGACGTTTTTGTCGTGGTACTCATAGAAGGGATGTGTGTACTGGTAGTCGAGCTTCCAGTCACGGTCGATGAGCTTGAATACGCCGTTGTTATCGTTCCAGAGCATATCGCGGTTGTTTTCGTCAGCCTGGTTGAAATAAACGGGGCGCTGTACAACGTACCAGATGTTGTAACGGGGACGTTTTGCCAGACGGGAAGCGTAGATGCGTGTGCCGTCGGGGCTCTCCCAGAAGAACTCTGAGTTGGGTGCCTTATATTCGTTGATGCCTCTGTAGAAAGAAGCAAAGTGAATGCCGAAGCCGGAATAAATCTGGGGGAGCTGTGAAATCTGACCCCAGCCGAAGGGCGAGTAGCCTGTCTTGCTGATGCCGCCCATTTCCTTGCCGATCTTGTGGCCGAGGAGAAGGTTACGGATAAGTGCCTCGCTGCCTACCGTGAATTCATCGGGCAGACAGAACCAGGGGCCGACAGCAATCTTGCCCTCTTTGATATACTTCTGAAGCTTTTCCTTCTTTTCGGGATAAACCTCAAGGTAGTCCTGGATGGGCATTGTCTGTGAGTCGAGGTGGAAATGCTTGTAGTCGGGGTACTTCTCAAGAATGTCAAGCAGCATATCGAGCATATAGCCGAGCATATACTGTGTGCGGCGTGCCGAGAAACGCCACTCTCTGTCCCAGTGTGTGTTTGATATGAAATGACACTGGAGCTTTTCTTTGTTTTCCATTATGTATTCACCTTACCCTTTAATGATTTTCATAATCTCTTCGAAGTTGTTGCAGAAGTGTGAGCAGACAGCCTTTGTGCCGCTTGATTCGATGTTGCCGCCTGCAATACCGATTGTGGTGTAGCCTGCAAGACGTACCGAGCAAGCGCCTGCGCCGCTGTCCTCAATGCCTACAACTCTGCTTCTGTCGGCAAAAGCTTCGCCCAGGCCGACAATTGATGTCTCGCTGTAGAGCCACGGATGGGGCTTGGGTGAAAGCTCGCCGAGTGTGCCTACGCTGCCCTTGCGCAGCGGGAAACCTGCGGAGATGATAGCATCGTAAAAATCCTTGGGGTCGCCCATACCGAGCGTTTTGAATGCGGAGAGAATTTCGGGCCAAGCCTTCTCGTAAAGACCTGATGTGACAAGACCGATTTTGATTCCCATATCCTTGAGTTCAAGCAGGAAATCCTTTACACCCTCTGTGGGTGTGAATGCGCCGTCCTTGCCTCTGCCTGCCATAATCTCTTCCATCTCGCGGTGTGTGTGCTCGAAGTAGAAGTTGCGAGCCTTCTCAAGTGATTCACCGGGGCAGTACTTGTCAATACAGTACTGAAGGTGCTCACTTACGCTGTGACCCGATACAAACGGAAGGTCAGCGTCCTCAAGCTCAAACTTCGGGTTGCCGAGCATACTTGCAGTGCTCATCTGAATAATCCATACCCAGAAATCTTCACTGCGCACCGTTGTGCCGTCAAGGTCCATAAGCACTGCGTTGAGCGGATACTCTGTCTTAACGGGGTACACGGGGTAATAAACGGGGTAGGCGATTGCGGATTTGACGCAAGCGAGTGAGTGTGAGCCGAAGGATACAAATTCAACCTTCTTGTCACCTGTTGCGACGATGCAGTCTACGCCGTTTTTGCCTGTGATAAACTTGCCGTCCTCAGTTGTTTCGAGGAGGTGAAATCCGCTCTCGGGGCCGATGACACCGAGGTCAGGTATGTTTACATTCTTATCAAGAATCATAACGTGTTTTCCTTTCCTTGAAGAAAATAAAATTTCATTTTATTTTAACATATTAATTAAAATAAGTAAACACAGTATAAAAATATAATCGCAAAAAACGATGTCTACGGATCATATAAATGAATTGACTTGTCAATTCAAATCATGTTGCTTCAGCAACAAATCATACGCTGAGCAAATCATGGCGATAAGCCAAATCATCATTCATAAAGACAATATTCCGTTTTCAGCCTACATCTGATGAGGGAGCTTATAAAACCTCCTTTTGAAAGGATGTGGCGCGGCGATAGCCGTAACGGAGGATTGAAATAATATACAGCTTAACGTAGGGGCGGCAATCTGCCGCCCTGTTGATATTTTTACCTTGCCCCTGCCGCAGTGAAAGAGATATGGCAAAAAAGGATGTCATTCTGAGCGGCAGCGAAGAATCTTAAAACGTGACTGCAAAAGATCCTTCACTTCGTTCAGGATGACAATAAAAAATGGCATTATTGAAACGTAGGGGCGGCAATCTGCCGCCCGTGCTTTTTATTAAGAACAAAACAAAAAGAGCCGTATCCTGCGATACAGCTCTGAATTTTACTTATGATATTTTCCGCCGCTTTCAATCTGAAATGCGCGGTAAATCTGTTCAAACAGCATAACCCTTGCAAGCTGGTGGGGGAATGTCATTTCAGACATTGACAGCCTGACCTTGCACATCTTCTTGATGTTTTCGCTCAGCCCGAAGCTGCTGCCGATTATAAACACGGCGTTTGAGCCGCCCTCAACTGCCGCGGTGCTCAGGAGCTTGCTGAATTTTTCGGATGAATACTGCTTGCCCTCAATGCACATTGCAAAGCAGGCGGCACCCTTCGGGATTTTTGCCGTTATGCGCTTTGCCTCATCCTCAAGTGCTGCCTCAATCTGCGAGGGTGACGGGTCATCAGGCAGACGGGTCGGAGTCAGCTCAACAATGTCGAGCCTGCAGAATGCGCCGAGTCTTTTGGTATATTCCGCACAGGCGGCGCGCAGATAATCTTCTTTCAGTTTTCCTAAGGCTATAACGGTTATGTTCATATCAGAATACCATCATCTTCGGTGTGCCTGTGCCGGCAACACGCAGTATATAGTCGCTGCTCTCTTCCATACCTCTTGTGCTGAGCGCGTTGTATGTGCTCTGGTATGCGAGCTCGGGCAGGTTGTTCTCCTTGCTGAGGTGACCGAGAATCAGCCTTGTCGTGCCGCTTTCGATAAGGTCGGCGGCTGTTGCGGCACACACGTCGTTGGAGAGGTGACCTTTGTCCGAAAGTATGCGGCGCTTGAGCATATACGGATAGTTGGGGTTGTTCTGCAGCATTCGCACATCGTGGTTGGATTCGAGCATAACAAGCTGACAGCAGGTGATGTTGCCGAGCACCTCGTCGGTAATCTTGCCGATGTCGGTTGCGACTGCAAGGCGGTTTCCGTCAGCCGTTTCAACCGTGTAGCCGAGGCTTTCACGGCTGTCGTGCGGCGTGTGAAACGGGCGGATAAACATACCGTTTACTTCAATTCCCTGTGCAGGAATGACCTCGGCAGGGAATTTGCCGTTGAGCGTGCCGTTTTCGGCAAGAGCCTCAAGCGTGCCTGCGCTGGCATAAACGGGAATCCTGTGCTTTGAGGCGAGCACCCTTATGCCCTGTATGTGGTCCGAATGCTCGTGGGTAACAAAAATTGCGCCGACGCTGCCAATGTCAACGCCGATGCAATCCAATGTTTCGGCGGTACGTTTTGCCGTAACGCCGACGTCTATAAGTATGCCTCCGTCGGGCTGACCTACATAGCTGCAGTTGCCGCTGCTGGAGGAGAAAAGCGAACAGAATCTTGCCATGGTTTAACCTGCGTTCTCAGCAGCTGATTCATCGGGGTCGGGGAATTCGACACGCTTGATATCTCCGCCGAGATTCTGGAATTTTTCAACAAATCTCTCATAGCCTCTGTCGATGTGTGAGAGGTTTTCGATGATTGACTGACCCTCTGCCGCAAATGCCGCAATAAGCATTGCTGCACCTGCACGCAGGTCGTCTGCGCCGACGGGTGCACCGTAGAGCTTGTCCACACCCTGGACGATTGCAACCTTGCCCTCAACGCTGATGTTTGCACCCATTCTGAGCAGCTGATCAACGTAGCGGAAGCGGTTGTCCCATACGCTCTCGGATACGATGCTTGTACCCTGAGCGATTGCGAGGAGTACTGTCATCTGGGGCTGCATATCTGTCGGGAAGCCGGGGTGGGGCATTGTCTTGACGTTGCATCTGTAAGGTCTGCCTGAGCAGCTTACACGTACAGCCTCGTCATATTCTTCAACCTTGACACCGCAGTCAACAAGCTTCTTTGTTATTGACTCAAGGTGCTTGGGTATAACGTTTTTGATAACAACATCGCCCTTTGTTGCGGCAGCGGCAACCATATATGTGCCTGCCTCAATCTGGTCGGGGATGATGGAGTATGTGCAGCCGTGAAGCTCGTCCACACCGTAGATTTTGATTGTGTCTGTGCCGGCACCTCTGATGTCAGCACCCATTGAGTTGAGGAAGTTTGCAAGGTCAACAATGTGGGGTTCACGTGCAGCGTTTTCGATAATTGTCTTGCCCTTTGCCTTGACAGCGGCAAGCATAACGTTAACCGTTGCGCCGACAGAAACCGTATCCATATATATAACGGAGCCGAGAAGCTCTGAAGCCTCTGCGTTGACCATTGCGTTGTCTATTGATACCTCTGCACCGAGAAGCTCGAAGCCGCGAAGGTGAAGGTCAATCGGGCGTACACCGAACCAGCATCCGCCGGGCATTGAAACCTTTGCCCTGCCGAATCTGCCGAGAAGAGCACCGAGCATATAATATGATGCGCGAAGGTGCTTTGTGTGTTCGTTGGGTACGATATATGAGTTTACACCTCTCGTGTCGATCTCATAGGTTGAACGGTTGATCATTTTAACCTGTGCACCGAGCTGAGAGAGGATTTTAAGCATGATTGTTACGTCGCTGATGTCGGGGATATTTTCAATCCTGCATACATCCTGAGCGAGGAGAGTTGCGGGAAGAATGGCAACAACCGCATTCTTTGCGCCGCTTATTTCAACACTACCCTTAAGAGGTGTGCCGCCGTTGATGACGATTTTCTCCATCTTGCTGAATGTCGCTCCCTTCATAATTTTTGTTTATAACAAGGCTCATGCGAGCAGAAAAATGCATAATGACACAATTAACTGCGTAATTATAGCACGTCAAACGGGATTTGTATAGTCTTTTACAATAATTTGTCAGCAATTTTGTAGTATTACACAAATTTCTGCGTTGCAACAACACCGCATTTTTACGAAAAAATACAGTGTATTGCAAAAACTCTATTTATTATTTCAAAATAATATGTTATAATACCTTGAAATATTATTTATAATATTATTATGGAATGGTATGGTGATAAATCGTGAAAGAAGTTATGAGAATTTTCGTTGAGAAGCGCGACGGTTTTGACGTTGAGGCAAAGGGTGTCCTTTCCGACATCCGCTCAACTCTCGGCATCACATCGCTTGAAAAGGTCCGCCTGATCAACCGTTACGACGTTCAGGGTCTCACACCCGAGCAGTTTGATACGGCTTGCACGGCTGTGCTCTCTGAGCCTAACGCAGACACAATCTGTGCAGAGCTCACAATTCCCGAGGGCTGCCGCTTCCTTGCAAGCGAGTATCTTCCCGGTCAGTATGATCAGCGTGCCGACTCTGCTGCCCAGTGTATTGCTCTTCTCACCTGTGAGGAGCAGCCTGCCGTTGCCAGCGCAAAGGTATACATCTTTGAAGGCAATATGACCGATGCAGAGTACGAGACTGTCAAGTCCTACCTCATCAACCCTGTTGAATCCCGTGAGGCTTCAATGGACAAGCCTGAGGACCTCAACATTGTTGCCGAAATTCCTGCAGATATTCAGCGTGTTGAAGGCTTTATCAACTGGAGCGACGATGAGGTTGCCGCTTATCACAAGGAAATCGGCTTTGCAATGACGGTTGCAGACCTCTGCTTCTGCCGCGACTATTTCAAGAATGACGAAAAGCGTGACCCCAGCATCACAGAGCTGAAGGTTATCGACACATACTGGTCAGACCACTGCCGCCACACAACCTTCCTCACACAGCTTGAGAGCGTTGAGTTTGAAGACGGCAAGATGGCAAAGGTTATCGAGGCTGCATGGAACGAGTATCTTGCAGTGCGTGACGATGTCTACGCAGGCCGCACACCCAAGAACATCACACTTATGGATATGGGTACAATCGGCACAAAGGCACTCAAGAAGGCAGGCGAGGTCAACGACCTTGACGAGAGTGAAGAAATCAATGCCTGCTCAATCGAGGTTACCGTTGACGTTGACGGTAAGGATGAGCAGTGGCTCGTTCAGTTCAAGAACGAAACACATAACCACCCCACAGAGATTGAGCCCTTCGGCGGTGCAGCAACCTGTCTTGGCGGCGCAATCCGTGACCCGCTTTCAGGCAGAGCTTATGTTTACCAGGCTATGAGAGTTACCGGCAGCGGTGATCCCACAGCAGCTTTTGAGGATACACTCGAGGGCAAGCTTCCCCAGCGTAAGATCACAATCGGTGCAGCTGCAGGTTATTCATCCTACGGCAACCAGATCGGTCTTGCAACAGGTCAGGTTGTAGAGCTTTATGACGAAGGCTATAAGGCAAAGAGAATGGAAATCGGTGCGGTTGTCGGTGCATCTCCCAAGGAGAATGTGCGCCGTGAAACACCCGTTCCCGGTGATTGTATCGTTCTCCTCGGCGGCCGTACGGGCCGTGACGGCTGCGGCGGTGCAACAGGCTCCTCCAAGGCACACAACACACAGTCAATCGAAACCTGCGGTGCAGAGGTACAGAAGGGTAATCCGCCCACAGAGCGTAAGCTTCAGCGCCTTTTCCGCAACCCCGAGGCTGCAAAGCTTATCCGCCGCTGTAACGACTTCGGCGCAGGCGGTGTCTGTGTTGCTATAGGTGAGCTTGCAGACGGTCTTAAGATCGAGCTCGACAAGGTCACAAAGAAGTATGACGGTCTTGACGGCACAGAGCTTGCAATCTCCGAATCTCAGGAGCGTATGGCAGTTGTCCTCGATGCAGGCGATGTCGAAAAATTCTCCGAGCTTGCCGCAACCGAAAACCTTGAGGCAACAGTTGTTGCAAAGGTAACAGAGGAAGCAAGACTCGTTATGTACTGGAGAGGCGACAACATCGTCAACCTCAGCCGTGCATTCCTCAACACTAACGGCGTTACACAGAAGGCAAGCGCTGTTATAACTTCACCCGATGCAGACAAGAATTACAGAGAGCTTGTTCCCTGTGTTCTTTCCGATAAAGAGGGCGTTGACGCTCTCAAAGCAAACCTCGGCAGACTTGAGGTCTGTTCACAGATCGGCCTTTCCGAGCGTTTTGATGCTTCAATCGGTGCCGCTACAGTCAATATGCCCTTCGCAGGCAAGACTCAGCTCACACCCGAAGAGGCAATGACCGCAAAGGTGCCCGTACCCGGCGGCAAGACAGACTCCGCAACAGCAATGAGCTATGGCTTTATTCCTGCACTCAGCCGCTGGAGTCCGTTCCACGCAGCTGCTTACGCAGTAACAGAGTCACTTGCAAAGCTCGCTGTAACAGGCGCAGATCCTTTCAAGGCAAGACTCACATTCCAGGAATATTTCGAGCGTCTTAACGCAGTGCCCGAGCGTTGGGGCAAGCCTGCAGCCGCTCTTCTCGGTGCGCTCACAGCTCAGCTCAAGTACCGCACACCTTCAATCGGCGGTAAGGACAGTATGTCAGGCTCATTCAACGACCTCGATGTACCGCCCACACTCGTTTCCTTCGCAGTTTCAATGACAAAGGCAAGCAAGGTTGCTTCCGCAGCATTCAAGGCAGCAGGCAACAAGGTTTATCTCGCAGAGCTTCCCGTTGATGCAGAAACTCTTCTTCCCGATTGGGATAAGGCAAAGGCACTTATCGCTGACGTTTACACCGCAGTAAGTGAGGGCAAGATCCTCAGCGCAAGCGTTGACAAGGAAGGCGGCGCTGCAGCCTGCGTATGTAAGATGGCATTCGGCAATATGTTCGGCTTCGATTTTGCTGGCGACCTTACAAAGCGTGAGATGTATGCTCCGCTCGTCGGCTCATTCGTAATCGAGTGTGAGGGCGAATCACCCGTGGGCGGCAAGCTCCTCGGTACAGTTACCGACAGCGGCGAGTTCAGTCTCGCAGGCGAGAAGGTTGCAACAGCCGACCTCGTTAGCGCATGGACAGCAAAGCTCGAGGGCGTATTCCCGACAGACGCTGTTTCTCCCACCGGCGGCAACAAGGTTCAGCTCTTCACCGAGCGCAACACGGCAGCTCCCGCAATCAAGGTTGCAAAGCCCAGAGTAATTATTCCCGTATTCCCCGGCACAAACTGTGAGTTTGACACAGCACGCGCATTCGAAAATGCAGGTGCCCAGGCACAGATTCTTGTTATCAAGAACCTCACAGCTTCCGACATCGAGCAGAGTATGGAAGCTTTTGTCAAGGCAATCAACGATTCTCAGATCATTATGCTGCCCGGCGGCTTCTCCGGCGGTGACGAGCCCGACGGTTCAGGTAAGTTCATTGCTACAGCTCTCAAGAATCCGAGAGTCAAGGAGGCTGTAACAGCACTTCTTGAGCAGCGCGACGGTCTTATGCTCGGTATCTGTAACGGCTTCCAGGCACTTATAAAGACAGGTCTTGTTCCCTACGGCAAGATTGTTGATACAGCTCCCGATGCTCCCACTCTCACTTACAACAACATCGGCCGCCACGTTTCACATATGGCTTACACAAGAGTCACATCCGTCAAGTCCCCGTGGTTCTCACTCTGCGATGCAGGCGATATCCACGCAGTGCCGATCTCACATGGTGAGGGCAGATTCGTTGCAGACGAGGCACACCTTCAGCAGCTTATCGCAAACGGTCAGATCGCTACACAGTACGTTGACCTGAGCGGCAACGTTGCAGACGCTATGCCCTTCAACCCCAACGGCTCAGTGCTTGCAATCGAGGGTATCACAAGCCCCGACGGACGTGTTCTCGGTAAGATGGCTCACAGCGAGCGCAGAGGCGACGACCTCTACAAGAACGTTCCCTACAACAAGGATCAGAAGATATTCGAGTCCGGTGTTAAGTACTTTAAGTAATTAATGAATTGATTTATCAATTCAAATCATGTTGCTTAAGCAACAAATCATGGCGGTCACGCCAAATCATGCGGAGCAAATCATTGATATCGCAAAGACAGTGGCAGTTTATTTCCTCGGTGATACGGACTTTCCTGTATGTATCGATTTTATTGAGGTAATAAAAAACAGTGGCACAACTTTCTTCGGTGATACGGACTTTCCTGTATGTATCAATTTTATTGAGGTATTAAAATGATTTGCCCGATGGGCATGATTTGATTCCTTCGGAATCGTGATTAGCAAAATAAATTTTGCATGATTTGCGTTTTCAACGCATTATTAATTAACAAGTTTCAGAAAGTTTGGTAATACTATGAAATACGCAGTAGTTTTATATGACGGTATGGCGGATTATCCCGTAGACGCGCTCGGCGGCAAAACCCCGATGGAGTGTGCAAAAAAGCCCAATTTTGACCGTATGGCAAGCAAGGGCGAGGTCGGCCTTGTCCGCACCGTTGCTACGGGGCTCAAGCCCGGCAGCGACGTTGCAAACCTCAGCGTGCTCGGTTATGACCCTGCAGTCTGCTATACAGGCCGCTCTCCGCTCGAGGCAATCAGCATCGGTGTTCAGATGAGCGATACGGACGTCGCGCTCAGATGTAATGTCGTAACTCTTTCAGACGAAGAGAATTACGATGACAAGACTATGATTGACTATTCTGCAGGCGATATCTCCAGCGAGGATGCCGCAGAAATCATCAAAACCGTGCAGGAGCATTTCGGCGGCGGTGAGTTTGATTTCTACCCCGGTGTCAGCTACCGTCACTGCCTGATTCATCACGGCGGCACAACTCAGCTCGGCACAATGACTCCTCCCCACGATATTTCCGACAGAGTTGTCGGCAGCTATATTTCAACCGCAGAATCCGCACAGAAGCTCACAGCGATGATGCGTGAAAGTTACGATCTGCTTAAGGATCATCCCGTAAACCTGAGAAGAATTGCCGAGGGCAAGCGCCCCGCAAACTCAATCTGGCTCTGGGGTGAGGGCAGCAAGCCCGCACTTGAGAATTTTGAAGAGAAGTTCGGTATGAAGGGCTGTATTGTTTCCGCTGTCGACCTTCTCAAGGGTATCGGCATCGGCGCAGGTATGCTCGTGCCTGAGGTTGAGGGTGCAACAGGCTATATCGACACAAACTTTGCAGGCAAGGCAAAGGCTGCGGTTGATGCGCTCGAAAACGGCTGCGATTTCGTTTATATCCATATCGAAGCTCCCGATGAATGCGGTCACCGTGCAGAGCCTGAAAACAAGGTCCGCTCAATTGAGATTATTGATGAGCAGGTGCTGCCCGTTCTTCTTGAGGCTCTCGAAAAGTATGACGACTACAAGGTGATGATTCTTCCCGATCATCCCACACCCATAAAAACAAAAACTCACGCTTCCGACCCGGTACCCTATATGATTTATCACAAGAAGGGTGAGAAGGAAAGCGGTGTTGCTTCAATCAACGAAAAGACAGCCGAGGCAACAGGCAACTATGTTGATTTCGGTCCCGGTCTTATCAGGCGTTTCTTCAACGCCTGAGTTTTATCCGCCGTGCGGCGGGTTATATTGCTGCGCAGTGTTATTGTGCAAAGCACAGTGGTATTGCCTTCGGCAGTTTTTGCGGATAAAATACAACTGAAGCCGACAGGCTTCAATATAACTCAAAACTCAATGTTGGGGCGGCCATTGGCCGTCCGCCAAAAATGCAAATCCTACCAACTAAGGAGACCTTTCCTATGAAAGAAAATTACAGAATAGAAACCAAGTGTGTTCAGGGCGCTTACGAGCCCAAGAACGGTGAGCCGAGAGTGCTCCCGATTTATCAGAGCACAACCTATAAATATGACACAAGCGAGGCAATGGCAAAGCTGTTTGACCTTGAGCCCGGATATATGTACACACGTCTTGCAAACCCCACAAGCGACATCGTTGCACAGAAGATTGCAATGCTTGAGGGTGGTGTTGCCGCAGTGCTCACATCATCGGGTCAGGCTGCAAACTTCTTCTCGCTCATCAATATCCTCGGTGCAGGCGACCACTTTATCTCTGCCGCAACAATCTACGGCGGCACATTCAACCTCTTCAATGTCACAATGCGCAAAATCGGCATTGACGTAACCTTTGTTGACCCCAACGCAAGCGAGGAGGAAATTGCAGCGCTCTTCCGTCCGAATACAAAGGCTGTTTTCGGCGAAACAATCGCAAACCCCTCACTCGACGTTCTTGATATTGAAAAGTTTGCAAAGGTTGCCCACGCTCACGGTGTTCCGCTTATTATTGACAACACCTTCCCCACACCCATCAACTGCCGTCCGTTTGAATTCGGCGCAGATATCGTAACCCACTCCACAACAAAATATATGGAGGGGCACGCAAACACAATCGGCGGTGTCGTTGTTGACAGCGGCAATTTTGACTGGGAGCAGAACGATAAGTTCCCCGGTCTTACCCAGCCGGATGAAAGCTACCACGGCGCTGTTTACACACGTGATTTCGGCAAGGCAGGCTACATCACAAAGATTGTTGCACAGCTTCTGCGCGATTACGGCTCAACTCCTTCTCCGCAGAACGCTTTCTACCTCAACGTAGGTCTTGAAACACTTGCTCTGCGTATGGAGCGCCACTGCTCAAACGCACTCAAGGTTGCAGAATATCTTGAGAACAACGATCAGGTTTCCTGGGTCAACTATCCTGCACTTCCCTCAAACAAGTATTATCCGCTTGTTCAGAAATATATGCCGAACGGCACCTGCGGTGTTATCTCATTCGGCGTAAAGGGCGGCAGAGAGAAGGCAGAGCAGTTTATGAATTCGCTCAAGCTTGCCGCAATCGTTACTCACGTTGCCGATGCGAGAACCTGCGTTCTTCATCCTGCTTCCTCAACACACCGTCAGCTCAGTGACAGCGAGCTTGTCGAGTGCGGCGTTTCACCCGACCTTATCCGCTTCTCAGTCGGTATCGAAAACGTTGACGATATCATCGAGGATATTCAGCAGGCTCTTGATGCAATACGCTGAACGGATTGCTCCTCAACCGAACGCAAGTGAGGTTATATCGAAATTTCAGAAACTGAAATTATATCGGATTTTGTGAAACAAAATATATCGAGTGACCGTAAGGTCACATATCGACAAAAGTTACGGATAAAACCGCTTTGCGTTTTTACTCGATATAAATCCTTTCGGATTTTCGATATATCTTTGATTCGATATGCCTTCGGCTCGATATGTTTTGCATACGCAAAACAAGAAATTCTTTTAAGGTGATAATTTTTTTATGAACACTAACAGCAGAGTATGTGCTTATATCGATCTTGATGCCGTGCGTTCAAACATTGAAGCCGTGCAGAAAAGGGTCGGCGAAGATGTTAAAGTTATGGTTATTCTCAAAGCTGATGCATACGGTCACGGTGCTGTGCCGATTGCAAAGGAGCTTGAGGATAGCTGTGCTTACGCATACGGTGTTGCAACTGTTGAAGAGGGTGTGCAGCTTCGTGAGAACGGAATCAGAAAGCCCGTGCTTGTGCTCAGCTATGCATTTCCCGAGCTGTTTGAATCGGCGATTGAAAACTGCATTGACCTTACGGTTTTTCAGTTTGAAACCGCAAAGCAGCTTTCCGACGTTGCGATGAAGCTTGGCAAAAAAGCAGGTGTTCACATCAAGATAGACACAGGTATGCACCGCATAGGTCTTATCCCCTGTGATGAAAGCCTTGAAGAAATCAGACAGATTGCGGCTCTGCCCGGCATCGAAATCAAGGGTGCGTTTTCTCACCTTGCCTGTGCCGATTTTGCAGACAAGAGCTTTGCAAACGAGCAGAGGGCAAAGTTTGATTCATTTATATCGCTTATTGAAAATTCGGGTGTCAGCATACCGATAAAGCACATCTATAACTCAGCTGCGACGATGGATTTTGACAGCGGCTGTCTTGATATGGTGCGCTGCGGTATCGTTACCTACGGTCTTGATCCGTCGGATGAGGTCAAGTTCGAAAACCTTCCGACAACGCCCGCAATGCAGATTAAAAGCCACATTGCCTATATCAAAAAGGTGTCTGTCGGCGATACCGTCGGCTACGGTGCGGCTTTTATGGCAAAGCGTGAAACCCTTGTCGCTACAATACCCTGCGGCTATGGCGACTGTTATCCGCGTCTGCTGACAAATAAGGGCAGGGTGCTCATAAAAGGGCACAGCGCTCCCGTTATCGGCAGAGTCTGTATGGATCAGTTTATGGTTGACGTAACGGATATACCCGATGCAAAGCAGGGTGATGAGGTGACGATTGTCGGCGTTGACAGCGGTGTCAGACTCACCGTTGAGGAGCTGGCAAAAACAGCAGGCAGCTTTAACTATGAGTATGTCTGCGATATCACAAAGCGTGTTCCGCGCGTTTATCTCAAAGGCGGACAGATAATTCAGCAGGGCTGAATCAGCTCGGTATAAATCTCGGCAGAGATTTATACCATATCGAAACCTCACGCAAGTGAGGTTATATCGAATTGAGTGATAACTCAATATATCGGGTGCCTGTAAGGCACATATCGACATAATTCAAGTTCTGTTTTCGATATATCTTCGATTCGATATGCCTCAGGCTCGATATGTTGCTTTGCAACACGATATGCACCTTCGGTGCAAGATAACCGGTTAAACCATCTTATATTTAAGATGTTTAATAATATTATAATTTATACAGAGCGGTAAAACCGCAACTTGAAAGGAGTAAAGTCTAAAATGGACGACCCCGGGCCTAATACTGCTGTAACTTCTCTTATTCTGAAAATCGTATTGCTGCTGGTTCTCATACTGGTCAATGCGTTTTTTGCGATGAGCGAAATAGCAATTATTTCCCTTAACGATGCCAAGCTTGAAAAGCAGGCACAGGAGGGCAACAAAAAGGCAAAAAAACTTCTCAAACTCACAAGTAACCCCAGCAAATTTCTCTCCACAATCCAGATTGGTGTAACCCTTGCAGGCTTCTTGTCATCTGCATCGGCTTCACAGAGCTTCGTTGATATGCTCTCGGGCGGTCTGGAAAAAATTTCGATTCTGACAAATATCCCTTCAAGTGTGATTGACGGCTTCAGCCTTGTTGTCATCACGCTCATCACGTCCTATTTCTCACTTGTTCTCGGTGAGCTTGTGCCCAAGCGTGTTGCTATGTACAACCCCGAGAAGATCTCTTTCCGCATTGCGGGTGTGCTCACCTTTGTCGCAACGGTTACAAAGCCGTTTGTCAAGGTGCTCTCACTTTCTATGAACGGAATACTCAGACTGATGGGCATCGACCCGAATGCAGAGCCTGAGGAGGTCACCGAGGAAGAAATCCGTATGATGGTTGATGTTGGCGGCGAAAAGGGCGTTATTGAGGACACCCAGAAGGAAATGATCAACAATATTTTCGAGTTTGACGATATCGACGCAGGTGATATTATGACTCACCGTACGGATGTTTCCGCTGTCGAAATCAACGACCCGATTCAGGACGTTGTTGAAATTGCAGAAAAAGAGGGTTACTCAAGAATTCCCGTTTATGAGGAAAGTCTTGATAATATTATCGGTATAGTCTATATCAAGGACCTTATCGGCTACATCGGCTCCAGCATGCCCAAGCAGGAAAGCCTGCGCAATATTATGCGCGAGCCCTACTTTGTGCCCGAATCAATGAAATGCGGTGTCCTTTTCCAGGAGTTGACAGCACGCCGTGTGCAGATGGCTGTTGTTGTTGACGAGTATGGCGGCACTGCAGGTATTGTCACGCTTGAAGACCTTGTCGAATCAATTGTCGGCAATATTCAGGATGAGTATGACAATGAGGAAGAAGAGTTTTCCGTTATAGACGAAACCACGTTCACGGTCGACGGCACAACCTCTATTGACGAGGTGAATGAGCACGTCGGTGTAAACCTGCCCGAGGATGAATACGATACAATCGGCGGCTTTGTTATCAGTCTGCTCGGTTATCTGCCTCAGGACGGTGAAATGAACGAGGTTGATTATGAAAATCTTCATTTCACAATTCTCAACCTTGAAGACAAGCGTATCGGTAAGCTCAAGGTTGAAATACTGCCCGTTGAAGAAAGTGAAGACGACGGTGAAGATGAACCGCACAGACTCGGCAGACGTCGCAATAAAGACGAACAGGACGATTGACAAAAAGCGGAAATTGTCCTACTCTTGACAAAATAACCGTTTATAATGTATTATAAAAGAACACTTTAAGTCTTAAAAGGAGGATACATAAAGTGAAAAAGAGAAACATTATCGCAATTCTGGCATCCTGCGCAGCAGTGCTCACAATCTTTACAGCCTGCGGCAGCAAGGAAGATGATGTCACAAACCCCACAGTCGTCGGCACTGACGGCAAGGTTTATGAAGAAATAACCGAAGCTGTTACCGACACACAGGGTGAAGCAGTAACAGACGCAGCGGGTGAAACCCAGGTCGTCGTCGTAACAAAGCCTTACACAACAAAGAAGGCTGAAAAAGAGAAAGATAAGGACAAAGAAAATAACGACAAGACAAAGGCTCCCGATGAAAATCCCGGCATAACAGCAACACCCGGCACACCCAACGCAACAACACCCGACACAACAGTACCCCCTCTCTTCCCCGGCTTGACAGAGCCTGCAGGTGAGACCACAACAACTTACGAGGATGTTACATTCCCCGAGGGTGAAATTATTGACGTTGAGCTGAACCAGAGCGGCAGACCTCAGCAAAGTATGACAGAAAAACTTTTCAAAGACTCTGCAAATAATAAATCTCTTTACATTGACGGATCTATTGTCACAAATGACAAACAGGTTTTTGGAATAGGTATGCGAATGAAGGTTTATTTAAAGGGAAACAAGTTTGCGACTGAATTTCCTATCGGTATGACATCGGTTCGTTTTGCTTTTGACGGAAAGTCAATGAATGTAATCTTCCCCAAAGCCAAGGCTTACTATTCGGCTGCAACAGCTGAAGAAACAGAAATGAATATGGCTGAAGAAATGGGCTTATGGAAAATGCTTTCTACTGAAAACATGGAATACGTTAGTACAGCCAGAGTCAAAATCCAGGGTAAAGAGTATCTTTGCGAAACCTACACAAATCCGGAAAAGACCGGTAGTGCAAAGTATTATTTCAACGGCAAGAGTGAGCTTAAGAGAATGGAGTTCATTGGTGAGGACGGTTCAACAACAATTTTCAAGGTAGAATCAGCTTCTTCAACGGTTGATGACAGCGTTTTCTCAGTACCGAAAGGCTATGATCAGCTCACAGAAGAAAACTTCGAGAGTATGGCCGGCTCACTCGGTTTAACGTAATGAGCAAAACAGTTTTAGTCACAGGCGCTTCCGGTGGTATCGGCAGCGCCTGTGCGCGGTTTTTTGCCGCTGAAGGATATAAGGTTGCAATACATTTTAATAAAGATAAATCGTCAGCCGATGCACTGAAGGCAGAAATCTGTTCTTTTGGCGGTGAGGCTGTCTGTGTCTGTGCAGACCTGACTGATGAAAAGCAGGTGGAAAATATGCTGCACACCGTTGAGCGGGAGCTGGGCGAAGTTGATGTGCTTGTCAACAACGCAGGGGTGTCTCAGCAGAAGCTTTTCACCGACACAACACGTGAAGATTATGAGCAGGTTTTCGGTGTCAACATTCTCGGTGTTGTCAACTGTTGCCGTGCCGTGCTGCCCTCAATGATAAGACGTCAGTGCGGCAGCATTGTCAACGTTTCGTCTATGTGGGGCATCAGCGGTGCTTCCTGTGAGGTGCTCTATTCCGCCTCGAAGGCTGCAGTTATTGGCTTGACAAAGGCACTTGCCAAAGAGGTCGGTCCGAGCCGTATTACGGTCAACTGCATTGCGCCGGGTGTGATAAACACAAAGATGAATTCTCACCTGAATGCCGAGGATATGGCAGCACTGTGTGATGAAACTCCGCTTTGCCGCACAGGTGAGCCGAATGAGGTTGCGCAGGCTGTGTTCTTCCTTTCTTCCGATAAATCTGCGTTTATTACGGGTCAGACCCTCAGTGTAGATGGTGGATTTATAATATAATCGTAAAATTAAATAAAAAATTGTTGATTTTATTCAAGTATTATGATAATATAAATAATACTATAATAGTAAATGCGCGTGTACCGCGCAATACATATAAAACGGAGGAACAGATATGGCAAAGTGTCCTAAGTGTAATGCCAAGCTCAGATTGATTGATTGGCGTCCCGAGTGTCCCAAGTGTGGCGTAAATATGGTTTATTACGGTATGGAAGAGCGCCTTCTTGCTGATGCAGAAAAAGCAGAGGCAGAGCACGCAAAATTCCAGAAGGGTCTCGACCGCTTCAAGGCTTCCGCAATCGGCGGTCCCCGTCAGATTGCCAGAATCATTCTTTCAATCATTCCGGTTGCAGGTCTTTTCCTCGACCTTATCGGTGTGCCGCTTGCAAAGCTCTCACTTCAGAACATCCCGTTCTATTCAGAGCCCGGCGCTGTTTCAGAGATCAATATCGGCATCCTCAAGGTTGTTGAGTTCTTTACAGACTACTTTGATGTAGACGGTCTTCTTGCTGCTATTCAGTCACCTGTTGTCGGCAAGTCGTTCATCTTCTTTGCTCTTGCAATTGTTATGCTTGCTCTCTCTATTGTTATGGGCATTCTCAACTTCGGCAGAAACTTCTGCTCATCAAAGAAGTCATCCTGCGCAAAGAATATCGTTGTCAGCGTTCTCAGCGCTGTTCTCGTTATCGTCAGCGGCGTTATGTTCGGTCAGTTTGCAAGCAACATCAACGCTATCTTTCCCGACATCATCACCGGTGCAATGGGCGCAGGCGTATTCATCACAGCAGCTCTTCATATCCCCGTTATCGTTGTCAACCTTCTTCTTGTCAAGAATCCTATGGTTGTCAAGTATAAGGAGCTTCCCGATTACTCAGCAGAAGCTGAAGCAGAAAAAGTCGGCGAGGCAGTTGTAGCTGAATAATTAAAACAGAAATAAATAAGACCGCTTCTCTTTCGGGAAGCGGTCTTATTTGTTTGCCGTTTATTCGCTGAAGGTTTCTTTAACCTTTTTAAGCTCTTCGGGGATGTCTATGTTCTGAGGACATGAGGGCTTGCATTTGCCGCAGGCACGGCAGAGGTCAGCCTTGCCGTCAAGCGTATCATAGCCTTCTTTTGCGCCGCGTTTACCCTTATAAACGGTTGAGTTGAATGCGGTGAAGCATTCGGGGATGTTGACACCGAATGGGCAGGGCATACAGTAGGCGCAGCCTGTGCAGCCGACAAGCGGCATTGTGTGCCAGAGGTCGTTTGCCTTGCTGAGCGCTTTTCTCTCATATGCTGTAAGCATACCGACGCTGCTGCGCTTTGCATAGCGGAGATTATCCTCAACCTGCTTTGGGGTGCTCATTCCGCTGAGCACGAGAGCAACCTCTTCTCTGTCCCAGAGGAAGTCGAGTGCGACCTCGACCTTGCTCTTGCTCTTGGGCAGTGCAGCCTTGACTCTTTCGGGCAGACCCTTTACAAGTCTGCCGCCTCTGAGCGGCTCCATAATAACACAGCTCATACCCTTGGCATAAGCATATTCAAGTCCCTCAATACCTGCCTGATGCTTAAGGTCAACATAGTTGAGCTGAATCTGGCAGAAATCCCAGTCAAAGCTGTCAACAATCTCTTTGAAAAGGTCTATATCGTCGTGGAATGAAAAGCCGAGGTATTTTATCTTGCCCTCTTCCTTTGCCTTGCGCATACTCTCAAGCACGTTGTATTTGAGCACTTTGTTGTTCCACAGGTCGTGGTTGAGTGTGTGAAGAAGGTAAAAATCAACGTAGTCTGTCTGAAGTCTTTCGAGCTGGGTGTTGAATCTGTCCTCAAATGTAATTTCATCTGTGAGGTCGTATACGGGCGACTTGGTTGCAAGATATACGCGCTCGCGGTAGCCGTCTTTGAGAGCCTCGCCGACAAATTCTTCACTCTCACCGTCGTGATAGTAGAATGCGGTGTCAACGTAGTTTACACCCTCATCAATAGCGTGACGAAGCATTTTTGTTGACGTTTCACGATCAATCTTTCCACCCTTTGTCGGGAATCTCATGCAGCCGAAGCCAAGCGGAAAAACTTCAACGTCAATGCCTTTAAAGCGTCTTTTCATTTGTTATCACTCCAAACCGAAATATTTTGCGGCGTTGTTATAGGATACGTCCTGAACAAGTTGCTTGAGTGTTTCCATATCGTCGGGGTAGAGTCCGTCCTCAACCATATCGCCGAGCAGACCGCAGAGAATGCGGCGGAAATACTCGTGTCTGGGGTAGGAGAGGAAGGAGCGCGAGTCTGTGACCATACCGACAAATTTGCCGAGTACGGAGAGGTTGCAGAATGCCTTCATCTGTTCACGCATACCGTCGAGGTTGTCGTTGAACCACCAACCGCTGCCGAACTGAATCTTGCCGGGTGCATCGGAATTCTGGAAGTTGCCGAGCATTGTGCCGAGTACGTAGTTATCCTTGGGATTGAGCGTGAAGAGTATTGTTCTTGGCAGAAGCTCTTCTTTTGCAAGGCTGTCAAGGAAGCGTGAAAGCGGCTGTGCAATCTCTTTATCGTCAATTGAATCAAAGCCTGTATCGGGACCGATTTTGTTGAACATAAGTGTGTTGTTGTTTCTCATCGGGCCGATGTGAAGCTCCATTGCCCAACCTCTGCGGGCATATTCCTTTGCCATCGTGCGCAGCAGTGCCGTGCGGTAAGCGTCAAGCTCATCTGCTGTGAAGCTCTGGCCCTGTCTGCCCTTTTGGAATATTGCTTCAAGCTCGTCTGCAGTAGCCTCGGCATATGGCACATAGGTGAATGCGTGGTCGCTTGCGCGGCAGCCCATCTGTGCGAACACTTCGATTCTTTCAAGCAGTGCCTCTTCAAGTGCTGTGTAGCTCTCAATCTTTCTGCCGATGCGCTCCTCGAGTGAAGCGAGCCACGGACGGAATGAGGGCAGCTCAATTCCGAGTGCTTTGTCGGGTCTGAATGCGGGAATAACCTTTGTTTTGAAGCTCTCGTCCTGTGCGAGAAGCACGTGATATTCGAGCGAATCCGCAGGGTCGTCCGTTGTGTAAACGCAGGCAACGTTTGAGCGTGCAATAAGCTCACGCGGTGTGAATCCGCCGGCGTTAATCTGTGCGTTTGCTTTTTCCCATATTTCTTCTGCTGTCTTTGCGCTTAAGGGTGTGTCGATTCCGAAATAGCGCTGGAGCTCAAGATGTGTCCAGTGATAGAGAGGATTGCCGGGAGCATAGGCGAGCATTGTAGCGTAGGCAACAAACTTATCGTGCCAGCTTGCATCACCCGTGATGTATTTTTCGTCAATACCGAAGGAGCGCATTGCACGCCATTTGTAGTGGTCGCCTGCAAGCATCAGCCAGGCGATGTCTGACGGCTGCTTGTTTTCATAAATCTCTTTGGGCGAAAGGTGACAGTGCCAGTCAAAAATCGGCATCTCGTCTGCTGCTGCAAAAAGCTCCTTTGCGGCAGGGTTGTTAAGGAGAAAATCCTTATCCATAAATTTTTTCATTTTCAGCTTTACTCCCCGATTATTTTTCGTATATAAATTCTTCAAGATATTTTACGTTTTCGTTAAGGTCGAGGCTCAGCACTAACTGTCCGTCAATGTTTTTGCTGCTCCATGTGCCATCTGCAGGTACGCTGCCCTGCTCAATATCATAGTGCAGGTAGCGGAAAAGACCGTTGACTGCCAGCCACGTAAGAGAAAGCGGCGACATATCAGTTTCAACACGGCTTACAACATCGCCGAGCAGACCGTACAGCTCGACAGGGTTCGTTCTTTTGCATTTTTTAATAAGCGCAGTCATAACCTTGCGCTGTCTGCCCGTGCGCATAAAGTCGGAGTCGAGCTTTCTTATGCGGCAATACCAGAGCGCTTCGTTGCCGTTGAGGTGAACGGATTTGCCCGAAACTACATTTTTGAGGTGAACGATGTCGCGCATATATACTGCCTCTTTTTCGGTGACTTCAACGTCAACACCGCCAAGACCGTTGATTATATCCTCAAACATTGTGAAGTCAACCATCATATAGTGGTCGATTTTGATGTTGAAGTTGTATTCAATGGTGTCCATAACCATCTGTGCACCGCCCCAGGTACAGGCAGTGTTCAGCTTGGCTTTCGTCTTCATTTCGGGAATATAGACGTAAGAGTCCCTCATAAATGAGGTGAGCTTGATTGCTCTTGCGGCCGAGTTAACCGATACGAGAAGCATTGTGTCCGATCGCGAGGATTCGTCAGGGTTGCGGCGGTCAACACCGATAAGCAGAATGTTCTGCACCATTGGGCTTTGCATAAGCTTGCTGCTGTCAAGAAAAACGTTTTCGCTGTGGCCCGATTCGGTGTAGTTGATGCTGCTGAATGTGTGGTAAACCAGACCGGTGACAATGCCGATAATAATAACGGCAATAAGCACAAGCGCCTTTAGCTTACGGAAAAAACCGCCCTTCTTCTTCGGCTTTTTATCACCCTTTTGAGGTGGAGGATCGTCGTTGTAATCATCACCGTCAAAATCGAATGTACCGCCCGGCTCAAGACCGTAATCTTCACTGTTGAGCTGCGGCTTGCGTTTTCGGCTGCTGCCGATATAAATGTCATTGCTGTTGTTTCTCGGGGTGATGTATATGTCTTCACCTTGTTTGGATTTTTGTTTCTTATCGTTATCGCGGCGTGGTTTTTTGCCGCCGACGTAAATGTCTTCCAACGTGATTCTTTCCTTCCGTTTCTGAGAAAAAACAAGCGGATCTGTAAGCCGGGTTCTGTCGTTTAAGGCAACTATCTTTCTAGGCACTGCGTTGCCACAGTGCTCGAGCCACCCGTTGAAGTATAGGCCGAGCAAGCCACTTCGGTCGGTGTTGCTTCGGATAGGGTTTACAGGGCCGTGCAGTCTCCTGCACGCCGGTGAGCTCTTACCTCGCCTTTCCACCCTTACCCACCAGGGTAGCGAGAACAAATCCGAACACACCCAAAAAACATATTCAGATTCATTCTCACTACCCTAAGCAGGCGGTATATCTCTGTTGCACTGTCCCTAAGGTCACCCTCGGCGGCCGTTAGCCGTTATCCTGCTCTGTGAAGCCCGGACTTTCCTCGTCGGCAGGGGTGATAAGTCCCTGACGCCGCAGCTGCCCAATCCGCTTGTTGAATATATATTTTATAACAAAACGCGCGTGATGTCAATTTAATAATGCCATACCTGACCGCATATATATTAAAAAAAGAAAATTTTAAGGGAGAAAGAGTATGGATTTTCACGCAGTGAGTGTCGGTGATGCTGCGGCTGAGCTCGGCACGGATATAAAGAGCGGTCTGACCGCGGAAAAAGCAAGGCAGCGGCTTGAGAGAGATGGCGAAAACAGACTTGCCGAAAAAAAGAAAAGAGGATTTCTGCTCAGATTCTTTTCTCAGTTCAAAGACTTTATGGTAATAACTCTGCTGATTGCGGCGGCAATCTCGTTTGTCACTGCATTTCTTGAGGGTGAAGGCTCTTTTGTTGACCCGATAATAATTCTTGCCATTGTTATTGTTAATGCTCTTGTCGGTGTTATTCAGGAAAGCCGTGCGGAGCGTGCGCTTGAGAATTTAAAGGAGCTGTCTGCACCCGAGGCAACTGTTGTGCGCGGCGGTGAAACGCTCAAAATTCCCGCAAGTCAGGTTGTCAGAGGCGATGTGCTCTTTCTCAACACAGGCGACAGGGTTGCCGCAGATGCAAGGCTGATACAGTCTGTTGAAATCAGAATGAATGAAAGCTCACTCACAGGTGAAGCGCTTCCCGTTGAAAAAGATGCATCTGCAAAGCTTGATTGCAGTACACCGCTTGCTGAGCGGATAAACTGTGTTTATGCAGGCTCAACCGTGCTCGGCGGTCACGGAAAAGCGGTTGTTACGCACACGGCAATGGAAACGCAGATTGGCAGAATTGCCGATATGCTCGGCAAAGAAAAAGTTCCGCTTACTCCGCTTCAGTTAAGGCTCGAAAAAATCGGCAAGGTGCTGGGGCTTGGCGCAATTGCAATCTGTGCGGTTGTGTTTTTGCTCGGTGTTTTCAGGCGTGACGGTCTGCTTGACAGCTTTATGCTTGCCGTCAGCCTTGCGGTTGCCGCAATTCCCGAGGGTCTGCCTGCCGTTGTGACGGTTGTGCTCAGCACGGGTGTGTCGGTTATGGCTAAAAACAAGGCGATAATCCGCAGGCTTACAGCCGTTGAAGCTCTCGGCAGTGCGACATATATATGTTCGGATAAAACGGGCACTCTTACACAGAATAAAATGACGGTTTCAAAGCTGTTTTCTGCTTACGGTGAGGTTGATGCTGACAGCGGTGAGGGCAGAGAAATTCTTAAAACTGCGGCACTTTGCTGCAACGCAACCGCAACTCAGGGCGAGCCGACAGAGGTTGCCGTTGTGTGTGCGGCAGGCGGTGTTGACAGCAGCGCGGTAAGGCTGGGTGAAGAACCGTTCAGCTCTGAAAAAAAGATGATGAGCGTCACTGTGAAAATTGGTGAAAAAATGCTCACCGTTATCAAGGGTGCACCCGAAAAAATATTTGATATATGCCGTTTTGTCGGCAACGCTCCGCTGTTTAACGACCGTATGGCGGATGGAGGACTTCGTGTGCTTGCGGTTGCAGTTAAAGAGCAGGGCGGATTTGAATTTGTCGGTCTTATCGGCATTGAAGACCCCGAAAGAAAAGAGGCGGCGCAGGCTGTTGCGCTGTGTAAGCAGGCAGGTATAACGCCCGTGATGATAACGGGTGATAACCCACGCACCGCTTGTGCGATTGCATCAAGGCTCGGAATTTGTGAAAAAGGCAGACCTGCCGTAACAGGTGCAAGGCTTGATATGCTCAGCGACAGTGAGCTGTGTGAAACAGTGAAAAAAGAGCGGGTCTTTGCCCGTGTAAGTCCAGAGCACAAGGTAAGAATCGTCAAGGCACTGCGCTCAAACGGTGAGGTCACCGCTATGACGGGTGACGGTGTCAACGATGCGCCTGCACTCAAGGCGGCAGACATCGGCTGCGCAATGGGGAAATGCGGCACCCAGGTTGCAAAAGGTGCGGCGGATATTGTGCTGGCAGATGACAACTTTGCAACGATAGTCAGAGCTGTGCGAGAGGGCAGAGGAATATATGACAATATCAGAAAGGTTGTAAGATTCCTGCTGAGCAGTAACATCGGCGAAATAATTCTTATTTTTGTCGCAGGTATTATCGGTATGCCTGCACCTATGCTGCCCATTCAGCTGCTGTGGACAAATCTTGTCACGGATTCGCTGCCTGCAATGGCACTCGGAACAGAAAAAACCGACAGCGAAATTATGAAAAGACCGCCCGTTGACCCGAAAAAGGGATTGTTTACAAAAAGCGGATGGTTTGATATTGCGTTGGAGGGTGTGTTTATCGGTGCGCTTGCACTTCTCGGTTTCGCTTTGGGTCGCTCACTGTGGGGTGAGCAGGTCGGTCGTACGGTGTGTTTTTGCACGATGAGCATCGGTGAGCTTGTGCATGCACTCAATTCACGCAGTGAGCGGTCGCTGTTTAAGATCGGTTGGTTTTCAAACCGCAGGATGAATCTTGCCTTTGCGGTATGCCTGCTGCTTCAGGTCGGTGTGGTTATGCTTCCGTCGGCGGCAGCTCTTTTTTCGGTTGTGCCGCTTGGTGTCGCACAGTGGCTGCTGGTTGTCGTGCTCTGTGCCGCTTTGCCTGCAGCTGTTGAGATTTCAAAGGCTGTAAAAGCTTGACAAAACGCAGGAAGTGAATATATACTTGTCGGTGAAATATGAGGGAAAAGGTAAAACTTTATGGATAAAAACTCTGTTAAAAAAGAGCTTGTTCCGCTGCTGCTGAGGCTGGCTCTGCTTGTTGCAATTTTTGCCGCGGTTGCACTCAATTATGATAAACTTGTCAATATTGACGTGCGCTCAATTGTCGATGCGGCTCCGAATAAAATCGGCGCAGTTGCGATTGCCGTTTCGATTTTCGGTCTTAAGGGCTTCACGTTTATAATCCCTGCGATGCTGATTTACGTTTCCGTCGGTATGGCTTTTGATACGGGCACGGCACTGTTTATCAGCCTTCTGGGAATTGCGCTTGAGGTTACGGTCACATACTGGCTCGGCAGAGCACTCGGCGGCGACTATGTGGCAAAACTTCTCGGTAAGGTCAAGGGCGGCGATAAGGTGCTCGGTATGAAAGACAAGAGCAAGTTTTCAACCGTTTTTGTCGCCCGTCTGGTTGCGTTGCCTATCGATTTTTCAAGCCTTTTGTTCGGCTCGATGAAGCTACCGTTTTTCCGTTATCTGATTCTGTCGGTTATCGGTATTGCTCCGCGTGTAATTCTCTTCACGCTTCTCGGTGAGGGTGCAAACAGATTTCTTCCAAAGGATTTGCTGTTCAAGGCTGTGCTTGCGGCAATTCCCGTGGTTGCGGTTGTTTTTGTTGTGCGCTGGCTTATCAAGCGTAAAAAAGCGTGATTTTCGGCTATTTTCCTATGAAAAGTGCGGTTTTTTCTCTTTTTTATATTAAAAATACTATTGCTATTTTTATTTTCTTGTGTTAAACTATGTATGTACGAATGATTTGACTGTAAAGAGTGGGCTCTGCCCGCTCTTTTGTTTATTCTTATGAAAATTCTTATGTAAGGAGCGAGGATATGGCAGGTAAAGGTAAGGGTGGCAATACGGTTGCCGCTGTAACCGCAATCGCTGAGCCGATTGCGCAGCAGCTCGGGCTTATGCTCTGGGATGTGCGCTTTGTAAAAGAGGGTGCAAACTGGTACCTCCGCATTTTTATTGATAAGGAAGGCGGCGTCGGCATTGACGACTGTGTCGCAATGAGCCATGCGCTTGACAAACCGCTTGATGAGGCGGACCCCATTGACCGCAGCTACTGTCTTGAGGTTAGCTCACCGGGCACAGACCGTGAACTCACACGTCCCGCTCACTTTGATGCATATATCGGTGCATCCGTTGTCGTAAGGCTCATCCGTCCCCTCGAAACGGGAGAGCGTGAGCTGCGCGGCAAGCTTGACAGCCACGATGCGGGCAGCTTCACCGTTACACTCGACGGCGAGCGCACGCTTGTAATTGAACGCAAGGAAGCCTCATGGGTACGCCTTGACGATACTGACGCAATTTAACGAAAGGATTGATATATCAAAATGGACACAAAAGAATTTTTTGCAGCCGTTAAGCTTCTCGAGAAAGAAAAAGGAATCCCCGCAGAAATCCTCTGCGAGAGAATCCAGGCAGCTATTGTCTCTGCAATCAAGGGTGAATACAACAGAGATATCGGCTACTGCGAAATCGACTTTGCAAACGGCGAAATGGCTGTTTACCTTCGCAAGAACGTAGTTTCCGAAATCACAGACCCCGTAACAGACCTTCTCCCCGAAGAGGCTGAGCGTTACAAGGCAGGCGCAATGCCCGGTGACATCGTTGAGATTCCGCTTGAGACAAAGAGCTTCAGCAGAATTGCTGCAAGCACAGTCAAGAACGTTATCCGCCAGGGCATTCGCGAGGCTGAGCGCAGCCAGCTCAAGCAGGAGTTCCAGAGCAAGCATAACGAGCTTGTAACAGTAAAGGTTATCAGCATTGATGCCGAATCCGGCAACGCAACCGTTGAAATGGGCAAGGGCGAATCTATCCTTCTCAAGACAGAGCAGGTTCCCGGTGAGGAGCTTAAGGTCGGCGACCTTATCAAGGTTTACGTTGTTGATATCCGTGAGGGTGAAAAGAGCGGCGTCAAAGCTATGATTTCACGCACACATCCCGGTCTTGTCCGCAGACTGTTTGAGGAAGAGGTTCCCGAAATCCTCGACGGCACAGTCAAAATCCAGGCTATCTCCCGTGAGGCAGGCTCACGCACAAAGGTTGCCGTATTCAGCGCAGACGAAAACGTTGACGCTGTCGGCTCCTGCATCGGTGCAAGAGGTGCCCGTGTCGGCAAGGTTGTTGACCTTCTCGGCGGCGAAAAGATAGACATTGTAAAATACAGCGAAGATCCCGCACAGTTCATTGCAGCTTCACTTGCTCCCGCTGACGTTATCAGCGTTGAGGTTCTTGAGGATGCTCCGAATTCCTGCAGAGTAGTTGTTCCGGATAATCAGCTTTCACTCGCTATCGGCAACAAGGGTCAGAACGCACGTCTTGCCGCCAAGCTCACAGGCTGGAAGATTGATATCAATCCCGAAAGCGGATTTTTCGAGATTCAGGAATAACATAATTACGGCGGTGACGTTATGAATAAACCTAAAAAAATACCGATGCGCAAATGTCTCGGTTGCGGCGAAATGAAGCCCAAGCAGGAGCTTATCCGTGCGGTGCGTTCGCCCGAGGGTGATGTTTCACTCGACCTTACGGGCAAGAAAAACGGCAGAGGCGCTTATATCTGCCGTGACAGAAAATGTCTGACCGCCGCAATAAAAGCCAAGCGCTTTGAAAGAGCGTTCGGCTGTGCTGTTGAACAGCACGTCTATGACAATCTGCTCGCACAGTTTGATGAGCAGGATTAAGGAGGATAATATATGGCAGCAATCAAATACAGAATTCACGAAGTCGGTAAGGACTTCGGCAAGCCCAGCAAAGTCGTACTCGAGCTGCTTACACAGTACTTTGACGGCACAAAAAACCATATGACAGCCCTTGAGGATAAAGAGCTTGACGTTATCTTTGAAACCTTTACACAGCAGTCTGCCGTAAAGAGCTTTGATGAGTATTTTGCAACAGCTGCTGAGGCAAAGCCCGAGCCCAAGAAGGAAGCTCCCAAGGCTGAGGCAAAGCCTGCAAAGGCAGAGGACAAAAAAGCTCCCGCAAAGCCTGCAGACAAGAAGCAGGACGGCAAGCCTGCAGCTCCCGCAGCAAAGCAGCCTGAGCCGCCCAAGAAGAAGGAGAAGGACCGTTCAGGTCCCCTTCAGGCAAGAACAAAGGGCGAAAAGAGAACAATCGACACAAGAGCTGACAACGTTCAGCTTGAAAAATACAACGAGCACTATGAGAACATCGTGCCCGTAAACAAGTCCCAGGGTATTCAGGATTCTGCAGTGCGCAAGCAGAAGCTCAACCAGAAATCCAAGCAGTACCGCAAGCAGGGCACAAGAACTCACCGCCGTGAAACCGAGCAGGAGAGAATCAAGAGAATTGAGACAGAGCGCGCAAACAAGAAGATCACAGTTGTTCTTCCCGAGGAAATCTCAGTCGGCGACCTTGCTCTCAAGCTCAAGATGACCGCAGCAGAGGTTATCAAAAAGCTTTTCGTACTCGGCCAGATGGCAACAATCAACGATATGCTCGACTATGACACAGCTGAAATCGTTGCAACCGAGCTTGGTGCAAAGGTTCAGAAAGAGGTTGTCGTCACAATTGAGGACAGAATCATCGACGCAACAGAGGACGATGACACAAACCTTGAGCCGAGAAATCCCGTTGTTGTTGTTATGGGTCACGTTGACCACGGTAAGACTTCACTTCTCGATGCTATCCGCCACACTTCCGTTACTTCAACAGAGGCAGGCGGTATCACACAGCACATCGGTGCTTACAGAGTCAAGGCAAACGGCGAGCTTATCACATTCCTTGATACACCCGGTCACGCAGCTTTCACATCAATGCGTGCACGTGGCGCACAGGCAACTGATATTGCCGTTCTCGTTGTTGCCGCTGATGACGGTATTATGCCGCAGACAATCGAGGCTATCAACCACGCAAAGGCAGCAGGCGTTCAGATTATTGTTGCAATCAACAAGATGGATAAGCCCGATGTCAACCCCGAAAAAATCAAGCAGCAGCTCACAGAGCACGAGCTCATTCCCGAAGAGTGGGGCGGCGACACAATCTGTGTACCCGTTTCGGCTCACACAAAAATGGGTATCGACAGCCTTCTTGAGTCAATCCTTCTCGTTGCAGAGATGATGGAGCTCAAGGCTAACCCGAACAGAGCTGCAAAGGGCAGCGTTATCGAGGCAAGACTCGACAAGGGTCGCGGCCCGATTGCAACACTCCTTGTTCAGAACGGTACACTTCACGCAGGTGACATCATTGTTGCCGGCACATCTGTCGGCCGTGTACGTGCAATGATTGACGAGCACGGCAAAAACGTCAAGGAAGCAGGTCCGTCCTGCCCTGTTGAGATAATGGGTCTTGACGAAGCACCTCAGGCAGGTGACGTTTTCGACGCAGTATCTGACGAGCGTCTTGCAAGAGAGCTTGTTGAGCAGCGTAAGCAGAAGCTTAAGGATGAGCAGTTCAACTCCATCCAGAAGGTCACACTCGATAACCTCTTCTCTTCACTTCAGGCAGGCGAGGTCAAGGACCTCAACGTTGTTGTCAAGGCGGACGTTCAGGGCTCGGCAGAAGCTGTCAAGCAGAACCTTGAGAAGCTCTCAAACGATGAGGTACGCGTACGCGTTATCCACAGCGGTGTCGGTGCCGTCAGTGAGAGCGACGTTATGCTCGCAAACGCTTCAAACGCAATCATCGTCGGCTTCAATGTCCGTCCCGATCCTGCAGCTCAGGTAAATGCAGAGCGTGACGGTGTCGATATGAGAATGTACAGAATCATCTACGACTGTATTGAGGAGATTGAGGCAGCTATCAAGGGTATGCTCGCTCCCAAGACACGTGAGGTTGTACAGGGCCGTATCGAGGTACGTAACATCATCAACATTTCCTCTGTCGGTAACGTTGCAGGCTGTTATGTCCTTGACGGTAAGGTAACACGTAACTCCAAAATCCGTGTTGTCCGTGACGGTATCGTTATCACCGAGGATGAGATGGGCTCACTCAAGCGTTTCAAGGACGATGTAAAGGAAGTTGTTCAGGGCTATGAGTGCGGTATCGTTCTCAATAAGTTCAACGATATCAAGCTCGGCGATATCTTCGAATCATTCATCATCGAGGAATACCGCGACTAATTAATTGAAAGGTAAACGCAGGGGCTGACGGTGTTTTTCGTCAGCCTTTGCTGAAAAGTAATATGGCAGGATATAAATCAGACAGAGTTGCGGAGGATATCAAGCGTGAAATAATCGCCATCATCCGCGACGAGATAAAGGACCCCCGTGTTCAGGGCAAACTCCTTACGGTTATCCGTGTTGAGGTTTCGGGTGACCTTTCCTATGCAAAGGCTTATATCAGCGCAATGGAGGGTATTGAGGCTGCAAAAGAGGCTGTGGCAGGTCTTAAGAATGCCGCAGGCTATATCCGCCGTGAGGTCGGTCAGAGGCTCCGCCTGCGCAAAACGCCCGAGCTTCGCTTCATCGCAGATGATTCCATCGAGCACGGTATGAGCATAGCAAAGATGTTAAACGATCTGAATCAGTAAACCGATTCATTGTTAATTTTAAAAAGGAGGGAAGAGCAATGCTTATTGATCTTGGCAGTGCAGCTTCTTTCTTGAAAGAAAAAGATAATTTCACAATCATTACCCACGCTCACCCGGACGGAGATACTCTCGGTTCGGGTATCGGTCTTTGTCTGGCGCTGCGTGCGCTGGGCAAAAAGGCAAACGTTATCAACAACGAGGAGATTCCGCCTAAATTCCGCTATCTTGAAATTGAACCGCAGGAATTTGAGGAGCAGACCGTTGTTGCCGTTGATATTGCCGACGTTACGCTTATGGGTAACAGCGTGAAAGAGATATACGAAACAAAGGTTGACCTGAGCCTTGATCATCACGGCTCAAACAGACTTTTTGCAAAGCTTAACTATGTTGATTCCTCTGCCGCAGCTGCAGCTCAGATTATATATGAGCTTGTTGAGCTGCTCGGTGTCCGTATAACACCGCAGATGGCGGACTGTTTATACACGGGTATTTCGACCGACACGGGCTGTTTCCGCTATGCAAACGTTACACCTGCAACACATCGCGTTGCGGCAAAGCTGATGGAATACGGCGCAGATGCAGCGGCAATTAATGTTAAGATGTTTGAAACAAAAACGAGAACCTATGCAACACTTGAGCGGCTTGCTCTTGACGGTATGCAGTTTTTCTATGACGGCAGATGTGCGCTTATCACAATCACGCGTGATATGTTTGCCGAAAGCGGCTCGGATGAAAACGAGTGTGACGGAATTGCCGCAATTTCCCGCCAGATTGAGGGTGTGCTTGTCGGTGTTACAATGCGTGAAAGACGTGACGGCACATATAAGGCTTCCGTGCGCACACACAACCCCGTTGATGCAAGTGCAATCTGTGCAAGGCTCGGCGGCGGCGGTCACCCCAACGCTGCAGGCTGTCAGCTTCCCGGCACAAGGGAGGAAGCTACCAAACTGCTTCTCGACACAATCGGTGAATTTATATGACAGGTGTTGTTTTTCTTGATAAGCCGCAGGGTATGACGTCATTCGTTGCGGCAAACAGAGTTAAACGCGTTCTCGGTGCGAAAAAATCCGGCCACACGGGCACTCTCGACCCTATGGCAACAGGTGTGCTTGTTGTTATGCTCGGCGGTGCAACGAGGTTTATTGATTTTCTTCACACGCACGACAAGGCTTATGAGGCAACGGTGCGCCTCGGTATCACAACTGATACTCTCGACATTGAGGGTGAAGTACTGAGTCAGACCGAAACAAGCTTTAAAACATCGGATTTTGAATCGGCAATGCTCTCTTTCCTCGGTGAAATCGACCAGGTGCCGCCGATGTATTCCGCCATAAAAAAGGACGGCAAAAAGCTCTATGAGCTTGCGCGTGAGGGCATTGAGATTGAGCGTGAAAGCCGCAAGGTGAATATCTATTCGCTTGAATTGACGGGTGCGGATGAATCCAAGCAGGAGTTTTCGTTTCGTGTCAGCTGCTCTGCAGGCACTTACGTGCGCTCGCTCAGCTCCGATATCGGCGAAAAGCTCGGCTGCGGTGCTGTGCTGACCGCTCTTCGCAGGGTTGAGGCACACGGCATTGATATTGTAAAATGCAAAACACTCGGGCAGATAAGTGATATGGACGTGGTTGCGCTTGATACGCTGCTTGATTATCCGTGTGTTACCGTAACGGCGGCTCAGGCACAGCGTTTTTCAAACGGCGGCGCACTTGACAGATGCCGCATTCACTCACCGCTTGAGGACGGTATCTGCAAGGTTTATTCACCCGAAAATAAGTTTCTCGGGCTCGGTGAGGCTGATTCTCAACAGCTTAAAATCAAGCGTATCTATTCAGAAACCTAAAAGGTAAAGAATATGGAAAATAAAAAAAGAGCAATAGCTCTCGGTAATTTTGACGGCATTCATTTGGGCCATACAGCGGTTTTGGATTCTGCCGTGCAGGCGGCACGCGAGTGGGATATGACACCTGCGGTGCTGCTGCTTGAGCCTTTGCCAGCTTACGTCATTGACGGACGTGAGGCACCTGAGCTTATAACGCAGGCAGATAAGGAAAAATTATTTGCCGATATGGGCGTTGAAGTCGTCAGAACAGATTTCAGAAAAATTAAAGACTACTCGCCGCAGGAGTTTTTTGTAAAAATTCTGGCAGGCGAACTGAATGCAGGTATGCTCTGCTGCGGCTTCAATTACCGCTTCGGCAAAGACGGTGAGGGCGACAGCAATCTGCTCGGCTGGCTGTGCGAGATTACGGGCATAGGGCTTAACGTTATACCTGCTGTCAGCATTGGCGGTGAAACTGTAAGCTCAACACGTATCCGTGCGGCAATTGAAAGCGGCGATATCGAGCTGGCAAACTCAATGCTCGGCAGAGAGTTCGGATACACGCTCACTGTTGTTCACGGTGATCATTTAGGCAGAGAGCTTGGCTGCCCCACGCTCAATCAGCTCTTTCCGGACGGATTCATCGTGCCGAAATACGGTGTTTATTCTTCACGCACCTGCGTAGACGGTGTGTGGTACCGCTCGGTTACGAATATCGGCATACGTCCCTCGTTTGAAAATGATGAGCAGCGCAGTGAAACGCACATCATCGGCTACTGCGGCGACCTCTATGGCAGAGAGATTGAGGTAAGACTTCTCAGTTATAAGCGCGGTGAAATGAAATTCAACTCACTTGATGAACTGAAAGCCCAGCTTGAAAAAGATAAAATGTGATGAAAATGTAGGGGCGCCCATTGGGCGTCCGCAATAAAAAAGCAGCTGAAAAAACTTGTTCAGCTGCTTTTCTTTTTTTATTCTACCGTGATTCTTGTTTCGCCGTTTGAGATGACAGAAACGGTAAGCGTTTTTGTGCCTTCATTCCATACGGTTTTCATCTTTGCGCCGTTAGCGCCTGCGGCTGTTACCGTCGGCTCGGTTTCAAAGCCCGAAATCTCAATTACGGATTCTCTGAAATCTCTGGGGTTATTACGCTTGCCGCCCTGTGCATAGGAGATCATAAACTGGTTTTCATCCTCGCGGAAATTGCAGATATCATCTGCATCAAGTCTGAGGTTGCAAAGGTCAATGTCGATCTTTCCGTCATCCTCGTTGAATACCGCATAAGTGTGGGCAACAAAGGTTGTGCTGAGTTTTTTGCCGCTGTTGAGATTGTAGCTGACGCTCTGCTCGCTGTCAATTGTCTTGTTTTCGTTGCTGTTGAATACGTAGACAAGATCGTTAATATCAAACAGCACGCCGTTGCCCTCGTATTTTTCTTCGTAGTAGCTGTTGAAGAATTTCGTCTTAATCGGGTTTATAAACAGAAGATTGAAGAAGTAAGACCAGTCGTTGAGGATTTTGCTGTCGGGCAAAACCTGCTGTGCATCGGAATAAATCGGCAGAATGGGCACAATGTAATACCTTGCCGTTGAGGGTACCCAGGTTTTTGTGCAGTCAAAGTAGATGTTTTCAAATTTCTCCTGGAAGAATGTGAACGTATCGCAGTAAAGTCCCTGCAGAATATGCGCATCGTTACCGCTGAGTGCATACGCTCTCGGGTTGGACATTTTGTATGCTACCTTGATGTTTGACTTTACCTCATCCTTGTCGGGCACGGCGCCGCCCAGAATGAGCTGATATATCGGGTAAAGCACCTCATAGAAGGTGGGGGTGAGGATTACCTCGCCGTTTACAAAGTGATAAAGACCGCCTCTGCTCAGAGTACCCTCGATCGCATAAACAGTTGCACCGCCGACAAGGTCGGCAATCATATCAATGCCGAAAAGTGCGGGCGGATATTTTGCGGTGACAAAGGGATGAGGCTCGTTAGGTGCAACACCCGGGTCATCGTAATCGATGAAGCCCTCTTCATACCATAGGAAATTTTCAAGGTTTACACCCCAGTTGCCGCAAACATCGTCAAGCCAGCAGCCGAGAATGTTTGACTGGCTTGCAAAGTGTCTGCCGTGACCGTTGTGCTTGTCCATAATAACTATGTTTTCGGTGTTTGCCTTGAGCAGGTCATAAAGCTCTCTGTCCTTGAGAATCTGGTTTACGTAGTTGGCTTTTTTGTGATAGATGTATTCCATATCCTGCCAGATGAAAAGGCCTCCGTTTTCGGCGCAGGCTTTTATGCAGGATTTCATACGCCTGAGAATGTTTTTGTTAACGCCCTGGTCATCGGTAACCTCATCGTAGGCGAGCTTTTCATTTGTGACACCATTTGTTGAAAGCTCAACCTGAACAAAGCCCATAAGTGAGGGATGCTCCTTGAATACGGCTGAAAGCTCCTCCTGAGTGAAGGGGTCACGTGTTTTGTTGGTGCAGAAGCATTCCGACTGACAGACAATCGGCACGCCTGCAGCGTCAGTTACGGTGAGCAGCTCGTCCCAGAATTCGAGCTGTCTTGCAGGGGTCATATCGGTTGTGCCCTCGTCTATGTAAATTACTGCAAAATTTCTTAAATCTTCGGGCAGTGCATAGTAAGTCTTGATTGCGTATTCTGCAAAGGCTTCGCCTGTTTGCGGTCCGCCCCATATCGGACAGTTTCTTATCATAAACAGCGGGTTTTCCTCGTCAACATAAAGTCTGAGTCCGTCAACCTGCTTGCGTGTGCGGATTTGGGTCTGTGTAGGTTTAAGTTCAGGTAACGCAGTATATTCAGCACCTGCAGTTTCTGCTGAGGATACGGGCAAAGCTGTTGCGCCGAAGATCATTATCAGACACAGTACAATGCTTAAAACTCTTTTTTTCATAAGCTCTGTCAACTCCGTTTGTTTATTATATTGAGCAGCCTGTGGGCAGCGTTTTGCACTCTGATGTCGTTGTGCTGAGCTGATGCCTCGGCATATTTTATGTACTTTTCGGGATTTGAGCTGTTTGCAATTACGTTGAGTGTAAGTGCTGTCAGTTTTGCGGGGCGCAGATAGTTGCCGCCCAGAATATCTCTGTAGGGTTCACACCCCTTTTTGCCCGATGAAAAAGCAGAAAAAAGATTGTCAAAGCTGAAAAGTTCTTTTTCTTCAGCGGTCATTTCTCTTGCTGTCAGATGTTTGTTGAACGGGCAGTGGCGCTGGCAGATGTCACAGCCCCACAGCTGTGTGCCGATGCTCTGTGCGCTTGCCTCGTCGGGAAAGTCCGATGCCTCCTGAAAGCTTCTTATACACCTTTCTCTTATAAAAGCGCCGTCGCTTATACAGGCATTGGGGCAGAGCTTTTCGCATATGCCGCAGTGTCGGCAAATTTCGCTTATATCGGGCTTTTTTATAACCTCGGACAAACTTACTTCTCTCGCAAAAACACCGCTGACGCCGACAATTTCGAGCGCCATGCGCGTGCCGAAGGTTTCGTTTGCAATCAGCGTGCTTTTAAGTGAAACACCAAGCCCCGAATAATAGGCGATATTCTTGTAAGGTAAGGTGCATTCAGCTGTTTCAAAACCTGCCTGAGTCAGCTCGTTGCACAGCTTTTTGCGTAGAAAGTAAGCCTTGTTTGATGCCACATAATAGCTGTCGACAAAGGCATAGCCCTCGGGCGGCAGCTCAAGCTGAGTGTAGGGCAGGGCAAACACGGTGTAAGTGATGCCGTCAACACAGATGCTTTGCCACTGTGCGCCGTGATCTGACAGCGCAGCGGAAATAATCTGATCGTATTTATTCTTCATTTTTCGGTTCAATAATTTCTTTTGCAATGTATATCGGTCTGTTTTTGCTCTGCTCATATATCTTTGCAATGTATTTGCCGACAATTCCGATTCCGAGCAGCTGAAGTCCGCCGATTAACATAACAAGGAAAACAAGCAGCAGACCGATTGTGAAGGTGGTGTAGTAGCTGACAGCGCACCAGAAAAGAGTCGCAAGAAGATATATAACCGAAAATGCGCACAGCGCAATGCCGAGCACAAGCGGAATAGCAAGCGGTGCGGTTGAGAATGCGATTATGCCGTCGATGGCATACTTGAACAGCTTTTTGAAAGACCATTTGCTTTCGCCGGCTACACGGTCCTGAACATCGTAGGGGATGTACTCTGTATTGAAGCCGACCCAGGAGAGTATGCCTTTTGAGAAACGGTGATATTCGCCCATTGAAAGCACCGATTCGGCAACGCTTCTGCGGAACGTGCGGAAATCGCTTGCGCCCTGCACAAATTTTGTGTCAGATACGGAGTTGATAAGGTTGTAGAAACTCTTTTTGAAGAATGAGAGTGTGCCGCTTTCGCGACGCTCGTGCTGGTATGCCGCAACACAGTCAAGCTCGGGCACCTCATCAAGCCTTTTTACCATATATGCAACAACTTCGGGTCGCTGCTGAAGGTCAGCATCAATCAGGCACACAAGCTCGCCCTTTGCGTGCTCAATGCCTGCATACATTGCAGCCTCTTTGCCGAAATTGCGTGAGAAGCTGATAATGCGGATATTATGCTCCGATTCGGCGTGGAGCTTTTTGAGCTCACCGAGCGTGTTGTCTGCCGAGCCGTCGTTTACAAAAACAAGCTCGTAATCGTAGCCCTCGGCATCAAACACGTTTGTTGCCGCCCTGTAGAAAAGAGCGACGTTCTGTTCTTCGTTGTAACACGGTACAACAAGGGATAATTTCATTTTACTCACTGTCCTTTGATTTATATGTCAAATTTAATTCCTGTCTGTTTTCTTATCTGTTCCATCACAGTGCTTACCGCAAGTGCCATACGGCTTGATTCTTTGTATCTTTCGGCATTGGCTTCGGGGTCGGTTGCAAAGTCGTAGAAAGCCTTGGCCTCGTGCGACATAATCACGTGCTTTTCCGTTTCACCTACAACCTCCATCGGGTCGCTGCCTTTGCGGCAGAATGAGATGTGGTTGAGCTGGGATATAGAGCCGATTGTGACCGTGCCTTCATCGCCGAGAATTTCACTGCCGCAGAAATCCTGCGCGACCTTTGACCAGGTCATTGTCAGCAGCATATTGTCGTATTCAAAAACGGTTGTGCCGCCGCTGTCAGCTCCGCTTTCAAGAAACCTTGCGGTGCTGATAACGTTTTTCGGTGCACCGAAAAGGTCGAGTGCGGGGTAGATGCAGTAAATGCCCAGGTCCATCAGGCACCCCGTTGCAAATTTGGGATTAAAGATGTTCGGGTTTTCACCGTTTTTGTATGCGGGATATTTGGACGAAAGCTGTGAAAAATCAAAGTGCGCCGCCGTGATGTTGCCCAGAGCCTGAAGCGAAGCTTTCAGCTTAGGTCTTACGGGGCTGTGCATATACATTATCGCTTCCATATAAACCTTGCCCTTTTCTTCGGCAAGTGTCTGAAGCTCTTTCAACTCGGCAGGTGTGACCGTAATCGGCTTTTCGCATATTACGTGCTTTTCCGCCTCAAGCAGCAGCTTGCACTGCTCATAGTGCAGTGAGTTGGGGCTGGCAACATATACCGCCTCAACGTCTGCACAGCGTGCAAGGTCGTGCAGGTCGATAAAAACACGGGGTGCGCCGAATTTTTCGGCAAGTGCCTTGCCCTTGGAATAGCTGCGTGAGCATACTCCGAAAAGCTCAAGCCCTTCGACAAGCGAAGCACCCATTATAAATTCTTCGGTTATCCAGCTTGTGCCGATAACAGCATATTTCATTTCTTTTCAGTCCTTTATTCAGTCGATGCAGTCACGGTAAAACTCGTTGATATAGTCCTTTACGTCTTCTCTTGTGCCGTTGAAGGGGCCGGGTGTTTCCATTTTGAGTGAAACAGTTGCCGTTGCAAGAAGAAGAGCTTCGTCAATTTCAAAATCCTGTCTTTCGCACACGTAAGAAGCAAAAGTTGTGTCGCCTCTGCCTGTTCTGCCGCTTAAGTTGCGTGAACGGATGGGGCAGGTGTAAAAATCATCGCCGTCGAAGACGAGCACTTCTGTGTTGTGGGTGATTACAATTTCGTCTGCGCCCCACTCATACATAATTTTTGCAGCTTCACGTCTGTCGGATGTGCCTGTGAGGATTTCAGCCTCTGCGGCATCGGCTTTGAGGTAGGTGATATATGGGATGATATCCTCTTTTTCCTCCCAGTCTCTCAGCTCCATTGTGCCGTCATCCTTGACGTGGCGAAGGAAGCCCTGAAGGTCAACGGCAACTGCAGCCTGCTCGGAAGCGGCAATTATCATATCGCTGTCAAAATCGCCGTATACAAGGCCTGCAAAATGGATAACGTCTGTTTCTTCGTCGGGAATATCCTCTGCGGTGAACGGTGTGCCTGCGCTCTCGCAAACGCTGTTGCGGCGCTCTTTATCTGGTGTGAGATAGGTGTTGACCATATCGCAGGCTGCTTCACCTTCTGTGCAGAAGATGTTGTCAGGCTCGATATTGAGTTCAAGCACCCTTGCTCTTTCTGTAACAGGGAGCTTTGTTACGGCGGCAACCTCGTGACCGAGTGCGGTTGCGGCAGCAGTGCAGTAAAGTATTGCGCCGCCTGCCATTTCCTCGGTGTTGCCTTCACAGTCGGTGTTGATGTCGTTTGTGATGTGTCCGATTATGATTGATCTGTAACTCATTTTTTATTCAGTTCCTTTTCGAATTTTTCGCGGTATTCTTCCTTTACGGTGTCTTTAAGCAGGTTGAGTTTTATGATTTCGCGGCATTTTGAATAATTCCACGTCATAAAGTCACCCGAGATAACGTTTGCACTGTCGAGGTAAAATTTGTTTGATGCAATTGCGTCGATAATGCTCTGATAGTAGGGGAGAAGCGCTTTCTCAAGTGCTCTCGGTGTTCTGAGACCACCCTTTGCATCGAGTGCCGGTGTGAGCTGAGTCTGGAACCAGTAAATTCCGTTTGTCTGCTCGTTGTTGAAATGCATAAGCACTTCTGATGCAAATACCTCAGGCTTTTTGGCGTGAAGCTCGGCACTCCACGGCAGAATATGCTCGACCTCGCGGCACCACGGCTGATAAGCGTTGCGGTAATTAATGATGAGGTAACGCTTGCCGGATTTACGGATGTCGCCGAAGGTGATGTCGCTTACGTGTTCAAAATCGGTGTATGCATATTTTTCAGGGGCGAGATATTCTTCAATAAGCTTGACTACTTCAGCATCGTCAACAGGGTATGAGAAGCTGAAGGGTCCGATTTTCTGGTTGTAGTATTCACGCATATCGAAGATGAAAAACTCGCTCTCGTTTTCGTCAATCATTCTTCTCATGCTTTCAAATCCTTCTGCAAGCGGAGCGCCCTTTGCAAGACCGTGGCTGAGCACAATGCCCTTCTTTTTATCGCCGCAGTAGCGGATGCAGAAATGGCGCACGCCGTGAGCGAACTGCGAATAAAACGTGCCGTCCTGACAGCAGCCGAGCGCAGTCATACCGTAGCTGCCGGCGTTGTGTGTGCCGGGCATAACAACCTCGGTGAGCTTTACGTCATCTTTGATGTATTTCATCCATTCTTTGTAAATCATAGTTTACCCTCCTGAGGTGCGAAAAATTTGTCAGTTTTTGAAATTGGGAACAAGCTGAAGCAGAAGGTCGCGTACATTGTGTCTGTTTGCGTTTTTGAGCTTTTCAAGGCCTTCTTCAAGCTTTTCGCTGCTGAAGTCTACGGGAGGAAGAACAAAAATCTTATCGTTTGCGGTGAGCTGCATTTCGCTCTCTTCCTCTGCAAGGGTCAGCTCTTCGTAGAGCTTTTCACCGGGACGCAGGCCCGTGAATTCAATTTTGATATCTTCATACGGCTTGTAACCCGAAAGGGTGATAAGCTTTTCTGCGAGTGAAGTGATGCTGACCGGTTCGCCCATATCGAGCACGAAAATTTCGCCGCCATTGGCAATGCCGCCTGCCTGAACGACAAGCTGTGCAGCCTCGGGAATGGTCATAAAGTAGCGTGTGATATTCTTATGTGTGATGGTAACGGGACCGCCTGCAGCAATCTGCTCCTTAAAAATCGGAATAACGCTGCCGTTGGAGCCGAGGACGTTACCGAAACGCACAGCGGCAAAATGTGTGCCGGTATTCATACGCTCAAAATACTGGATGATCAGTTCGGTTACACGCTTTGTTGCACCCATAACATTTGTCGGATTGACAGCTTTATCTGTTGAGAGAATGACAAACTTGCTGACGTTGTGGTCAACAGCTGCCTTTGCTGTGTTGTATGTACCGAATATGTTGTTTTTGACAGCCTCGCAGGGACTTTCCTCCATCAGCGGAACGTGCTTGTGAGCGGCTGCGTGGAATATAACGGAGGGCTTGAATTCGTAAAGAACCTCGTCAAGTCTTTCCGGATCCTGGACGGAGCCGATACGTATGAAGAACTGAACCTTGCCCTGATACTTGCGGTCAAGTTTGTTTTTGAGAATGAATGCGTTGTTTTCGTAATTGTCAAATATAACAACCTTTGCAGGCTTGTAACGTGCAACCTGGGTGCAGATTTCGGAGCCGATTGAACCGCCTCCGCCCGTGACGACAATTGTCTGGTCTTTGAGATATGAGCATATATCCGTGTTGAGTGAAACTTCAGGCCTTGCAAGAAGGTCTGTGATTTCAACGTTGCGGATTGTGGGTTCGGAAACATTTTTTTCCGTTATTTCCTGAAGCGAAAGTGAGGTTTTCATGGAACAGCCCGTCTGTATTGCGAGCTTGAGGATTTCACTTCTGCGCTGAGGTGTTGCTGAGGGGATTGCGTAAATTATTTCATCAACTTTGTATTTTTGTGCAAGCTCAGGAATCTTTTCACAGCCGCCTTTGATGGGGACACCTTCAACACGTCTGCCCAATTTGAGCTTGTTATCGTCAACAAAAACAACGGGTTTGCAGATTGAGAATGCCGTTGTTTCAAGTTCTTTAAGTATTGTAAGTCCCATATCGCCTGCGCCGATAATCATAACGCGCTTACCGCCACCTCTGCGTGCACCTGCCGAATGAGCTTTTTTTGTGCGCCTTATTGCGCGGTAAATCAGACGTACGCCGCCGCTCAGGGCGATTATGAGAAGCATTGCGGAGAAGTATACGCTGATATTCAGTCGTTCAACACGGAATAAATCCACATGGAAGAGGAGAAGGCGGGCACAGATTTCGTCAGCTCCAATGTTCAACAGGGTAGCTATTACGCCTGCTACGGCGCAACGCATCATTTCGTGAAGACCGGCATACTCCCAAAGGCTGTTGTAAAGACCGAAGAAAAAGTATACAAGGATAAAGATTATGGTTGTGTAAACTGAGCGGCCTATCAGCGTGTTTATGTGCTCGGGTGAGAGCGCGCGCATATTGTTGAGGAGAAAAGATGAGAAGACAAACGCAAAGTTTACTGCCAGTGCGTCAAGGAATGCGACACCGATTTTTCGTATAGCTATAGCGAGAAAAGAAGATATTTCACCACGTGATGTATCTGATAGGAACGAATTATTCAAAACTTTTCCACCTTTCTCTTTAAATTTAGAAATACTTATTATAATGCTATTATAGTATATAGCTTAAGTTAATGGTTGTCAACATCAATAATATTACAAAAAACACGATTACCGTTAATTGCGGGCGGAGTGCAGTGGTTGACAAACACATACGGAATTGCTATTATTTTTACACAGATAAATTTTCAAATGATAATGGAGGTTTTGTTATGATAGGTCTCGGAAAATGGGCTTGCACGGTTGATTCAATGTTCTTCCGTGGCGAAGTAATTGTCAACATTTTCGAAAAGGACGGTTCATACGGTTTTGAACTTGATCTTCCCGGTGTTGATATTCCCGAGTACACAATAAAGTCAATTGAGGTCACAGACGATAATCTTACAGCGGTTGTCAGTATTGCAATGCTCGGTAAAGATGCTCAACTTGATATTGATTTCGATGATGATTCATTCACAGGCATTATTAAAATTCCGTTTATCGGCAAGATTAAGCTCAAAGACGGTCACAGAATATAAGTTCAAAACAGAAAAGCGGGGTTTTGCCCTGCTTTTTTTATGCTTTGTTGAAATAAAGCAAAGCTTATGGTATAATCAACATAACTGCAAATGTATCGGTAATTGCTTATGCGGTACTGAGCTTTTAAGTAAACTCGTTATAAGAAATAAACAAGGTGGAGAGCTGTATGAAATATGATTTTTCATTCTTGAGTGTCAGTGCTGTCGGTAAGGCGGCAGAATATGCACGCGAGCTTTTCGGTGAGGAGATTGAGCTTCGTGCAGGCTACAGACCGTTTGAAAACGGTGAGCCTTGCGTTGAGCTGATAAGCGACGAGAATATCATCTGTAAAGACAGCTTTGTTATCGAGCAGGACGGCTCTCACCTTATAATCAGAGCGCAGGGAATAAGAGGCCTTATCTACGGCTATTCGTATTTTCTGCGTAAATGCGTTTTTTCTTCAAACAAAATCACGCTGATTAAAAACATCTCGGGCAGCTATTCACCCGATAAAAAGATAAGAGGTCATCAGTGCGGCTACCGCACAATTCCCAACACTTACGATGCGTGGGGACCGGAAGAATATTTCCGTTTTTACCGCGACATAATGGCTTTCGGCTGTAACACCTGTGAGCACATTCCCGGCGGTAATAAGGACGAAAAAAATCCGCTGATGAAATATCATCCGCTCGATGTTGCCGTGTGGGCAAGTGAGCTTGCGGATAGGCTTGATATGGATGTTTCCTGCTGGTATCCGAATAATGACGATGAGGATGAGGAAACGGCACTTGCCTCAAGACAGAAGATTTTTGAAGCTATGCCGCGAATTGATGCAATCTTTCCTCCCGGCGGTGACCCCGGCGAGATGGACGGTGACGATTTTGTAAAGCGCTGCATAAAAATTTCGAAGGTGCTCAAAACCGTCAAGCCCGATGCGCAGATGTGGCCGTCAGCTCAGGCACCTCATTCAAACATCACCTGGCCCGAAGATTTCCTCAGCGAAATGAATAAACTTCCCGATGAAATCGACGGCATAATCACAGGTCCGAATCACGCATTTATGATGGATGACCTGCGCCGTAAATTGCCCGCAAAATATCCGATCAGATTTTATCCCGATATAACACATAACGTCAGGTGCGAATATCCCGTGCATTTTGACAGGGATGACTGGCACTATGCTCTTGCTTCAACCCTCAGCCGTGAGAGTGTCAACCCAAGACCGACCGAGTTCAGACTGCTCCACAGGCTGACACGTCCCTATGTTGTCGGCAGCGTAAGCTATTCGGAGGGTACAAACGATGACGTAAATAAGGCTGTCTGGAGCGATATGGATTATTTCCCCGATGTTTCGCTTACGGAAACGCTCTGTGACTATTCGAGATTCTTTATCTGGCAGGCTGATGCTTCAAATATTGCCGACGGTATCCTCGGTCTTGAGAAAAACTGGGAGGGTGACCCTGCGGAAAATCCGCACATTGAGCACACACTCAGAATTTTTGAATCGGAGCTTGAAAAAGCACCGTCACTTATGGAAAACTGGCGCTTTGTGCTGCTGCTTTTCCGTGCAAGATGCGATGCGCTTGTTCACCGCAGAAGAAGGTTTGAGCTTGCACTGATTGATGAGGCAAGAAGCTTTGCTTCACGCGGTGATTTTACTTCGGCAAGGGCAGAGCTTATGACGGATTTTGACGCAAGTTATTATGAGATGCGTGCTTCGCTCGGTCAGCTTGCAGATATACTGTTTGAGCAGATCGGTATTCAGCTCGATGTTGAGAATTATCACGCTTCAGGCTGGGAGAGGGGAGCAACCCTCGATACGATTGACCTGCCTGTAACCGACAGAGCCTGGCTGCTCAACAGGTTTGAGGCTTCCGATGCAATGTCTGAAGGTGAGCGTGAAGCCTTCCTGACACGTGTTTTCAACCGCAATAAGGTGAACAAAGGTGAATACTACTTCTCACTTGCGGAGCACGGCTTCGGTGTGCTCGGCGAAAGACAGCAGGGCGAGTTTTATATCGACTATCAGGGTGACCGCCGCGAGGTCAATAACGGCTCAATTCCGATGTGTATGCTCAAGGCGTTTGACCACTACAAATTTGTCTGCAGGCTTGCAGGTTTTGAACCCGATACGGATTATAAGCTGCGCGTTACATATAAAAAGACAAATAACGATATGTTCAACAGCTTCTATATCAAAGCAAACGGCATCGATATATACCGCGGCAAATTCTTCGGCGGTGAGAAGGACGAGCAGTTTGAGCGCGAGATGCTTCATGAGCGTTTTACCTGTGCGGTTTATGACCTGCCTGCGTCGGTGTTTGAAAACGGATGTATTGCACTTGAAATCGGCGAAGAGCACGTTGGCGTAGTGCTCAGCGAATTTAAGATTTATAAAGCAAAGGAGAACTGATTTATGGAAAAAATTCTTACCCAAGGAAAAAGTTTTGTTGACGAATACGGCAGAGAAAGAATTTTTAACGGCGTAAACCTCTGTGATAAGGGTTGGCCCGATGAAGACGGCAACCTTTGCAACGTATATGAATATGATGAAAAAATGTACCTCACACTTGCTGAAAGAGGTTTCAACATTGTTCGTCTGGGTATCACCTGGGCGGCTGTTGAGCCGCAGCCCGGTATGTACAACGAAAAATACATAGAGGCTGTGCGTAAAATGCTCGACAAATTCCACGAGTACGGCATATACGTCTACCTCGATATGCATCAGGACCTTTTCTCAAACTACTGCTATCAGTGGGGCGACGGTGCACCCGAGTGGGCATGTATGATGAACGGTAAAAAGCAGAAGAAAATCAAGGTTGTCTGGGCAGAGGGCTACTTCTGGGACAAAGGAATTCACAAGGCTTTCGACAGATTCTGGAGCAACTCGCCTTATGAGGGTAAGGGTCTGCTCGATTACTTTGCCGATATGTGGAAATACGTTGCAACAAAGCTCGGCGACCATCCCGCACTGTTCGGCTTCGATATGTTCAATGAGCCGTTTATGGGTAAGGACGGCGGCAAAATTTTCCGTCAGCTTATAAAGGGCCTTGTCAAGACAACACTTACCGATAAGCGAATTGACAGATGCAAGCTCGTAAAGGATGCGGTGAAGCTTGATATTCCTGCTGTGCTTGATCAGTATAACGGCGATATCCTTCACGATGTTGCACTCGGTGCGGCAGAGCTTGTCGAAAAGTTTGACGTTGAGCGTTACACACCCTTCCTTAACAAAACTGCGGGCGCAATCCGTTCCGTGACGGATAACGGAATTATGTTTATTGACAACTGCTACTATTCAAACCTTTCAATTCCGTGCAAGGCAGGCCCCATCACTTACGACGGCAAGATTGAAGAGAAGGCTTGCTTCTCTCCCCACGGCTATGATTTTATGGTTGACACACCTCTCTATAAGCACGCAAGCTCCTCAAGAACGGACGCAATCTTCGGTGAGCACGAAAACACCCAGAGCAGGCTCGGAATCCCCGTGCTTGTCGGTGAGTGGGGCGGCTATTCGGAGGGTACGGAGTGGTATCCGCATATCTATCACCTGCTTAAGTTCTTTGATGACCGCAAGTGGAGCAATACCTACTGGGCATTCCACGAGGGCCTTATAGGCGACGGCGTAATGGAGGTTCTCAACAGACCTTATCCGAGAGCTGTCACGGGCGAAATCAAGGCATACCGCCACAACAGAGAGGAAAACACGTTCACACTTTCGTATGAGCAGACTTCCGCTTTTGACGTTAATACGGTTATATACGTGCCGTGCGAGCCGAAGGCTGTTGAGTGCGACGGTGAGTATGAGGTAATTCCCTGCAAGTTTGGCGGCTATACAGTCGAAATTAAGACTGAAATCGGCTCACATGAGGTTGTAATAAGCCTGTAAAACTCAATAAAAATAACAAAACGAGCTGCCCTTGTCAGGCAGCTCGTTTTTTGCTGTTTATCTGTCAAATTCGTCGCGGTTTATGTAGTAGCCTACGATGAAGCTCTTTGAGTCTGAAACGGCGCTGATACGTTGGTATTCGTATCTCCTCGCGGAGTCGGCAGTGCGGTTGTATACGAAAATTTTGCCCTTGTAGCTTTCAACCGCAAAAGCGTGAATCGGCGAAAAGAATTTTCTGCCCGTCCATTTGAAAATGATTCCGCAGAATCCCGAACCGAATTTATCGCAGAAGCTGTCATAATCCCTGTCGAGGTTTACGGGCAGGTAGTGCGATGAAAAATATCGGAAAACGGTGAGCGGATGTACACCGAAAATTCCCAGCGGAGTGGCGGATTTAATATACAGCTCGCGTGCTGTTTCGGCAAGAAGTGCGGGTCTGTTGAGCAGAATCATAAGGTTATATACCGCAATAATGCCGCTGCCTACCGCGTCAAAGCTCTTCAGGCCGAATTTCATAGCGGCAACCCTGTTGCGTCTGTGGCCGTTGACAATTGCATACGGCTCGCCGACAGCTTTATTGTGTTTGTAGTTACCTTTTTCGAGCATCAGACAAGTTCTTCCTTAAAGTTAATGGATATTTCATCGTGATCGAGCTTGATTTTTGTCAGCTTGACACCTGCGGCTGTGAGCATACGCTTTGATGCGCGGGTGCCCCACGTTTCGGCATATTTGTCGGAGAGGTAGATTACCTCGCTGATGCCGCACTGGATGATAGCTTTTGCACACTCGTTGCAGGGGAAGAGCGCAACGTAGATTTTGCAGCCGTTGAGGTTGCCGCCTGCGTTGTTGAGGATTGCGTTAAGCTCAGCGTGGCAGACGTAGGGGTATTTTGTGTCATAGTTGTCGCCCGAGCGCTCCCAGGGGAATTCTTCATCACTGCAGCCGAGAGGAAAACCGTTGTAGCCGACAGACATAATTTTGTTGTTTTGGTTTACGATGCAGGCACCGACCTGTGTGTTGGGGTCCTTGCTTCGTTTGGCGGAGAGCATTGCAATGCCCATAAAATATTCGTCCCAAGAGATGTAATCGCTGCGTTTAGGCATAAGAAAACCTCCCAAAATTCAGATTTTAACAAAATGATTATACATTATCGCGCGTGTGTTGTAAACACCGTGCGCTTATTTTTTACACAAAATCTGCCGTTCAAGCTAATGGAATTTGTTTTGGTAATTTCACAAAACCGAAAAACAACGACATAAAACAGCGCCCAATAAGAATGTGGTCGTTATTTATTATAATTCCTGCAAGAACCGGATGAAAAAATCAAGCAAAGTTATACGCAAAATGTTGACATAGGGGGTAGAAGTTGATATAGTAAAATCGTACATTGCGTATGTTATGAATGTGAAGAAATCAGATACACACATACGATGATTTTGATGTTTCGGAATCGGGTTGCGATACCGGATTCAGCCAAGTTAAGTATGCAGCTCACCCTCAAGGGTGGGCTGTTTTTGAGAGAGGAGAATTTCTTTGTACGAATTATCATTCTGGGTAAAACTTTTTTACAGTTGGTTAAGGTGGCTTATTGCCCTGGTTCTCGGTATTTCCATTGCAACTCCTTTGCCGGCTTATAACTTTGAAGAGCCGACAGGCGAAACGATGGATGTTACTGTTATGAGCTTCAATGTCTATATTGCAGGCACAGGCAAGAAATCGCCTGAAAACAGAGGTGCACTTGTTGCAAAGACGCTCCGTGCAGAAATGCCTGATTCATTCGGACTTCAGGAGGCAAACAAGGCGTGGGTTGACCGTGTCAGCGCAGCAATGCCCGAGTATGCCTGGGTAGGTGTCGGCAGAGATGACGGCGCAGAAGGCGGCGAGTATTCACCTGTTTTCTATCTTAAGGATAAGTATTCTCTTGTTGACAGCGGCACATTCTGGTTGTCCGAAACTCCCGATACTCCGTCAAAGGGCTGGGATGCTATGTACAACCGCATCTGCACCTGGGCAATCCTTGAGGATAAAGCAAGCGGTGAAAAATATGCCCACTTTAACGCACATATGGACCATATCGGTGCCGAGTCACGCGCAAACAGCGCAAAGCTTATTGCTGAAAAAGCAGGCGCACTTGATATGCCCGTTGTTATCACAGGCGATTTCAACACTGATGAGGGCACAGAGCCTTATAATACGATGATTGCAAACGGATTTATGGATACCAAGTATGCCGCTGACAGCACAATGTCTATGGGCACTTACCATAACTTCGGTATGAAAAACGTAACCAAAAAAGGTGCATCCCCCATTGATTTTATCTTCACAACCTACGGCAAGGCAAAGGTTGACAGCTACAAGGTGCTCGGCGATAAGGTTGACGGTGCTTATTCATCAGACCATTATCCCGTTGTTGCAAAGATCAGATTCAGCAAAACACCCATCGGTGAAAAGGGTCTCAGAGTTATGTCCTTCAACCTCCGCTTCAAAGACCCTCTCACACGTCTTCAGGATCTGACGGATGTTATTGCTTCTGCTCAGCCCGATGTAATCGGCACTCAGGAGGGCACACCCGACTGGATGCATATCCTCACAACCGAGTATAACGGCGTTTACGGTCACGTCGGTGTCGGCAGAGATGACGGCAAAAACGAAGGTGAGCATTCCGCAATCTTCTACCGCCTCGATAAATACAGCGTTGTTGACAGCGGTACATTCTGGCTTTCAAAAACTCCCGATGTGCCTTCAAAGGATTGGGATTCTTCCTGCAACCGTATCTGCACCTGGGCTGTGCTTGAAAGCAAGGTGGACGGCAAGCAGTTTGCCGTGCTCAACACTCACCTTGACCACGTCAGCGCTGAGGCACGTGTAGAGCAGATTAAGATTGTAAAGGAAAAAGCAGACAGCTTTGATATCCCCGTTGTTATCACGGGCGACCTCAACGCTACGGATGAAGATCCTTCAATAAAAACACTCTCTGACGGCGGCTATACCGATTCCCGCTATGCTGCTCCGATTACGGATGATTCGGGCACATACAACGGCTATGAAGAGGGCAGAGATGATTACGAGCGTATCGACTACATCTTCTTCAACGGCGGCTTTGAGGTAACAAAGTATGATGTTGTTGACGGTATCTTTGCTTCTGACCACTTTGCAATTTATTCCGACCTTGAGTTTGCGGAGGATATCGCTTGAACAATCTGATTTTGGCTTCGGCTTCTCCCAGACGCAAGGAGCTGCTTGAGCTTGCAGGCTTTGATTTTGAGATAATCACAGCGGATGTTGATGAGGTGCTTGACGCTTCTCTCACACCGTCACAGCTTGTTATGTCCCTTGCTTTTCAAAAGGCTTCTGCCGTTGCCGCAGAGCATAAACAGAGCACTGTAATCGGTGCTGACACCGTTGTCGTGCTCGACGGCAAGGTGCTCGGCAAACCGCACGGCAACACTGAGGCTAAGGCAATGCTTACGGAACTTTCCGGCAGGACACACGAGGTTTATACAGGTGTCTGCCTGATAAAAGGTGATAAGATGCACCAATTTTTCGAGTGCACAAAGGTCAGCTTTTATCCGCTTGAAAGTGAGCTGATTGACAGCTATGTCGCAAGCGGCGAATGCAATGACAAGGCAGGTGCATACGGCATCCAGGGCAAGGGCTGCGTGCTCGTCAAAGGCATCGAGGGCGATTACTTCAACGTTGTCGGCTTTCCCGTCGCTCGCTTCTGCCGTGAAATCAAAGCTTTTGCTTGACAAAGTATAAAAATAAGTATATAATTCAATCCGCAATTTGAAATTGAGTTTCAGTTTCATTTTGCGGATTTTTTATTGGAGATAATATGATGTCGGAGTATAACACAAAACAGCGTGAAGTGCTGCTGAGATTTTTTAACGATAATAAGCATCGCCATTTTACAGCGTCCGAAATTGAGCTGGAGCTTGCCGCACGCGGTGAAAAGCTCGGCAAGGCAACGCTTTACCGCAGGCTTGAGAGGCTTGTTGATGAGGGCGTTGTGCGCCGCTTTGTTGCGGATGATGCAAGGGTCAGCTGTTACCAGTTTGCAGGCGGTGACGATTGCAAAAACCACTACCACCTCAAGTGCCTCAGGTGCGGTGACCTGCTCCATGTGGAGTGCGGCTTCCTTGATGAGATGAGTGCTCACGTGCTTGAACACCACGGCTTTGTTGTCGATACACAAAAAATAACTATCTGCGGGGTGTGCGAAAAATGCGCAAAGGCATAAAATGCTTGTCACTTCTGCTGTGTGCGGCGCTTCTTTTCTGTTTTGCCGCCTGCGGTCAGAGTGAAAAGACCGATAATGAGGATAATAAAATAAGTGTTGTCTGCACGCTGTTTCCGCAGTATGATTTTGTGCGCGAAATAGCAGGGGATAAGGCTGAAATAACTCTGCTTCTCACACCGGGTACGGATAGCCACAGCTATGACCCGAGCCCTGCCGATATGGTTAAAATCAATGAGTGCGACCTGTTTGTCTATACGGGCGAAACAATGGAAGCGTGGGCGGAGAGCATCATCAGTACCCTCAGCGAAAGCGTTGAGGTGCTCAACGTTTCGGAAGAGATTCAGCTTGAAAAAAGCGATGCAAACCATTCAGATCACAGCGAAGATTCGCACGATCATTCGGCTGACCCGCACATCTGGACTTCACCTGTCAATTCGATGGAGATGGTAAGGCGAATTTGCGCAAAGCTCTGCGAAATTGACCCTGAAAACGCTTACTTTTACAAAAACAATGAACAGATATATCTCGAAAAGCTTGCTGCCCTTGACGGCAATTTGAGGTCGGTGAGCGACTCAGCGAAAAACAAAACAGTTGTTATGTGCGACCGTTTTGCGATGCTTTATTTCTGTGAAGAATACGGTCTTGATTATATTGCGGCGTTCGATTCGTGCACCTCAAATACCGAGCCGAGCCCTGCCGTAATTGTGAAAATTGTCAACGAAGTGAAGAGCAAAAATATACCTGCCGTTTTCTGTGCGGAGCTCTCTAACCGCAAGGTTGCGGATGCCGTTGCTCAGCAGACGGGTGTCAGCGTGCTTGAGCTTCATTCCTGCCACAATCTCTCTGCGGAAGATTTTGATGCAGGTGAAACCTACCTCACGCTTATGGAAAGAAACCTTACAAATCTTAAAACCGCACTGGGTGTTGAATAATGAAAAAATTTATCGAAGTTAAAAATTTAACAATGAGCTATGACCGTGAGGCGGTACTTCGCGATGTCAGTTTTTCGCTGAATGACGGTGAGTGGCTGAGCATTGTCGGCGAAAACGGCTCGGGCAAATCAACCCTGCTCAAGGGCATTGCGGGTTTGCTTCCCCTCAAGGGCGGCAGCGTCGGTTTCGGCGACGGTCTGACACGCAAAGGTATCGGCTATCTGCCGCAGCAAACGGCAATTCAGCGCGATTTTCCGGCCTGTGTGCACGAGGTTGTGCTTTCGGGCTGTACCGGTGGTGCACGCCTGCTGGGTATGCGTTCACGCTCTGACAGACAGCGTGCTCACGATGCGATTCACGAGCTTGGCATTGAGCACATTCACCACAAACCTTACTGTGATTTGTCGGGCGGTCAGCAGCAGCGTGCGCTTCTTGCGCGTGCACTTTGTGCAACAGAAAAACTGCTTATTCTCGACGAGCCTGTAACGGGTCTTGATCCTCTTGTTTCGGCAGAGCTTTACGAATCCATTTCAAAGCTCAACAAAACAAACGGCATTGCAGTTATTATGGTATCTCACGATATTTCGGGTGCTGTGAAGTATTCCGACAAAATACTTCACATCGGCAGGGGTGTCGAGTTTTTCGGCACAACAGAGGAGTATCTCTCTTCAGACCTCGGCAAACACTTTGCAGGAAAGCAAGAAGCCTGAAGAGAAATTAAATTATTAAGGTGTACCTGATGGTTTATGAGGTGAGTTATGGTCGGCATACTGGATGTAGGCGGCGGTTTAAGAGGAAACTACGTAAGTGGTGTTATCGATTATCTGCTCGATAATTCTGTTGATATTGAATACTGCCTGGGTGTTTCTGCAGGCAGTGCAAATCTCATAACATACATAGCCGGACAGCGCGGAAGGCTGAAAAGGTTTTATGAGGAATATTCATTTGAAAAAGAATATATGGGTATAGGTAATTATTTAAAAAAAGGAATGTATATCAACCTTGATTATATTTATTCCGATATAACAAACAGTTACGGTAAAAATCCTCTGGATTTTGATGCAGTTGAAAAATCAACCAAAAAGTTTGTTGTTGCGGTAACTGATGCCGAAACTGCCGAACAGAAATTTTTTTATAAAAGCGATTTTGCTTATAATGATTTCACTTTGCTGAAGGCAAGCTGTGCAATTCCCGTTGCAACACGCCAACCCGTTTCATTTAAAAACGGAAGGTATTTTGACGGCGGTGTTTCTGACCCTGTTCCGTACAAAAAAGCATTTGAAGACGGTTGCGATAAATTGATTATCTGCCTGACATTTCCCGTCAACCGTAAAAAGTCTGCATTCCCCAAACACCTTGTCAATATTTTGCTTTCGCAATATCCTCAGATTGCAAAAGCCGTAGCAGCGTCGCACACAGCATATAATAAAAGAATAGATGAAATTCTCAGGCTTGAAGAACAAGGAAAGGTTCTGATTCTCAGCCCGGAAGAATGTTTCGGAATTAAAACGGCAACCAGAGAAAAAACAGGGTTGAATAAACTGTATGAGCTCGGATATAAGGATGCGGAAAGAATAGAAGAATTTCTGAGGTGAAATCACTAACTGTAATTTACGGATGTGCTACAGCAAGTTTAAGACCAAAAACAAAGCAACATTTTATGCCGTGCTTGCGGCGGCACTTTACGCAATAAACGTTCCTCTTTCCAAATTGTTGCTCAACCATATTGAACCTACGATGATGGCGTCGTTCCTGTATCTCGGCGCAGGTATAGGGCTGTTTCTCTACGGCTTAATTGAAAAGGCAACAGGCAAAGCGGCAAAAAGAGAGCCGCTTACAAAAAAGAGCTGCTTATACCGTTGCAATGGTTGTGCTTGATATAGCGGCACCGATTCTTCTTATGTTCGGCATTACAATGACCAATTCCGCAAACGTATCGCTTCTAAACAATTTTGAAATCGTTGCAACATCAATTATTGCCCTTGTCATTTTTAAAGAGGTTGTTTTCAGAAGACTCTGGATTGCAATTTTGCTTGTAACCGTTGCAAGTGCAATACTGTCCTTTGAAGGTGAAGGCTCGTTTGAGTTCAACAAGGGCTCATTATTTGTTCTCGGTGCCTGTGTCTGATGATATCAGATAAAACAAAAAAATCCTGACAGATAGAACAATCTGTCAGGATTTTGCTCTTTTTATTTCTTTTCGAAAGAATAGCAGTCAACACATTCGGGCTGTGTGGGGTTAGCCTCGTGAGTGCCGATTGAAACTGTGTCAAGTGTGCAGTAGTTAGAAGTGTTACAGTGGTACTTGCACTGTGTAACGCTGCAACGGATGCACTTGTTTTCATTATCACATTTCATTTTAATATCACCTCCGCACTGTTATTTTTGCCGCACGGTGGTGTTATATTCAGCTGATTTGTGAATTGAAAGAATTTGTCAGCGCACTGATTGAAATTTTATCCTTGAAAAATCCGATTGTGCCGATAAGTCTTTCGGGAAGCGTGGGATTCCAATGCGACGGCGGTGCAGGCTTAATTCCTCTTTTTTCAAGCAACGGGGTTACTGCATTGAAGCGTCGCTCAAAGCTGCGGCAGTCAAGCTTTTCTCTGCTGCTCCAGCCAACCTCGGCTACAGCTGCAAAACGCGGAAAAAACATATAGCACAGCTTATCAAAATCGCAGATATATTCTGTCCACAGCGGTGCTTCAACTCCTATTACGTTTTTACTCATAACGGGCGCAATGCCTTTGAGAATCGGGTTGAAGTTATACGTTTTCTCAAGCGGTGTCATATGGTAAGGATAGTCGCAGTAGTAGTGGTAAAAATCGCTGACGATAACCTTGCCTGCACGGTTTGCGTGGCGCACGCTGTGCTTTTTGCCGTCCAACCACATCTGCACGGTTGTGTCGCGGTCGATGTCGCCGCCTGCAAGGCTTTCGTTCCATACGGTCGGCTTTTTGCCCTTGCTCTTGAGGTAAGAGATAAGCTTTGCCGTAAAATCAGACTGAAGTGCGGCATAGTTATCCTTGCCGAGCTTTTTCAGTTTTTCTCTGCATTCCGGGCATTCCTTCCAGCGGTTGAATTTTACCTCATCGCCGCCTATGTGGAATCGCTCCGACGGAAACAGCGGCATTACTTCATCAAGAAGTGCGTACACAAACTCAAGCGTTTCTTCGCTGCTGACGCAGAGCACGTCCTCAAAAATGCCCTGCTTTGTCTGCACGGGTATCTGCTCCTTGCGGCAGGAGAGGTGAGGATAAGCGCTGATGATTGCTGTTGTGTGACCGGGCAGGTCAATTTCGGGCACAACGTCAATAAATCTCTCCTTGCAGTAGCTCACTATCTCGCTTATTTCTTCGTGAGTGTAATATCCGCCGTAGCGCACACCTGTATGCATTGAACCGAAGTTGTCGCTCTCTCTCCACGAGCCCTTTTCGTTGAGCAGCGGAAATTTCTTGCTCTCAATTCTGTAGCCCTGATCATCACTCAGGTGCCAGTGCATCGTGTTGAACTTGAAAAGTGCGGCTGCATCGACAAGTTTTTTGATTTCGTCAACGCTCTGCATATGTCTTGCGCTGTCAAGCATAAATCCGCGGTATGAAAACGCAGGAGAGTCTTTGATTTCCATACAGGGAATTGAAGAATAAAGCCTTAACTGCTCAAGCGTTTTTTCTGCGTAGAATAAACCTGCATCGGTCTGCGCGCAGAGTGTGATTGAATTGAGTGAAGTGCGGATTATGTAGCCCTCTTCACCGAGCGAGGCATCGGTTATTATTTCTTTTGTGATTACTGCATTTTGTCCGACGTTTCCGTCATAATAAATTATACGGCTGGGAATTGGTACGATATGCAAAGATAACCCTCCTTATGTATGGGGAAATAATCCCCGTGAGAAAGCTTGTTTATTCGATTGAATCGTTGCTGTTTGTGGTAACAACCGTTGCGCCCTCCGCATCAGTGCGGAAGAGCAGTGAGATGCACCAGATACCGGCAAGGGCAACAAGTGTATAGATAATACGGCTGGCGATTGCTGCCTGACCGCCGAAAATCCAAGCCACAAGGTCAAACTTGAAAAGTCCGATGCTGCCCCAGTTGAGTGCGCCGATAATTACAAGCACAAGTGATGCTTTATCCAACATTTTACTCACCCCTTTTTACCGTTTGTACGGTCGGTAATAGCATTACCAAGGAGCTTTTAAATATGCAGTTTTATAAAATAATGCGTTTTTTAAAACGCAAATCATGCAAAAGTTAATTTTGCAAATCATGATTTCGAAGAAATCAAATCACGCCGTTAAGGCAAATCATATTTTTAATACCTCAATAAAATTGATAAACACAATGAAGTTAATTGCACCGAGGTAAGCTTGTGCCATTGTCTTTAAGTCTGAATGATTTGCTGTCGCATGATTTGGCGTGATCGCCGTGATTTGTTGCTTTGCAACATGATTTGAATCGATAAATCAATTCATTTAAGTTTTATTTTTATGCATTTGCCATTGCGCTTACAGCTTTTCTGAGCAGGTCAACAGGCTCGTCACCGGGCATAATCTTAATCGCGATATACGGTTTTGATCCCTTTGCGACAATTGATGCGCGTTTGCCCATTGCGGTGATAAGTGCAGCAACTTTGCCCATATCGGGTCTTTCAAGGTAGAGGTGAAGCACCTTCATCTTCTGACCGATTTCGTAAATGCCGAGCTGTGCGGCAGAGTTACGCAGCAGCGAAACATTGATAAGCCCAGTAACACTCGGCGGCGGGTCACCGAAGCGGTCGATAAGCTCGTCGAGTACGTCGTCTGCATCAGCTTCGTTTTTGATGTCTGCAATCCTGCGGTACATCGCAAGCTTCTGCGGCACGTTTGAAATATATTTTTCGGGAATGTGTGCATCGACTCTCAGGTCAATAAGACATTCCTTTGTAGGCTCTGTCGGCTCTTCGCCCTTCTCTTCGCTTATCGCTTCGCCAAGGAGCTTGACGTACATATCGTAGCCGACAGCCTCCATATAGCCGTGCTGCTGTGCGCCGAGCACGTTGCCTGCACCTCTGAGCTCAAGGTCACGCATCGCAATCTTGAAGCCGCTGCCGAACTCGGTGAATTCTCTGATTGCTTCAAGTCTGTGTGTTGCAATGTCGCTGAGCTCCTTGCCGAGCGTGAAGGTGAAATATGCGCTCGCTCTGCGTGAGCTTCTGCCGACTCGTCCTCTTATCTGATGAAGCTGTGCAAGACCCATACGGTCTGCGTTTTCAATTATCAGCGTGTTGGCATTTGGCACGTCAACACCTGTTTCAATTATCGTTGTGCACACAAGCACATCCGCTTCGCCCTCAATCATCTGCTGCCACACTTCGCTGAGCTCGTCCTCGCTCATCTTTCCGTGGCCGATTACGATTTTTGCATCGGGCAATGCATCGTGCAGCCTTGCCGCACAGCGCTCGATGTCATCAACTCTGTTGTGCAGGTAGTATACCTGACCGCCTCTGCGGATTTCGCGGTCAATTGCCTGCGTGATTATATCAAGGTCATATTCGATAACGTATGTCTGCACGGGATGTCTGTCCATTGGTGCTTCTTCAAGTGTTGACATATCCCTGATACCCGACATCGCCATATTCAGCGTTCTCGGTATAGGTGTTGCGGAGAGTGTGAGCACGTCAACGTGCGGATAAAGCTCCTTGAGCTTTTCCTTTTGCTCAACACCGAAACGCTGCTCCTCATCTATAATTACAAGTCCGAGATCCTTGAATTTGATATCCTTTGAAATAAGTCTGTGTGTGCCGACTATAATTTCAAGCGAGCCTCTGCGCAGAGCGGCAAGAATTTTTTCCTGCTCCTTCGGTGTGCGGAAGCGTGATATCATATCGCAGTCAACGGGAAATGTGTCAAAACGCTTTTTGATTGTCTGGTAGTGCTGCATTGCAAGCAGAGTTGTCGGCACGAGGATTGCGCACTGTTTGCCGTCGGCAACGCACTTGAATGCCGCACGCAGCGCAACCTCTGTTTTGCCGAAGCCTACGTCACCGCAAAGCAGTCTGTCCATCGGGTGCGGTTTTTCCATATCGCGTTTGATTTCGGCTATGCAGCGCAGCTGGTCTTCCGTTTCCTCAAACTCAAACCTGCGCTCAAAATCGTTCTGCATATCAATGTCGGGAGAGAATGCGTGACCCTTGATGTTAAGGCGCTTTGAATAGAGGTTGATGAGCTCTGCCGCCATATCCTTTACGCTTGAGCGTACCCTTGATCGTGTTCTGTTCCAGTCGTCACTGCCGAGCTTGTTGAGCGAAACCGTCTTTGTTTCGCTGCCCGGTCCTATATATTTTGTGACAAGATCAAGCTGTGTGACGGGCACGTAGAGCACACCGTCTTTAGCGTATTTGATTTTAATATAGTCCTTTATCATACCGTCGGCATTGAGGCTGTTTATGCCGTCAAAAATGCCGATGCCGTGTGTTGCGTGAACAACGTAGTCGCCTCTGTGAAGCTCATCGAGGCTGTTGAAGGTCTGACCCTTGTTTTTCTTCTTTGTTTTGCGCAGTGAGCCGAGCTTTGCCTGACGTGAGCCATAGGTGATTACAAGTGCTTTTGCCGCATTGTACTCAAAGCCGAATGAAAGGCTGCCGTTGATTATGCTGACACAGCCTGCAGGAAACTCCTTGGGCACAACGGGGAAATACATAGTCGATATCCCTTCATCCTGCAGCTCCTGAGTGAGCGATTTTGCCGCCTTCTCCGTGCCTGCAAAAACAACAGCGCGGTAGTCCTTTGATATTGCGGGGCGCACGTCCTCGATAAGGTCGGTCAGCTGACCCGTCCAGGGAGGAAGCTGACGCGCTGAAACTGTTACAAGGTTTTTTACGGGTGTGTCAAAGCTGCCGCGCGGCAGGTTGTCAAAATAAATTGCGTGCTTTTTCTCATATATTGATGTCAGCTCGTCAAAGGTGATGGCAAATCTGTCCATTCCCTTGGAGAGTACACCCTCCTCAAACATCGCCTTGATGTCCTCGAGGAGTATTTTTTCGCTTGCCTGAGCGTGAGTTTTGACAGCTGATGTTTCGCAGACTATGAGCATATATCCCTCTGCGTGCTCAAATATCGTTGATCCGCCGTTGCCGAGCAGCGGCAGATATCTGTCTAGCGATTCGATTCTTATTCCGTTGCGTATTTTCTCAATATCCTCATCAAGCAGTGCCTTTGCCTTGACAGAGCCCTTGCCTCTGAGGGTTGCCTTATGCGACTCGATAATGCCTATAAGCGATTCTGGGCTTTCATACAGTATGCCCGTTGCAGGTGTTATAATCACCTGACCGATCTGCTCGGTGCGGCGCTGAGTATCCGTTTCAAAATAGGCGATGCTGTCAACCTCTTCGCCCCACAGCTCAATTCGCACGGGATACTCGAGTGAAGGCGGGAAAATATCAATCAGTCCGCCTCTTATTGCAAACTGACCTCTGCCCTCGACAAGCTCGCACCTTGTGTAGCCTGCGGCAATAAGGTCGTCGGCAATCATATCCAGCGGAATCTCACTGCCGACCTCAATAACCATTGTGTTTCTGCGCAGAATGTGCGGCTCAATTGTCAGCTGAAGTGCCGCCTCAACGCTCATTACAACAGCGTCAACGGTCTGCTGTGCCATTGATGAGAGCACACCGAGTCTGCGCTGCTCATAATCACGCGAATGCGCCTGAGTCGGACGGAAGCTGAAATCGCCTGCAGGATATAAAGCGGCGGCGGTGCCCATTGAAATAAGGTCATCACGCAGCTTGGTTGCCGAGTTTTCGTCGGGTGTTATGATAAGTGCACGGCGCTTTTTCTCTTCGCAGAGTGAATGGATGAAGTGAGCTTTGTGGATATGCGAAAGTCCGAGCACACCCATAGGCAGACAGTTTCTGTCAACTGCACGGGAGAGCTCGTCATATTCGAATAATCCTTTTGTAAACTGTGTAATTCCTGACATTTTTCCTCCTCACCGTCAAACGGCGAAAGGCAGGGAATAGCGTAGGCTACCCCCTGCGGTATTGAAGTAATAGTGAAAAGTGAGTTTTCAGTGGCTGAATCTGCTCATTGCCTCATCGATTTTTCCGTCTGTCAGATAGTCGAGCGCGCTGCAGGCTTTTTCCATCGCTTGCTTCATGAGCGGAATTTCATCCTTTGAAAAATTTGAGAGCACGTAATCGGCAAGGTCAAAATCAGCGTGCGGCTTATCGCCCACACCGAGCTTGATCCTCGGGAAATTATCACTGCCAAGGTGCTGAATAATGCTCTTGATTCCGTTGTGACCGCCTGCGCTTCCCTTGCGTCTGATGCGAAGTGAGCCGCAGGGCAGAGAAATATCGTCAAAAATAACGATAACATTTTCGGGCGGAATTTTATAAAACTTGCAGGCTTCACCTACAGCCTCACCGCTCAGGTTCATAAACGTCTGCGGCTTCATCAGCAGGCAGCGGTGACCTCCGATATCGGCTTCGCCTACGGTTGATTTGAATTTGATCTTGTTTATTTTTACTTTCAGCTTGTCTGACAGCAGGTCCATACACAGCCAGCCTGCGTTGTGGCGCGTTGTTTCATACTGTCTGCCGGGGTTGCCCAGACCTACTATAAGGTATTCCGGTCCGCCGGAGCAAGTCTTTTTTCTGAATATCATACTTTGTCGGTTCCCTTATTTCATTGTTCAATTAAACATTAAATCTGAACAGAACGATGTCGCCGTCCTGCATAACATATTCTTTGCCTTCACTGCGGACAAGGCCTTTTTCCTTTGCGGCTGTCATTGTGCCGCAAGCCATAAGGTCGTCAAATGCAACAACCTCTGCGCGGATAAATCCTCTTTCAAAGTCGCTGTGAATCTTGCCTGCAGCCTGCGGTGCTTTTGTGCCGCGCTTGATTGTCCAGGCTCTTACCTCGGGCTTACCTGCTGTGAGGTAGGAGATAAGGCCGAGAAGGTTGTAGCTGCGCTGGATGAGGAGGTCAAGACCGCCCTGCTCAATGCCGAGGTCGGCGAGGAACATCTCTTTTTCTTCTCTGTCGAGTGAAGCGATTTCAGCCTCAAGCTGTGCACAGATGGGAAGTACCTCGGCGCCTTCAGCTTTTGCAATTTCGCATACCTTGACGTAGCCTTCGTTCTTATCAAGACCGTCAACAAAATCCTCTTCGCTCATATTGCAGGCGTAGATAACGGGCTTTGCTGTGAGCAGTGTTGACTGTGAAAGAATCTCTTTTTCGTTTTCGTCACACTCGATATTACGTGCGGGTGTGCCTTCTTCGAGCTCTGCTTTAACTCTCTTGAGGAATTCAAGCTCTGCAGCAAGGGTCTTGTCGCCCTTCATTGCCTTTGCCGTGCGGTCGATACGGCGCTCAATCATCTCGATATCGGAGAAGATGAGCTCAAGGTTGATTGTTTCAATATCACGCATCGGGTTGATGTTGCCGTCAACGTGGATGATATCGTCGTTTACAAAGCAGCGCACAACGTGAACAATTGCGTCAACCTCGCGGATGTTTGCAAGGAACTTGTTGCCGAGACCTTCGCCCTTTGATGCGCCCTTTACAAGACCTGCGATATCGACAAATTCGATAACTGCGGGTGTGTACTTGTCGGGGTTGTACATCTCGGCAAGCTTGTCGAGTCTGCTGTCGGGCACGTTGACAACACCGATGTTGGGCTCTATTGTGCAGAAGGCATAGTTTGCCGACTGTGCACCTGCGTTTGTAATTGCATTGAAAAGTGTGCTCTTGCCTACGTTGGGCAAACCTACGATACCAAGTTTCATTTTGTTTTCACCTGTCCTGAATAGTATTAATCCATTTTAACTATATAATTATATATGCTTTCAAATGAAAGTGCAAGTGTATTTTGATATTTTGCGTCGGCATTGACAAGAACGTTGCCCAAGTATTATAATAATTAGATGTATTTGAAAAATAGGAGGGGAACGTATGAAGATGCGCAAGGAAATGGCTGACAAGGCAGTGAAGCTGATAATGGCTCATCCTGCATTTTTGGGCATAAAAGAGGAAGCACTGCGCTATATAATTGCGAGCGAAGATGTTCTGCTCAAGGAATTTTCAAAAGGTCAGCAGGTTTTTCCATGTCACGGAGTAAAGAAGGCGGTTGCGCTTATTCTTACAGGCAGCTGTCACGTCTGTGAGAACAGAAAAATTGTTGAAACAAAAACCGACGGCAGTTTTTTCGGAGTACAGACGCTCTATCTGTCAGCGGATGCCGATTTAACGCTTGCAGCCGCACAGGACAGCAAGGTGGTTTTTATCAAGAAGTCTGCGGTGGATTGGCTTTTGCAGGATGATTTTACGGTGGCGAAAAGCTATCTCACTTTTTTGTCGGAAGAAATAAACCGTCTTTCGGCAAAAAAACAAACCGCTGCTCTTGAAAGTGCAAGTGCCGAAAGCAAGCTTGCGCAGTATCTGCTCTCACGTCCCAGAAACGCAAAAGGTGAGGTTGCTCTGCCGCAGGATATGCTAAAGCTCTCAAAGCAGCTCGGCCTTGACAAAAACGCTCTGTTCAAAGCGGTTGAAGTGCTCAATTCCGAAGGTGCGATTGTGCTGGGCGGCAGTGCTGTCTGCATTGCAGACGAAGAAAAACTGAAAAACCACGTATAATATTTAATATTGTTGACATCAACCCCCTTTATTTTTATCAGGTTCTATAGTATAATATAATGTCAGATGCATTAAGTTTAACATAAGGAAGGTAAATCAATGTCTATTTTTACGAAGATATTCGGCGACTACTCAAAAAAAGAATTAAAGAGAATCACTCCTATCAAGGATAAGGTGCTCAAGCTTGAGGATGAGTATGCACGCCTGAGCGATAAGGAGCTTCAGGCAAAGACACCCGAATTCAAATCAAGACTCGAAAAGGGCGAAACCCTCGACGATATTCTGCCGGAGGCATTTGCCGCCTGCCGTGAAGCTGCATGGCGTGTGCTCAAGCAGAAGCATTATCCCGTACAGATTCTCGGCGGTATCGTGCTTCACCAGGGCAGAATTGCCGAAATGAAAACAGGTGAAGGTAAAACTCTTACAACAACTCTTCCCGCTTACCTCAATGCCCTGAGCGGTAAGGGTGTCCATATCGTTACCGTTAACGATTATCTTGCACGACGTGACTCCGAGTGGATGGGCAAGGTCTACCGCTTTATGGGTCTTACAGTCGGCCTTATCGTTCACGACTGCGACAATACTCAGCGCCGTGAGGCTTATGCTGCAGATATCACCTACGGCACAAACAACGAGATGGGTTTTGACTATCTTCGTGACAATATGGTTCAGTATAAGGAGCAGCGTGTTCAGCGCGGCCACAACTTCGCTATCGTCGACGAGGTTGACTCAATCCTTATAGACGAGGCAAGAACTCCGCTTATCATTTCGGGCAGAGGTGAAGCTTCAACTCAACTTTATGACCTTGCCGACAGGTTTGCTAAGAGTCTTAAGGTAAAGATCGTACGTGAGGTTGACTCCAAGAAGGAAACGGTCGAATCCGTAGGCGATGACGGTGACTACGTTGTTGACGAAAAGGCACGCACCGCAACACTCACAAAGAGCGGTGTCGAAAAAGCCGAGCGTTACTTCAACGTCGAAAATCTTATGGACGGCACAAACCTCACAATCCAGCACCACATCAACCAGGCTATCAAGGCAAACGGTGTTATGCGCCGTGATATAGATTACGTTGTAAAAGAGGGCAAGGTTCTCATTGTTGATGAGTTCACGGGCCGTATTATGCTCGGCAGACGCTACAACGAGGGTCTGCATCAGGCTATCGAAGCTAAAGAAGGCGTTAAGGTCGAGCACGAGAGCAAGACTCTTGCAACAATCACATTCCAGAACTATTTCCGTATGTTTGACAAGCTCTCCGGTATGACCGGTACTGCAAAGACAGAGAGCGTCGAATTCCAGGAAATCTACAACCTTGACGTTGTCGAAGTTCCCACAAACAAGCCTATGGCAAGAAAGGATAACCCCGACGTTATCTATAAGACAGAGCCTATCAAATTCCGTGCAATCCTTGACAGAATTGAGGAGTGTCACGCAAAGGGTCAGCCCGTGCTTGTCGGTACAATCTCAATCGAAAAGTCTGAAATCCTCAGCTCGCTTCTCAGGAAGAGAGGCATAAAGCATCAGGTGCTCAACGCAAAGTTCCACGATAAGGAAGCTGAGATTATCGCTCAGGCAGGTAAGTTCGGTGCGGTTACAATCGCCACAAATATGGCAGGCCGTGGTACCGATATCAAGCTCGGCGGTAATGAGGAGTTCCTTGCAAAGAGCGAGATGCGCCGTATGGGCTACACCGAGGAAATGATTGCCGAGGCAACAGGTTTTGCAGAAACAGATAACGAAGAAATTCTTGAGGCACGCAAGACCTATACCGAGCTTGAGGCAAAGTACAAGGATGAAATTGCTGACGAGGCTGAGCAGGTGCGTCAGGCGGGCGGCCTTTATATCATTGGCACGGAGCGTCACGATTCCCGCCGTATCGATAACCAGCTCAGAGGCCGTTCAGGCCGTCAGGGCGACCCCGGTGAAAGCCAGTTCTTCCTCAGCTTTGATGATAACGTAACACGTCTTTTCGGCGGCGATAAGGCACAGATGATGCTTGAGCGTCTCAATGCTCCCGAAGATATGCCGCTTGATACAAAAATCTTCTCCAACATTGTTGAAAACGCACAGAAGAAGGTTGAAAGCAACCACTTTGCAATGCGTAAAAACGTCCTTCAGTACGATGACGTTATGAATCAGCAGCGTGAGCTTATCTATAAGCAGCGTAATCAGGTTCTCGACGGTGAAGAGCTTAAGACTGCTCTTATGAAGATGGTAACAGACAGCATCGGCGATGCGGTTGACCTTTATCTGCCTGCATCTGCAGATCCCAAGGACTGGAGTATGGACTCACTCAAGCAGTATTATATGGGCTGGCTTGTTAATGAGAATGATTTCGGTGATATCGAAAACGACCGCGATGAAATCAGACTCACTCTTATTGAGCGTGCAGAAAAGCGTTATGCAGACAGAGAAGTTGAGCTCGGCGAGCTTATGCCTCTGCTCGAGCGCAAGGTTCTTCTCGATAATGTTGACGCCAAGTGGATGGATCACCTTGACGCTATGGAAGAGCTCAAACGAGGTATCGGTCTTCGTGCATACGGTCAGAAGGATCCCATCGTTGCTTTCCGTTTCGAAGGCTACGATATGTTTGACGATATGACACGCCAGATCCGTCAGGATACCGTGCGTATGCTCCTCACCGTTCAGGTCAGAACAGAGGATGACACAAAGCGTGAGCAGAAGGTCAAAGAGGTTGCAACCAACGCAGGCGGTGACGGTACGGACAAAAAACGTCCTGTCCGCAAGGCTGCAAGCGATAAGGTCGGTCCGAACGATCCCTGCCCCTGCGGAAGCGGCAAGAAATATAAGAAGTGCTGCGGCTCACCTGCGGCACAGGCACAAAAATAAATAACATTTTTTATGAAGAGGTAAATCAGGGTTTACCTCTTCATTTATCAATCTTACGCAAAGGAAAGTAAAGGCTATGTATCAGGCACTTATTGATTTTTTTAAGGATAAAAATATTCTCATTCTCGGTCTTGGCAGAGAGGGCAGGGCAACACTCGGCTTTATCAGAAAGCATTATCCGGATATGCACCTGACTGTTGCCGACAGAACCCCCGTCAAGGTTGATGACGGTAATGTTACGCTCATCTGCGGCGAGAATTATCTTGACTGTATAAACGATTTTGATATCGTTATGCAAAGCCCGGGCATTTCTCTGCGTGACGTTAAAATAGACGACAGCACAACCGTAACGGGTGAAATGGATCTTTTCCTGCGTTTTGTGCCCTGCAAAAAGATCGGTATCACAGGCACAAAGGGCAAAACAACCACAACAACTCTCATTTACCGTATGCTTCAGGCAGACGGTGTGCCCTCAATGGTAATGGGCAACATCGGCACACCTGTTTTTGAAAGTCTTGATGAGATTGAGGGCAAGATTGCGGTTATTGAAATGAGCTGCCATCAGCTCGAGTTTTCTCACGCATCACCCGACGTTGCGGTTTTCACAAACGCTTTTCCCGAGCATCTTGACCACTATAACGGCTTTGAGGGCTATATAGGCGCAAAGCTCAACATTGTCCGCTACCAGAATGAGAATAACCTCTTTATTTCAAATGCGGACCAGCTGCTTGAGGATGTTGTCGGCGACCTCAGCTTTGTGCGCTCACGTATGGTAAGGGTCAGCCGTAAGGCTTATGAAAACGATGAGTTTTTCAGAAAGCTCACAACGCTTACCGAGGCACTGCCGGGTGAGCTTCAGTGGCAGGATATTTTCTATGCTGCAACGGCCGTGCGTGAATTCGGCGTAAGTGACGCGGCAATCGAAAAAGCAGTCAGCGAGTTTGGCGGAATTGCGCACAGACTCGAAAAATTTGCCGTCAAAAACGGCATCAGCTTCTATGACGATGCAATCGCAACAATTCCTCACGCCGTTATGGGCAACGTCAGAGCCCTCGGCAATGTCGGCACGCTTATTATCGGCGGTATGGACAGAGGTCTTGATTATTCGGATTTTGTGGCGGAGCTTATGTCTGCACCGATTGATAACCTTATCTGTATGCCCGAAACAGGCTACAGCATTGCTTCTGCCCTTGAAGCAAAGGGATGCAAGCTCAATATTGTGCGCTGTGAGACACTTGAGGATGCGGTTGCAAAGAGCTTTGAGCTGACTCAGAGCGGCAAGGCTTGCCTGCTTTCTCCTGCGGCGGCAAGCTATAACCGCTATAAGAATTTTGAGGAGAAGGGCAACGCCTTCAAGAAAATGGTGGCAGATTATGCAGGCTGAATATCTGATTGAAAACGAAAAACAAATCGGGCTTGAAATTGATGCGCTGACAGCCGAAAATCCGCAGGCTGCGCTTGAAAAAGTGCTCGAGCTGCTGAAAGAAAACGAAGCGCTTTTTTCTCATTCGCGTGCGGCAAGTGCCTGTGTTGCAAGGCTCACAAGCCGCTACCTGATGCACCGCAAGAATAAGGATAATATGGTGCGTGTAATTGCTGAAAACAGCTACCTGCGCTCGGTTTATTTCGGCAGACTCAATACATATAAATATTCGCTTATTTTCACCGCAAAGCGTGTGATGCGCAAGGGTGATGTTGAGCTGAGCCGCGAGATAATTGAGCTGATAAAAAATAACCCCTACCGTGACGATACGGCAGAGGATTACAGCGAGCGCTTTTCGTGGAAGTTTATTGCAAAGAAAATCCTTGATTCGCAGGAAGAATACCTGAAACTCAGTGACGAAATAGTTGAGCTGTTGAGTCAATAACAATCCTCCGCCTCGCTATGCTCGGCACCTCCTTTCAAAAGGAGGTAATAAAAGCTCCCTTTGAAGGGAGCTGTCACGAAGTGACTGAGGGTTGTAAAAAAGAGGTGTATTGAATGAGTTATATTGGTGATATGCGAAAGTTTGTCGGACACGCTCCGATAATGGCAGTTGCCGCGATGGGTATTTTGTATAATGAAGAAAAAGGTTTGCTGCTTGAAAAAAGAACAGATACAGGTGAATGGTGCACACCCGGTGGCGCAATAGAGCTTGGCGAAAGTTTAGATGAAGCTTTGAGAAGAGAAATCAAAGAAGAAACTAATCTTGAAATTGCTAACCCGAAACTGTTTGATATAAAAGCAAATGTTCATATGGTCTATCCCAATAAAGATGAAGTTTACTATACAGATATAGTGTATGAGATTAACGAATTTTTCGGAGATTTAAAACCCGACAGTGAAAGTAAAGAGCTTGTATTTTTCAGTCTGGATAATCTGCCGGAAAATATAATGCCAACACAAATAGGCTATATTAAAAAGTTTGTTGAATTAAAGAAAAAATAAACAATCCTCCGTCACGGCTTGCGCCGTGCCACCTCCTTTCAAAAGGAGGTAAAGCTATAAGCTAAATTGCTGTAAAGTGATTTGTCAAAAGCTCCTTTTGAAAGGAGCTGTCGAAATCGCTTGCGATTTTGACTGAGGATTGAAAAACAACAAAACGAAAAGGAATGCTGAAATGGACAATTCATTCCTGCCAAGAAACAAAAAGCTTAAAGGCTTTTCACGAAATTTACGAAAAAACGCAACAGAGCAAGAAAACAGATTGTGGTATCGATTTCTCCGTACATATCCGACAAGGTTTAACAGACAACGGGTTATCGGTAACTATATAGTTGACTTCTATTGTGACAAAGCAAAATTGATAGTAGAACTTGACGGCTCGCAGCATTTTGAAGAAACGGGTATGGCGGCAGATAGAGAACGAGATGAGTATTTAGAATCGTTAGGTCTGAAAATTCTCCGCTTTTCAAATTCGGATGTTGATAAAAACTTTTATGAAGTCTGTACGGTGATAGATAACACTGTAAAAGAGAGGATGAAATAAATGACAATCCTCCGTCACGTTTTGCACTGTGCCGCCTCCTTTCAAAAGGAGGTAATAGAAGCTCCCTTTGAAGGGAGCTGTCACGAAGTGACTGAGGGTTGTGAGAGACAGAGCGTAAAGCTTTCCTCGGTGTCTCAATGTACAATAGTATAGCAATTTTATTGAGGTAATAAAAATGATCTGCTTCGCATGATTTGATTTTTTACAAAATCATGATTTGCAAAATAGATTTTGCGTGATTTGCGTTGGTGAACGCATTGAAATGTAAAAACAGAGGCACTGACTTTCCTCGGTGCCTCAATATATGATAGTATAGCAATTTTACTGAGGTATCAGAAATGCAAAAAATGATGAGCCATATGCGCTCTGCTATGGAAAAATATAATATGATAACGGCAGGCGACAGGGTGGCAGTCGGACTTTCGGGCGGCAAGGACAGCACGGCAATGCTTGTTGCGCTTGCGAATATCAGGCGGTTTTATCCCGAGCCGTTTGAGCTTGTGGCAATCTCGCTTGACCCGTGCTTCGGCGGCGAGGAAACTGATTTTTCGCCGCTTGAAAAGCTGTGTGAAGATATCGGAGTTGAGTACATAATCAAGCGCACCGAATTGGGCAAGATTATCTTTGAAACCCGTAACGAAAAAAATCCCTGCAGTCTTTGTGCAAAAATGCGCCGCGGTGCTCTGCACGATGCGGCAAAGGCGGCGGGCTGTAATAAGGTGGCGCTGGGTCACCATATGGATGATGCGGCGGAAACGTTTATGATGAATCTGCTCAACGGCGGTCACATCGGCTGTTTTTCACCCGTGACGTATCTTTCGCGTAAGGATATTCACGTTATCCGCCCGATGATATTCTGCCGTGAGAGTGAGCCTGCACGCATCTGCCGCAGGATGGAGCTGCCCGTTGTAAAGAGCAGATGCCCTGCAGACGGTGTGACGGAGCGTGAAAGTATGAAACAGCTGCTTTCTGGCTATGAGAAAAAATACGGCGATATCCGCTCAAAGATAATCGGCGCAATGCAGCGCAAAGGAATAGACGGTTGGGGGTATGAAAATGAGGAAGATTGAAGCAATTTTATTTGATATGGACGGAGTGCTTGTTGACTCCGAAATTCCGCTTATGAAGTGCTGTATAAAGCACCTTAAGGAAAAGTACGGCATTGATGCAAAGCTTGAGGATTTCAACGATTTTGTCGGTATGGGTGAGGATGCCGCAATCGGCGGAGTTGTTGAGAAAAACGGCGGCACTTATCTGCCGCAGATGAAGGACGAGTGCTATGAGATTTATATTCAGCTTGCGGGCACAATTGTTGATGCCGCACCGAATATGAGCACGGTTCTGCCCGAGCTTAAAAAGAAATACCGCCTTGCTGTCGCATCGTCTGCCGACAGAAGAAAGGTTATTACAAACGTGAACGTGCTCGGTGTTGAGGAGAGTGTTTTTGATGCCGTTATAACAGGCAGCGATATCACAAACAAAAAGCCCGATCCCGAGATATATCTCAAGGCTGCCGCCGCAGTCGGCGTTGCGCCCGAAAACTGTATGGTTGTTGAGGATGCCGTTGCAGGTGTGCTTTCGGGTAAGGCTGCAGGCTGCTACGTCGTAGGTGTCAGGGGCAGCTTCGGCAAAGAGGAGCTTATTGCCGCAGGCGCCGATGCTTATGTCGACACAACCTGCGATATAGTTGACATACTCGGATAATTCTGATAATATTTTCTTTAGAGAAAAATAACAAAGGAGATATATTCTATGAAGAGATTTATTTCATTGTTTCTTGCTGTTGTTATGGTGCTTGGTGTCTGCGTGAGTGCAGGTGCTGTTGACCTTAGACCTCAGATTGATGACCTGAGAAAACAGTTTGTGGCAGGCGAGGGTCCTGTTGCAGGTGATTATTCGGTTGAATATATGTATTTTTCACCTGTCAAGGACAACGATACAAAGAAGTATCCGCTTGTAATCTGGTTCCACGGTATGGGTGACGGCTCACACAACGGCAAGCAGATTGATAAAAACTATGTTGCATTCTGGACAAGCGAAGAGTTTCAGAGCAGATTCGGCGATGTTGACGGCGCGTTTATTCTTGCACCCCGTTCACGCGAAGAATATCTGAATTTCTGGGGCACTTCAATGGTTCTTCCTGCACGTGCCGCAATTGATGATTTCATCAAAAAGCACGGTGATAATATTGACCTGAGCCGTATTTATGTCGGCGGTTACTCAATGGGCGGTAAGATGACTTACAATATGGCTGTTGCATATCCCGATATGTTTGCGGCTATCTTCCCCATATGTCCTGCAGTGTCACCTTCTGCAAGTCAGTTTGAGCTTATCAAGGATATTCCCGTGTGGCTTACCTCAGGCAAGCCCGATCCGCTTGTAAATTACAGCAGCAGTGTTGCTCCCGGCTGGGAAAGACTCTGCAGCTCTTCAGCTGTTGCTTCGGATTGCCGCTTCACAACGCTCGATAAGGTCTGTTATGCAGACGGTGAGCCTTGCCAGAGCGGTCACCACGCATGGTATGCGATAAACAACGATATGTTCTCATATGATGACGGTGACTATCCCTATGCTTCTACAGTTGACGGCAAGGGTAACACGGTCAAGCTCGAGAGCCCCAACGGTATGATTTCCTGGCTCTACTCATTTACATCGGATTATGACGGTGCGACTGCTGACGATATCGGCAACCTTGAGGATACCGAATCGGATTTCAGCATAATCAGCTTTGTACTGGGCATTCTTGAGAAAATTGTAAAGGTTTTTGTAGACTTTTTTGCAATGTTCGGTAAATAAACAGTTTTAAAGGAGGAACCTCAATCGGTTTCTCCTTTTTTCTTTTGCATAATTTTTGTATTTTTATTGTCAAGCGCAATGTAAAATAGTATAATCAAATCACATCAATATCTACGGAGGTCTGAAACCTATGATAGTCGGAAAAATTCAGGATCTTAAAACCTATTACAGCGTATGCCCCGAGTTTGAGAACATATTTGATTTTGTAACAGAGTATTTTGCTTCTCCCAAGGCTGACGGCAGCTATGAACTGATTGCCGACAAGCTGGCAGCAAACATCGCAACCTATACCACAGGTGATGCGGCAATCAAAAACCTTGAGGCTCACCGCAGATATGCCGACGTGCAGATTTTGCTCAAGGGTACTGAGCGTATCGACTGGGCGCATATTTCTGACTGTACGGAGGAAATCAGCGAAGAGTTTTCAAAGGGCGGCGACATCGGGTTTTATGCTGACCCTGCGTGTGTGAGCAGCATTGCTCTTGATGCAGGCACGTTTGTCTATCTCCTGCCTGAGGATGCTCATAAGCCCTGTGTTATGACAGGTGACAAGGGCGAAGAAGTCACAAAGGTAGTTTTCAAAATTAAACTTTAATAAGAGCGGAGTGTTTTTATGTTTGAAAAATTTTTAACGGATACTCTCAAGCTTGCTTACAGACAGATGGCAGGCGTCAAAAGTCTCGGCACTTATTTCAAAGATCTTTTTTCGTTCTCACCCAAAAAAGTTATTGCGGCAATAGTTGCAATTGTCGAAGTCTTCGGTCTTGTGCTGTTTGATACACCGACAACTCCGAGAGGCGCAGAGCTTGATCTCACAGGCTATGATATCGTTTTTGAGGATAATTTTGATGGTGATTCACTAAACACCGATGTCTGGGAATACCGCGGCAGCGGTCCCCGCAGAGGCGGCTTCAACGCAGCAAGCCAGGTCAGAGTTGAAAACGGCAATATGATTATCAAAGGTGATTATCAGACCGACGGCACCTATGGCGAAGGCTGGTATACAGGTATGGTCAAGCTCAAGGAGAGATACTGCAAGGGATATTTCGAAATCCGCTGTATCTGTAACCCCGGTGACGGCTTCTGGAGCGCATTCTGGATTCAGGCTGACGCACCTTATACCGCATCCGTTTCCAAGGGCGGCGTAGGCGGCGCTGAAATTGATATCTTTGAGTCAATGAGCTGGGGCGACCCTATCGGCGCAGATTCCGTTTCGCAGACAATTCACTGCGCAGGTGTTGACGGTGTGCAGGAGGGCTTTCAGTCCAGAAACCTCGGCACATTCTACGGCAAAAACATCTATGAGGAATACAATACCTACGGCCTTATGTGGACCGATACGGAGTATATTTTCTACATCAACGGTGTTGAATCGGCACGCTCATCCTTCGGCAACGGTGTGTCCGAAGTGCCCGAGGACGTTATCGTTTCGCTTGAAATTCCTGCTGTTGAAGAGCTTGAGCAGATTGCAAAGGATTTCAGCACAGAGTACGTTGTTGACTACGTAAAAATTTATCAGGCTAAATAAAGCTTAAGGGTGTCCGAAAAAGCTCCGGACACCCTTCTTTTATTTTATCATTTCTATTATTCTGTCAACGCACTGCTCAGCGGTAAGACCTGAGCAGCTGAGAGTTATGTCGGCATATTTTTCATATATCGGCTTGCGCTCATCATAAAGCTCGGCAACCGTTGTGCCGTTTTTCATCGCAACGCCGCGTGTGTGTATGTCGCCGAGTCTGCGTTCAATTTCGCTGAGCTCAAGCTCAAGGTAAACCACCGTGCCGTTTGACTTCAGGTGATTCATCGCCTGACCGCCGTATACTGCACTGCTGCCCGTTGCAATAACGCTGCGCTCAAACTCGCAGCCGCAGATAACGTCATTTTCAATATTTAAAAATTCGTCCGTACCGACAGCATCAATAATATCGCAAAGGCTTTTGCCGTATCTGTTCTGAATAATCAGGTCGGTGTCAACAAAGCTGTAAAGCATTGATTTTGCCAGCAGAACACCGATTGTGCTCTTGCCTGCACCGGGCATACCGATAAGTACGATGTTTTTCATTTTCTTTTTCTCTCCTTCGTTTTCTGCAAATTATTTTATAACAACCTGAAATTTAAATCAACACAAAAAAGAATAAAACCTCTCTTCGTGACAAAAATAACAGTCGGAAGAGAGGCTGATTTTTATGGATAAGAATACCTACAAAAAACTTGTGCACGAGGCTGTGCCCAAATCTCCGAAAATAAAAAATCTGCTGATGGCTTACCTTTTCGGCGGCGGAATATGTGCATTCGGTCAGGTGCTGAAAAATGCTTATATCTATTTGGGTTCAGACGGTGATACTGCATCAACCCTCGTTGCAGTGACGCTTGTTGTTATTGCCGCGGTGCTTACGACATTCGGTGTTTTTGATAAAATCGCCCGCTATGCAGGTGCGGGCACGATTGTGCCGATTACGGGTTTTGCAAACTCTGTCGTGTCGCCTGCAATGGAATTCAGCACCGAAGGCAGAATCCTCGGCACGGCTGCGAATATGTTCAAAATCGCAGGGCCTGTTATTGTGTACGGCACGGCAGCAAGTGTGTTGTATGGGTTGATCTATTGGATAACCACATTGTTTAAGCAATGAAAAGGCCCCCTTGTGTAAAGGGGGCTGGATTTTTGCGTAGCAAAAAGACTGGGGGGTTGTTTGGCTTTTTGCAATCCCTCCGTCAAAAATCAGAGATTTTTGCCACCTCCCTTTGCACAAGGGAGGCTATGAAAAAATACTTTTATTTTTTAGGGATTTAATATTTATCGTTATATGGTGAGTTTTCGATTCCTTGGTCTTGTAGCTTATTTACGATTCTATTTAACATTGATTTGCAAGCACAAACAAACCAATTTTGCTTTCCAAACAATCTAACAAGATTCGGGCTAAAAGCGTAATAAACTTTTATGAAAAATCTACCTAAAAAGTTGTTGTCGAGTATGTTATCACGGTATCTCCTTAGTACCCAAACTTCCGGGCAATCGTAAGAACCGTAAACACAAGTTGCTATATAACAGCCGTTCTTTTTGTTTGCCGATATTCGAACAGGCGGCTGTACGGGTGGTTGTACGGATGGCTGTACGGGTGGTTGTATGGGTGGTTGTGCTTTATTAAAATGATGCACTCGTGCAACAGGAAGTCTACTTAATGTTTCGTTGATACGACTTTTTATATATTCGGGATTTATACCATAAGAAGTCCATAGTTTGAGAATAGGAATTCCTGCTTCTTCACAAATTTTCTGTACTTTTTCATCACGCTCTCGACGTTCGTTATTGAGATGAGTTTGGTCGTTTATTTCAACAATGAATTTAGGAATATATTCCGCGTCGGTAACTAAAAAATCGACATTTCTAAATAGTTCATTATGAAATCTTGCATCATCTGTTCTGTCTATGAAAGACGCCAAATTTATTTGTGGAAAAACACAGTAACCTTCCGGTACAGAAGATCTTATTGCATCAAAAAAACCTCGTTCTGACTTACTGATTAGAGTTCTTCTTGTTTGGTATAGATATTTACCGTTATCAGTTGCAGGTGTTGGTGTAGAGCAAGGCATATTGTTGTAATGCCAATTACCACACTTGAGGCATTTGATAATCTCGCCTTTTTCTCTTTTTAAATTACAAGCACGGCATAGCGGATATTTTCCGCTTTCTGCACCGCAAACTTTACATTTCATAGACAAACTCCTAACTATATTGTTTTATTATAACCCAAATAGTCAAGCTTCAATCATTATATCGGTTTAATTATTGTACCAGATTTCAGTTTAAATGTAAATATTTTTACAAATTGGTGTGTCCCATATTGACAGCACAGAACGTTTTACATATTCTCAAAATCAGGAATATCATATGCTGTGTCAGTCTTTATCGGATTGTTTTCGATATATTCCCATATCGCCTGATATCCTTTGTCATTGCGTATTACACGGTCTATAAAAGATTTCTGCCAGATAGACCGACCAAGTTGCACAGAAACCCACCGCTTCATTTGTCCTATCGCTGTTGATACTGTAGGGGCGGCAATTTGCCGCCCGTCAACATCCGTGTTGACAGACAGAATCATATGAATATGATCCGGCATAATGCAATATTTATCTACGGTTATCATAGGATAATGTTGCGGTATTTGCTCAATTGCTGTTTGCACAACAGATCCGATTAATGATAGACTCGGGCGGCTGGTAGCCGCCCCTACATTCCACAGAATCGCTCTTCGGTCAGCGACACAAACCGTGATAAAATATGCACCGGGAGCGGAATAATCGTAGCCCGCCATTCGGATGGATTTGCGTTTGGGCAGATTGTTCATTTATCATACCTCAATTACAGTTAAGGGCGGCATATTGCCGCCCTTTGTTGTTTTATTTTTTCTGTTCAAGCAGCCAGGCAAGCAGCTCATCCGAAAACGCTTTCTCCCAGCTGTTGTGACCGACACCTTCATAGAGCGTGCACCTGACATTCGGGTTGCAGGTCTTCAGGCGGTCGATAATATCGGTTGTGTTGCGCGGCAGAACAACATCATCTTCGAGGCCGTGGAATGCCCACACAGGCATTTGCAGCACACTTGCGCCCCATGCAGGACCGCCGCCGCAGCAGGGAACAATTGCGGCAAACATATCGGGGAATGCCATTGCTGTGTTCCACGTGCCGTAGCCGCCCATACTTATACCGCACAGATAAACTCTGTCTGTGTCAACGGAAAATTCGGCAATTGCTTCGTCAATAAACTTCTTTATGCTCTCTATTCTTGCCACCCAGAATGTGTCTGTAGGGCACTGAGGCATAATCAGAATACAGTCTTTAAGGTTTTCATCATTTACCACGCTGGAAAAACCGTGCACGAGCACTCTGTCAAGCTCATCGCCGCCGTTACCGCGTTCACCTGCGCCGTGAAGCTGGATAATCATTGCAGGCTTTGCGCTGATTTTTTCGGGTATATATGCAATGTATGGGAAGATTTTGTCATATCCTGTCTGCTTTATAATTTTCATTCTGTTACCTCATTACAGTCTTATTTTTCTGATTCTCAGGCGGTTGAGTGTGCTGCCGTCTGCAACACCGCCTGCACAGTAGGCGAGGAGTATATCGCCGCTTTCTGTTTCGTGAATTGCCGTGTAACAATAGCCTGAACGCTCATCGGTTTCAATAAGCTCAGGTTCAGAAAAGCTCTTTGCATCATCGGTGCTTACCGCAAGCGCAAGAGGTGTCCTTGCCCCCGTCCATACACTGTCAACCGTTTCACTTCTGCCGTTATAAATTGGTGTGGGATTCCACACGGCAACAATCCTGCCGTCGGAAAGCCGCTTTGTGCACAGCGGTGATTGAGCACTTGTGAACGGTGAGGGTGAAGGCTCGCTCCAGCTCACACCGCCATCGGTTGAAAACGTTTCATACTGTCTGCCCGAGTCGGTGCGTATATAACACCACAGAGAGGATTTAAGCTCCAGCAGTCCCGGCTCCTGCACACCTGTTGTGCAGCCCCTTGAAACAGGAACCGTGATTCCTTTTGTCATAGTATGCCACGTGTATCCGTCATCATCCGAAGCGAATATATAAAGCTCACCGGGTGTGATATCGTCCGGCTCTTTGCTGTCCGGTGTAACAATTGTGCCGTGCTTTGCCGCAGGCACGAGAATTCTGCCGTCTGAGGTGCGTATTGCCCTGTCGTTATTAACAACAAAATAGCCGCATTCTTCACTGCACAGCACGGGATCTTCCCAGGTTTTACCTCCGTCGGATGAGCGCATGAGGTAGCTCAGGCAGTTGACAACATCGCTTTTGGCAAGAAAAAACATACCTATATCGCCGTTTGCCATATGCATAAATGCGGCAGACATTATGTTGTCGGCATTCACGCGTCTGCGGCTGATAAGCTCATACGGTGTGCCGAAGGTCTCGCCTCCGTCTGTTGAAACGCAGGCATAGATATCTGCCGCCGCGCCGTCATCGTCACCCTGAGCACCGTAGCGCGACCAGGCAAAGAGAATGTCACCGTTTTCAAGTGTTATGAAAGCACCCTCGCTGTTGCGGTTATTCTGTTCACTCGGAGGAAAATCGCAGATTATTTTGCTGTGCATAGCTTTATTCTCCTTTGCTTTCTGTCTTTCTGACGCTTGACTGAAGCAGGTGCATACAAAGAAGAGTCAGGAGGAAAAGTGCAGCCTGGAAATACGGGAAAATTGAGGTTGTAAGGCTCTGTGCAATAAGCCCGAAAACAATCGGAAGCACCATTATGCCGACGTATGCAAAGCCCATCTGTGAGCCGATTACTGCCTGTGAAAGCTTGTCACCGAAATGAATGGGCGTGAGGTAGGTAAGGTTAGGATACATAGGACCTATGCCGAAACCGACAAGGAAAAGACCGAGGGAGGCGAGAAGTCTGCCCGTACCCGGTATGAACAGCATAACAAGACCGATAAAGAGCACCGCACAGCCGATTTTAATCTGCGGCCAGGGCTTGATTTTGTTTGCGACAAGACCGGAAATGAATCTGCCTGCCGCAAGACCTACGAAATAGAGCATCGTTGTTTTTGCGGCAAATTCGGGTGTGATGCCGCGGCACTGAACAAGGAATGTGCTGCTCCAGTGTGTGCTGATAACCTCAATACCGCAGGAGGTTATGAACAGCATCCACGTTGCTCTGACCGCAGGCATTTTGGCAAGGGTTAGAATCGGCACGTTTTTAGCCTTTTTCTCTTTAGCTGTCTTAGTCTGCGGATGTGCTTTTTTCCACAGCGGAATCGCAACGATTGTGATTATTGAAATAGCAGCCTGCAGTGTGAATGCAAGCATATATCCCTTGCGCCATTCGTTTTCGTGCAGACCGATTGACATCAGATAAGGGCTGACAGAAACACCTATGCCGTAAAAGCAGTGAAGGAAGCTCATCTGCCTTGCGTTATAGTGCATTGCAACGTAGCTGTTCTGGGCGGCATCAACCGTGCCTGCGCCAAGCCCCAGCGGTACCGCAAAAAGGCAGAGAAAAAGGAAATTGCCCGACTGGGAGAAGCCGAGAAGTGCGATTGCTGTGAGCGTTGTGCTGACCGCTGTTACAATAGCTGTGCCGAAGCGGTTTATGATTCTCGTGCTCATAAAGCTTGAGATAATCGTACCTGATGAAATTATCATTGTTACCGCACTCTGCGCCGAAACGGGCAGGTCAAGCTCACGGTAAATTGCAGGCCAGGCTGTGCCGAAAAGCGAATCGGGCACACCGAGACCTATATAGGCACAGTAAATTACAACCAGAAGAAGTGTCGCCATAATATGTTCTCCAAAGAAAAGTATTAATGAATTGACTTGTCAATTCAAATCATGCGTTGAGCAAATCATTTTCATCGCATTTAAAAATATCGAATCCGGGTACGGCAGCTGCCGCCTGCATCGCTAAAGCACTTACTCCAACACAGGCTTATCGCAGAATTCGATTTCGGGTGTGCCTTTAAGTCCGTCAGACTCGAAAACAACAATTTCGTTCTCGCCATCTTTGAGAAGTGAGGCGGGGATGTACAGCGTTTTCTGCGGACCGATTTCCCAGTATCTGCCGATGTTGAAGCCGTTGATTACAACAAATCCCTTTGTGAAATTGTCGAGCCTGAGGAAGGTGTCCTTTACTTCATCGACTGTCAGATAGCCTCTGTAGAATGCCGATTTTTCTTCGGGTATGCAAGCCGAAAAGCTGAGCTTTTCAAGGTTGTCCATCGGCAGGGGATATGCGTTCCAGTTGAAATGGATTCTGTCGCCGAGCAGACATCTGCCTGCAATGCCTTTTTTCTTCATCATCTTCGGGCCGAAGTTTGTCCTGCCCATATTTTCGCAGATAATTGTCAGCATATCACCCTTTTTTGCGGTGATATCGACACTGAGCTCTTCATCGTTTGTGTAGATTATGCCGACAAGATTTTTGTTGATATATACTTGTGCGCGGTCACCGATTTCGGTCAGTGTCAGCTCGCTGTCATCATAGTCGCGGTTTAGCCTTGTCTGATAAACGATGTAACCGTAGCCTGTGCCGTAGTGCTCCATACATCTGGGTACATCGGAATGAATCGGCGATGAGAGTACGTTGAGCGCATCGAAAAAGCCGACTGCTTCGCCGAGCGTTACCTTGCCGTATGCCTTCTTTTCGCGGTTTGCAGGCACTTCTGGCAGGGGATGGTCGATATATTTTTTGATTACTTCTCTGACTGCATAATACTTCGGTGTTGTGTCACCGCATTCGGTCAGCGGAGCATCGTAATCGTAGCTTGTTACGTCGGGCAGATATTTTTCGTAGTGGTTTGCGCCTGACGTGAAGCCGAAGTTTGTGCCGCCGATGAACATATACATATTGAGGCTGCCGCGGCTGAGCATATCGTCAACGGTTTTTGCGTAGTCTTCAGCCGATGTTGTGTGGTGTTTATCGTCACCCCACGCGTCAAACCAACCGTTCCACATCTCCATACACATCTTCGGGCAGTCGGGGAAAAGCTCGTCATGTGCTCTGAAGTTTTCTTCAACTCTGCTGCCGAAATTCAGCGTTGCAAGGCAGCCGTCTATTGTGCCGTCGAGCAGATCCTCTTTGCCTGTGCCGTCAGATGTGAAGAGCGGCACGTCAATTCCTCTGCGGATAAAGCCGTCTTTGAGATAGTTCAGATATTCTTTATCGTCGCCGTAGTAGCCGTATTCGTTTTCACACTGCACCATAATTACGTTGCCGCCGTTTGTGCACATTAGAGGGCGGATTTCTTCGCACATACGGTCGAGATATCTGTCAAAATGCTTTATGTATGCCTTGTTCATACAGCGAATTTCAATATCTTCGTCGGACTGAATCCACCATGGCAGCCCGCCGAATTCCCACTCGGAGCAGATGTAGGGGCCCGGGCGTACAATTGCCATAAGTCCCTCTTCGCCTGCGGCTCTGAGGAATGAAGCGATATCGAGATTGTTTGTAAAATCATATTCACCCGGCTGCTTTTCGTGCATATTCCAGGCGCAGTAGGTTTCAACGCAGTTGCAGCCCATTGCACGCAGCTTTCTGAAAATGTCAGTCCAGGTGTCGGGCATATTGCGGAAATAATGCACCGCGCCCGAAATCAGCTTTATTGGTTTGCCGTCTTTTATAAAGTCTTTGCCTATTATTTCAAATGTCATAATATACCCCTTTGGTGTTGATAAACTCAATACTATCATATCTTTAATAAAAAGTAAATCGTATAAAATTTCATCAAAAATTATTTTTCGATTTATGCAGATTGCGCCTTGACACAACTCTTTTTCGGGAATAAAATTACAGCAGATACTTTGAAGGTGGAGATAAAAATGAAAGCAAAAAACAACCTTTTTAAGCTCGTCTTTTCGGCACTGATGGCGGCATTCGTCTGCGTTGCAACGCTTGTGATACGCATCCCGTCGCCTCTTGGCGGATATATAAATCTCGGTGACTGTATTGTGCTTGTCAGCGGTTGGCTGCTCGGCCCTGTTTACGGCTTTCTTGCGGGCGGCATAGGTTCTGCAATTGCGGACCTTATCGGTTATCCTGCCTACGCTGTCGCAACATTTTTCATAAAAGGTCTGCAGGCGCTTGTCGCTTATTTTGTGCTGCGTCTGATAAAAAAGACATCGGTATCAAAAGCTGCATATCTTATCAGCGGTGTTGCTGCTCAGCTTGTTATGGTCGGCGGTTACTATGTTTTTGAAGGCTTTTATTACAACAGCTTTGTTTCGGTTCTTGCCAATATTCCGTTCAATCTGATACAAAGTGCAGTGGGCATTTTGGTGGGCCTTATTGTTAATAAAGCAATAAGCAAAACACGCATAGCGAAAAAATTCGGTTTTGACAAATAATATAGCATAAATTGTGCTTTTTATCTTGACAACCACAATAATTTGTGTCATAATACAATTGAACAAAGTTATGACAATATCACTTTTTTATAACATATTTACGAATGGAAACGCAAAGGCAGCAGGTGCTCAGGCATCTGCTGTTTTTGCTTATAAGGCACTGTTTTCTCATAGAGAAAATGCTGATTTTTTTATAAAAAATTGTCTATTATCGGCTAAATATATTGACAAAACACTCGCCACAAAATATTATTATAATGTGTTTTAATATTCAATTATAGTTTATTGTAATAAAAGGGGGAGAGAAATTGGTAGATATCCATTGTCATATTCTGCACGGTGTTGACGACGGCTCCGGCGATATGACGGACTCTCTCGAAATGGCGCAGCTTGCCACCGGAAACGGCACAAAGGCAATCTTTGCAACGCCCCACTGCAATATGCCGCATTATTTTGAAAATTTTTGGAGTACGCAGCTTGAACAGAAGCTCTCCGATTTTCAAAGAAAGCTAGATGGTCGCGGAGTTAAGCTGAAGGTTTACAGCGGTCAGGAGATTTATCTTGAAGAAGGCTTTCTGCAGCTGCTCAGACGAAACGAACTGATTACCCTCAACCGCTCGAGATATGCTCTGGTTGAGCTTGATTTTTATGAGCGTGCCGATGAAGCGTATAAAAAAATTTCAGCACTTGTGAGTGAGGGCTATGTTCCGATTGTGGCTCACCCTGAGCGGTATGCTTTTGTTGCTGAAGACAAATATGCCGCCGCAAAGCTCAGACAGCTCGGTGCATTGCTTCAGATAAACTCCGGCAGCATCAGCGGAGATTTCGGCACAAAACCCAAAAGATCAGCCGAAAGCATACTTAAGAATCAGCTTGCAGATTTTGTTGCCAGCGATGCTCACAGCCAGTACAGCCGCACTCCCGATCTCTCACAGGCTCACGAATTTGTATGCGAAAATTTCTCTTACGAATATGCAGACTTGCTTTTCGGAATCAATCCGAAACGTGTTATAAATAACGATGAAATACAGTGACCGAATATGATTAAAATACTTCAAAAAGCAATAATGATTTTATTTGCGGTGACGTTTGTTGCGTTTGTCGCTTTTTCAATTGCGGACAGAATTACAACCGACAGAACAGAGCCGACAATCACAGTTCCGCAGGAGCCTCTCAAGATCAGCATACACGATCCCGAAGAGAAGATGCTTGCAGGTATAACCGCAACCGACGGCAAGGATGGTGACATAACGGACAAGGTTATTGTTGAATCTGTTTCAAAGTTCATCCGCCCCGGTGTCTGTATGGTTACTTACGCTGTTATGGATAACGATAACCATGTTGCAAAGGCAACGAGAACACTTGAATACACAGACTATACTTCACCCGAATTTTATATGAGACGTGTTCTTGTTTATTCGGTTGAAGAGGAGATGGATATTCACGAGGCTGTAGGTGCAAGAGACTGTATTGACGGCGATATAAGTGATAAGGTAACCGTTCTTGCAACCGATTACGTCGAAAATACACCTGGCGTTTTCAATGTTTCGCTTCAGGTTTCAAACAGCATGGGTGACACAATTTTCCTTGATATTACAGTGCACGTTGAGGGTAACGAAACAATGGCACCCCAGATTGCGCTTAAGAAGAGTCTGATTTATCTCAAGAAGGGTGATCAGAGACCCGACTTCGAAAGCTTCATCAAAGAGGTCACAATCGACGGTGTTGTTATGAAGGATTACGGAATGCTTATTTCCACCAACTTTGACAGTAATGTGCCCGGTACCTATAACGTTCACTATTACATTACGACCACCACTGGTTATGAGGGTCATTCTATTCTGACCGTTGTTGTAGAGGAGTGATAAAACTTGAAAAACAGAAACTCAAATTTTTCGATAACGTTTGAATGGAACAGCCTGATTAAAGACCTTATCCGCAATTTTTGGGCGATAATTCTTGCCGCAATAATTGCGTGGATGGGTATAAACGTCTTTGAAAAAAGTGTGTATACACCGACATATACAAGCAGTGCTGTGCTTGTCGTGCGCTCAAAGGCAGGAACCTCCGGCATGTACAGCAACCTTTCCGCATCGTCCGAAATGGCAACCATTTTTACAGAGGTTTTCAAGCAGCAGTCACTCAAAAAGCTTGCAGCGGAGCATCTTGGTTACGACAGCTTTAACGGAACGATTTCTGCAGAGATCAACGGTTCAACAAACATAATGAATATAAATGTCAAGTCAACCGATCCCGAAACGGCATTTAAGCTGCTTTCATCCGTGCTTGAGGTTTACCCGAAGGTTTCAGAGTTTGTATTTACCGATGCAGTAATTGATGTGCTGTCTGCTCCGAGAATGCCTGTGTCTCCATCAAACTCCGTTCTGACCAGATACAGAAACCATATTGTTCTGCTGGCGATGGTTTTTGTTGCAGGACTCATAGTGCTCTTTTCACTCATGAGAGAAACCGTCAAGGAAGAAAAAGGCTTTTCAGATAAAATCGACGGTGATCTTATCGGTACGGTATCGCATGAGCGACCTCACCGTTCTTTTAAAGAGATGTTGCAGCACAAGAAACGCTCTATGCTTATTAATGACGCTTACTCGAGTCTGAAATTTAGCGAGGATTTTCAGAGGATTGCAACAAAGCTTGAGTATGCAAAAAGAAACAAGGATGAGCGTGTCTTTGAGATTATCAGCGTTGCGGAAAACGAAGGTAAATCAACAATTGCAGCCAATTTAGCCATTGCTCTTTCAAACAGAGGATACCGTGTTGTACTGCTCGACCTTGATGTGCGTAAGCCTTCAATGCATAAGATATTTGAATTCAAAGAAGAGATCGAAACGGATTTTTCCGATGTTTTGTCTCAGAAGGTTGCATTCAGCAAATTCAATTTCTTCCGCTACAGAAAGAGCGATCTCCTGATTGCGTTCAACAAAAAAGCTCATTCCGAATCATCCGATTTGTTTCAGAATGATGTGCTCGGTCAGTGTATCGAGGTGCTGCGTGAGAAGGTGGATTTTGTTATTATCGATACACCTCCCGCATCCGTTTCAGCAGACGCAATTACAGTGTCCTCACTTGTTGACGGTGTGCTGCTTGCTATCAGAACCGACGTTGTTCCGGTTCAGGATATAAACGATGCAATTCTCTCAATTTCAGATGCCGGCGGCAAGCTCGCAGGCTGTATTCTGAATAATGTATACAAGCCCTTCACACTGTTTGGTCAGATGGGCAGTGACGAAACGGGTTATTACGGCTATTCCACTTACTATAAAAATCATTCGAAATTCAACAGTTTTCCTGTTTCGGCAGAAGACATCCCGGATGAAGATTTCTCAGCCGGAGATCTGGACAAAACATCATTTAACTAAAAGGAGCGGTTATTGTTATGGATGACAAAAAGATAACAAATGAAGCTAACGAAGCCGCTTCCAGTGTAGAAATAAAGGTGTTGCTCAGCGACCTCTGGCGCGGAGTAATCAAGTTCGGATGGATAGCGATTGTGCTTGCCGTTGTGTTCGGCGGTTTTCAGTTTTACAGGAGCTATGTACGCTTTGTTCCGGAGTATACCGTAACTGCAACTTTTACCGTCCAGACAGAGAACAAGGTGCTTTCGGGCAAGGGCGGCGTTTCTGCATATTCTTTCTACTATAACAGGGATACGGCTGACCAGCTTGCAACTGTTTTTCCCTTCGTTGTCGGAAACTCTGTTCTCAAAATGCAGGTTTGCGATGATCTTGGTGTGCTTGTTATGCCGGCAACCGTTACGGCAAAGTGTGTTACGGGCACGAATATGGTTACCCTTACAGCTCAAGGCGACGATCCGGAGCTGACGTACAAAACGTTGCTGTCGGTTATTGATAACTACAGCTCTGTTGCCGATTATATTATCGGTCGCACAAAGCTTCTGATGATAAACGAGCCGGTTCTGCCGACCTCTCCGTCAAACAGAATGGCATGGCAGAAATCCGTGATTACGACTGCTGCCGTAGGCCTTCTTCTCGGTGTGGCATGGATTATGATTTATGCAATTCTGCGTAAAACAATCCGTACAAAAGAGGATATACGCAATATACTCAATCAGCACTGTATAGGCATATTGCCGCAGGTTATATTCAAAAAGTACCGCCGTGAAATCAACACGGATATTATTCTCACCAATCCGCTTATCGGCAGTGGCTTTATGGAATCGCTCAGGCTTTTGCGTACATCCGTGCAGAGTGCTCTTAAGGATGGCGAAAAAACAGTTATTGTTACCAGCACGGCGCCTAATGAGGGCAAATCGATTGTTACGACTAATCTTGCCGCAATTTTCGCGCGAAGCGAAAAGAAGGTGCTTGTAATTGATTGCGACCTTCGAAATTCAGGTATTGCATTTGTGCTCAGAAATGAAGAACTTAAGACGGTCAGGACTGATAAAGAGTCAAAATTCAGTATCAGTCATATTGAAACACTGGACTTTGACCTTCTCACATTTGATTCATCTCCTGTTTCGCTTCAGAGGGTTATACGTACATCAGGCATGGCCGATATGCTCGACGGTTTAAAAGCCGAATACGACATCATACTTATCGACACACCGCCTTGCGGAGTTATTTCCGATGCCGCAATTATCGCAGGTGCTGCCGATGCGATTCTGTATGTGATCAGGCAGGATGCCGTTATGCAGAATTCTATCCGTTCGGGTATCAATATGCTTCTTGAAACCGATGCGAGATTCCTCGGCTGTATCCTCAACGGCGCAGCCGGTGGTCTGGGCGGCTACGGCAGCTATTACAAATACGGCGGTTACCATAAATATTATCGCTACGGCTACGGCAAAAGCGGTTACGGTCAAAAAGATAAGGGTAGGCGATATCGCTCCTGATTGTGCTTAATTCAGTATACGAAATTTGTTATAAGACAGTGCTGTGCAGCGATGAACGGTGCTGTCTTATTTATTTTAAAGCATACATAAACTTGAGAAAAAGATATATATTATAAGTTTATATTGAAAAAGCATTAGCACTATGCTATAATTCAAAATGTATAACTGTAAATATGTTTAATTGTCAGGAAAGAGAATTATGAAGAAACCGGGTGAATACAAAGCTTTGTTCCGCTCTCTCACCAAAGAGTGGAAATGGCTTTTGCGCTATGTCTCAAAATATAAGGCGCAAATATTTATATATATTGTCATCGGAATCGTGTGCACGGTTACGGGTCTTGGTGTGAGTGTTGCTTCAAAGCACCTTATTGATGCTGTTGTTTCCCGCAATACGCAGAATCTGTTGAGCAGTGCTGCCGTTGCTGTGGGATGTGCCGTGTTCCAGATTGTTTTCAACACAGCAATGTCGCGTGTTGCTACCGTTGTCGGCACAAAGGTCAACAATGAGGTGCGAAGCAACGTTTATGAGCATATTATTTTTTCCGATTGGAGCCGTATCGGCAAATACCATTCGGGCGACCTTCTCAACAGGGTTGAGGGAGATGCGGGCGCCGTATCAAACAGCATAGTCACTTTTATTCCCGGTATTTTCACGAAGATTACAACCTTTATCGGTTGTCTGGCTCTTGTGCTTTATTACGACCCCACAATGGCGATATTTGCTCTTATGAGCGCGCCTTTCCTTGTCCTCACTTCGAGGTTTTCAACCAAAACCATACGCAAGTACAACAAACAGAGCCGCGAAATAAACGGTACGGTGCTTTCCTACATTTCGGAATCCGTGCAGAATCTGCAGACCATCAAGGCTTTTAACATCACAGGCCAGTATGTCAGCCGTATGCGCGGTTATCTTGAGCAGTACCGCTCCATCAGACTCGAACAGGACAAATTTTCGCTGATAATGTCATTCTGTCTGTCGCTTATAGGTCTTATCGTTTCATACAGCTGCTACGGCTGGGGTGTCTACAGACTCTGGTCGGGTGCAATCAGCTACGGTACAATGCTTCTTTTCCTCCAGGTTTCAGGTCAGCTGACATCTTCCTTTTCTTCCCTTGTCGGTCTTTTTCCGTCGGCAATTTCAATTGCAACGGCTGCCGGCAGAGTTATGGAAATAACCGACCTCTCGCTTGAAAACGATAAGGACGGCAAAAAAGCTGAAAAGATAAGAGAAAGCGCCGAGGCTGACGGTCTGACTGTCAGCGCAGAAAATGTAACATACACATATATCGGTGCGGATCAGGCTGTGCTTAACGATATATCCTTCTCGGCGTCACCCGGCGAAACAATAGCTCTTGTCGGCCCTTCAGGAGAGGGCAAAACAACAATCCTCCGTCTTATTCTCGGCCTCGTAACTCCCGATTCAGGCAGGATGACAGTAACGACAAAACATGACGAAACTCTCGATATTTCCGACAGTACAAGGCGCTTCTGCTCTTATGTGCCACAGGGCAACGCAGTTTTCTCAGGTACTGTAGCAGATAATCTCCGTATAGTCCGCCCCGAGGCAACTGACGAAGAGCTTGAAGAGGTGCTGCGTATTGCTGAGGCGTGGAGCTTTATCGACAAACTTCCCGAAAAAATAAATACACCTATAAGGGAAAGAGGCGTGAATTTTTCCGACGGTCAGATCCAGCGCATCTCAATCGCGCGTGCGTTGCTGCGTGAAGCTCCCATACTTGTTATGGATGAGGCGACAAGTGCACTTGATGCCGAAACGGAAGAAAAGGTGCTCAGCAATATGATGAAGGCTTACCCCAACCGCACCTGCATAATCACAACACACAGACCCAGTATGCTCAACTACTGCAACAGAGTATATCGACTTAATGAGAGCGGCAATCTTACTCTTTACAGGGAGACTTGAATTATGACCTACAAAGTAAAAGACGGATTCATAATCCGTGAAATAGGCGGCAACACAATGGCTGTCCCTGTCGGCACGCAGACGAGCGAAATACACGGTATGATTGCGTTAAGCGAAAGCGGAGCACTGCTGTGGAAAGAGCTTGAAAAAGGTGCGGATATTACGACGCTCGTAAATGTGCTTACGGACACTTATGAAATTGACAGCTTAACGGCGACCGCCGATGTCGAAAGATTTATCGAAAATCTTAAAGAACAGGGTGCCCTGATATGAGGGATTGCTCACTTTCTGCAGGTAACTATATGGAGCAACTCAGAGGTTGGGCGAGGGAAAACAATGTTCCGCTCAATATAACTTTTGAACTGACACCTTTCTGCAATTTCAGCTGTGTTATGTGCTACGTTCACCTCAATGAGGAGGGCGCAAAAAAACAGGGCAGGGTGCTCTGTGCGGATGAATGGCTCAATATTGCACGTCAGGCAAAGGAAATGGGAACGCTTGAAATCTCACTTACGGGCGGTGAACCCTTTGTCCATCCCGAATTCTGGCGGATTTACTCAGAGCTGAACAGAATGGGGTTCCTCATTACGGTGCTTTCAAACGGCTCACTCATAGATGAAAGCGCGATTGAAAAATTCCGCGAGTACGGTATGCCCTACCGTGTGAAGATCACCGTTTACGGTGCAAGCAACGAAACATATCTGCGCACCTGCAATTCACCTGACGGCTTCACGAGGGTATCAAAGGCTATTGACCTGCTGAAAAAAGCAGAGGTGCCGCTTATACTTACTTCAACCGTTGTCAGAGAAAATGCCGATGACCTTCAGGCGATCTACGCATTCGCGCGTGAAAAAGGTCTGCCGATGCAGCACACAATATCGGTAATGAACTCTTCAAGAGGTTCACTCAACAGCATAAAAACCTCGCGCTTTGCGTTCAGCGATTTCCCGGAAGAGCTGACGCTTGAAGAGCTTGAAAGATCAAAGTTTCCTCCTCTTAAATCACCTTTTGCGTGGTGCGCAAGCTACAGAACATCGCTCTGGATAACGTGGAACGGTCACATACAGCTTTGCGCATTTATGAATACACCTTATACAAGCTGGTCGGGCAGCCTCAGAAACGACAGTATCAGCCTGCACGAAAAGCTTGAAAAAATAAAAAGTCCTGCTCAGTGCAGTGGCTGTGAATGGAAAGCGTTTTGCCAGCGCTGCCCCGGTGCACTTTGTGCAGAGAGTTCTGACCCCGAAAAGGTGTCGGAGGATCTTTGCAATATGGCAAAAAAACTTTACGAAATTTATACTCGGAAAAAGGAGAATTGATATGAAAAAATCATACGTTGTTCCCGAGAGTAAACTCATAGCAATCAACATCAAGGAAGGCATTGCCGCTGTATCCGGCGGTATATCCGAGGTATCGGGTGCGGCTGTTATCAAGTTCACTCACGAGGTTGACGGCTGCCGCGGATACTATATGGGCGTAATGTCTGCTGAGGTTAAGACAACAACCAACAAATTCCTCGATTATTACAACGAGCTCAGATCATACGGTATGGAGCCGTTCTTCAACTGTCTGAGCTACAACACACTGGGATGATTATCCGTATTGCGGATATTCCGCTTGAATGGCAGTCGGATTATTCCGAATTTGTCAAGGGCTTTGAATATATAACGGATGAATCGCCTGAGATTAAGCTTGAATTTGCTGACCGGATGAGTACGGTGCACGGAATACAGTACACAGACAAGCCGTCGGATCACGTGCTCAGGCTCGAAAACGGTGAGCTTATGCTTGCCGATGCCGATTGGAAGAACTGCACTGTGTTTACTGAAAGAACCGACAGCTCCGAGCATTCGTTGCCGCTTGCCGCGATATGCTCACGGCTTGCGCGGTTTAATACGCTGTTTATGCACGCTTCTGTTGTCGATCTGGACGGCAGAGGAATAGTCTTTGCGGGTTATTCGGGTGTTGGTAAAACGACTCAGGCACAGCTCTGGAAAAAGTTTATGGGTGCCGACATAATCAACGGCGATAAAGCCTTTCTCCGCTTTACGGATGGCGGCTTTTATGCTTACGGCTGTCCTTGGAAAGGCTCGTCTGAGTATTGCCTCAATACAAAAACCGCACTTAGCGGCATTGTAATATTAAGGCAGTCAACAGAGAATAAAATCACAAGGCTTGATTGTGCAAAAGCAATCGAACTTTTTATGCCGCATGTTTTTCTGCCGCATTGGGATGCACAGTGTCTGCAGGCTTCAATCAGCACGCTCGACAGGCTCACGCAGGATGTGCCGATGTGGCTTCTTGAGTGCAGACCCGATGAGGCGGCGGTAAAACTTACATACGGTAAGGTTTTTGAAAATGGAAAAAATTAGTTTTTCAACGTCTGAAATCTCTGCTTCTCTTGAAGAGATTATCAGCGAAGGCGGGCACTTTACGCTGTGCGTATCGGGCTCGAGTATGAATCCGTTTCTGGTGCACGGCAGAGATTTTGTCCGGTTGGTTAAATGCACCCAACAGGATTATAAAAAGGGTAGCATTCTGCTGTTTAAACGCAACACAGGTGAGCTTGTGCTCCACCGCGTAAAGCATGTTTTATCCGACGGCAGTCTTGTAATGAATGGTGATGCACAGTTCTGGTGCGAGCAGATATCTCCTGAACAGGTGATAGCCGCTGTCAGTGAGATTGAGTGCAAAGGGAAGATGTTTTCCTGCAAATCGCTCCGATACCGTGCGAAGATTTTTTTATGGCAGCTGCTGTTTCCGCTTCGCCCGATTATATTCAGGGTGCGCAACAAACTCAAACGGATGATAAACCGGTAAATTTATATTTCGGAGCATAGCCAATGGAGCGAACAAATGAAATATTAATACAGATAATCGGCAATGAGGTTTGCGGCAGGCAGATTGAATTGCCGCCTGATCTTATGTCCGATGAACAGCTTGTTATTGATTTGTTCGTCCAGGCAAAGCAGCACGATGTTGTGCACATCGTGGCTTCAAATCTGAAAAAAAACAATATTCTAAGCGGCAGTGCCGCAAAGGCATACACCGATCAACTCTACAGTGCGGTGTTAAGAAGCGAAAAGCTTAATCATGCTTTTGAAAGCGTCTGCAAAACGCTTGAGGATGAAAAAATACCGTATATTCCGCTCAAGGGTGCAGTGCTTCGTGAGCTTTATCCCGAAGTGTGGATGCGCTCGAGCGTTGATGTAGATATACTTGTGCACGATCAGGATTTTGAATCTGCCTCACAGTTGATTCAGGACCGCCTCGGTTACAGGCAGACTGCAGGCACAAGCCACGATGTAACACTTACACCTGACGGCAATATACTTATCGAGCTTCACTTCTGTCTGATTGAAGAGGAGCAAAAAATTGCATCAACAAAAATTCTCGACAGTGTCTGGGATTACGCAAAGCCTGCCGAAGAAAACAGCTCACGCTATGAGCTGAGTGATCCGTTTTTCTTCTTTTATCACATATCGCATATGGCAAAGCATGTTGTGCAAGGCGGATGCGGAATCCGTCCGTTTCTCGATCTGTGGTTGATGAACCGCAAGCTTGGTTGCAGCGATGAAGAAACGAGAAACCTGCTGAGAAAAGGCTCAATGCTCAAATTTTCCGAATGTGCTCAGCAGCTGAGTGAAGTGTGGTTTTCCGGTGCGGAGCATACAGATATAACGCGTCTGCTTGAAAGCTATATTTTCAAGGGCGGTACATTCGGTTCAAACGAAACACGTATGCTGTCCGATCAGCATCATAACGGAGGAAAAAGAAAACATATCTTCAGACGCATTTTTGTGTCGCGTAAGGATCTTGCATATACGTATCCGATAGTAAAGAAATACCGTTTTTTAACCCCGTTCTGCGAAATTTGTCGGTTGTTCTCATTACTGTTTGGAAAAAAGAGAAAATTCAGAAAAGCATACCTCACCGATCTCAACAACATTTCGGCAGAGTATGCCTATGAGATAAGAAAACTATTTGAAAGTGTGGAGTTGTAGTGAGCGGAAAGAACGAAAAAAACAAAAGTTTTGCTTATATTACAATAATCAGATTATGCAAACTTGGTCATTTGATAATGACTATCAGCATTTTTGCAGTCTGTCTTGATTTTTACAATTCCCGTTATAATGATTACGGTGTAGGCGATACAAGATTTATGATTTTTGTCGGTCTCTATACTGTTTTGTTGTGTTTCTGTCTGCGTATTTACAAGGCGTATGATTTCGGACTTACAAACTGCGGTATATTGATTTACTCACAAACACTTTCAATCTTCATTACAAATATTGCGTTTTATATAGTGTTTGTTGTCGCCAACTCAGAAGTGTTCAATCCGCTTCCGCTTGCAGTTTTCTTTATTCTCCAATCAGCCGCAAGCTGCTTATGGACGCTTATTGTCAACCGCATTTACTTCAGACTTAACGAGCCTAAAAAGACAGTAATTCTGTACCGCGAGGAAGCAGAGCTTATCAGACTTAAAGAGGTTTATTCCCGCGAAAAGAATTTTAAAATCGTCGATACCGTGAAATACGCAGACGGCTGTGACTGGAAGGAATATATAGGTAACTGCGAGGCTGTTTTTGTTGTGGATCTTATGCCGCGTGACAGAAACTCGATTTTTGAATACTGCATTGAAAAAAACATTCAGTGCTATACGGCACCGTACACAGGCGACATAATAATGAGGGGCGCAACACATCTTGCTATGTTCAGTGTGCCTGCGTTTGAAATCTCAAGAGCTGTGCCTAATGCAGAGTATCTTTTTATCAAACGAGTTATCGATATAGTCTGCTCACTTGCCGGAATTATTGTCCTCAGCCCGATTATGGTTATTACAGCAATCGCAATCAGAGCTTATGATAAAGGCCCTGCAATTTATAAGCAGGTGCGACTTACAAGAAACGGAAAAGAATTCAAAATATATAAATTCCGCAGTATGCGCGTAAATGCCGAAAGCGACGGCGTGGCAAGGCTTGCCACAGACCATGATGACCGCATTACTCCTGTCGGTAAAATCATCCGTGCCTGCAGACTTGACGAGCTGCCTCAGCTTTTCAATATTCTCAAGGGCGATATGTCAATTGTCGGTCCGCGCCCCGAACGCCCCGAAATTGCAGCACAGTACCTTGAAGAGTATCCTGCGTTTAATCTCCGCTTGCAGGTAAAAGCAGGTCTCACGGGCCTTGCACAGGTTTACGGCAGATATAATACAGAGCCTGCGGACAAGCTGCAGATGGATCTTATGTACATAAACGATATGTCAACTGTTCAGGATCTCAAGCTTATTATGGCAACTATTAAAATCCTGTTCATCAAGGACAGTACAAGCGGCACATCCGAAGGTCAGACAACAGCGATGGTAAAAAGAGATGAGACAGAGCTTGAACATTAAGAAAAGGACAATGTAAATCTATGAGAATTTTGATCCACACAGATGAATATTATCCCACATGCGCAGCGTGTGCATATAGGATGAAATCTTTTGCGGATGTTTTTGCTGCTAACGGCAATGAAGTTACCGTAATTACAAGCTCCGCCAATAAAAGCAACGGAGATTTTCAGCTACAAAAAGAAAAAATTCTTTTTTCTCCTGCAATAAGGATGAAAAAGAAAACTGCGTTGATGAGGATGATAAACAATCTCAGTTTCGCAGTTACGTCAGTAGTCACTTCTTTGAGTGCGGGAAAATGTGATGTTGTTATCACAACATCGCCGCCTCCGCTTGTTAGCATTTCGGGTTGGTTGATTGCTAAACTTAAGCGTGCAAAACTTGTATATGATGTGCGCGATATATGGCCTGATGTTGCTCTTGAAATGAACAGTTTTGGAGAAAACAGTTTTTACTGTAAAATTTTTGCTGCTATAGCATCCTTCATGTATAATCATGCCGATATGGTAACTACGGTTTCTCCGGGTAAGGTAAGAAAAATTAAAGAAAAGTTATCGAGAAATAAAGAAAAAGTCAAATTCGTAGGAAACGGATTTGACGAAAGTATCCTCACAAGCAAGATCGATACAGAATTTTCAAAAGATTACGAATTTGATAATGGATTTACTTGCGTATATATAGGGAATATAGGGCTTGCTCAAGGACTTGAATCTGTTTTGGATGTAGCTGCTGCAACGAAGCATAAAGATGTTAAATTTCTTTTGTTTGGCACTGGTGCGGAAAAAGATAATCTTGAAAAAAAAGCAAAAGAAGCTGCTTTGAATAATGTCAAATTTTGCGGAGTTATCCCACACGATAAAGTGTTCACCATACTTACTCGAGCACAATTAAGTTTTATTTCTCTCAAAAGTGCAAAAATGAAAGATAGCGTACCAACAAAGATATATGAAGCTCTCGGCGTAGGATGTCCTGTTCTTTTGGTGGCTGAAGGCGATGCGTGTACTATAGTTGATGAAAGTGAGATGGGATATTGTGTTTCGCCTGATAACAGCGGTGAACTTGTTAAGGTTTTTGACAGAATAATTGATAATTATAGCCAAATTTATGCTAAACGAGAATACTCGAAGGAGCTAATAAAAAGAAAGTACTCACGCACTTGTATTGCAAATGACTTTGAAGTACAGATAAAAAAATTGCTTGAAATGGGGAATAAAAGTTAATTATGACAAACGCTATATAACGAGATCAATCGCTTTATTGTGGAAGGAAATGCCTACAGCGCAAAGCTACAACCCTCTCTTTTTCGGCGACTGTTGTTCCTGCGGTTGCTCAAAATGAATTTAACAACCTTAACACAGCAGATAAGGCAGCAATGTTCGACAACTCTTCAGATAACCAGAAGATTATTGTTCACTTCAAGGTGTGCTCAACAAAAAGAGTATACCGATGCGGGATATCAGTATTGGAGACAGTAAAATTTACAATCAGGAGAAAGCTATGAAGGTACAAGCCTTAATTCCGACAATGCACCAGACGGATTTTTCAATTCTTGATAAAATGAATATTCAGACGGATGCAATTGTTGTCAATCAGTGTGACAGATTTTCAAAGGATGAATTTGAAAGAAACGGCAGAAAAATTCTCTTTTATTCGTTGGATGAAAGGGGCGTAGGTCTTAGCCGCAACTTTTCGCTTATGCGTGCAACGGGAGATATTGTGCTTTTCTCTGATGACGATATAGAATACTATGACGGATATGAGGAGCAGCTTATAAAAGCTTTTGAAGATGTGCCCGATGCCGATATGATAGTGTTCAACCTTGATTACAAGGATGATGAGCGTGCAAGTGACAGAAAAAAGCTGAGTAAAATCAAGCGTGTGCGTTGGTATAACTGCAGCGGTTACGGTGCTGCAAGAGTTGCAGTCAAAACTGAAAGCATAAAAAAGGCAAACGTTGCATTTTCACTTCTTTTCGGCGGCGGTGCGAAGTACTCTGCGGGTGAAGATGTGCTTTTTATCAATGAGGCTGTTCGTGCAGGTCTTCATATGTATACATATCCTGTGACGCTTGCTCAGATTGAGGGTTCAACATCAACATGGTTTAAGGGTTATGACGAAAAGCTTTTCAAAGATAAAGGTGTGCTCTATGCGGCACTCAATAAAAGAGCGGCAATACTGCGTGCAATAATCTATGTTGTAAGATATCCTCACACCTGTAATGAGCACCTCACCGTAAAAAAAGCATTTAAGCTTATATGCGAAGGTATAAGAGAATTTAAACGGAGATAAACAATGGACATAGGCATCTTAAAAGAGTCATTATGTATTGGTGGCACTGAGCGGAGTGCGGCTAATATTTCTGTTGCTCTTGCTAAGAAAAATAACGTAAACACTATTCTTTTTGACGGTAGCAAAATAGTTTACCCGTACGGCGGTAAACTTATTGATATGAAGCTGACTTCGCAGACGAACATCATAAAAAAAATTATTACGGCTATCAGAAGGCGTATTGGTTTGTTGAAAATAGTAAATCAAAATAAATATGATGTTGTGTTTATCTTTGCTTGGCAATCAAATCCTATCAATACACTTAAGCTGAAAAATACCGTTAAAATAATCTCAATCAGAGATTTTGGTGCACTGTCAGAAAGACCTAAAATATATAAAAAGAACCTGGAAGCATCTGATGGTGTTATTTGTAACTCGCAGTATATCCGAGACTATTATGTTGAAAAATATCCTGAAGATGCCGACAAGGCGTTTGCAGTACATAATATTATTGACGTTGAAAGAATACTTTCACAATCAAAAGAGTCGGTTGACGATGAAGCATTTTTGAATTTCAGAAACTCCCACAAAAAAGTGATTGTGGCAGTCGGCAGATTCTGCAAAGAGAAAGCTTTTGAAAATCTCATACTTGCTTTCAAGGAATGTAAAAATGATATTAGTGACATTGGACTTGTTTTTGTCGGTGACGGTGAGCTTAAGGACAGCTGCATAGAGCTCGTAAATCAATCCGGACTTGAAGATGATGTGTATTTTGCGGGTTATCAGAAAAATCCGTACAAGTATATGCTTAAGTGTGATGCGTTTGTACTTTCTTCCCGCAGCGAAGGTTTTCCAAATGTGTTGGCCGAAGCAATGGCACTCTCTTTGCCCGTTATCAGCACAAACTGCCTTACAGGTCCTGCAGAAATCCTGATGAAAAATTGTGATTACTCTGTTGCGAAAGATAAGTTTGAAGAATGTGACTACGGCATAATTACTCCCTGTTACGATTACTGCGGTGCAGATCGTGCAATTTCTCAGCTTGCACAGGCAATTGTTCATCTGCTTTCCGATGAAGAACTGATGAAAAAATACGGCAAGCTTGCAAGTAAAAGAGCCGCTGATTTTTCTGCTGAAGCCGCAGTGGAAAAGTTTGAAGAAATATTCGGTATTCTCAAAAACAGGAGAGAAAAAAACAACGCTCGGCTATGACCCCGACTATGATTTTGACGGTTATTTCGTGGTATAAGGAGAATCTGTAAGTTTTATGAAAACAAGGATATCAGAAAGGCATATGCTGATGGGATTGGTAATTGTTTTCAGTGTCCTGTTGACACTAAGATCGGTTATCAATGTCTTTGTCTATCCTCTTATACTTGTTGGTGCAGTTACGGTTGCTCTTTTGCCGTTGGGTACTTGTCTTCCGATACTTTGTTTTTTGCTTCCGTTTGCCAATATTATCAAAATAAGTCCGGGTCAGATAAGCCTTTTTACTGTGTTTTTTGCAATCTATGTTCTCAGGATTATTTTTAAAACCGGCAGACTTAACCGTATGTTTCTGCTCACCGCTTTTATTTTTGCGGGATACTGTCTGGCTTTTTCCGGTCCGGAAAAAATAATTGTTATCGTTACTATGGTCTGCGGCTTTACAATGCTCAGAGAAGCTACAGAATCGGATGATTATGATTATCGTCACGTGTTGTATGCTTTCTGTTTCGGTATAATTATTTCTTCTTGTCTTGGTATGCTGAGAGAGCAATTGCCGATTATTGAGTCTTTCAGTAAAGATGGTATGCACAAGATTGGTCACGAAGAATATGCAGCAAGATTCGTCGGACTTAACATCAATCCAAACTATTACACAATGGATATATCAGTTGCGTTGAGTTGCCTTGTAACAACAATATGCACCCATAAAATGAAGCCGATTGAAATGATTCTGTTTGTCGTTCTGGCTGTTTTTGGTTTGATGTCAGTCAGCAAGTCATTTCTTTTGGTTTTGGTTGTTATGGTTGTCATACTGCTTCTGAACAGCCTCAGAAGAGGTGGTACAGCATTTTTTAAGCTTTCGTTTGTATTGATTCTGGCAGGTGTTCTTATCTTGACATTTGCTAAAGAAGCAGTTGAAACTTATATGCTCAGACTGAACGAAGATCCAAGCTCAGATCTTTCTTCCATAACAACCGGAAGAACCGATATTTGGTTTGAATACATTAAGACAACATTGAAAAATGTCAAGACACTGTTTTTTGGTGCCGGTCTCGGAATGCAATTGGAAAGAGCACCGCACAACACTTATCTGGAAATGGTGTACTATATTGGTGCAGTTGGTGTAGTTTTGTATCTCTTTGTATTTAAATCATCCATAGCAATAAAGAAATTTCCTAAGAACATTATATATTATGTTCCGATACTCATTATTTTAATAAGGTTTATGGGTATTGGTATGTTTATTCAGGACACCTTATGGTACTATATGGTAATTATTTGTCTGCTATTGAAAGAAGCAAATAAGTTTACAAAATTTAAATATAAAGAATAAAATCAAAAGGAGTTTTATTAATTATGGTAAACGTAATAGGTTTAGGTTATATAGGACTTCCGACGGCGCTTATGATGGCGGCGCACGGGGTTGAGGTTGTAGGCACGGACTATAACAGGGAGATTGTTCTGCTATAACTACAGATGTTCCGGAATATGCAATATTTGCAGGTAATCCTGCATAGGTTAAAAGATTCAGTAATAAATGATAAGATTGTTTTTGGAACAGTAAGTCTGCGGTTTAATATAATTTACAAAGAAAATATGTGACATATCTTTAACTGCGCAAAAGGAAAGGTTACCATGAGAGTTATTTTTGTTACCGGAGATAGATTCCCGAAAGAAGGTGCCTGCACCGGTCTGCTCAAAAACTTGTTTTTTAAGGGCGGTTTGCTTGAACGGTGCACCAAAATTGATGTTTTGGTTGCTGATGATTTATATTCCGATATTCAGGCGGAGGATTATAACGGAATAACCGTTTATCATCACAACTGTCTTCAGAAAATATCTGTTAACGATTATAAGCGGATTTTTTTCAGGCATCCGATTTTAACTATCATAGGAATGCTGATCAAGGCAATAAACAAAAAACGAAAAACAGTTGTTAAGCCTATAAATTGTAAAAACATTGAACGTAAGATAAATAAAATTTGTTCCCCAAAATATGATGTGATTTTTTCGGTCATGGGAACCTTGGATACAGTTCCTGCTTGCTTGAAATACAAGCAGAATAATCCCGATATAAAGTTTGTTGTTTATCAGGTTGATCCTTGTAGTTCAAATGAGGCATATAAGCCTCATACACTTAAAGAACGACAGAGTTTTGAGCGTGAGCTGTATGAAACAGCGGACAGGATAATTACAACGCCTATTTTGCTTGAGGAGTCAAAACAAATTTATCCTCAGTCAATTATTGACAAAATGGTTGCAATGGAATTTCCGAATGTTGTGCCGGGCTATGAGGATGAATCTGGCGATGGTGAAAAAATCCGTTGCCTTTTTACAGGGCTTATTTACGGTGATTTCCGTGATCCGACGTATACCTTCCGTCTTTTTGATAAGCTCAATGAAGGGACCGATTTTGAGATTATCGGTTCAATTGCATCTCCTTTTGATGAGGAAGCGAAGAAACACCGCGTAATCTGTCGCGGACGAAAAAGCCTTGACGAAACAAAAGCTGAACTCCGTAAAGCACATATACTTGTCAACATAGGCAACCGTATGACTAACCAGGTGCCCAGCAAAATTTTTGAATATATTTCTTACGGTAAGCCGATTGTAAATATCTGTAAAAACCGCAACTGTCCAAGCTTGTCTTATCTTGAAAATTATCCTTATGTACTCAATTTGTTTGAGGAAGAGGATTGCTTTGAGGAGCAGGCAGAAAAGCTCAACGCGTTTATTAAAGAAACTTATAACAAGAGAATTTCAGCTGAAGAAATTGAACGGTTATATGAAAAATGCACCCCCGAATTCTGTGCTAAGCAGATGTGGGAAACGATTAACAACTGAAGAAGAGGAAAATCATGAGAACAAAACGAACGCTATTGAATATGATATTTTCCGTTATAAGCTTGTTGATATCCAGCGTTTTAACAATCCTGCTTACCAGAACGGTGCTTGTATATCTGGGATCGGATTATAACGGTCTTAACGGAACAATTACGCAGTTCTTGTCTGTTCTTATGTTGTTTGAAAGCGGCTTTACCGTTGCTGCTTTGGTTAAGCTTTATAAACCGTTCGGAGAAGATGATTACGGTGAAATAAACCGTATACTCTCCAAAACAAAAATAAAATTCAGACAAATCGGTTGGCTGATGCTTTTTTGTGGTTCTGTAGCAGCTGCTGTTTATGCTTTGTTCATAAAAACAGAGGTCGATTATATAATCGTAGTGCTGATGTTTTTGTGTTCAATTGGTTCTACTGCATTTAATTTTCTGTACACATATAAATATCGTCTGTTGTTTCAGGTATCGCAAACAGAATATATAATATATATAGTCAACATAGTTCAATATGTGATTATGTACTCAGGAATGATGGTAATATTAGCAACAACAAAAAATATAGTTTTTGCCAGAGCGTTTTATTTGCTTGCCAACATTCTTGCCGGTTTAGCTATAGGATTTATTGCAAGAAGAAAATTTAAAAAAGCCGATTATAGTGTGGAATGTAACGGAATAGTCATTGAAGGAACCAAGGATTTGTTCATTTCAAGATTAGTAGGCATATGCTACAATTCACTTACTTTTTTCTATATGGCAGTCTTTGTCGGAACCTCGCAAACAAGCATTTACACAGTCTACAACTCGGTTATGTCTCTTATTCATAATTTTTCCAATGTGGCACTTAATGCTCCGCAGAATGCACTCGGACAGATCCTGAATTCCGAAAAGCAAAGAGTCAAAAAAACATTAGATGAGTATGAATATACTTCGGTGCTTATAATTTCAATTTTACTTTCCGTCACGATGGCTTTATATATACCCTTTATAAAGCTGTATACTGCTGATGTTACAGATGCTAACTATATTCAGCCTGAAATTGCATTGTTATTGGTGTTGATAACATTAACCCAAATGATACATATTCCGAGCGGAAAATGCATAGAGCTCAGCGGTAAATTCAAGGTTGTAAAGACAATTCAGATTATTACATTTGTTTCGTTGCTTATTCTGTCAATGGCAGGAGCACTTATCAAAGGCCTTATGGGTTTGCTGATTGCAAAGCTTATCACTAACATAATATTAGCATCTGTTGAAATAGGATATGCACATATCAAGGTGGTTGAAAAATCGCTAAAAAGGTTTTTGTTGATATTGTGTCCGAATATTGCAATAGCTGCAACATTAGCTTTTGTTGAGTACAAATTGATGTTCAGTATTGAAGTAACGATTATAAGGTTTTTAATTTGCGGAATACTGCTCTTGATGGTAAATTCCTTAGTTTTAGTTGGCTTCGGGCGAGTCTTTTATAGCGAAGTTATTAAAAGCCTTTTTAATCGTGTTAAGTTTATGATAATTAGAAAATAGCTTTTTTATACATTAGCAGTTGTATTTTTCTAAGTATTCTGTTTATCCTTGTTTTGATTATAGGCGCTTTTCCAATGGCGTTATTCAAGCTGTTAGGTGTAGTTCTTGTTTCACAAGGTAAGCGAGGCATGCATTTCATAACACTTGCAATAAGTGCAGCAGTTAATATTGTATTGAATATTTTTGCAATACCGCATTGGGGAATGTACGGTGCGGCATGGGCATCCGTAGCCAGCTATACTGTTTGCGGAACTGTCCTCACAGCTTATTTTTGCAAGTTATTTGATTTTAGGATTACAGAACTGCTTATTCCGTCGCCTCAAGCATTGAAGTCAATTCTTTCAAAGGTCAAAAAGAAAAGCTAAATAAATTTTCACCCCGAAGTCCTTGAAAGAGGATTTCGGGGTGTTTTTTATACTTTGAATTTTCTAAGTAAATTAAATATAAATAACAATAAAATATCTTGAAAAAAAGTTCGTTCTATATTACAATTTATTATGTGTAATTATGTTAAAAAACAGACTGCGTAACAAGGTGGTTTATTAATTATGGTAAACGTAATAGGTTTAGGTTATATCGGACTTCCGACGGCGCTTATGATGGCGGCGCATGGAGTTGAGGTCGTAGGCACGGACTACAACAAGGGGCTTATTAATACACTTAAGAGCGGCAGGACAACCTTCAAAGAGGATGGGCTTGACGAACTGTTTGCGAAGGCTGTGGACAGCGGCATTGAGTTTTCAGCAGAATATCAGGTGACGGATACTTACATTGTTTCTGTTCCTACTCCATACGATAAATTCTCAAAGAAGATTGATGCCTGCTATGTTATCTCCGCTGTAAAAAGCGTAATGGAGGTCTGCAGAAAGGGCGCGGTTGTAATTGTTGAATCAACAGTTTCACCCGGTACAATCGATAAATTTGTGCGCCCCGTAATTGAAGAAAACGGCTTTGTTATCGGTAAGGATATTCACCTTGTTCACGCACCCGAAAGAATTATCCCCGGCAATATGATTTATGAGCTGCTCCACAATAACCGCACAATCGGCGCAGACGATAAAGAAATCGGTGAAAAGGTCAAGGAGCTTTATGCTTCGTTCTGTCAGGGCGAAATTGTTGTAACGGATATTCGAACAGCAGAAATGACAAAGGTTGTTGAAAACACGTTCCGTGCGGTAAACATTGCGTTTGCAAATGAGCTTGCAAAAATCTGCCGTCAAGACGATATGGATGTTTATGAGATTATCAGAATCTGCAATATGCACCCGAGAGTTAATATTCTTCAGCCTGGTCCCGGTGTCGGCGGTCACTGCATCAGCGTTGACCCCTGGTTCCTCGTTGGCGATTACCCGAGCCTTACAAAGGTTATCGGCGAATCAATGGCAGTCAATGGCAGTATGCCAGAGTTTGTGTTGGACAGAATCCATACAATAATGGAAGAAAACGGTCTGACCGATATCAGCCGTGTCGGTCTGTACGGCCTGACATATAAAGAAAACGTTGACGATTGTCGAGAATCTCCGGCATTACAACTGCTTGAAAGCCAAAAAAATTCTACGATACAGCTTAAGGTTTATGACCCTTACGTCAGTGAAGATATAGCTGAAAACCAGTATCACAATTTTGACGCGTTCCTTAATGATGTTGATCTTGTTGTCATTATGGTCGGACATGATCAGATAAAAGAGAATCTCGATAAACTCGACGGCAAAGTCGTTCTTGACACAAGAAAGGTTTACAAAACCGCAACAGATAAGATTTACTATCTTTAATTGATGTGAGGAAGCAAAATGAAAAAGGTTATATTGGTTTTCGGCACAAGGCCGGAAGCAATCAAAATGTGCCCGCTTGTAAATGAACTGAAAAAACACAGTGAGCTTGAAACTGTCGTTTGTGTCACAGGTCAGCACAGACAGATGCTTGATCAGGTGCTCAAAGCCTTTGATGTAAAACCCGATTATGATCTGGCTATAATGAAGGACAAGCAGACTCTGTTTGACGTTACGACAAATATTCTTGAACGTATCAAGCAGGTGCTTGAGAGTGAAAAGCCCGATGTTGTGCTTGTTCACGGCGATACCTCCACAACCTTTGTAACCGCACTTGCCTGCTTCTATCTGCAGATTCCCGTCGGCCATGTCGAGGCAGGACTCAGAACATATAATATTTACTCTCCTTATCCGGAGGAGTTCAACCGCCAGGCGGTCAGCATAATTGCAAAATACAACTTTGCTCCCACTGAGATGTCAAAGCAGAATCTGCTTAAAGAAGGCAGAGCTGACGAGAATATTTATGTTACGGGCAATACTGCAATTGACGCACTCAGAACAACCGTGCGTGAAGATTACACACATCCCGAGCTTGAGTGGGCAGCGGACAGCAGGCTTATTATGCTCACCGCTCACCGCAGAGAAAACCTCGGCGAGCCGATGCACAATATGTTCAGAGCAATCAAGCGTATCGTTGACGAGCACGATGACCTGAAGGTAATTTACCCGATACACATGAATCCGGTTGTCCGTCAGGCTGCGGCAGAAATTTTCGGCAATCACGAAAGATTCCGCATCATAGAGCCGCTTGATGTGCTCGATTTTCATAACTTCCTTGCACGCAGCTATCTTATTCTCACCGATTCGGGCGGAATTCAGGAAGAAGCGCCGAGCCTCGGCAAGCCCGTGCTCGTAATGCGCGACACAACCGAGAGACCCGAAGGTATAGCTGCAGGCACACTTAAGCTTGTCGGCACTAATGAAGAAACGATATATAACGAATTTAAGCGCCTTATCACCGATGATGACGCTTACCGTGCAATGTCTCAGGCTTCCAACCCCTACGGCGACGGCCACGCCTGCGAAAGAATTGCTGAAATTATTATGCACAGCTGAAATGAAAAATCTGTGAGGTTAACTGATGAAAAAAGTTCTGATAGTAAGTGATTTCTTTTTTCCGTCTGCGAATATCGCTGCGGTACGTCCGTCAAAGATTGCAAAAAGATTGACGGCGGACGGATACTGTGTGGATGTTTTCACAAGATATCCGATAGGTGATAATGCAGAAGAATACTGCAACGAATGCTTCAACTTTCAGAGCGGCAGCGCGCTGAACGTAATGAAAAAAGAAAGCAATGCTGAAAGAACGGGAATAAAGAAAATTCTCTTTGAAAAACTCGAATTTCTTTATATGCCTTTGTTCAAGATAAAAAGTGACCTGCACACAGAACGAAAAAACAGGCAGATGCTCGATGCATTTAAAGATTTTGTTGCAAAAAATCCGCAGGATTACGATGTGATTTTCACAACTTTCGGTCCTGTGGGCAGCCTGCTTTGCGGACTGTATTATAAAAAGAAATTCCCTCAGGTGAAGTGGATTTGCGATTTCCGTGACCCTGCCATCATTTCGCAGGCAGGTGCCTTGAAAAACTTTTTCAGAAGACGCAAAGAGCAGAAATCCTGCAAGCTTGCAGATGAAATAGTAACCGTCTCAAACGGCTATATGAAGCGTATCTGCGGCGATAAATACACCGAAAAGCGTCATATGATTCCAAACGGCTATGACCGTGCCGATATGATATATTCAAGTGAAACTGCCGTGAGCTCCGGTAAGCTCAGCCTTGCTTACGTAGGCATTCTCTACGGCTTTATGCGTGATTTAAGGCCTGTTTTCCGCGCGATAAAAGAGCTTGTTGACGAAGACCTTGCGGACAAAGACAAAATCTGCATAAACTATGCAGGCTCTGATTATAAAACAATTCTTGCACAGGCAAAGGAATGCTCGGCAGAAGATTTTATAGTAACCCACGGTGTACTCGCAAGAGAGGATTGCCTCAGGCTGCAGTTCAGTTCAGACCTGCTTATTCTTGCAACGTGGAATACAGAGGAAGAATGCGGTGTTTTTCCCGGCAAACTGCTGGAGTATATGCTCATCGGTAAGCCGATTGTGACCACTGTTACGGGCGATGTGCCCGACAGTGAGGTTGCTCAGGTTATACGAGAGGGTAATCTCGGCATCGTTTATGAAGAAGTGAACAGCGAAGCTGATTTTGCAAAGCTGAAAGAATATATTCTCACACAGTACAATTATAAAGTTAACGGTAAAGAGTTGCCGTTCAATCCCGAACAGTATGTTCTGGACAGATATAACTACGACACGATAATCAAACGCATTGAAGCGTTGATAGAGGGCTAAAACAATATGAGCAATACTTCTCAGACACGCGTCGGCAGTAATGCTGTTAAGCTGACTGCGGCAAAATTCATCACAATGGGAATCGGTATGGCTTCCTCAATGTTGCTTGCGCGTTTTCGTTCACTCACCGAATACGGTACTTATTCCCAGATGATGATGGCGGTAAGCCTTGCAACCTCACTTATTATGCTGGGCTTGCCAAACAGCATAAATTACTTTCTGGGTAAGGCAAAAAGCGATGAGGAGCGTTCAGGCTTCCTGTCGGTTTACTATACGCTCAGCACTGTGCTGAGCATTCTGGTCGGTGTTGTTCTTGTTGCGGTAACACCACTGCTGGAGATATATTTTAAAAATGAACTTATCAGTACGTTCTGGTATTTTTTAGCAACTTATCCCTGGACAAGAGTTATAATGGCAGGCACTGAGCACCTGTTGATAGCCTATAATAAATCAAATATGCTTATGGCTTTCAAGGTTGCTAACAGTGTTTTGCTGCTTGCTATAATTCTGATAATTCAGCTATTCGGCGGCACGTTTGTTCAGTATATAATTCTTTTCCTCTGTGTCGAGGTTGCTTTCACTTTGTGGACGTATTTCATTGCAAAGCGAAATGCGAAAAAGCTGCGTATATCATTAAATAAAGAGCTTATAAAAACAATTTTCAAGTTTTCTCTCCCCATAGGCTTTGCGTCTGTTGTCGGCACGCTGAATATTGAGCTTGACAAGCTTGTTATTACATCGTTTTTTTCAACCGAGGAGCTTGCTATATACACAAACGCTTCAAAGGAGCTGCCTGTTTCAATAATTGCGAGCTCAATTACAGCCGTGCTGTTGCCTCAGGTTGTCAGACTTATTCATAACGACAAAAAGGAAGAGGCTGTCAACCTCTGGAAAAGTGCAACAACAATTTCATTTGCGGTTATATCTTTTATTGCGGCTGCCTGCTTTGTTTTTGCGCCCGAGGTTATTGAGGTAATGTATTCGGCAAAATATCTGCCGGGCGTATCTGTTTTCAGGGTTTACTGTGTTGTGCTGCTTTGTAGGTGCACTTATTTCGGTATGATGCTCAATGCAACCGGAAAGACAAAATTCATCCTTTACAGCTCAATCGGAACTCTTGCTCTCAATTTATCGCTGAATTATCTTTTCTATACCATAATGGGATTTACAGGCCCTGCCGTTGCAACGCTTATAACAACTGTTGTTATGGCAATAATACAGCTTCTTTACACTTCAAAAAGAATAAAGATTCCGTTTCTATCAATCTTCCCGTGGAAAAACTGCGGAATGTTGATTCTTTTTAACGGTTTGTGCGGTGCAGTGATGTATCTCATAAAATCGTTTGCTGAAAGCAGATTTGAAATAAACAATATTGTCTGCGCAATTGCTGTCGGAGTTGTGTGGCTCGGTTTCTTTGCGGCGGTTATGTTCAAACCGCTTAAAAAGCAGTGGGATTTTCTGAATAAGGAGAGGTGAGTTTATGAAAAAAGTCGGAATTTTAACTTTCCACCGAAGCATAAATTACGGTGCTTTTATGCAGGCATATTCTCTCTCAAAAAAAATCCAAAAACGTTTCCCGGATGTAACAGTTGAAATTATTGATTATACAAGCAAGATTATGGATGACCACTATGTTCCGAAAATAAATCTTTCAACTCTGCGAAATTATCGCGGATACTTTCCGAAGAAAAAACAGTACAAGATGTTTAAAGATACACTTGACAGATTACCGTTGTCCGAAAAGAGAATCTGTAACGACGGTCAGACACAGCATGTGCTTAAAGCATACGAAGATGACTACGATGTTTTTGTCGTCGGCAGTGATGCTGTGTGGAATTGGTGCAAAAGAGGATTTCCCAATCCGTACCTTTTAAATTTTGAGAAGGATGTTAAAAAGCTCAGCTATGCCGCATCGGCGTACGGTATGGATGAAAGCTATATAAAGGCAGAAGAAAAGAAATACTTTGCCGCTTCGCTGGAGCGTTTCGATTTTATCGGTGTGCGCGATGAGTACACTGCAGCGCTTGTAAAGAGTGTATCCTCTGCCGTATCGCCTCAGTATACTTGTGATCCGACAGTTTTTTTAGATATGGATGATGTTTTTGCCGAAATCGGTCTGAGTAAAGAAGAATTCAGAGCAAAGATTTATAAGAAGCTGAACATAAGCGAAGATAAAAAAATTATCGGTATGATGGGTGTGCCGTTTGAGCTTGCCGAAAAGATAGCTGACAGATTCGGTGGCGAATATGTGCTTGTGAATTTGTATAACTATTCCAGATTTGTTAAAACTCAGCTGCTTGATATCGATCCGTTTGAGTGGGCGGCTGTTTTCGGTTTGTTTGACCTGACGGTTACAAGCTTTTTTCACGGCACGCTGTTATCACTTTGTAACGGTACGCCCGTAATCAATTATGATTTTTCCGATTTCAGCAAAAAGAACGAGGGCAAAATCTGTGACGTTATGAGGCGGCTCGATTTATCCGATTGCCATTTTAAGAGCAAAAACGATTTTGATCTGATTATAAAAAAAGCTGAGGATGTGCTTTGTAACAGAGCAGCTTACTCAACAAAAATTACCGAAAATATGAGCGCATTGGCGGATTCGTCGGACAAGTTCTTCGAAAAAATAGGAGAGTGCTTACAATGAGAGTTATCAGAGCAGGTATCAGCTTTCTGAAAAAAACGTTTGCAATGGTAATCGGTTATATTTTTTATAAGCCAAAATATCTCAAGGGTCGTTTCTTCTCCAAGCGAGCCTATTCTGATGGTTGGCGATGGGTAATGGAAACTGTTTTGATGCAAAAAATTGTAGGTATAAACAGGAAAGTGCCGTTTCCGGTTTCGTTCAGAGCGACCGTATGCAATTGGCAGAACATTGAGTTTGATCCGGAAAACATAACCATTTTTCAGAAGGCGGGCTGTTATTATCAGGCTTCCCGGGGCGCAAAAATCATTTTCGGCAAAAACTGCTATATCGCATGTAACGTTGCCATAATCACCGCTAACCACGATTTCAACGACCTGAGCAAACACAGCGAAGCGAAGGATGTTAAAATCGGCGCAAACTCGTGGATCGGCTTCGGCTCGGTTATACTGCCCGGTGTTGAGCTTGGCGAGCATACGGTTGTCGGCGCAAATTCAGTTGTTACAAAAAGTTTCCCCGAGGGCAACTGCGTTATTGCAGGTAATCCTGCAAGGGTAATCAAACAAATTCCTCCATACAAATCGGAGCAATAGCGTGAAAATAAAAAGAAAGGAAAAGATACCGTACACACAAGGCTGTTTTTAATGACGTTTTGTGCGAATTCTGTATCGCATGGCGATTAATATGAAAATTCTTGATAATGAAAAACAGTGTGTGGGTTGCGGTCTTTGTGCATGGGTATGCGACAAAAACGCAATAACGATGAGAGCTGCAGAGGGTGGCTTTCTCTATCCGCAGATTGATGCGGAAAAATGTGTTTCTTGTCAAAAATGCAGAAGCTTCTGTCCTGTAGTAAAAGAGCGTAAAAAGGTTGAACCTCAGGAATGTTATGCGTTGAATGATAACCGAGATGAACGTCGCCGCAAAAGCGCATCAGGCGGTGCGGCTACTCTGTTTTTTGAGGAAACAATAGGCCGCGGCGGTATGGTATGCGGCTGTCGGTTGGACGAAAATCTGCAAGCCGTTCACGATACAGCAGACAGCATTGAAAGTATCGATCTGTTCCGTGATTCCAAATATGTTCAGAGCGATATGAGTGCGGCGTGGGGCAAAATAAGCTCCAGCCTGAGCAACGGCAAAGAGCTGTTGGTCTGCGGCACTCCGTGCCAGATGGCCGCAGTTAATTCAAGGTTCGGCAAAAATGATAATCTCACAACGGTTGATTTTGTCTGCAGCGGTGTGCCCGATCCGCAGATTTTTGAAATTTACAAAGCCGATATAGAAAAAGAAAGCGGCAAAAAAATAAAAGAGTTTTATTTCCGCGACAAAACAAACGGGTGGAAAAAGAGCAACATAAAGGTTGTATTCACAGACGGCACACAGCAGATTATCACCCGAAAGGACAGCTATTATTTCAAACTTTTCGGCGGTAACCTTTATTTTCGTGAGTGCTGCTACAACTGCCGATTTAAAAAGTTCAACACCTATGCTGATATAACGGTAGGCGATTATTGGGGCATTGAAAAGATTCATCCCGAGCTTGATGATGACAGCGGCTGCTCACTTGTTATTGTCAACACGGATAAAGGCAAGGCACTTGCAGACAGCGTAAAAGGCAGGTGTAAGGTTGCCTCAACACCGCTTGATTTTGCGGTTCAGACACATCCGAAGCTTGAAAAAAGTATCAACAGAGCAAAGTACAGGGATTTGTTTTTCCATATATACAAGGGCGATGAAAAATCGCTTAAAAAAGCAATGAAACTCTGTATGGGCGGTTCTGTTGTGCGCAAAATAAAACGTGTTTTATACAGCAAAGCCCTGTCGGCTATCGGCAAAATATAACCCGGAATAAATCACCCCGAAGCTTATTTGTACGTAGCTTCGGGGTGATTTTGTTTCTGTTGAAAAAGCGGTCGTTTTGTAATATAATAATGCTGTAACCGAAAGGAGAATATATATGATCTTTAAGAGAATATGTGTCACGCTTTTATGTGTGGTTTTACTTTTTGGCATTTGTGCAAGTGCGGCTTCTTCCGCCGAGAAAAAATCGGATGAAATCAAACCCTCCACGTGGGCTGCTGTCGACGGTCTGGGACGCACTCTTTCTCTCAACGGTGACGTATCAGACCGCAGAGAAAACAAGTACGTTGCAATGTTTTACTGGACTTGGCATTACCCCTGGATAAATGACCACGAGCCGATTACAACGGGTAGTGTGCTCGATAAATATCCCGAAGCGGTCAACGATTGGGATCATCCTGCGTGGGGTAACACCTACGACGGCAGACCTTATTTCTGGGATGAGCCGCTTTACGGTTTTTATACTAATACGGATGAGTATATCCTGCGTAAGCACGCTGAGCTGCTTGCTGATGCTGATATTGACGTTGTCTTTTTTGACACCACAAACTCTACTCTTGTGTTTACCGAGGCTTACGAAACCCTGCTGAAAGTCTGGAGCGAAGCAAGGGCAGACGGAGTTGACGCCCCCGACGTTTCTTTTATTCTCAATTTCGGAGGCAAAGAGGAGACACGCACACAGCTCTACGATATTTATGACAATCTCTACAGCAAGGGCAGATACAGCGATTTCTGGTTTATCTGGGACGGCAAGCCTATGCTTATGGCTGACGTTGCCGCCCTTGACCTCTCCGCAGAAAAGGATAAAGAGATTTATAATTTCTTTACCTTCCGTGATAACGAGTCTACATATTTTGCCGATGATACGGGATACGTAAGTGATACGTGGGGCTGGTGCTCCGATTATCCGCAGACAAAATTCGGCAGAAAGCTCTTCGGCGGTGTTGAGGAAATGTGTGTTTCCGTTGCCCAGAATGCAAATGAAAACGGACTTATCGCAATGAACTCGCCGGAAGGCACCGTGCAGGGCAGAAGCTTCACCGACGGATATTTTTCTTATACCTACAGCTACGGCGGAAAGACCGTAACGGTTGATAAAAACATCGAAAACTCTCTGCTTTACGGACTCAATTTCCAGCAGCAGTGGGACTATGCAATCTCTCAGGATCCCGAAATTATTTTTGTTACGGGCTTTAATGAGTGGATTGCAGGCAGATTTGAAAACTGGATGGAAACCGAAAACGCTTTCCCCGATCAGTTCAGCCCCGAGTACAGCCGCGATATTGAGCCGTCTGCAGGTGTGCTTAAGGATCATTATTATTATCAGCTTGTCGAAAATGTCCGCCGTTTCAAGGGAGCGGATGCTCTGCCTAAAACCGATGCAGAAAAGACAATTGATATAAACGGTTCACTTTCACAGTGGGATAGCGTGCTGCCCGAATATAACCACTATGAGGGCGGTAAAAAGCGCGACAGCGCAGGCTGGAAAGGCTGTTATTATAAGAATGATACGTTCCGCAACGATATAGTTCAGTCAAAGATTGCTTATGACGATAATAACGTTTATTTCTATGTAAAAACGGCAGATAACCTCACACCCTCAACCGATCCAGACTGGATGCGACTGCTTATTGATACTGATACGAGCGGCATTTCTCCGAATTGGGAGGGCTTTGAGTTTCTGATTAACAGAGAGTCACCGAAAGACGGCAAAGCAACGCTCGAAAAATCTCTCGGCGGTGTCGCTTTTGAAGAGGTCTGCAAGGTGGATTACAGTGTGAACGGCAACGTGCTTTAGATTGCTGTGCCGAGAACGGCTCTCGGGCTTACCGATGAAGAGATAAAATTCAGCTTCAAGTGGTCAGATAATCTTCAGGGTGAGGATGCAACCGCATTTTATCAGAACGGTGATGCGGCACCGGGCGGAAGATTTGCCTTTGTTTTTGACAGCACGGCTACGGGCAAAACTCAAGCCGATGTGCAGGATAGAGTATCTTTTGATTTCTTCGACGGCATACTCGAAAAGCTCGAAAGCTTCTATATTGAGTTCAGAAAATATTTAAATTACATCTTCAGATAAAATTAATCCCGACCTCTCATCCGAGAGATCGGGTTTTTTATATGCGTGAGAAGTTACTTCATGTTCTTCTCGTAGGATTCGATCATCTTCTTAACCATCTGACCGCCTACTGAGCCTGCCTCACGAGATGTGAGGTGACCGTTGTAACCCTGCTTGAGGTTTACGCCGACTTCGCTTGCAGCTTCCATCTTGAATCTGTCAAGTGCCTCGCGTGCCTCGGGAACCATACTCTTAGAGTTGCTCTTTGCCATTTCGTATACACTCCTTTGCAAAAAAACTTTTTGCGTTTGCCTTATTATTGTTGCAATCCATTCGGGGTTTATTAATGTTAATTTTTTGAAAGTTTTGATCTATAGATATCCTGCATTACGGCAGAAATATCAGACCTGTAATGCAGAGATGTGTTCGAGCAACCATAATGGATATAACGGCTGCCGTCGGTATATCCGCTGAAAAACGCTCTTCCAAATCACAACATATTTTTTAAAAAATTCATGCTATAATACCTAAAAATAAATACGGCTATGAACGACACACGTTGCACCTTTGAGTGAGTAAATCTGATTACGGTACACAGATTTACAGGTGTGTCTTTTTTTATGCCGAAAAGGAGAGTTTATCATGCCCAGAAACCAATTTCAAAGAATGGTGTTCGCATTTATTACTGTTGTAATCACCGTTCACGCTTACGTATTTTACAGCCTTTATGTTATTCATGGCAATATGTTTATGCTGATTACGGGCGAATCCGGTGTGCTTGCCGCTATCAACAAAATGGGCGGTGTTCCCGTTTTCGGAAAAACCGTTCCGATCTGGGCGGTTGTACTTATTGAGTTTGTACTTGCCTACGCTCTCGAAAATCTTTTGGGTTCTCCCCTTTCGTTCAAACTTGCCAGCAAGAATTTTGACCCCCGTACCACTCATCCCGTGCTTTTTGAATCTGCAATCATCTGCGCAACGGTAGGTATTATGTGTCCCGTCATGAGTTTCATCGCCGCTTTTCTTTATTACAATTACCAGGCAGGATTCAATATGTGGACTTTACTTGCAGACTGGCTTAAACTTGTATGCTTTAACTTCCCGTTTGCATTCTTTACTCAACTTTTCTTTATTCAGCCTTTGGTAAGAACCATATTCAAAACTCTTTTTGCAAAGGATATCAAAAGCCGCAAAAATCACGAAGAAAAAGAGAAAATAACCAATTGATTTTCAAATAACAGTTCACAGACAAAAGGAGCTGCCTCACTTCATTCGTGAGACAGCCCTTTGTGGTTATTTTCACAAAAGCCAAACACAATAAACCTCATATAAAATATGAAAAGTTACTATTGAAAAAAGCAAACCAAGTGCTATAATAACCTTAAAATCATAAATAAGTCGGTGATTATATGATTGCAAATATTATCGGCGCTGTTATTGCGGCGGCGGTCGGCCTTTTGATAGCCTTTGCAAACTATATTTTCTCAAAAAAAGTGCTTTTAAAATCTCCCGAAAAATACTCGGGCTCATTTGTTATCCGTCAGATTCTGCAGGTGGCATATCTTGTTTTGGTATATTTCATCGGTTCAAAAACACAGATTGCTGACCTTGCATATCTTCTTGTTGGTGCGGTAGCAGGAATGACGGTGCCTATGTTTTTCTTCACAAAGAAACTTTTATTGCTTAATGACACGATAAAAACAAAGAAAACAGAAAGGGAGGATAAGACCGATGGGTGAAAAATCAGAGGTTATTATCAGTCTTTTCGGGATTCTTGATGTAACCGGCGAGGTTATCACAATGTGGATAATGCTTTTGGTTATCGCATTGCTTTCGCAGATTGTGAAAAAGAATCTCAAAGAAAGGCCCGGAAAATTTCAGAACATAATTGAAACCGGTATTGAATATCTTGACAATTTCTTTTCTGATATTCTCGGCAAAAAGAAATCAAGAAAATATTTTACTTTTCTTGCATCTCTCTTTATTTTTATTATTTTCTCGAACTACTCGGGATTGATTCCCGGAGTGGGTCTGACAGATTATGTAAAAGCCCCGACGGCATCGCTTTCGGTTACGGCGGCGCTCGGTGTTGTTACATTCCTGTTTTTACAGATTTCAGGTATAAGACACAACGCAAAGCATTATTTTAAACATTTTGTTAAACCGATGTTCTTTATGTTGCCGCTTCTTGTGCTTGATGAAATAATCAAGCCGGCATCTCTTGCGCTGAGACTTTACGGCAACATTTTCGGCGAAGAAACTGTTACAGAGGAACTTTACCATATCTTCCCCATTGGTGCACCGGTGGTAATGATGGTGCTTTCTCTGCTCTTCTGCGCTTTGCAGGCAATGGTATTCACAATGCTCGTTTCAATTTATCTTGACGAGGTTACAGAATAAAAATTTTTATAACTAAGGAGTAATTAATATGACTAATTCATCAATCATCGCAATCGCAGCGGCAATCGCAATCGCAATCAGCACACTCGGTCCCTCAATCGGTCAGGGTATAACAGCAAAAGCAGCAATGGAAAGCATTGCCCGTCAGCCTGACGCTGCAAAGGATATCCGTTCAACACTCATCATTTCTCTTGCACTTATGGAAGCGCTCACAATTTACGGACTTCTTATCGCATTTATGCTTATTTCAAAAATCTGAGGAGTAAATTATGAATATTCAGCCATCCGTTATGGTCTGGACTGTAATTTGTTTTTTGATTCTTACGGTAATACTCAAGAACCTGCTTTTCACTCCGCTTCTTAAAATAATGGACAGCCGCCGCGAAAAAATACAGGCTGCCTCAAAGAAGAAAGAAGATATTGAAAAGTGTATTCTTGAGCATAAAAATCAGGCAGAAAAAGAAAAAACTCTGGCGGAAGAAAAAGCCAGAAAAGAAACAAAACAAAAACTTGAGCAATTACAACTTCAGAGCAAAAAAGAAATTGAAACCGCACAAAGACAATGCATTGCCGATGTTCAGAAATACAGAGAAGGTATTACTGACGAACACGACAAAATCGTTTATTCCGTTGCTCCGAAAATGGAGACAGCGGCGGCTTTGTTTGCGAAAAATATTATCTCGCATAGGATATGATGTGTTATGCAAATACAATATGTAATAATTAATTTTATTATTCTTCTTGTTATTCTGGTTCTTGCAGGCAGAAAAACCGTAAAGCGCATATTCGGCGGCCGACTTGAAAAGATTAACAAGGAACTTGATGAAGCAGAAGAAATCGAAAGGCTTGAAATGCCCGTTTTCGAATCAGTTTCCGAAGAATCTTCCGAAGATGTTCACGATGAAGAAATTCTGAAGATAAAAACACAAACGAAAGAAAAAATTGCTTCAATAAATGCTTTCGGTGAAAGAGAATACAGCGAAATCCACCGTCAGATGATCGAGGATGCGCGAAAAGAACTCTTCTCCGTTATGAAAGAAAATGTAATCAAACTTTTCTCCTATGAAAAATATGCAAATGAAATCAAATCCCTCGACAGTCAGGTAATCGATACCATACTTTCGGAAATTTGCCTCACCCCCGGCGACATGGCTTATCTCAAGCACCATGACGTTCTTTATGTTACCCTCACATCAGCATTCCCCCTTGAAAAAGAGATTGTTGAAAAGGTTGATAAGGCAACAACGGAACTTCTTGAAAGCGTGGGAGGGAAAACGTCTCTTTGGGTGCTTGAAGATTCCTCTCTTATAGGCGGTCTTAAACTTCGTATAGGCGATACCGTTTATGACGGTACGGTAAGTGAAGAACTTTATCACTTTGAAAAAAATATGAACCATGAGCCGATTATGGATGACGATACCGTAGGACTTCTCATCCAGGAATTCACGCAGAAAGCCGAAGAATTCAGACCGCAGATTCATAAATATCAGTTGGGCCGTGTCATGACGGTTTCGGACGGCATTTGCTGGATGGACGGTCTTGCCGATATTATGTACGGCGAGGTTGTTGAATTTGAATGCGGTGAAACGGGAATGGTTCTCGATATTCAGCAGAACAGAATCGGCTGTGTTATTTTCGGCGAATTTTCCAATATCGAATCGGGCAGCCGTGTAAGAAGAGTCGGCACAATAGCATCCGTTCCCGTCGGCGAATGCCTTCTGGGCAGAGTTGTTGATGCTCTCGGCAATCCCATTGATGCAATGGGCTATCTTCCTTATAAAAGCACAAGACCTATTGAATATAAAGCGCCCTCAATCCTTGACCGTTCTCCCGTAAACTCACCCTTGCATACCGGTATAAAGGCGATTGATGCTCTTGTTCCTATCGGTAAGGGACAGAGAGAACTCATCATCGGCGACAGACAGACGGGTAAAACCGCCATTGCCGTTGATACAATTATCAACCAGAAGGGCAAAAACACAATCTGCATTTACGTTGCAATCGGTCAGAAGGAAACTCTCGTTGCTGAAATCAAAGAAAAACTTCAGTCAAAGGGAGCGATGGAATATACAACCATTATTGCAGTGCCTGCTTCTTCCTCGGCAGCGCTTCAGTACATTGCACCTTTTTCGGGTTCGGCAATGGCTGAACACTTTATGTATGAAGGAAAAGATGTACTCATAGTCTATGACGACCTTTCAAAGCACGCCGTTGCTTACCGCGAACTTTCGCTTCTGCTTCATCGTCCGTCAGGCCGTGAGGCATATCCCGGCGATATATTCTATCTTCATTCAAGACTTCTCGAGAGAGCGGCTCATCTTTCCGATGAACTCGGCGGCGGTTCAATCACCGCTCTTCCCATAGTTGAGACCCTTGCAAGTGATATATCCGCATATATTCCCACTAATGTTATTTCAATCACCGACGGACAGATTTTCCTTGACGCAGAACTTTTCAATGAAGGTCAGAGACCTGCCGTAAATGTCGGCCTTTCGGTTTCCCGAGTCGGCGGTGCAGCGCAGAAACCCGTTATGAAAAAGATTTCCGCAAGTCTTCGCACAAGACTTGCTCAGTACAGAGAACTTGCCGAATTCATGCAGTTCGGTTCTGATATTGACGACGCAACAAAAGCAACTCTCGATTCGGGCAAACGCCTCACAGAGGCTCTCAAGCAAGGAAGATATGCCCCTGTTGCGGATGAACTGCAAGCCGTTCTTATCTATGCCGTCAGCGAAGGATACACAAAGAATATTGCCGTTGAAGATATGGAAAGATTTGAAAAAGAACTTTTCCGCTTCTTTGAGAACGAAAAGGAATCTGTTCTTCTTAAAATCAAGAACTCAAAAAAATTGGATGATACCCTCAGGCAAGAACTTGATAAAGTTATTGCTGAATTCACCGAGAGGTTCTGATTATGCCCACGATACAAAATCTTAAAAAGAAACTGCAGGTAATTCTTTCAACACAAAAACTTACCCAGGCAATGAAAACGGCTTCTACGGTCAAATATTCAAAACTTTCCGCTCTCTATTCGGATTATGAAAAATACGAAGAACAATGCAACCGTATGTACCGTAATTACCGCAAGGATTTCAACTCTGTTTTTTCGGTTAAAAATCCCGACGCGCCGATTTTATACATTGTTATGACTTCAAACAAAGGAATGTGCGGAAGTTTCAATACAGAACTCATCTCGTTTTTTGAGAATATTTTTCGCAAACAAGAAACCGAGCCCGTTATTCTTTGCTGCGGTAAAAAAGGTAAGGACTATCTTGACAGCAAAAAAATTCCTTCCAGCAAATCATATATTTTTTCCGATATACCGTCATATCAGGATGCGTGCGGACTTTTTGACAATATCAGGAAACTGATGGAAAACGGAAAAATATCTTCAGTGAAAATCATATATTCTCAATATCAGAACATGATGAAGCAAAGCCCCGTATGCGAGGATTTGTTTACACCTGATAAAGAATCGGCAGAATGCGAAGAGCCTTTGTTTGTTCCCGATAAGCAAACTGTTATAAGCCAAACTGCCGAAAAAATCCTGATTTCAATTCTTTATAAAAAAATACTTGAAACCGCACTCGGTGCTCAGGCAGCAACGCTGACAACAATGCGCAGTGCATACGATACCGCGTGCGAATACAGCGCTCAACTTGAAACGGAAATAAACCGCAAGCGTCAGAGTCAGGTTACCGCCGATGTTCTTGAAGTTTCGGCAGATTATTCAAAGGAAGGGGAAGTGTAATTTATGGCAAAAGGTTCTGTGGGAATGGTGCAGAGAATAACAGGTCCCGTTGTCGATATTCTTTTCGATATAAATGAAATTCCCGATATTTTTAACGAAGTTAACGTTCAGGTAAACGACGAATTATATACCCTTGAAGTTTCGCAGCATCTCGGAAACGGTGAGGTAAGATGTATATCAATGAACCCCACTGACGGTGTGTCAAGAGGCATGAAAGCAACCGACACGGGAGAACCCATCAAAATCAGTGTCGGCGTTGAAACTCTCGGAAGAATGGTCAATGTTACGGGAAAACCTATTGACCGCGGCGAGCCGATAAAAACAGAAGAACAGTGGCCGATTCATCATCCCGCTCCGTCTTTTGCAGAGATTGTTTCGTCCAACGATATACTCGAAACCGGCATAAAGGTTATCGACCTCATGACCCCCTATATAAAAGGCGGAAAAATCGGTCTTTTCGGCGGTGCCGGTGTCGGAAAAACAGTTCTCATCATGGAACTTATCCGTAACGTTGCTTTTGAACACGACGGCTACTCTGTTTTTGCAGGTGTCGGTGAGCGTTCAAGAGAGGGCAATGATCTTTGGAACGAAATGAATCAGTCGGGAGTTATTGATAAAACAGCCCTCGTTTTCGGTCAGATGAACGAAACTGCCGGTGCAAGACTCCGTGTTCCCCTTGTGGGACTTACAATGGCTGAATATTTCCGCGAAAAATCACACAAAGATGTTCTTCTTTTTATTGATAATATTTTCCGTTTCACTCAGGCAGGCAGTGAGGTTTCGGCGCTTCTGGGCAGAATGCCGTCAGCCGTCGGTTACCAGCCTACCCTCGCCTCTGAAATGGGCAAATTGCAGGAAAGAATTGTTTCAACGGGTAACGGTTCAATAACATCCGTTCAGGCTGTTTATGTGCCTGCCGATGACCTTACAGACCCTGCTCCCGCAACAACATTCTCGCATCTTGATGCAACCACCGTTCTCTCAAGAAAAATTGTTGAACTCGGTATCTATCCTGCAGTTGACCCTCTTGAATCATCATCAAGAGCGCTTTCTCCCGATTTTGTCGGTGAAAGGCACTATAAAGTTGCAAAAGAAACTCAACGAGTGTTGCAGAAATACGCGGAACTTCAGGATATAATCGCAATTCTCGGTATGGACGAACTTTCGGCAGAAGATAAACAAACAGTAAAAAGAGCCAGAAGAATTCAACGCTTTATGAGTCAGCCGTTCCATGTTGCGGAAGGTTTTACGGGTCAGGCAGGTATATATGTACCGCTTGAAAAAACTGTTGACAGCGTTGAAAGCATTCTTTCAGGTGAACTCGATATGATTCCCGAGCAGTATTTCCTTATGTCAGGAACAGCCGATGACGTATATTCCGCTTATAAGAAGGAAAACGGGTGACGGATATGAAAGATGTTCTTACCGTTAAAATTTTCAACGTCGGGCATCGGATCCCCGATATGGAATGCGACAGCGTACGTTTGCCGATTTCAGATAATGTGAAAGGTGAATTTTCAGGCTCTTACGGAATAAGAAAAGGTCACGCAAATGCAGTGTTTTCTCTTAAAGCAGGAAAAATAAAATTAACTGCGAACGAAAAAACTGTTTTTGAAGCAGATATTTCCGACGGTTTTGCAACGGTTGAAAACAATGAGGTGTGCATAACCGTCAGCGATGTGAAAGAATAATCAAATATAAAGACACGAGAAATTACATTTTGTTTCTCGTGTCTTTTACTTTGTTACAAACAATTCAGGGCTGTCTTTCAAAGCAAAGACAGCCCATATGGTTTTATTTATTCGCCGAGAAAATATCTGCCGTAAGCGTCTGCCGCTTTAAGTGCTGCGCAAACCTTTTCGGGAGTTACTTCGAAGGGCATATTGTGGAGAGTGTCACCCTCTGCGCAAGCCGCAGTTGCAACAGCCATAAGTTTTTTGTCTGTCACTTCGTTAATACCGAGTTCCTTGAATGTTACGGGAAGACCGAGTTCTATGCAGAAACTGATGATTCTTTCAAGTTCGTCACCGTCAACGTTTTCAAGAACAAGTTGTGTGAGTGTACCGAAAGCAACTTTTTCGCCGTGATACATATGATGGCATTCGGGAAGAACGGTAAGACCGTTGTGGATTGCGTGTGCACCTGCAAGACCGCCGCTTTCAAAGCCGATTCCGCTCAGAAGTGTATTAGCTTCAATAACCTTTTCAACAGCCTCTGTGCAAGCGCCTGCTTCGAGAGCAATCTTTGCCTTTACGCCTTCATCCATAAGTGTGTCAAAGCAGAGCTTTGCAAGTGCCATTGCTGTGCAGGTAACCTTACCGCCTGCACAAGTGCCTGCATCCTTTGCCATAACTGCTCTTGCTTCAAAATAAGTTGCAAGTGCGTCACCCATACCGGAAACTGTAAGTCTTGTGGGTGAAGCAGCAATGATATCAGTATCCATAAGAACCATATTGGGGTTAGCGGGAAGGAAAAGATATTCTTCAAAAACACCGTCATCGGTATAAATAACTGAAAGAGCACTGCAGGGAGCATCGGTTGAAGCAATTGTGGGGCAGATAAGAACGGGAGTTTTGCAGTAATAAGCAACTGCCTTTGAGGTGTCAAGAATCTTACCGCCACCAATGCCTATAACAAGGTCGCAGCCCTTTTCTTCCATAATCTTGATAAGTCTGTTGATTTCATTCTTCGAGCATTCACCGTTGAAATAATCAAAAACAAGCTCAAAATCCTGACCTGCAAAGCCGCTTTCAACGGCTGCACCGATTCTCTTGTAACCCGATGCGGTGATTAGAACAAGAGCCTTTTTGCCGTAGCCCTTTGCATAGTCATAAAGCTTTTTTATTTCGCCTGCGCCCTGAACATATTTGCCGGGGCTGATAAGAATTTTTGCCATTTCATTTTCTCCTTTGTGTTTTTATTTGATTTTACAATAATCAAATGTTTGTGTCAACACACATCATTCAAAGCAAAAAGCCGCCCTTGTGAATCAAAGACGGCTTTCGGCACATTATATTGATTGTATTTTTATAGAGTTCGCTATATGTTTTGTGTTTTCTTTAAATAAGGGATTGAACGCCGACTTCGCTTGCAGCTTCCATCTTGAATCTGTCAAGTGCCTCGCGTGCCTCGGGAACCATACCCTTAGAGTTGCTCTTTGCCATTTCGTATACACTCCTTTGCAAAAAAACTTTTTGCGTTTGCCTTATTATTGTTGCAACTCATTCGTGGTTTATTAATGACAATTTTTGATAAATTTGAAAGTTTTGCGATATGTGTAATGTACCCGAAACCAAGGAATTTTGTCAGCAAAAGGGCTTCAAATCAACGCTTTGCACATCGAAAATGAAATAATTCAAAAAACAGTTGCATTTTATTTTTCATTGTGATATAATTCGGAAAAATCAGAATACTATGGTTGATGTTTGCAGAAGAAGCTTAACGCTGCCGAAGGAGTAACGCTCTCAGGCTTCCCGCAAGGGAAAAGGACTGCAAACGGACATAACTTTGGAGAATCTCATTGAATTGAGTGCCGAAGGGGCAAGGCGTTTTTGCTAATCTCTCAGGCAAAAGGACAAAGTTTTATTACCCGTTTTATCGGTGGAAAAATTGTACTTTTGTCGGATTACGTCTTGTAATCCGACTTTTTTTATTATTTAATCCGGAGGAATTAAAATGGAAAGTTTTTTTGAAAAAGTAGCAGAGATTAACGGCTCTGTCAACGGTGTTGTCTGGGGCAGCTTCGGTCTGTTTCTGCTTATCGGAACGGGCATTCTTATGACCGTGTGTACAAAGGTGTTTCAGATAACACATCTCGGTCTGTGGTGGAAAAACACAATCGGCAGCCTTTTCTCTAAAAGTGTTATCGGTCACTCAAAAGAAAAAGGCTCTATTTCGCCGTTTCAGGCTCTTTGCACAGCTCTTGCCGCAACAGTCGGTACAGGTAACATCGCAGGTGTTGCCGCAGCAATCTGTATCGGCGGTGCAGGCGCTGTTTTCTGGATGTGGGTTGCCGCATTTTTTGGTATGATGACAAACTATTCCGAAAATGTTCTCGGCATTTACTATCGCCGCCGTAACATTAAAGGCGAATGGTCAGGCGGTGCGATGTATTATCTGCGTGACGGTCTCGGCAGCAAAAAGGGCTGCAAAACAATCGGTAAAATCCTTGCCGTTCTTTTCTGTATTTTCACAATGCTTGCATCTTTCGGAATCGGAAGTATGGGTCAGGTCAACAAAATTGTTGCCAATGTTGCGGCTGCTTTTGACGTTGAAGCAATATCATCAATTCAGGTTATGGGCGGCGTTTCTCTTTATAACGTTATTCTCGGTGTGATTATAATGGTGCTTGTTGCTCTTATTACTCTGGGCGGACTCAAAAGAATTGCCGGCGTTGCAGAGAAAATTGTTCCCTTTATGATTATTCTCTTTATTGCCGGCAGCCTTGTAATTATCGGAATTAATTACGACCGGATTATCCCTGCTTTCAAAACAATTTTTGTTAACGCATTCAAGCCCGAAGCTTTTGTAGGCGGTACACTCGGCGCGGCAATCAGCGCTGCGGTTACCCAGGGCTTCAAGAGAGGCGTTTTCTCAAACGAAGCAGGTCTCGGTTCATCTGTTATGGTCCACTCAAACTCCAATGTAAAAGAACCTGTAAAGCAGGGTATGTGGGGCATTTTTGAGGTGTTCGCCGATACAATGGTTGTCTGCACAATGACTGCTCTTGTTGTTCTTACATCAGGTGTATTTGACGCTAAAACGGGTGCAATTGCAGACGGTCTTACCGATGCAACACTTGTTGCGGGTGCTTTCAATTCCGTTTTTCATTGGGGAAATATCGGCGAAAAATTTATTGCGGTTGCAATGTTCCTCTTTGCTTTCACAACCGTTCTCGGTTGGTCGCACTACGGCTCAAAGGCATGGGAATACCTTTTCGGAACAAAGACAACAGTTGTTTTCAAGATTATTCACGTTATTACCGTTATTTTCGGTGCAATAATGACGTCGTCACTTGCCTGGGATATTTCCGACACGTTCAACGGACTTATGATGATTCCAAACCTTATCGGTGTTGTCGTGCTGTTCCCGCTCGTTATGAAAATTACCAAAAACTATATTGACCGAAAAGTTAAGAATAAAAACGAAAAGCCTGTTCTTTCTTATGATTCCGAAATTCAGGATGAAGCTCAAGCAAATCTCGCAGACGAATAAGTAAAAGTTGTATGGTAAGCTGTACTGCCCCAAATTGTGCGGACAGCACAAAAAAGGCCCTATGGCGGAAATATTTAATTAAGCGACATACTGACTTCGTTTTTCAAGCGGAGTCAGTTTTGTTTACAGAAAGGTAAAGCGTTCCTTGTTGCGTCTTGATGTATGATATATCCGTTACCCACTTTTGATTTGGTGAAATCTCTGTTCAAAAGATTCGGATAGCGGTGAAGATAATCACCGTAATTACGGTATTTCTTTCTTCTGATCACCGACAATAGGTTGTATTTCTGCATAACTCTCAATATTGTCTTTGGATTATGGTGTATTCCGTTCATATATGTACTCGACGATATCCATATGTTTTGCCGCATTTATTCTGACATTTTCTTATCTTTTCTGCTAACGGTAAGTCCTTTGCAGGTATATCCATTTTTTGACATAGTCATAGTAACCGCTTCTTGATACATTGAAGAATCGGCACATCTCACTTATTGAATACTTACTTTTCTCGGTCTGCCTTTAGGCTTTATTTCTATTCCTGCCGACAGTTTCTTTGCTTTAGCATTATATCTTTCGATAATTTTCTTGATTTTATCTTTTTCAAATCCTAATTTTTTCCTGTTTCTCGGTGTGTTAATCCTTCTTTTTTTAGTTGCATTATTTCTTTTTCGTATTGTTTTATATGTCGATATTCTCTGGGCATAACAAAACCTCCTATGGTAGTTCTTTCATTCTGCCATAGGAGGTCTCTTTTTTCATTGTCCGTTTTTAACGGACCTGTTCATTAATTTTTTATTACATTACAGATTGTAAAACCAATCTGCTGATTCTGAATAGATTTTTAAAAAATGAAATCAATTTCATAAAGAAACCCGATTTAACCGTAACTGTCTGCGAATCGGATATTTCATTTCCGTTTTTATCCAGGAGCGGTGTCCCGTCTGATTTTACAATTTTAACGGTGACTTCCGCGCTGTCATTTTTCGGTGAAATCTCGAAGATTGTGCCTTCTCCGCTTTCAACGCCATCCACATACCACAATACAGCTGTGTTGTCAGCCCCGTTTTCTACCTCTGCAGTAAGGCGGAGCGTTTCACCGTAATTAATCGTTTTATTACCCGGATTGTTTTCTATTTTAATTTCGGGCATTTTTGTTGTTACCGCAACCTCTGCCGTATAAAGTCCGTCGTTGCTTGTGACTCTGATAACTGCTTCACCGTCCGAAACAGCGGTTATAACGTTACCGTTTACAGAAATGCATGGGCTGTCGGAAGACACAGTGAAAGATTTATCCGTTGCATCGGCAGGATAAAATACGGGGTTTATTTCAAGCTCTTCGTATAATCTTAGCGAATAGCTGTTCTGAGCGAAAGAAACAGATTCAACGTATTTTTTATCTGATAGCGCAAGTTTGCTGAGCTTCGGAATACCGAAGCCGTAATAATCATCTCTGCCCGGATCACCCATATCCTCTGCAGATAAAACAAGTGCATTGCGCACCTGCTCTGTGTTACAGCCGGGATTGTCAAGGCGGAACATAGCTGCTGCTGCAGAAACGAAAGCTGTAGACAATGACGTACCGTTCGAGGTTGTTATTTCGCCTGCAGCGTTGTATCCACCTATATTTTCTCCGGGTGCTGCAAGGTCGACCTCACTGCCGAAATTTGAAAATCTGTGCGAAAAGTTACGTTCTGAATCCACAGAGCTTACCGTAATTGCTGTTGCGCAGTGGGAAGGACAGAATTTTTTTACATCGCTATTTGAGTTGCCTGCACACACCACAACCGTTACATTGTTTGCTTCGGCATATGAGATGGCATCTTCAATCGACCTGCAGTTGCTCATAGCAATACACAAACTTATGTTAATAACGTCCGCACCGTTGTCAACCGCATAATATACACCGTTTATAAAATTTATAAGCGAAGCATTTTTGGAGTCAAGCACTCTTACGGGCATAATCTTAATCGGAAGCGATCCGGTACAGTCGGCTATAATGCTTGCAAGAAACGTACCGTGGCTGTCATCGCTTACATCCTCAAATGCATCACTGTCATTTTCAAAGAAGTCATAGCCGTCAATCAGCTTATCTTTAAGAAAATCAATATCTTCAGCACCGCTGTCAACTATAGCTACGGTTACGGATTCACCCGGTGACGGTGTAATGGATTGAGCATATGCATCAGCCTTAATTACTTCTGCGCCCCAGGAAAGATGATCTGAAGATTTCTCAAGCGCACCTGTATAAACCGGTACGTCGCGCTCTGCATAAAGAACATTATCATCACCCTGAAGCTTTGTAAGACAAGCGACAAGCTCTGCCTCCTCAGCGAACTGCAGAACAAATCTGCCATCGGCAGAAACAACACTTTCGGACGCATCGGAAAAATCAAAATCAGCTATGCCATCCTTTAATTTTCCCATAACTCTGAGCATTGATCCGTCAGAATTGTTCTTGATAATTTCTGCCGCTTTAACAGCAAACTCGAAACTGTTTTGCGCGCAATCAGCATCAGCTTCTGCGGCTGACGCAGGAAAACCGCAAACAAAGCAGCCGGAGCAAAATAAAAAAGTCAGCAACAAAGAAAAAGCTTTATTCATATATTTTTTCATTTCGACACCTAATCAATTAATCCCTTTATACTCTGCTTTAACCTTTTCGTAGCTTTCAAGGTTACCTATATCATAACGTTTGCCCGGCATTTCCATTGCGTGCACGTTTGTCTGCTTGCAAAGCCAGGCGATATAGCTGCCGGGTGCATCTGTACCGCAACCGCTGCCAATGCCTTTTTGCACGAGTCCGGCATCGGCTTTTGTGTAATAATAAAACGGAGGACAACACCAGTTTGTTGCAGGTGTCGGTGATTTTTCTGTCATTTCAAGCACTTTGTCATCGCTGTCAACTGTTACGACACCGCATTTGAGAAGCTTGTTGAAATCAGGCTCGTAATAACGCATAATGCAGGAACTATCTTTTGCTTTTGCATATGCTGTAAATTTTGTCAGGCTGAAATCAAGCACGTTGTCGCCTGCAATCACAAGCATATCGTCGTCAAGTCCAAGCTTTTCTATAGCAAACTGAATATCTTTTACCGCGCCGAGACGGGTTTCGTTTGTGTCGGTACCGTCATCAACAACGGTGATTTTTTGTGATTTTTCTGCAGCCCATTTTTCAAAATGCTGTGCGAATTTGTGGTTGGAAATAACAACATATTCATCAACTTCACCTGACATGTCGATATCATCAACCAGCCAGTCAAGAATAGTCTTGTCACCTACTTTGAGAAGCGGCTTCGGAAAGTTTTCGGTAAGAGGATAAAGACGGGTTGCATAACCTGCCGCAAGAATAAGACACTTCATAAATACACCTCAGAAAATCAGGAGTTGACACCGTTCGCACTTTTGCAGATATGAACGGAAAATTTGCCTTCAAGATGTGGGAAAGCTTCGAGATATTCACGTGTTACATTTTTAATTATTGACTCTTCAAACTCAGGATTGATAAGTGCCATACAGCAGCCTTTGAAGCCTGCACCAGAAAAACGTCCGCCGTAAATGCCTTCGGTATGAGTCATTATTTCATACAGCTTTTTAAGCTCGGGAGAGCCGGTTTCCCAGTTGTAAATAGAAGATTTTCCGCTCTCAAACGAAAGCCTGCCAAACTCCTCTATATCACCGTTTTTCCACGCCCGGACACCTCTTTCCACCCTATCAAATTCAGTGTACCAATGCTCAGCGCGTTTGCGCCAGTTTTCGGGTAGCTTGTCCTTGTGTTCAAGATAAATCTCATACGGCACATCACGAAGATTTGTTTCTTCAAACTTGCCGTATTCCATACCTGCATATGCCTTGAGAGCATATGCGGCACTTCTGCATTCATCAACGCGCATATTGAATGCGGAGCCTGCAAGAGTACGCTCAATACCGCTGAAAAATATAGCAATTCTGTACGGCTTCATATCAGGCTGCTTGGGGATAAGCTCATACGTATCGTTCTGCAGATCCATATAGAGAAGGTGACCTTTTTTACAGTAAACCTCGCAGGATTGGTCGAGCTTTCCGCAAGAAACCCCGACGTATGAATTCTCCGCTTCCTGTGAAATTGTTATAAGCTCCGATGGTTCGAGCTCAATGGAATTCATTTTGCAAAGAGCTGATAAGAATGTGATTATTACCGCTGCAGAAGACGAAAGACCGCCTATGGGGAGTTCGCCGCCGACAACCGCACAAAGACCTCTTCTTAAAATATAGCGTCTGCTGAGTGCGATTGTTGCACCTCGAAGATGGTCTGCCCAATCGCCCTGTGGAGTTTCCGGTGTTGCAGCAACGTGCCACTGTGCTCTCTTGTCAAATTGCATTGACTGTATTTCAACAACACCGTTTTCCTTTGGTCCGTAAGCAATATGGATGCCCTTGTTGATTGCAATGCCGGTTATTTTGCCGAGCTGATGGTCGCTATGTGCACCTATAGGGCACACTCTGTAAGGAGTGAAAGCGGTATGCTGTGCCGGCTTTTTATAGGTCATTTCGTATTTTTCAATAGCATTCATCTTTATTTCTCCATTTAATCAGCTTATTTTGTTGGTGTTCACCCGGTATTATGTCGTTGGTAATTTTTGCTCTGTTCACATAAGCTTAAATTGCATTTGAGAGTGCTTTTTCGTCGGCCAGTGTATCAAATACACCGGTTGAACTCAGTCCCATTGCTGTTTTCAGAAGTTCTGTAGCAACGCAGAATATTATTTGCAATTTTAGAACGTATTTCATAAGCTGTTCGTCTTTGCCGAGCGAAAAAGCTAAATATATTCACTTGACTTTTCATAAATGAATCGGTCTGATTTAGTTAAAAATGATGTGCAAGCAATAATACTCCGTTTACATTTTACCATAATAAAAATCAAATTACAAGAATATTATTAATATAAATATTATTTAAATATTTTTTGTTATATATATTGACTTAGAAGAGCAAAAGGACTATAATATAGACTACATAATTAGCTTAGTATGCTATAATGTCATAGTTGTAGCTGAATTACGTCAGGTTTTACTATGAAAAAGTTTTATTCGTTATGCAAAAAGAGCATTTGTATTGATGCCGAATCATTCCCGGGGGACAATCCGCTCTGGGCACAGTTTGAGTCAGGTGTCTGCGAAGCCGATATAACAGTAAGCTGTACGGTGAGCGATTGCTTTCCCGAAACACCGCAGGGTGTTCGCTCGGGTAATTTCACTGTGGCAGTCGAGGGTGATAAGGTTTACCGTGCATTTCCCATGGGCGATATACCCGGTGCCCTTACATGCTACACCCCTGGCGACACTTCTCACAGCGAAACTTTTTTCACGCCGAGAAGCTTTCCGATAATGATGGACAGCCGCTTTATGTGGAGCTCGATATCATTGGCTCAACTGTTGCTTTTCAAGAATGCGTTTTTTATTCATTCTTCATTCATTTCGGTAAACGGCAAAGCAATTCTGTTTTCAGCACCGTGCGGTGTGGGTAAAAGCACACAGGCTGCTTTGTGGGAGAAATACCGTAAAGCCGAAATAATAAACGGTGACAAGGCAGGGATTCTTGTTGAAGGCGATGTGTATGCCTGCGGCGTTCCTTTTTGCGGAACGAGCGGTATATGCAAAAACAAAACTTTTCCTCTTGGTGCAATCGTGTTGCTCAATCAGGCAGAGTCAAACAGTGTACACCAGCTTATCGGTGTTGAGGCATTGCAAGGTGTTTTGCCGAACATCTATCTGGATTTTACCGATCCTGCCGAGCGGCTTACATGCGCCGACCTGATTATCGAGCTTCTTTCTTCCGTTCCTGTTTTTCGTCTGAGCTGTACGCCGGATGAAAAAGCGGTGGTGACGCTTGAGGAAGCACTTAAAACCAAAGGGGTGATCTGAAATTGGATATCACCTGTGGCCAATTGACAGATTTTCTGTTTGCGAAAGCAGATGCCCGAAAGATTCCGCTTGCAGGCTCGTTTGAGCTTACCTCCAGGTGCACTCTCGACTGCAAGATGTGTTACGTTCACCGACGCAGTTGCGACAAAGCTGCAGCTGCACAGGAGAAGGATGCATCCTTCTGGCTTGATCTTGCGACAAAAGCAAGGGATGCGGGCATGCTTATTCTTCTGCTCACAGGCGGTGAGCCTATGTTGCGACCTGATTTTGACGAGATTTATCGCGGGTGCAAAAAGCTCGGTCTGCTTGTTTCGGTCAATACCAACGCAACGCTGATTGATGAAGATAAGCTGCGGCTGTTCTGCGAATATCCGCCGCACAAGGTCAGCGTTACGCTCTACGGTGCGTCACCCGAAACCTACGGGAAGCTGTGCGGCAATGCGTCGGCATACCAAAAGGTTATCGACTCGATATATGCGCTGAAGAATTCCGGAGTCAACCTCAAGCTCAATTACAGCATTACGCCCGACAACGTTGCAGATATTCCTGCGGCGGTGGCCTTTGCCAAGGAGCTTGACTTGCCGGTTGTTTCAACGAGCTATATGTTTGATCCTGTGCGTAGCGGCGGCGAAGCTTACAGGCTTTCGCCTGAGGCTGCAGCGAGGTCAAAGCTCGACTGGCAGCGAAATATGCTCGGTGATGAAGAGCTGCTGAGGTATTTGCGTGCCGATATGCCACCCGAGCCGAAAGGTGAGGAGTGCAGCAAGCGTATCAACTGCCGAGCAGGGCTTTCAACCTTCTGGGTAACGTGGAAGGGCGAAATGACACCGTGCGGTATGATGTCAGCGCCGAATATACCTATAACCGATTTCGGCAGTGCGTGGGACGCTGTACGCAAGGCGAGGGAGAATATCTACCTGCCGGCGGAGTGTTCGGGGTGCGAGCTGCAAAAGAAATGCGATATGTGTGCGGCTGTTTCGCTTGGCGAAACGGGCAGGAGCGATGGGGTGCCGCCCTATGCTTGTCTTAAGGCACACGAATATGCACGGCTTTGTGCCGATTTTATTTCACGACAATAATTATCCGAATCAATCCGATTTGGGTTTATTGATATACAATTTTTTCGAAATAATAAATGGAGGTTAAACACATGAAAACTTCGAAAAGAATCATCTCGCTTGTGCTTTGCGCAGTGATGGTTGCAAGTACGTTTCTCTGCCTTGGACCGTTAGTGTCGTTTAAGGCTGAAGCTGCAGTCACACTCGGCGGCATCACACAGACGAGAGTCGTAGGAACAGACGGTTCATACGAATCACTTTACAGAAGCTACCAGAAGCGTTTCTTCAAGGGTGAAGAAACCAACTGGCCGACCGATTTTGTCATTCCCGGTCTCAGCTCTGCGGACGATTATACTCCCCAGGGTATGACCTACTGGAAGGCAAAGGAATGGATACTTATCTCCGCATACGATGCAGGCGGTTCAGATAACTCTGTTATCTATGCGCTTGACGTTGTTTCAACCGAAATGGTCGCAGTGTTCAAGATTCAGAACGCTGACGGCTCGGTCAATACAAGCCACGGCGGCGGTATTGCTGCGTCTGAATACAACTTCTACTATGCTGATTCAGGCTCAAAAATCAGTTATATCCCTCTTTCAGAGATGGATGTTGCCCCCGGTACAACAAAGACCATCAAACTCAGAGACAGTATCAACCTCAACAATGAGCTTAACGGCGTTGCTACATCCTACTGCTGTTACGACGAAGGTGTTCTCTGGACAGGTAACTTCTACTTCTCCGGCGATGACAGATATAAAAAAGAATTCGCAAGCGATTACAAACAGACTCTTATGGGTTACAGACTTGCAGGTAACTCCTCTGCAGAAGAGTGGTATTACCTCAAGAACGGCTATAACCTTGTAAAGCTCAATTCAGACAGCCCGACAACTAACATTACAGCGGGTGCAGTAACATACAGAAGCTTTAATGTTGACGGTGCAAACGCAGAAGTCCGCGGTACAGTCACTACAGATACAGCTTTAGGTGAAGTTACACCCAGCTTTGCATCTGTCAGCCTTACTGAAGGTAAGAGATATAAAATCGAGTTTATTGCTGATAATAACCTCACCGATATGTATTTCTTCTCACCCTCAGGTACCCACTGTAACGTAAAGCAGTCACAGGCTTCCAAAGTCACAAGCCTTGGTGACGGCAGATATCATTACCAGATGATATTCACCGCAGGTCTCAAACCTGCCGGTGCTGACAGCTCCTGGCCGACTACGCAGTCGACTGACGGTACATATACCGGCACGTACACAATGCGTTATGACCAGGATAGTGTTCCCGCAGGCGGCAGAAGCTTCAATATTACCGATTTCTCTGTTACCGAGTATGTTGAGCCGCAGGGCTTCACACCCGACTCAAAGTACGAGGGTATCGGTTGTCAGGGTAACCCGACATACGTTGTTCTGCTGAATATGGATAAGATTCAGTACGCTATGGTTGATAAGGGCAAGATCTATATCAGCCGTTCCTGGAGCCGTAAGGAATCCACAAATCACTCAAGAGACCTTGTTATCGGCGATATCGACCTTACAATGCCCGGCAACGAAAGCAGAGCAATCAACGGCAGAACAAGACCTGTTCATATCATAAAATATGCCGATTGTATTCACTTCGGCGGTGACAGCGGTGCAAGCACACTCAACCAGATGCTCTACATGGGTGAGGCACTCTGCGTTATCGACGACTACCTCTATATGTTCGGTGAGGGCGCAGGTTGGACTTACAACGGTAAGGATTCCGACAGCGTTTGTCCTGAACCGATCGACGTTCTCTGGAAGATTGACCAGTACGCAATTCAGGGCCTTCAGAGAACTTATGAAGACGTTGCCGCTGTTGAGTACGAAAAGGTTACGTCACTCAGTCAGATTAACAACGTAGACGAATACATAGTCTTGTACGAATCAGCAACCAAGGACCCCGTAACTCAGAGAAACGTTCTTTACCTTCTCGATGCATACGGTGGCTACAACAATACAAAGCTGCCCAAGAAGGCATCAGCAAGCGGCATAACAGCAGCTGACACCGGTGACTCACGCGGTATTGTCGGCTATGAAATCCGCAACTACTCTGTTAATGGCTCAAAGCTTATCCTCAATGCTGAGGACGATGCTCGTAAGTCGCTCCACTGGCAGTTTGAGTCAGGCTCTTCAAACGCTCTCAAGCTCAGAAACAGAGACCTCTACTTTGCAAAGCATCCGTATCTCTATGTAGGCGATAGTCTCTTTGCAATGACAACAGCTGCAAGCAGCACCATGACCATTAAAGACTGGGGTAACGGCACATTTACACTTTACGGAAACGGCGAGAACTACTCCATCTGGTGCAACGACGGCTCAGTGCCCGCGTCTGTAGCCGCATACACCAACTTCTACTCAAACCACAGCCAGTCAGGTTTCGTACCCAACTACCATAACCAGACTGAAATTCCGGGTACGTTCCACATAACTAACAGCGGCCAGCCTGCACTTCCCACAAGTGAACAGCAAGCCTTGCACATCTACAAGCGTGTTGCTGACCCGTATGCATCTTCTCACGAAACACAGGTTTATACCGACCTTCAGGCAGAGCTTAATTCTGAAGGTGTATATAAAATTACACTCGAAACCTACGCAACAAACGCACTCCAGTACCAGAGAACAAATCAGAGACCGACAGACTTCGTATTTGTCGTTGACGTTTCCGGTTCAATGGACGAGCAAGACGCGTATGGTTATAACACGGACTATACCGGTTCAGCAAATTGGACTGCACTTAAAATGGGACAGGTGTGTGGTGATGTTACAGACAGTTACTTCTCCAGAGGCGATAATTACAATAAGGCTCATTTAAGTTCGTTTTATTACAGATTGCCTGACGGAGAGTTTGGTCGCATTGGTGTTGCTTTCAACGAAAAAGGCAGTTCATCAAAATTCGAAAGAGATATTTGGTTATGGGTTGAACATCCTGTAACCAAGCGTTGCTATCGCCTTTCAAAACTCGGATTTTTGACCAAAGGTGATTTTGCAGGTGATGCAAGCACTAACGATAGTAACAACAGGCTTTCAGAAGCAGATTACCTTGCCAACCCTCAGAAATACGGTTGGGAAAACCAGGCAGATGTTATGGCAGACGTTAATGCCGATATAAACCGAACCGACTATCACGGAGAAAGAGATTCAACAGAAGAAAGAGCGGAATACGAAGTTCTTAATTTAAGATATACTGATGATTCCGGTAAGGAATTATGTACGTACTACAACTACGGTTCCTGTCAGAGAATTCTTGCTGTTTCTCAGGCTCTTGATAAGCTTGTTCTCAAGATTCAGCAGGAAGCTACTAACTCAGGTCTTGCTCACCGTGTTGCAGTCGTTACCTCAGGCTCCGACGGTACATACGTATCCGATAACCGTCCCTGGGCTAACACAGGTATCCTTACAAACGACGGCACGTGGAGAAACTACACAGGCGGCACATCGCTTGACAGCTATTACGGTTCAGCATTCTTTAACGCAAATAATTTAATCACTGTACGAAACTACGTTAAGAAACTTCCCGTTTACGGTCACAGTCCCATCAATCAGGGTCTTACCCTTGCAAGTAATATTATCAATAAGCAAGTGTCGCAGGGAACTACCTATGACGTTAACGGTAACAGAAGCTGCTGTGTTGTTGTTATTTCCGACGGTGCAGCCGGCGGTGACAACAGCGATTACAACAATGCAACCAACGCTAATAATTGTGCAAACAATGCTATCGGTAACGGCGGTCTGAACCTCAAGAGAAACGGTGCGTATATCTTCACCGTTCAGATTGGTAGTCAGGACTATGTTTCCGGCTTTGAAGAGACAGACTTCATGAAATACCTTTCTTCAAAGTACAACGGTGCTACAAGCATGACTGACCCCGGCCCCTTAAACACCAAGGAAAATAACTATTACATCAACGTTCCTGTTGGTTCAAGCTTCAATATCGATACAGTCACGAACAGCATCTTTAACGGAGTTGTTGCTAACTCAAACAATGCGATTGCTTACCTCAACTCAAACGCAATTCTTCGTGAGCACCTGATGGATGCATTCGACCTTACAAACGCATCGATTTCTTATAAGACAGCACAGAGTAAGTACGACGGTATCGGCAGACTTTACTTTGAAAATCCCGTGGTTGCATCAGGCTTTACAACCTCTTTCGATAAGAATACCAACAACATTGAGGTTAAGGGCTTTGACTACACCGCAAACAACGTTTCTGAGTATAACTCAAAGAAGGGTAACGGTAAAAAGCTTATTGTTGAAATCACAGGCGTTATTGCAAAGCACGATGCAGAGCTTCTCAATACCTCAATCAACGATACCGCGCTGACAGCTCTTTATCAGAACTCAACATATATGGGTTCAAACCAGCCTGTTAAGAAATTCCCGACCTACCACTTCTCAATCCCCGAGTACACATATTACATGGACTACGATATTCCCATGTACGATAACGATGTCAACGGTACTCTCTGCTCGGTTGACTCAACTCTTCAGAAGCAGTCTACTTATAAGACAAGTCTGAGCACAGGTAACATGGGTATTCAGTTTACAAACAGCAACCAGGATATGATTTATACCCTTAACAGCCAGGCAGGTCTTACCGAAAATCTCTCCAAGGGCTATGTTCTGATCAAGCGTGACGACGGCACTTACGACTGGTTCCGACTGAACATCGTTCCTGCCTCAACCGTTTACTATGAAGAGAACAAGATGGAAACCCTCGACGGCACACAGTCCTTCACCGAATGGACACAGAGCGGTTCATTCGAAAACAAGTATCAGGCGCTTTCCGGTAAAGATGACGTTTTCGGCAGCGACTCAACCTACAGCAACAGCAGAGATACATTCTCTCTCGGCACTAACAAGAAGGTTACCGTTTCATCTTCAGCAAAGCGAAGCGATACTCAGACCTTTACCTTCACAGGCACAGGCTTTGACCTCTATTCGGCTTGCTCACCGAACACAGGTATCCAGACTGTTACCGTCAAGCAGCATCAGTCAGACGGTACAATGAAGATTGTTAACGTATTTATGGTTGATACCTACTATAACGACGCCACATACGGCACCCTTTATCAGGTTCCCATAGTCCATTACGCATGTGACTACGGCACCTACACTGTTGAGACAACTGCTACTTACTACAGCTTTGCAGGCGGTCTCAAGACACAGAGCGTAGAAACCAACAAGATTGACGGCACAGAGATTGAGGCAACATCCGCAGTTGCTGATATCCCCTCAACTGACGAGCTCCTTAAGCAGGTTGGTATGGATGAACTCGTCGGACAGAAAGTTGAAGTTGTCTGGATGGATGATAACTCAATCTTCAACGGCGGCACAGGCGCTGAAAGCTCAACCCTTTCAACTCAGGCCGGTGAAGGAGAGATTACACTCGACAACTACATCGACGGTTTCCGTATTTATAATCCTAAAGATTATAATGATGAGTACATTTTAAGCGAACAGAATGCAACTTACTACAGCGTTATGGATGCTATCTCAAAAGGCGATATGGGCGGCGACAGCTTTGCAGGTTACCTTGAAGGTGGCACAGACGGTTCAGTCTTTGCCGATTACCTTACAAGCGGCGGTCCCAAGTACGAGGTATACCTCAAGCCCGGCAACTCAATCGCTTTCCGCTTCAAGGCTACTGATTTCAAGAACAACTATCCCAGAGCTATGGTAAGCGTTCGTTCAGCTTCAGGTGCAGCTAAAGCAAAGTTTGCAAGCACAGCAGATCCTAACCACGCATTCGAAACAGCTGTTCTCGGTACATCTGAAACTTTCTACGATATTACCGATAATGCACTTGGTGTCGGCTCTGACGGCAGCTTTGTTCTGACGGTTACAAACACAGGCTCCGGCCTTCTTGCGGTTGATAACATCAAGGTTGCCAATGCAACACTTGTGCCCTTCAGCGGCGTAAGCCTTGCATCGCTCAATTCACTTATCTCAACACAGTCTGTTGCGCTTGAACCAGGAACATTCAGCGTTGAAACCCCGGCAGCACCCACGTATGTTAAAGCTCCTGCTGACAATCCCAACATCGACCCCGTGGGCTCAATCCCCACAATCGACAAGGTTATTGTCGACAACGGTAGTGACGACAGCGTTAATAAGGATGAGGATTCCGGAAAAACCTTCAAGGCATTTGTCGATCAGATTATCAAATTCTTCAAAAACATTATCGATCGAATCAGAGAAATTATTGAGGCTTTATCGCTGAATTTGTTCAGCAAAGAGCTTAAGGAGGGATCAAGATGAACAATTATGTTAAGCCCGTAATCAGCATTGCTGCAGCCAATGCTCGAAGCGGCGCGGCATCCTGCGGCGTTACTTCTGATGATATGGAACTTATCCAGAGTGTCATCGGCGGCGCTGATGCGGACAAAACGTTCGGCATGGGTGAACCTTGTGAAATTCAAGTTCCTCTTGATAAGTACTGTAAGTTCACATCCGCAGAGCTTGGCGCAACAACCATTTTCTGGTCATAAAACCAAATAGTTCAAAAGCCTGCACGGTTAACCGCCGTGCAGGCTTTTTCTTGTCTCTTTAGCAAAGACAAAACCCCCGGTTCTACCGGGGGAGAAAAAAGTGCGAAGCTAAAACAAAATGCGCGAGCTCGAAGCCAGCGAAAAAGGAAGCCTCCCCTTGACAGGGGAGGTGGGTCATCGTAAGATGACTCGGAGGGGTAGTTGTCATTATCTCTCCCTCAGTCAAAACCTGCGGTTTTGCCAGCTCCCTCGTCAGAGGGAGCTGAAAAGAGATAGGTGTATTACCTGTTTACGGGTAGCAG
>JAGALQ010000004.1 GCA_017625095.1 Clostridia bacterium | reverse complement strand
TTCTTCGGATATGGTGTTGCACTTACTTGACAATTCACCGCTTCCTTTTTCGCTGGCTTCGAGCTCGCGCATTTTGTTTTAGCTTCGCACTTTTTTCTCCCCCGGCAGAACCGGGGGTTTTGTCTTTGCTAAAGAGACAAAAAAAGACGGCAGATTGCTCTGCCGCCTTTTTTTGTAGGGCGGGATGCCTTCATCCCGCCGTTGAATGAATGCTGATGTTTGCGGCGGCTTGTGGGCAAGCCGCCCTACATATCTGAACATTTTTATTCCGTTTTATGATCATTGATGACAAGACCGCTTTCACGCACTCTTACCGCAAGTTCGGTGCGGTTACGGAAGCCTGTTTTATCACGCATATTCTGAATGTGTGCCTTCACGGTACGCACGGACATACCGAGTTTTTCGGCTATATCCGCATCAGCTTCGCCGTCAACAACCTCACGAAGAACAAGAAACTCTTTTTCCGTGAAATCAACGTTGAGCGCTTCGCCAAGTCGGAGTGACGGCGTTGTGTCTGGATAAACGGAATCGCCCGCCATTGTTCTGTTCATAACCTCAATGATTTCCTCTGCCGATGCGCTTTTGTACCAGAAGCTTTCGACTCCCGCTTTCCTTGCCCTTTCAATAAAGCTGAATTCAGGCTGACTTGTAACAATGATTATTTTGATATGAGGACAGCTCTTTTTGATTTTTGCCGCCGCCTCAAGTCCGTTTGCATCCATTGCCGTGCATACATCCATAAGAATAAGGTCAATGGGGTTTCTTCGGAAATAAAGCTCTGCCATTGCCGCACTTTCAATCGATTGCGAAAGCTTATATTTTTCGCTGTCGTTTATGTATATTTCAAGCAGCTTGCGAGCCATGGGGTCATCTTCAACAATAAGAACGTTAATCAAAACAGTTTCACCTCTTTCGGCATCTGAACAGTCATAACAAACTGCGGCACAGATTGAATTTCCATATTTCCGCCCAAGCGTTCTATTTTATTGCGCAGCGAACCGAGACCGCCGCCCTCACGTATTTCTTGTGTCGGCTGAGTTCCGTTATTAGTGTATCGGGCACAGTAACCGTCATCTGTTTCATAAAACTCAACAAACAGAGTTTTTGCATCTGCGTGAATAACGGCGTTTGTCAGCGCCTCCGTTGCCGCAGAAGTCAGTATACTTCCTATCATATCGTCCATCGGAAATTCACCGCTGATTTCAACGGTAACACCCGCTGATTTTGCAATATCGATAAGCGTGTTAAGCAGACCGCTGTTCTGTGCAGGTTCAGCTTCCGTACGCAGTACAGCTATATTTCTGTTCCACGTGCTGATAATCGGCTGAAAATCGGCATTGGACAAACTCAACGTATGACGGGTTGCGAGAAGTGCCTGACCGAGTTCGCTGTGAATACGGATTTTTGTTTCAAGCCTCTCTCTTTCCCTTGTTGTTTCGTCAACGGTTTCGCCGTAATGCCTGAGTCTTGCGTTCATCTCTTCAAGCTCTTCGTTGTTCATACGAAGTCTGTTTGTGAGCTTGTGAAGGCTTGTTGTATCGGTTGCGGTAATCTGAAAAACATTTTCAACCTTTTCGCGCTTGAAAGTATAGACCGTTCCGTCAGACAGACGGTATTCGGGTTGTTTGCTGTCAGTAATACGGTGAACGTCGGGAAGAACGCCACCGTTTACAAGCGCCTTCCAGAATCTGTTGGCATTCTGAATTTCTTCGCCCGTCAGCACATATCCGAGTTCGTTCATTTTGTGGTTTACAAGCTGAACTGTGCCGTTTGCCTTTGAAAAACAAAGACCTGTCGGAAGATGGTCGAAGCTTTCTTTTATGGAAAGCGACGAAACGCTGTTTTTGCGGTAACGGATTTCTCCGATACCAAGAAAAACAAGAAAAGCAAGATTTGCCAGAATATACATCAGAGAATATTCCGCATTTTCAAGAAGCAATATGCTCGGATACGGAATATCTTTGTGGCACAGCTGTGCGTTTATTCCTGTTGTGAGAACAACAAGCAGGGCAAAACCCAAAAGATTGAAAAGAACGGTAAACACCTTTGTCAGAGGCTTATAATCTCGGAGAAAAAGATTCGGAACACAGCAGAAATTTATTACAGCTTCAAGAAATAAAACCGACATAAAAAACGCCTGTAAATATGTTCCTGTTTCAAGAAGGTTAATCATCCGATGCACCTCCTTCGGAAAGGAGAATACAAACCGCAACATCGTTTTCATCAACGTCGCAGGTAACACTTCCGCCATTGAGTGAAAGAGTATTCAGCGCAGAAATATCGCCGCCGTCATTCAGACCTATCTGAAGATTAAGCTTAATAACGGAGTTTTCACATTTAAGCGATACCATGAGAGCGTTGATATCATCAATGAATAACTCTACTGTTTTTTCAAACAAGTCGTAAACGGCAACTGCATTTTCAACATCCAGATTGCCTGAACATATGCTCTTTAACGATGAATGAACACCGAGCAAACGGATATTGTCAAGCGATTCACGAAGGCAGAATTCAAGCTCTGATGTTGAAATAATATTGTTTTCTTCGCCGAGTAAAAGCAGATTGCTTCTTCGTTTTATATATGCGCTTATAACACAGATTTTTGTCAAAGCATTGTGTGCGGATTCGGGATTTTGCTTTGCCTGAGTGAGCAATTCTTCCGCTTTTACAAGCTGTGATGAAACGTCACGGGCAATACGGTCATAGAGTCTGTTCTTTTCTTCAAAACGGGCTTTCTGCTCGTTCATATCAATTTCAGCTTTCAGCAGAAAGTTGTTTTCACTGAGCCTTTCGCGGGTCTCTTCAAGGCTCTTCATCAGTTTTTTGATTTCTTTTATATCATTCTGCCAGAATACATATCCGCCCGAAACAGACTTGCCGTGAAGCATTGTTTTGCCAAGTTCAACAGGCTTGTCCAATGCACTTCGCATTACATTTTCGGGCAATTCATCGGCATAGGCAGATATGTAACAGGTCTGATAATTTCTGTCAACAACCTGTGCGGCGACAGTAGAAATCTCAAAAAGCTCGTTATAGCCCGTATTAGAGCGGATAAGACCGCTTTCGATTGCACTTTCAAGAAGAAGGGTAATCATAAGGCAGTCAACGGCAGTAAGGTCAGCATTGATAAGACCGAGAGCATAAAGCACCCAGAAAACAACCGAGCAAGCCATAATGATAAGAGGCAATTTCTGGAATGTTTTACTGCCGGGCACACGGCTTTTGATAACGAGGGAAATTACAAAATAAAAGCCGAGAATAATGAACCATGCGGCAACTATATAAAAACCGAAACCGTATTCGTATTGCTCATTGAAATAGTAAATTCCGTTCGGAAATTCAAACACAAGATTATGGAAATCGTTTGTGAAAACCAAAAGAATGAGTGCGAATGCAGGAATATAAAGAAGATTGAGCCACCACGGCATTTTGTATGTTTCGGGTTTTCCGATATAAGTTGTGATAAACACACCGAGAAGCGGAATAAGAATCATCGGAATATAAAAGGCATACCACATATATCTGCAAAGGTCGGAGAATTCGGAAACAAAAAACCATTTCGTTGTTCTATCTGCAAGCCAGAATGACATCAGCAGACCGACGGAAATCAGATAGCTTCGGATTCGCTTGTCAAGAATTCTGCGCCGCACGGAAATAACCCAGCCGAACGACAGTGCAACAAAAATTATGTGAGGCAGAATTGTAAATGCATTTCCCGGAAATGAGTTGGTAAGCGGAAAGTTTATGCCGTTATAGAGTATGCCTGCCATTGCAAGAACCATAGAACAGACAAGATAAATCAGAGTTTTTTTCTGAGTTTTGATCATATTCCGCCTCCTCTCATTATTGTTTAAATTAAAGCATAACACACAATAAAGCAAAAATCAAATTTGAAATAATAAGAAGCTCGATTACTAAAACAAGTAGGGCAGAGCAATGTGAATAGAGCATTGAGAATGAGCCATTATGTTTTATATTCACATAATAACCGTAGGAGTTATCTGTTAAATTAAATCACGTGAGATATATCGCATAATTGCAGTTTATATGCTACAATTGAGATACATCTCACGTAAAAGGTGTTGAGTTTATGGCGACTGTTACGTTTTTCGGGCACAGGGATGCGCCAAAAAGAATAGAGCCAACCTTGCGGCTGGCTCTGGTGGATTTGATAGAGAAGAAAAACGCTATTTTATTTTACGTTGGCAATCAAGGCAATTTTGATGTTATGGTGCGCCGTCAGCTTGAAGATTTAGCTCAAACCTATCCCATAACATACAAGATTGTGCTTGCCTACATGCCGGGCAAAAACGATGAGCCTGATGAGCACACGGTTTTGCCTGAGGGACTTGAAACCGTCCCCCGCCGTTTCGCAATCAGCCGCCGCAACAAGTGGATGCTCGACCAAGCGGACACTGTTGTGACTTACGTCACGCACCCATCATCAGGGGCGTACCAGATGAAGGAAACGGCAATTGAGAAAGGTAAAACGGTTATTGAACTATCACTCAGAACTGAATAATGTTTGATTCGTTATCAATCTTCTGAACGGAGAAGATGTTCTTCTTGGCATAGTGGATGCAGGTTACGCGATACTGATAACCGTTAGGAACAGTGAGAGATTTAGCAAGGACATAAGAGCCTGTATCTATATACAGATCTTCATATGTTACATAATCTGACCATGATGCGCTGCTGCTTGCTCTGCGCTGAACAACAACCTCTTTGAAACCTGATTTTACTACATCCGCAGTACCTGTTGTTTTACCTGCTATATTCAAGGTATTTGTTCCGCTTTTTGAAATTGCTATAGCAAAAGCATGAATAAGATTGGAAGCTCTTGTGTCTTCATTAACTGTGTAGATTGTATTGTTAGCTAAAATTGCATTGAATTCTTCCTGAGACAGTACTAAATCCTGCCATTCGGGCATCTTTTCGGTTTGTGCAAAAGCTGTCGGCACAAGGGTGAAAATTACCATTACAAGAGAAATGATAGAGAAAAGAGCTTTTTTCATAAGCTTTAATCATCCTTTAACATTTATTGTTTCGGCAATTGAAACCATTTTGTCAAAATCGCAAGTCAAAGCTATCTCATAATTTGTAGCGCCGTCGGAATAATTGATATATGATCGTTCTCCCATTCCAAAAACAATTATATCTTTGCCGTCAATTGTCAGCTGCTTATAATTGGTATGCTCATCCGAAACATTAACTTGACCGTTTGTCATATTGTGATCGGCACTTTTGTATTGAGTAATTGTTATTAATCCGGATATATCTTGTTCCGCATTATTTACATCCACTCTAATAATCGTAACAAATTCTTTTTGTTCGACCAAAACTTCTTTCTCGTATTCATTACTCAACAAAACTTCCGGCAACATCAACGTATCCAGGCTATCCAGAATCATCTGATTGACCAGGTCGTTTTCGTCCACCGTTGTCGGCTCATCCTTATTCAGGTTGATTTTGAAAACGCGTGAGCAGAACTGAACGATTCCGTCGGGAGCACCGTCAACAAACAGCCTTGCACCTGCGGGCAGGGCAACAACAAACAGAATCACCAGCACCGCGGCAACGACAAGAACAGTACGTCTGAAAGATACGGGTTTCTTTTTGTCGTTTTTCGCGTTTGCTGTGTTTTCCGTTGCTGGTGCCTCTTCGTCTTCCCACGGGCGGTACATCTGAGCAGGCTTGCCTTCCTCAAAACCGGGGTTATAAGCTTTTGCCAATATTGCGGCGCACATATCAACAAGCTCGGTATCCATTTCAGCCTCAGGCTTTTCAACCTCGGCATCCATCAATGCCTCAACCTCGGCAAGGTCAAGCTCAACACTGCTATCCGATATGAACTTTTCAAGCTTCTCTTTTGTGATTTTAACATTGTCAGTCATAATTGCCTAACACCTCTATAATGCAAATATTTGAAAAATGTTACATAAAACGACAAAAAATTTTTAACTTTTTTCAATTTTCTGTTTTATGTGTTCCAGCTTCTGTTTTGCTCTGTGTATATTAACTCTTGTTGTGTTCGGGTTTTTATTTATTATTTTTGCAATTTCCGCCTGAGGAATTTCCTGAACAGTATCGTATATAATTATCTGCTTTTCGTCCTTGGTCAGCCCTTCATCAAAAGCTTTCCAAAGTTTTGCATTGTGCTCTTCCATTTCAAGGGTTTGCACAACGTCTTCCGCTGAATAATTTGTATGTACTACCGTTTCATCAAACGGTGCTGATGACAGCTTCTCTTTTGATTTAGCGGTGTGTCTGTATTCTGTTCGTGCAAGATTATTTACCGTTGACAGCAGCCACGCTTTAGGGTTTGGCGGCAAACCTTCGTTTATCATCTTTCTCCACAATAGCCCGAAAGCATCCTGAAGCATATCTTCCGCATCTTCAGGTCTGCCTTTAAGTTTTGAATAGCAAAAATTTCTTATACTCTGCACGTGCTCATTCCAAAGCTGAGTATAAATTTCCTGCATAGAACTGTTCATAAAACACCTCAATTAATATTATCGGCTTTTAATAATTATAAACATAAAATATGCAAAAATGCAAACATTGTTTGATTTTGTCGGAAATAATTAATTAAAACGACTTTTGCTGCACGTAATTTTATTTCAGATATTTGCTGTTATATTTTTATTCTATCAACTCCCACCCATCCGATATTATCTCTTCGTTTTCGTCAAACTCTGTAATATGGCGGTATCTGCGGCCGTGCAAATCCGTAGCAGTGCCATCCTCATAAGCTACAATAAAAGAGCCGTTATCAAGAACGGCTACATACATATGGTTATTATCATAAAAAATCTCTTTAAACATCCCAGTTGCCTCCTGTTATTCAACAGCAAAAGCCGCTGAGAGTAAAATGCGCAAATTCAAAATAAAGTTACGATTCAGAGTAAAAAAGAGAATATTAAAACAGCAGAGCCGTCCGGAGTTGGTTTTTGGTTGGTTTTTTTTTGAGAGGAAAAAGAACGGCAAAAAGAAAAGAACCCTTGGAACCGTTGAGATTCCAAGGGTTTTTGATAATCGCCAATAGGCTGAAATTATCTCTTTGAAAACTGGGGTGCACGACGTGCGCCTTTGAGACCGTACTTCTTTCTTTCCTTCATTCTCGGGTCACGAGTGAGGAAGCCAGCCTTCTTGAGTACGGGACGAACAGCCTCGTCATACTGAAGAAGAGCACGGGAAAGACCGTGACGGATTGCGCCTGCCTGGCCTGTTACACCGCCACCGTTTACACGGCATACGATGTCGAACTTCTCGGTTGTGCCGGTGAGCTCGAGGGGCTGGCGAACAATGAGCTTGAGTGTATCAAGACCGAAGTAATCGTCGATTGAACGGTCGTTGATGATGATTTTACCTGTGCCTGCATAGACACGGACACGAGCTACAGACTTCTTTCTGCGGCCTGTGCCATAGAAATAAGGATTAGTATCGTACATTATTCATTTGCCTCCCTTCAATTAAAGAGCCCACTCTTCGGGCTTCTGTGCTGCGTGCTTGTGCTCTGCGCCCTTGTAGATACGAAGGCGACCGAGAGCATTACGGCCGAGTGTTGAATCGGGAAGCATACCCTTAACTGCGAGCTGCATTGCAAACTCGGGCTTTGTCTTCATAAGGGTGCTGTACTTGACCTCTTTCATGTTACCGATGTAACCTGTGTGATGATAGTACATCTTCTGGTTGATCTTGTTGCCGGTAAGAACTGCTTTTTCAGCGTTTATGATGATTACATGATCACCGCAATCTACGTGGGGAGCAAACACGGGCTTGTGCTTGCCGCGAAGGAGAACTGCAGCCTGTGCAGCTACCTTACCCAGAGGTTTGCCTGCGGCGTCAAGAACATACCAGCTGCGTTTGATTTCGCCTGCTTTGGGCATATAGGTTGACATAGCTTGACCTCCAAAATTAGATTCTTTAATTTCATTCGCCCGATTATATTATCATAAGCAACAATCTATGTCAACACTTATTTTCAAAAAAATTAATTTAGCAAACTCAAGCTCCGTTTTTCTCGTTTTTTCTCACGTTTTCATATCATTTGCTCACTTTTAATTTTCAAAAAACTTTGTGCACAGTTACAAAAATTACACCGTTTTTTCGTCTTTATGACAATAGAACACGAGTAATATGAGCATTGCATACGGCAAATCGAGGAATGTTTCGTTAAGCACACCCTTGAGGAAAATGAAAATTTCCATATGAAGAGGATAGTTCATCTGCTCCTCAACATAAAGCTTCAGTATTTCAAAAGCCACTGTTACTGGCACACAGAAAGAAAGCACACCAAGACACAGAAGCGGGCACACGGCAGCCGCCTTGTCGGTGTGAATGAGCTTGCCTGCAAAGAGGAAAATCAGAAACAGCGCGAACAATATGCTTTCAACCGTTTTTTCGAGCACGGAAAGCTCGCCCAGCACGTTGCTGTAATGCACGCCCAGAAGCGTTATAAGTCCGGTAACCGCTGCATACAGTTTTATGCCAAGCAGCACAAAATCGGGAACGAGCAGATATTTGTGATTCACTTTCCGTGATATCAGCACAGCCATAGAGATATAGATAAGCAGCTGCATCACATCCGCAAGAGAAAAGCTGAAATCAAAAAAAGTTTCTCCGTTCTCAAGGCGCATGGATGCACCCGAAGCCAGCTTTTCAACCGCAAGAAAAACAAACATCACAAACGTAACCGTGTTGATATGTTTATCTCTGTTGCGGCTGTGCACAAATCTGTTTATCCTTTCGCCTGCCATTCTCCTCACCTCTCGTTTCTTAAATTACCGATAAAATATAATATCATAATCATTTATATATTGTAAATACCGGATGAACAAGCGGGAGAAATTCACAAAAATTTCATTTGGTTTTCGCAAAAAAATTTATTTTACTTATTGTCATTTCAGATAAGATATTGTATTATTTAATCACTAAAAAAACTTAAAAAGAGGTATCGTCAATGAGTAAGAGCGTTAAAGACATTCTTGCAATGATTGAAGAAAACGGTATTCAGATGGTTGACTTCAAGATGGTTGATATCAACGGTCAGTACCGCCACGTCACAATCCCTGCACAGAACTTCTCAGAAGACACAATGAAGAGCGGCATCGGCTTTGATGCTTCCAACTACGGCTACGCAGTTGTCGAAAAGAGCGATATGGTCTTTATCCCCGACCCCGATACAGCGGTTATCGACCCCTTCTGCTCAATCCCCACACTGTCAATGACAGGTAACGCAATGATTATCGACACACCCGAAAACCGTCCTCTCGCTCAGTATCCCCGTAACATCATCAAGGCAGCTGTTGAATATATGAAAGACAGCGGCGTTGCTGACGAAATGAAGATTCTGCCCGAGTTTGAGTTCTATCTGTTTGACAACGTTACATGGAACGTTGAAGGCAGAGAGATTGCTGTTGAAGTTGACGCACAGCAGTCCTACTGGAATTCAGGTGTGGAAGGTCTCGGTGTTGTTGTTCCCAAGCAGAAGAACTACCACATCGCAAAGCCGTTTGATATTTCTTACGAGTGCCGCAGCGAAATGTGTATGCTTATGAAGGATGCAGGTATTGAAATCAATTACCATCATCCCGAGGTTGCAGCTTCCGGTCAGTTCGAAATCGAGCCTCAGCTCGGCGAAGTTGTACATATGGCAGACGCAACAATGATGATCAAATACATCATTCACAACACTGCCCTCAAATACGGCAAGGCTGCAACATTTATGCCCAAGCCCGTATGGGGTGAAGCAGGCAGCGGTATGCACGTTCATATGATCCTTTTCAAGGACGGTCAGCCTATATTCTCCGATGACAACGGTTATTCACATCTGAGCGAAACAGCTCACTACTTCATGGGCGGTCTGCTCAAGCACATCGGCTCACTCTGCGCTATCACAAACCCGAGCACAAACTCCTTCAAGCGTCTTGTTCCGGGATTTGAAGCTCCTGTTACTGTCGGCTATGCAACATCAAACCGCAGCGCTGTTATCCGTATCCCCGCTTATGCAAAATCTCCCGACAAGCGCCGTTTCGAGCTTCGTAACCCCGATGCAACCTGTAACCCCTACTTCTGCTATGCAGCTATCCTTATGGCAGGTCTTGACGGTGTCAAAAACAAGATTGATCCTCACGCAAACGGCTGGGGTCCCTACGATGTCAACCTCTATCACCTTCCCGAAGAGGAAAAGGCAAAGCTTCAGAGTCTTCCCGTATCACTTGAAGAGGCACTTGACGCACTTGAGGCAGACTACGCTTACCTTACAGAGGGCGGCGTATTCCCCGAAGAGCTTATCAAGAACTTCATCAAAACAAAGCGTGAAGAGTGCCGTCAGCTTTCCGCTATCCCCCACCCTGCAGAGTTCGACAAATACTTCAACTTATAATACACACAGCACATATAAAAACAGCCACGCATCAGCGTGGCTGTTTTGTTATTTCTTGAACTGTTTCTTGAGGCGAAGCTCTTTTGAAAGGATTGTTTTGCGGAGTCTGAGTGAGTTGGGTGTGACCTCAAGCAGCTCATCATCCTTGATAAACTCCATACACTGCTCAAGGCTGAGTGTCGAATGAGGCACAAGGCGGAGCGCATCGTCACTGCCGGCGGCACGTGTGTTTGTAAGCTGCTTTTTCTTGCAGACGTTACATACAATATCTTCGTTCTTTGCACACTCACCGACAATCATACCCTCATAAACAGGAACACCTGGGCCAATGAAAAGTCTGCCTCTGTCCTGAGTGTTGAACAGACCGTAGCCTGTTGATTCTCCTGTTTCGTGAACGACAATTGAGCCGCGCTCACGTGTCTGGATATCGCCTGCATAGGGCTCATAGCCGTGGAAAAGCTGATTCATAATGCCGTTGCCGTTTGTATCGGTAAGGAATTCCGAACGGTAGCCGATAAGACCTCTTGACGGCACTTTGAATTCAAGGTGAGTAGATCCGCCGTCACGCACGCCCATATTTTCAAGCTCTGCCTTGCGTGAGCCGAGTTTTTCGATAACAGCGCCGACGTATTGCTCGGGCACTTCGACAATAAGAAGCTCGACCGGCTCATATGTGACACCGTCGATTTCTTTGAGAATAACCTTCGGACGTGAAACCTGGAATTCGTAGCCCTGACGGCGCATTGTTTCAATGAGGATTGAAAGGTGAAGCTCACCTCTGCCCGAAACCTTGAATGTGTCTGTTGTTTCGGTTTCTTCAACGCGCATACTGACGTTTGTTTCAACCTCTTTGAAAAGTCTGTCACGGATGTTACGGGATGTGACAAACTTACCGTCCTGACCTGCAAAGGGACTGTCGTTGACGATGAAGTTCATCGAGATTGTAGGCTCGTCGATTTTAATAAAGGGAAGCGGCTCAACACAGTCTGTGGCGCAGGCTGTTTCACCGATATTGATATCGGGAATACCGGAAACACAGATAAGGTCGCCTGCCTCGGCATCCTCAACCTCAACGCGCTTGAGGCCCTCAAACTGATAGAGCCTTGTTACACGCTCGTTTTTCTGTGTGCCGTCTGTTTTGCAGAGTGTAACCATCTGGTTTTTTTTCACGCTGCCTCTTTCAACTCTGCCCACACCGATTCTGCCGACATAGTCATCATACTCAAGTGAAGAGAAAAGAATCTGAAGCGGTGCTTCCGGGTCACCCTTGGGCGGCTCAATATTCTCGAGAATTGCATCGAGAAGAGGACGCATATCACCCTCACGCACATCGGGCTCAAGTGACGAGAAACCGTCACGACCGCTTGCATAAACGACGGGAAATTCAATCTGGTCGTCGTCGGCACCAAGCTCGATAAACAGATCAAGCACCTCATCGAGCACCTCTTCTGGTCTTGCGCCGGGACGGTCAATCTTGTTTACAACAACAAGCACCTTCTTACCTAGACCAAGTGCCTTTTTGAGCACGAATCTTGTCTGCGGCATACAGCCTTCGAATGCGTCGACAAGCAACAGCACGCCGTCGACCATCATAAGAATTCGCTCAACCTCGCCGCCGAAGTCAGCGTGACCGGGAGTGTCAACGATATTGATTTTTGTATTCTTATAGTGGATGGATGTGTTTTTGGAAAGGATTGTAATACCTCTCTCACGCTCAAGATCGTTTGAGTCCATAACTCTGTCGGCAACCTGCTCGTTTTCACGGAATGTGCCGCTCTGCTTGAGCAGCTCATCAACAAGTGTTGTCTTGCCGTGGTCAACGTGAGCGATAATTGCGATATTTCTTATTTCTCTACCCATACTTTAATTGCTCCGTATCTGAAGTTTAGTATAATCCAAATAAGTATTATATACCATATAACACAAAATGCCAATAGTATGATTGCCAAAATTCAGCTGCCAAGGCAGAATAAAATTGTAAATATGTGTTGTTCCGCACCATACAGCCTGTTTCCACACCCAAATAATCCGCAAGCCGAAATTGTATATTTTAACACTCAAAGCAATAAATGTACATTAAAAAATCACTTTATCCGGCTTTATTGTAAAAGTTGAATTTCAGCACTGCTGAATTTTAAGCAGATATTTTTATTTCTTTATTGAAATAAAGAGCGATTCATTGTATAATCTGGTTACAAACTTAAATAAGAGGTGTTACGATGAAAAAAAGATTTCTCAGAGTTATGACCCTTATACTTGTTTTTGCGCTTATATTCAGCAATACTGCTTTTGCAACAAGCGGTGACATCGACCCCGAAATCATTGCAGAAACACGCGAAATTGCTGTACAGATTGAAAGTGAAGGCATCGTCCTTCTCAAAAATGAAGACAACTTTCTTCCTCTTAAAAACAAAAAGGTAAACATTTTCGGTGCAGGCTCTGTCTGTCCGTTTTTCGGCGGTGCAGGCTCAGGTGCTATCACAACCGATGACCCTGTCACTTTATACGAGGCTTTCGAAGCAGAAGGCATTGAGTATAATTCTGAACTTCGTGCGCTTTACGAAAAGCACTGTCTCTCAAACGAGCTGCCCAAAACCGATAACACAGTTATCAACAATCTTCTTCAGGTGCTTCTTGCAAAGAATACACTCGAAGAGATGGACCCGAAATATATCACGAATGATCTGCTTAAAAATGCAGTTGCTTTTTCCGATACTGCTGTAATCGTAATCAGCCGCACAAGTGCAGAAGGAACAGACCACACAGTTGAAACCCTGAGTCTTTCCGACGATGAGAAAGCTATGGTAGAAAAGGTAACATCAACATTCAGAAACGTTGTTGTGCTTTTCAATATCGGCAACGTTATGGAAATGGGCTGGATTGACGAATACGACAGCATTAAAGCTGCCGCCATTGTCTGGATTCCGGGTGAATTCGGCATGACAGCAGTGCCGCAGATGCTCGACGGCAAGGTGAATCCGTCAGGTAAGCTGACAGATACAATCGCATACAGCATCGATGATCATCCCTCAAGCGAATGCTTCGGCAGCAACGAATATAACGGCGGAAAGAATTTTGTCGAATACTATGAAGGCATTTATATAGGCTACCGTTATTTTGAAACCTTTGCAAAGGATAAAGTTCAATACCCCTTCGGTTACGGACTTTCATACACAAGCTTTGAAAAACAGATTGTTTCAACCGATTTTGACAGTGAAAACATAACCGTCGAAGTAAAGGTAAAAAACACAGGCGACATGGCAGGCAAAGAGGTTGTTCAGCTTTATTACAGCGCACCTTACACCGAAGGCGGCATTGAAAAGAGCGCAATCTGCCTTGGTGGTTTTGCCAAAACAAAAATGCTTGACCCCAATGAAAGCGAAACGCTCACACTCACATTCAAAACAGATGATATGGCATCCTATGATTACAAGGTTAATGAAGCCTGGGTGCTTGATAAGGGCACATATAAAATCATTGTTGCCAACGATGTCAGAAATCATATCGGGTCGTTTGATTACGAGGTTGAAGAAACAAAGGTAATCAAAAATGATCCCGTAACCGGAACAGCGATTGAAAACCTGTTTGCTGACATATACAGCGGCTACGAAATTATGTCAAGAGCAGACGTTGAGGGTACATATCCCGAGCTTCGTCAACTTAACAAAGATGATTATCTGATTGACGTTGATAAAGTCCCTGCGCCGACAACCGAAGGCAAAGCACCGAAGATGGGGGTTAAGCACGACAAGACAATAACTTTGCAGGATGTTGCAAAGGATGAAAGCCTTTGGGATGCTTTCCTCGATCAGCTTACCCTTGACGAAATGACAATGCTTGTCATCAACGGCGGTTATGAAACACACGGCATTGAAAGGCTCGGCATACCTCACACAATGGATAACGACGGTCCTTCTTCTGTCAAGGGCAGAAACGGACTTGTTTATACAGCCAGCGGCACGGCTTATCCCTGCGCTACAGCGATAGCCTGCACGTGGAACGCAGCCCTTGCTTACGAAATGGGTAAGGGTGCAGGCAAAGAAGCAAAGGATATGGGCACAGACACGTGGTATGCGCCCGGCGCAAATATTCACCGCAATCCCAGAGGCGGAAGAAACTTTGAATATTTCTCCGAAGACCCGATAATTTCAGGTATTATGGCAGCAGAAATAATAAAAGGCGCAAACTCTGAAAGCCTTGTCACTACAATAAAGCACTTTGCTCTAAACGACCAGGAATCGCACCGAAACGGTATTTTTACCTGGTGCGACGAGCAGGCGATGCGCGAAATCTATCTCAAAGCATTTGAAATTCCTGTTAAAGAGGCTCAGCCCAAGGGTATTATGTCTGCATATAACCGAATCGGTACAAAGTGGTGCGGCTCAAGCTCGGCACTTCTCAAAGGCCTGCTTCGTGAAGAGTGGGGATTTGAAGGCTTTGTTGTTTCGGACTATTCCTCAAACTTTACGGGCAGCGGATATATGAGTCCCGTTCTTGCTGTCTATAACGGCAACGACACTATCCTTACGGGAATGTGGTCACTTCAAGTGCTTCAGCATAAGGCAGCTGTCAAACTTGCCTATGTCAAAGATCCGATCGGATTCGGCAACGCTTTACGCGAAGCCTGTAAGAATCTCTGCATTATGAAAATGGAAACCAAGGCTTTCAAGCATCCTGAAATAACGTACGATTCATCACTTATAGGTACGTTTGATACGCTTGACGACTGGACGTTTGAATTCCCCTATATTTTCACTTTTATCAGATTCATTTTAAACAACATAACCAACATTGTAATTTACGCATTCAGATTTATTCTTTAAGATAAGGAGTCTATTTTATGCAAGAGTTTTTTCAGAGAATTATCGCAATTATCCTCTCATCCTTCAGCGTGATTTCAACATTTATCGGCGGATTATCGTTTGAGAATTTTGAGCTTATCAAGGATATCCGCTACGGCGAAGCAGAAAGAAACGTAATGGATATCTATGTGCCTGACTCGGCATATGAAAACGATCATAACGGCATAATACTTTATATTCACGGCGGATCCTGGACAGGCGGCAACAAGGAAGATATGGCATCAAAGGCTAGACGTTTTGCGCAAAAAGGCTATATAACCGCAAGTATGAATTACACCCTTTATGCTGACGGACTTTTCGGCAAGGTAACAGCACTTACAATGTGTGACGAAATCGGCAAGGCGATAGAAAAAATCAAAGAATTTTCGGAAGAAAAGCAACTCAACATTACAAAACTTGCCGTTTCGGGATATTCAGCAGGTGCACACCTTTCAATGCTCTACGGTTTTTCAAGAGCAGAGGATTCCGCAATTGAGCTTGTGTTTACCGCTAATCAGGTAGGTCCGTCGGATTTCCATGCGGAAGTATGGGGCAGCACAGGGCTTGCAAGTATGCTTTCAGGCATCGAAATCACAGCAGAAATGACAGACTCGCAAAAAGAAGAGATAATCGACCTCGTTTCTCCTACAGCTTACGTAACAAAAGATACCGTACCCTCAATTCTCGCCTACGGCGGAACGGATATGATTGTACCTGCCGGAAATGCTCAAAGAATTAAAGCAGCATTCGAAACCGCAGGCGCACCCCACAGCTATATTCTCTATCCCCTCTCCAACCACGGTCTCGGTCTGGATCCGTTATGCGAAATGGAGTATATCAACACGGTAGAAGCATATTGCAAGGAATACTTCGGATATTAAAAGCATATTAAACAAAACCACTTCATCCATGCACATCGCACGGTGAAGTGGTTTGATCTTTGTAAGAACTTTTTAACAAATCACAGTTTATTACATCAATAAACGATATATTTCGGTGAACTGCTGACATTCATTTTTCTGCCGATTTCATCTCATTGCCGTACATATCAAAGGCTTTGCAATCGCCTTGAGGTGAGGCAATCTTGCTTTTTTCGCCAAGGCTGTAATACACTTCGATTTTCTTTTTGTTTGAAACAAACGTGTATTCCCCCATCTATTCTTATCAGAAGTACGTAAAGCATCTGAACGGCAGAAACGGTCACTATTCCATAACGGTTTCCGCAATCGGCAAAATGGCTATGCCCGGCTTTACTACATATTCAGCTTCAAAATTCGCAATGGAAGGCTTCCAGCAGGGCATCCGCTTTGAGCTTCCCAAAAACATAAAACTCACCTGCCTATACCCCATTGCAACCGACACAAATTTCTTTGCGGCAGCAAACGAGGTTGAGTTTGAACGTCCCTTCCCCATACAGAGTCCTAAGGTTGTCACCAGGAAGATGGTAAAGGAAATTGAGAAAGGAAAAAAGAGCGTTAATCCGAGCTTTCTCTTCACACTCTCGGGTGCGCTGTTTACAATTCTTCCCCCTGTCAAAAAGATTTACCTTGCACTTGAAAAGGCAAGCTTAAGAGATTTGTTTCGAAAATCTGAAAACACGTAGATAAAAAAAGCCGCACGGGTAATGAAGCGACCCCAAAAGCTAAAAAATTCTTGTTTATCAAACTGTCCGACATATTGTAATTATTGCTCTTTCAAGGGAATCCGTCACATTTATGTATAGAGTATAACCGGTCCGTACAGTCCGCCCGAAACAAGGTCTTTGGCAAACTCAAGCTCCGGCTCGAAATACGGAGACAGTTCGTTGATATTCCACTTGTCAAAGTAATCTGTATGAATATAACGGTTTGCCGATGTGTTGGTTACTACTATTTTCAGCCTGTTATTTTCGGCAAGAACATTTGCAGGCACTTTCAATCTGTACGGAGATGTCAGAGCAGCTCCGAGATAGTATCCGTTAAGATAAACCTCAGCCGCATAACGCACTTCGCCAAGGTCAATTTCGCCTTCTTTTCCATGTCTTTCGCTTGGAAGTGTGAACTCAGCTTCGTAAACTCCGCTGCCCGAATAATCTTCGCCGATTATATTCGCCCAATCGCCGAGGTCAACCTGAACAGATTTTTCGGAATGTGTGATATTTTCAAATCCGTTTTCACCGAATGAGAGTTCAGTTTCTTTACGGAAAAAGAATCCGATGGAAATATCGGTTTTACAGCTTAAATTTTTCTTGTTTTCAGCATCAAAAGCTTCATCAGTCAACATTATGACAGCTGTTTCACCTATGGCAAGAGATAGGTCAAGATATCCGTTTTCTGCTTTGAAACGCTGCATTTTTCCTGTTCTCAAATCGAGCAGATAACCGTTTGACGACGGCAGGTAAACACGGTAAGCTCCGTTGTCGCCGCATTCACGGAACAGAAAGAACAGATCTGCATTTTCAGCTTTTCTGTGCATTGCTCTTAAACCTTTGCCCTCAACATTGGTTACGGGTTTAAGATCTTCAAGAGAATTTGAAACCTTTCCGCCGCCTTTGACAAAGCGGTCAAGAACCGTTTGAGTATGAGGCGGAATGAAAGTCCCTTCGGGGATGATGATATTTCTGTAAATTGCAGTGCCGATGCGGATACAGCCTTCGTCTGCACCAATAGATGCCTGAATAACATCATCGTCAACAATATCAAAATCTACCGTCATATCTTCAAGCGCTCTGCCGAGATTATCAAAAGCTTTTGCCATGGCATCAGCTTCCAAGCCGCCCTGAAAATCGGAAACAGGATAGTAAAGTCCCGTATCACAGACACGCTCACCGATCATTGACAGATATGAAAGACGCTCAACATACCTGTTGAACTGACCGAGAAAACGGCAATACGGCTGATTCTCCGTAAAAACAGGTAACTCCTGCGCAAGGAGCTGACCTTTTCGTCCGAGTGGGAAGTTGAACGGATTGAACATGTTGATTCCGCGAACAGTCTGATATCCGACGGTGTAACGCATTGTATCATAAGTCATTGCGCAACCGCCAACGCCAAAAACCTCACTCAGTGCAAACCTTGATCCGATCTGTGCTGCGGCAGAAGAAGCATATCTCGGAAAGAATCCGTTGTAGCCGTTCATATCGTTTATGTTTTCTGCTTTATTTTCGGGATAAAGCTGACGCCATATCACGTCAACACCCGGAATATCAAAGCAGCGCAGAGCACGCATAAGATTAAAATTACCGCCGCCTTGCATACAGCCGAGCGGATCATGATCTTTGTCCATATGACCCGTAAATGCAACACCGTGGTCATTTGCCCATTTTTTGCACGGCAGAAGAAAATTCTCGCAGAATGTTCTGCTGCACAAATCATACCAACGGCGCAGTATATGAACGTTTTCTTCTGCAGGCGCTTTTTCACCTTTGATTAGCGGAAGATACTGCGATATAGATTCACCGTACATCTTTTCATATTTATCTGCTAACTCTTTGTTGCAAGTATGAAAAAATGCTTTCGGTTCATCTGTAAATACTGCAGTAACGTATTTTTTGAAATCTTCTCCTATAGCAGATGCGTATTTTTCGTGAGTGATTTCTATAAAACATTCTGTCGCTTTTTTGTTGAGCAAATCGGGATAAGCAGAATTTTCAAATGAATATTCCGGGTGATCCTCTGTAACTTTGCCGCACGCACTGCCTGATGGCCAGCCGCCCTCATCATAAATCCAACAGTTCATTCCGAGTGCTTTGCCCCGTTTTATTGCGTAATTGCAAAGCTCAAAAAAATCGTCTGTGAGATAATCGGGAGTAAGATTGGTAGGCATACTGTCGGGTCGAAAATCCTTCGGCTCGGGAAGAATATAAAACGCTCTTATGCCAAGATTCTGCATTTCGGCAAGCTGTTCGTCTATAATTTCACGGGTGCAAACATCATTCCACACCCAGACATAGACAGGCGCATGGAAAACATCGGGAGATATGAAGCTGTTTATATCAAATTTATCTTTGTTTTTCATTAATAGTCATCCTTGAAATTCAGACTTTTGCGTTGTATTTATTCTGCTTTTTTAGTCTGCTGACAAAGCACCTGATAGTAAAAACCATAATCACGTATAACACCGCAAGCAGAACGGGATATACCTTAATTCCGAACAGTCCGCTTATCAGGCTGACTGCAGGCGGCGCAAGCATAACACCGATATATGCAAACGCTATCTGCGAGCCCATAACCGACTGGGAAACCTCTTTGCCGAAATTGTGAGGTGTGAGGTGAATCATATTCGGGTAGATTGAGCCGTTGCCAAGACCTACAAGGAATAAACCGACAACGGTAACCGCACCGTGCAGAGGAAGAAGCATAACCGCGATTGCAGGGGCGAGAATTATTGTGCCGATACTTATGCGTTTCCAGGTGCTGATTTTATTGGAAAGCAAGCCCGAAACGAAACGGCCAATTGACATTCCTACGTAATATACGGTCAGAGCAAGTGCACCGTACTTTGCCTCAAAGCCTTTTTCTGTTACGAGATATGTGCTGCCCCATACTCCGCAGGCATATTCAATTGCGTTCGTTGCAAGCATAATAACCCATACCTGACGGACTTCAGGCATTTTTGCCATTTGCCAAAGAGTAAGGTTTTTGCTGTTTTCTTCTTCCGATTCTTCAGCGGATGATGATTTCTTCCACATAGGAACCGATATTATAAGCAGCAGCGTGATTGCCGCCTGAACATAAAAAGCATAGCGGTAACCGCCTCGCCAGCCTGCATTGCTCAATGCCTGCGACATAAGATAAGGACTGAGTGAAACTCCGACACCGTAAAAACAGTGCAGAAAATTCATATGGCTTGCTTTAAAATGCAGAGCAACATAATTGTTGAGTCCCGAGTCAATTGCACCTGCACCGAGTCCGAGAATAACGGCAAGCGGAATCATAAACCCAAAAGACGGTGCGAAAGAGAAGCCCAGCAGCGCCAAAGCTGTCATTGCCGTACTGAAAGCAGTAACTCTTGCTGTTCCGAGCTTATTGAGAATTCCTGAGCTGAACATACTTGATAAAACGGTACAGCCCGAAATAATAAATGTGAGAATGCTGACCGCCTCGACCGGAATACTCATTTCAGAATGAATGGCAGGCCAGGCAGAACCGATGAGCGAATCGGGAACACCGAGACCTATAAATGCAATATATATAACAACCAATAAGAAAGCCATAAATCCTCCGAATCTTATGATTACCCAATTAATTTATTTATTGACACAGCGAAGCACTGCATTACCGTCACGGCAGAAATCAACAACCGTAACAGAAACATTATCAAGAGCGAATCTGAATATATGCGGCTTAACTCCCAAAGCAGTGGGAATAAGATATTCAAGGAACCCGTGGTGGCTGAAAACCGCAACACGCTCACCGTATGTAAATCTGTTTTTAATGTAAGAAATCACTTTTTGAGCACGTATAACGTTATCCTCAAACGCTTCGCAGCCGAATTCATATTTTTCGGTACCGAAAAGCTTTTCACACATTTTTGTGTTTTTATAATATTTCTGAAGATACTCTTCGCTGCAGCCGAAATAGCCGGGTGTACAGCCGCACTCGATAAGCTCGGGACAAATTTCAAGCAAAGGTTTATCTGCTTTTGCATTGCAAACGCCGACAGCGGTTTTAAAACTGCGCAGCAGAGAGCTTGTAATATAAGCGTCAATCTGCAGGTCTTTAAGCCTTTCGCCCAAATCAACACATTGCTTTTCACCGTCAGGTGTAAGCTCACCGTCACAGTTGTCACGGTCACCTATATCGCTGTAATCGGTTTGGGCGTGCCTTATAAAAAGTATTTGCAGTGTATCGTGTTTTTCCATATCTTTACCTTCTTATAATGAATTTTTATTTATCTGCTCTTTGATGCGTTTTTAGTTGATATCAGATAGATTATATCATAAGCATCGCGAAATACAACCCGTTTATTTGTGCTGATTATGTTCCTGAATAATCGTATATGCTTTTGTGCAAAGTTGATGTATCAATATAAAATTATTCTGTTTGCAAATGTAATGAGATTGATGTAAAATATAGAAAAATGCCGGAAGGAATTTTTTATGTTTGCAGAAACACTAAAGCTTATAAAATCAGGAGTCGGTAACGCTTTTCCCTGCGCCGCGGTCGCCGTCGGTCTCGGGCATATAGTTTTTGTGCGTGAGTTTTTCGGACACCGTCAGATTAAGCCGACTGTATCAGATTTAACAGAGGAAACTCTTTTTGATATTGCATCTTTGTCAAAGCTTGTTGCAACATCTATGATTGCGTTAAAGTTTATTGACAGCGGTAAGCTTTCGTTGAATGACAAAATAAGCAAATTCCTTGATTATTCGGGCAATTACGGTGATTGTGAAATCCGTCATCTTATGACTCACACATCGGGTATGCCGTCGGGAATCCCATTGTTCGATATGACACACAAAAACAGCGATGTGATTCGCACTGTTCTCGATTCAGACAGATGCTATGAAACAGGAAAAGAAGTCTGCTATTCGTGTATGGGATATATTGTGCTCGGACGTATTCTTGAAACCGTCGGCGGTGAATCTCTTGATAAGCTTGCACAAAAATATGTTTTTGAACCTCTCGGTATGAAAACCGCCTGCTATAATCCGCTGACACAAGCTGTTGTTGCCGCAACCGAGCTTTATTCTCATTCGGGAGAATGGGCAACGGGTCATGTCCACGATGAAAACGCATATTTTCTCGGCGGTGTTTCGGGGAATGCCGGGGTGTTTGCAACGCTTGATGATATGATCTCTTTTGCAAAAATGTGTTCCGCAAAAGGTATTGTGCCAAACGGCGATATTTTTCTTTCACAAGAAATATTTGACTTAGCCGTAAAAAACTACACCTCCGATAAATCAGAGTCAAGAGGGCTGGGTTTTCAGCTTAAGGGAAATCAGGTATTTCCGGGCGGCAGGCTGATGTCATCGGGAAGCTACGGTCACACAGGGTTTACCGGAACAAGTCTTTACGTTGATTATGAAACGGGACTCTGGGGTGTTCTGCTGACAAATGCTGTTCACTACGGAAGAGATAACAGAAGCGAATATTTTTTGATCCGTAAAAAGTTTTATGATACGATGATTACGGAATACAATAATTTACATAAGGACGATAAAATATGAAAACAGCAAAACAAAAAGTTCTGTGCGGCGTTGATATGGTCGCAAAAAACGGATTTGATTTTCAGGGCAAATGCGGACTTATTACAAACCACACAGGTGTTCTGCGTAACCTTTCTTCTACCGTTGATATACTCAAAGAAAGGTGCAACCTTGTTGCTCTTTTCGGACCCGAACACGGTGTCAGAGGCGATATACAGGCAGGAGAAAACATAGTTTCATACACCGATAAAAAGACGGGACTGCCCGTTTACAGTCTGTTCGGTGATGATATATCGGAAAGTGAAAAAGCAATCGCCTCTCTTGATACCGTCATTTTTGATATCCAGGACGTAGGTGCAAGGTTTTACACCTATGCCTACACTATGACGGACGCAATGAAGATTTGTGCCGAAAACGGTGTTAAGTTTGTTGTTCTTGATCGTCCGAATCCTTTGGGCGGAATTAAGGCGGAGGGAACTGTACTTGACCGAGATTTTTCATCGTTTGTCGGCAGATTTCCCACTCCGACGCGTTGCGGTCTTACCATAGGCGAATTTGCCCTTATGATGAATGAAACCGAAAACATCGGCTGCGACCTGACCGTCATTCCCCTGGAAGGCTGGAGAAGGGAGATGTATTACGATGACACCGACCTTGTTTTTATTCAGCCATCGCCTAATATTCCAACCGTTGATACGGCTTTTGTATATATCGGCACCTGCATTTTTGAGGGAACAAATCTTTCCGAAGGCAGAGGCACAACAAAACCGTTTGAAATGATCGGTGCACCGTGGCTTAACAGTAAAGCGGTTATTGAAAAAGTCGGTCAGCAAGACGGAGTTGTTCTTCGCGAATGTTCATTTACACCCACGTTTTCAGACTATAAGGACACCTTTTGCCACGGCATCCAGCTTCATATTACCGACAGAGAAAGTTTTTCGCCTTTCGCCGTCGGAATCAGACTGCTTGACGCAATCAGAAAAACTCATTCCGAATTTGAATTCGATCCGTTTATTACAAGCCTTCTCGGAACAGATAGAATTCTGCAACCCGACTTTGACCCCGAGATTTTTATTGCAGAGGAACAACGAAAAGTTAACGAATGGCAAAAGTTCTCAAAAAAATGGTATCTGTATTAACAAAGAAAAATCCCTTATAAACCTTTCTGCGATTCATAAGGGATTCGTTTATTATTCTACCGATTTTATCAGCTCGTCCATAGCGTCAAGAATTGCTCCTGCCGCATTCGGACCGAGCGAATTTGTTTCTTCGTAGTGCCTTCTGCCGTTTTCATCATCGGTATTGTTGAAGTACGGCAACCATTCGTGAAGAAGGAAATCATTTTCGGGAATGATATATCCGATTTCATCGTTGCAAAGACCGATAACAAAATTATGCTCGCATCGTGACATTTCCGAAAGAGATTTATAATCGGCTTTTGTGCCGTTTGCAGCTTCTTCTGCAGGAAGGAAATTGCCGCTTTCAAGCTCGGGAGAAAGCTCACCCGGAATCATATAAACACCTATCTGCATGTTGCCGAGCTCCATATATGAAACTTCCGTAATGATAGAGATGTTATTGTCATTATCTTTGGCAACGTCATTATCTTTGGCAACGTCATTATTGAGAACGCCGAGAAAACGCACAAGCAAAAGTGCGGTATTATCGCATTTTATTTCCAAAGCTTGAGTTTTGACATTGATTGCAGGCTGCAAAGCAGTTTCGTTGTTTATGCTCATAACAGCTTCGCCCACGTCTTTGCCGAATTCCCTGACGTATTCAAGGCCGAGCTCAAAGTTACGCAGAACGTCATCAAGCTTTTCGCAGGTGATAAGCCCTCCGATAGCTCCGTTTATAAAAACAACGTTTGCGCTGCCTGTCTGATCAATCATTTCCTTTTCCATATAAGCAGGAAAATCAGCACTTACAACGGTTGTCCTCGCACCCAAGCATTCGGCGTGGCATGCCATATTCACAATATAGGTATCGTCGCTGCCGTCCGCAGGATCAAAACGGATTCTTGTTATTGTTGCATCGTAGTCAATCGGAGTTCTTGTATCGGTCAGAAGTCCTTCAGTTTCCGCCGTACCTAAATAAAGACTGCCGTCTTTTCTTGCGCTGTATGCATCAATAATTGCTTTTGCGGTCAGTTCTTTGAGGCGGTTCATAAACTCCTCGTTTTTACCGTCCGAGAAGAAATTCTTGCCCCAAAGTCCTTGTGTATCTATGGCAGAATGGGTGTGCGTTGCACAGATATTGATTGATTTGAGATCGGGAATCTTACCGCTTTCGATAACGATTTTTCTGATATCGTTTATATCTTTGCGGCTGATTCCGACACAGTCAACAGCGCAAATGACAACGCCGCCTCTGCCGCTGTTATCATCAAGATAAACCGCTTTGGCATACATATCGTCAAGCACTGATTTTGCCGGATTATTTGTGTTGTAGCCTGCGATATAATAAGATTCTTCAGTAATATCATCGGGAGTGAGAACTTCTTTTGCAAAGCCAACGGTCCACTTTTCACCGTTATATGAAAAGGTTTCGTCACCCGTCAGCATATATTTTGAGGTTTCTCCAACGGTTGTGTATGTTGAATGGGGAACAAAAAGAATTACCAGAGAAAGCAAGCCTGATATTATTCCTCTTACCAATTCGGGAAGCTTGAGAAAGCGCAGAAATTCCATTTTTATTTACTCCATTCATTTAATAGATCAAAGAATGCCTTTGAATATGCAGATGCACTTTTTGAACCTGTTGAAACTGTTTCTTCATAGTGACCTTCAGCGCCTGATGAGCTGTAATCGTTATCGGGTACGATATAACCTACTGCATCGTTGCAAAGGCCGAAAACAAGAACTTCATCCTCCTCACCGAAATGAGTTGCAATGCCCTTATAGGGATATTCGGTGCCTGTGAAGGAATCCTCAGCAGACAAAAATCCGCCGTAAACAATTTCGGGAATAACCTCACCGGGTGCTTCAACAATCTTTATATTCTTACCTATTTCAACATAGCCTATTTCGCTTGACATATAAACCTTACCGTTCTCCTTGAAAGGATGAACGTTGCACATATCGCTGCTTGCGACAAGAAGGAAAATAAAGTTATTAACCTCAAAATCAACCTGAGCGTGTTTAACATTGAGGATAGGTTCAACAACCTCGGCTTTTTCGGCAAGACCGTAGAGAATATCTGCAACAATATTGCTGTATTCCTGCATTTTTTCAAAAGCGGTAAGATTTTCGGGGATGCCGTTCTGCGGACCAAGATCAGTGTGAATAGCGCCGCCTATTGCGCCCTGAATGAATATGAAGTCCGCATTCTTTTCAGTGGTAACTTCTTTTTCAATGTAATACGGGAAATCAGCGGAAAGCTCTGAATTGCTCCATTCAAGATGAATGGGATGAGCGCCGAAATTGGCTATGTAAATCTCTTTTTTGCCTACTGTATTGGGGACAAAATGGAACAGATGAATTTTATCGTCGATCACACGGGGAGCTCTGCCATCCCAAAACATATCGGGATAAGACTCGGCAGCGTAATAAAGATTACCCTCTGTGCGGTTATTGTACGCTTCTCTGATTGCGTCAGCGGTTTTCTGAACCACGGCTTCTATATATTTTTCGTTTCTGCCGCTGTTGGGAATATTGCCCCACAGACCCTGAGTGTCTATTGCGCTGTGCGCGTGAGTTGAACCGACGTCAATGCTGATAAGCTTGCCGTCACCTGTAATATCGCTGAGCTTTTCGCGGATATCCTTGATATCGGCATTCATAAAGCCAACAGCATCAATCCATGCAAAAGCCGCAGCGCCTCTGCCCGAATTATCGTCAAGTACAACTGCTCTTACGCACAGATCGTCAATAACACCCGTTGCTTCCTGTGCAGGGAACTTGAGGAAGCCGCCAAGGAAATAACGCGTTTTGTCAACGTCATCGGGAGTAAGAACTCTGCGTGCAAAGCCTGCCGACCAGTATTCCGATTCGGCTTCATCAATAAACTCTTTGCTTCCTTCAAGGAAGTTTTCCGCAATTTCAGCAACCGGTCTGTCATCATAGCCTATCTTGGTAACACTCTGAAAAACTGCAACCAAAAGAGTCGGAAGACCGAGAAGCACCGCCATAATTGCTGATACCCATCTGATTACTACTGCCATTTTAATATCTCCTTTTTGTTTTATTTTTTCAGGTTTTTAATTTCGTCACGGATATTTATATCATTTGAAAGCCGTGCAGGCATAGCCTCGTATTTAATGATTAATGCATCAATTTCTGTAAGCATTCTCTCGTCCTTATTCATAATAAAGCTGAAAATATTATTCAGAATATCGCACATCACAAAGAATTTTTCCGACCATTTGGTAAGTTCACGGCAAATCGGCAAATCCCGCTTGAGATATTCTCTGCACGCATTCATTTTGCCGAGATAATTCTCTGCAAGAGCAAAAGCTTTTTCCCTGTTACCTGATTTGAATGCAGTTTCAATTTCATCAAACACCTCGTACATCCGCCTGGAATTTGCATCCTTCAGGCAAGATGTATAAAGATGGTCTGCAAATACAATGAAATTATCCGCATTTTCTTTTCCGACAACCTGCTTTATTGCACCCTCCCAGGATTTCTGCGAATCATAATTCTCGCTGTCCCAGAGGTAATCGGCAAAGGTAATCAGCGGAATTTTCGAGCATTCGGCATATTCCATACAGTTTGAAATAATGCCTTCGGAATACTTATACAAATCGGAGTCGCGGTTGATAATCGGTGAAATATGCATTTCGTTGAACATCGAGCAATCGTTTACGGGATAGTTATCCCAGTAAAGCGGCTTGTGGTATGTACTCTCAATAAATCTTACAGCTTCGGGACTTGTCAGCTCACGGGAGCATATATCCCTGCCCGTCCAGAAAACGGAAACGAGCGGAGAAATATTTTTGCCGAGCTTTGAGATATAATATTCATTGCCCTTGCCGTGATAAAGCGTGGGACAAACGGTAAGACGGATTGAAGAATCCAGCTCTTTTAAAACAGAATAATATCTGTTTATCAGATCAATGTGTGCATTGACTGTTTCGCCGAATACAGATTTGTCCTCATCAAAAGCAAGCTCCTCATCAATATCATCAAGAAGCAGACCGAAACAGCGAATTCCGATTGAATAAAGCTGCTTTGTTTTTTCTATGAGAGCATCAAACTCGGCATCATCAGAATATTTCATTGAAAGTCCGGGAGCAATACACCAAAAGAAATCCATATAGTATTCCGCAGCCCGGTCAACAAGCTCTTTGAGCTTTGCGAGCTCATTTTCAGGATATTTCTCTCTCCACTTTTCACGGTGATAAAGGTCATCCTTCGGTGCGTAATAGACCGTGTTCATTCTGTTTTTTGCCATAAGCTGCATAACGGATTTGCGCTGCTCAAAGCTCCACGGTGTGCCGTAAAAGCCTTCGATATAACCTCTGACGGCAAATGAAGGTGAGCAGATATATTCACCGTCGCAAACCGTGCCTTCATCAATACGTCTTGCAAGGTCGCAGAGTGAATAAAACGCTCCTTTATCGGATGAACAGCATATTTTAACATCTTTACCTGAAACGGAAAGAATATATTTTTCATCGGTAACCCTGTGAGTTTTTTCGCAGTAACATATATGCTTTGAGTTTTCGTAAACAATTTTTATATCATAGTCGGTGTTACCGAAAAGCTTTTCAAAAACAGCCTTAGGATTTGAATTGCTGTTCATATAAATCCCTCCTTAAGCTTATAATACAATAAATCTACCGCTATTACAATTATTAAAACATCAAATATTCTTCCTTGATTTTTGTGAGTTTTAATGATAGACTCGTATCGGAAGTGATAAAAATGACTATCAGACCGTATAAAGAAAAAGACAAAGAAAATGTGCGCTTTGTATGCCTGAACAGCGAAGGGCCATGCAAAAGCTCAAAAAGAGGAATTAATTTTGCACTCGCTGTTTACTGCGATTATTATATTGAAAACGAACCCGAAAACTGCTTTGTTGCAGTCGATGAAAAAGATAAGGCGATCGGGTATATCATCAGTACTCAGGATTTTGACAAGTTCTATCCCGTGTTTCTTGACAAATATTACATGAGAATAAAAAAGTGGGAATTCAAGCGTAGAAAATCTGCGTTAAGATCGGTTATTCCCCACGAAAAATATAAGGAAGAATATCCTGCACATCTACACATTGACGTTCTGCCAGAGTATCAGCGAATGGGACTGGGACACAAAATGACTGATGCCCTTCTTTCTCACCTCAAAGCAAAGGGTATAAAGGGTATTATGCTTACAACATGGATAAAAAATGAAAAGGGCAGAGGCTTTTACGACAAATACGGCTTCACCCTGCTGGCAGAAATGAAAAACTGCGCCGTTTACGGAATAAAGTTATAAATTATATCCCCGTAAAGAACGAATTGTTTTTTACGGGGATTTGTTTTGTTTGCAGCAAAGGCAACCCCTGACTATGCCTGGGGAGAAAGAAAGCTGTAGCGAGGGGAGAAGTAGACAAGAAAAAAGCTCATTGATATATTAGAAATGGTTTGCTGACATCTCTTTGATGAGGGCGGTTGGTGAAGTTGATGCAAATTTGTTTATCAAACTGTAGGGCAGAGGCTTGCCTCTGCCGTGAGGTGTCATCCTGAACGCTCCCTACCATGTCATCCTGAACGAAGTGAAGGATCTTATGCGGCTTTGTTTTTTAGATTCTTCGCTGACGCTCAGAATGACGTTGGTCTATACTGCCATATTGTTTTTACAGCGGCAGGGGCAAGCCCCTGCCCTACACGAGTGAATACAAAAAATATTTTAAATCGGTTTAAGGATAACGAGAGCAAGAAGGCATAAAAAAGAACCCCTTAAGGTGGAGCTGAAAAAGTAATGCGGTCGGCAAACTGTTCAGCGTCTCTTTAGGGGTTTTGTCTGCAAAAAGCCCTTCTAGGGCTTATTCAACTGCAGAGCGGATATTCCAGCCGTTTTCTTCAAGAAGCTCTTCTGCTTTTTCGTCTGTGCAACCAAGGATTTCGGTAACGATCCCTATCATCCTTCTGCGCAGTTTTTTATTCGTCGGTTTCAGGTTTATCATCATATTTTCATAGACACAGCCGCATTTGACCATTGATGCGGTCGAAATCATATTGAGGATTATTTTCTGTGCCGTTCCTGCCTTCATTCGGGTTGAGCCTGTAATAACCTCCGCACCTGTGTCAGCGCAGATATCAATATCTGCCGCCTTGCCAAGTTCGGTATCGGGATTATTGGTGATTGAAAAAGCCTTTGCACCGATGCTTTTGGCAAATTTTACTGCCGATATAACATAAGCTGCTGACCCTGAAGCGGAAATTCCGATTAATATATCTTTGTTGCAGAAGTCTCGGCTTTTCAAGTCTTCGATACCTGCCTCGGGATTATCTTCAGCGTTTTCCGCAGCCTTGAACATACATTTTTCGCCGCCTGCAATAATTCCGTTGAAAAGGTCATACGACACACCGAATGTGGGCGGACATTCAGCGGCATCGCAAACGGCAAGTCTGCCCGACGTTCCGCTGCCGATATAAAAAATCCTGCCGCCCGATTTTATTGCATCTGCAACAGCATCGCAAGCAGCTTCAATCTGCGGCAAAGCAGCTTCAACCGCAACAGTCACCTTTGCATTTTCATCGTTAATGATTTTCAGCATTTCATACGTTGACATTTTGTCAATATCATATGTATTCGGATTTCTCATTTCGGTTTTTAACATTTGTTTATTCTCCCTGCAAGTGAAATTGCACCGTTGACTATAGGCTCATCAAGAAATTCAAGTAAAAAATCGCCATCAATATATTTCTCAAGGAACGGATATAATATTTCTTTTTGCTTGCAAAGTCCTCCGCAAATAACAATTCTGTTTTCGTTATTTCCTAAGGATTTACGTGCACCGTTGATAATTTTTGCTGCCTCATAAGCATTGCGGTCAATGATTTCGCAAGCTGACGAATCACCAAGCATAAAGGCTTCAAAAACAACAGATGCAAAGGATGCAACAAAAGATGCACCGCCGTCATATATTTCAGCAACTGAAGATTCAAGGCTTTTGCCGAATCTTTTTTCAACAAGCTTCAGGATCGTTTCGCTTCCGCCTCTGCCTTCGATAAATTCAAACGCACAGTTGAAAGCATCGGAGCCGAAATGGAAACCGCTGCCGCCCTTGTCAATCATATAACCGCGCCCGCCTGTGCGGTGAAGCGTTTCCCCTGAACGGGCAAAAGCAACAATTCCCGTTCCCATAATAACGGCAACTCCGTTTTCGCCTTTCAATGCCACCTCAAGCGCGAGGTCAACGTCACTTGAGCAGCTGTAAGAGGCAAAGCCAAACTTCGATAAAAAAGTATTGATAAAATGCTTATTATCAGAGCTTTTAGCTCCTGCAATGCCTGCATAAGCGGATATTTCCGAAAAATTGAATCCTTTGCATATTTCTTTGATACCGTCATTAAGCACGCTGTAAGTGTTTTCAATGCCTGTGCTGACGGGATTCGATGCTCCGAGAATCAGTCTTCTGATTTCTTTTCCGTTTAAATCTGTAAGTAAAAACTCGGTTTTTGTTCCGCCGCCGTCAATGCCCAGCAGATATTTATATACAACATTGCCTTCCATACATACCTCGTAAAACTATTAGTTGTAATACCGATTATATCACACAGAAATAATGAATTCCAGTATAATAAAATGACATCGATGAAAAGAGATTTGGTAAGGTGAATCTGTTTGTGTTGAAAGGCGCACAAAAATGTGTTATATTTATTTTGAAATTACAATGCAAAAGAGGTTTTGTCATGTCACTGCTAAACAAAATAATCAGTATTTTAACAGCTTTGATAATTGCTCTTTTTCCGTCAATCGGTGAAAAGCCAGAAACTCCGGAATACTTCGAAGATGACCCGCAGTACGTTGTGTTTATGGTAACAAACGTTCATTATTTGAATCTTGAACCTTATGTTAAACAGATGGTTGAACTTCACGGTGAAATTGACCCCGAATCAAAGCGTATGTACGCGTTCGGCGTTGTCGGTCCGATGTGCCTGACTCAGTCAATTGAACAGATGAATGAAGAAGTTAACCACGTCTTTATGCTTGCCGAAAAGTACAACGTGCCTGTTTATTTCCAGATGGATGACTGCACGAACTATTCAACCTATTTCGGTGACGGTGCGACAACCGATGAGAACGGCAGTAAGTTTTATAACGATCCCGAGATGTGCGAATGGATTGCATTCCCCGAAGAAGATGAAGAATGGGGCGGTCAGTCATACGGTATGTTGCCGAGATGGCATTGTGACTGGAGCGGAGTGCCGTTTGCAACAGCAGGCGGTTTCCCGTGCTTCAATTCTGAAAAATATCTTAATTGGTATTCAAATCAGGTTACAAAGGGCTTTGTTGAGCCGCTTGTCGAAAATTATACAAGGCTCAAATCTCAGGGCAAGGCATATCTTTTTGCAGGCATAAATACGGGCTGGGAAACGCAGATCCCTGATTACAGCGGCAGTGATTACGCTTCAATGGAAGATTTTGAGCGTGCACAATACGGTATGCATGCTCTGCACAATATGGGCTATAATGCAGAAAAGCTCAAAAATGAAGCTTTAAAAAATCTTATGTCGGTTGAGGACTATACTAAGCAGCTTCTTTACGGCGTGCTTGCCGATTATATCGAGTTTACCTGCAAGCTTTTTTATGATGCAGGGATTGAAAGGCATAAAATAATTTCTCATATTGTTTCGCTTTCGTCTTATACGGAAGAATACAGCACTATGCGTCCGCCAACATGGGTCTGCATCAACGATTACTGCACACCCGGATGGACAATGAGCCCAAAGACCTGTCAATATGACCTTGACGTGCTTTATATGCAGCTGGCGCAGAACGGCAGAAACGAATATGCCAACGCCGAAGGATATGCACATTATGATAACGTCGAAACCTGCCGCGCTTATTTTGAGGAAAGCCTGCTGGGTAATGCAAAGCTGATTACCGTTTACGGCTACGACCAGGAAACCGGAACATACGGCTATGTGAAAAATGAGGATTTCTACTTTGTAAAGGTCGTTAAGGAATGGCTGAATTACGAACTTGGTCCTGATTATAAGTGGAGTGAAAGACCTGATTTGTCCGTTGAATATGGCGGATGCGAAACCTTGGTAAAGCTGAAAATTAAGCTTAAAAAGCTTTTTAATTAAACGGATTCGAACACATAAAAATACAAACCGCTTCAATCAATGCCGATAAAGGCAGAGATACGAAGCGGTTTTGTGCTTTTAAGGGTAGCTTTTTAAAATAGAATTTGATAAATTCTGTAAACAGTATTTACTTGCTGAATCGCTCAAATTTTGCCTGAAACCAATCGCCGTGCTGCAATTCAAACTGAATATCATTTGCACCTTCAAGTAAATTCAACTTATGACCGTTTTTCAGCAGCCGCAGTTTTTGTCAAAACCGGGATTGCAGGCGTAATAATTCTTGCAGTCAAGCTTATCGGTCACAAAGCGTAAACCTTCACCGTTACAATCAAAGTGAAACCGACACACCGACAGTGCCGAAAATAAAAGCAATTATCTTTTTGAAGAAATCAATAATCCTTATAAAGATTGCTTCAGCAGATTCGCTTGGTTCTACGTCTGCTGTGGTGTCTGATGGTGCTTCATTATTGTCAGGCGCAGGAACAAGGTTTGTCTCCTCCCCTGCTGTCTGATCAATCAGTGAGCAATAACCGATATAAATTGCGTTTGTTGCAAGCTGTTCTTTTGTTGCAGACTGATCAATATCATCAAGCATAAGGCTTGCCTGATTGAGCAGATAAAAATCTGCGCTGTCAACCACACCGTCGTGGTTGCAGTCCGCTGCTCTGAACTGTGCGGCACTGAGTCTGTCAGCAGAGATAAGACCGCTCGCAATCATATTGACTATAAACGCATCGTTTGCATCATACCAACCGTCGCCGTCAATATCACCGAAGATGATAACTGTGTATTCAGCAACTACCTCATCGCCGTTTTTAAGCGTTGCAACCGTGCCGGTACCGAAGCCGTACTGACCCTCATCATAGCTCCATTCATAGCCGTCAGCAAGCTCTGTGAAGCTGTCAAGCGACTCCACACCCGCAGCAAGACCGTAGATTGTGCCGCTTTCATCATCAACAACAGCACCGTTAACGGGAGAAACTGATGGCTTGCCATCAATGTAGTGAATATTAGCAGATATCAGCGACTCGTTATCTGAACCGACTGTTATTTTGTTCCATTCTTCTTTTGTACCGCCGTAGTATACGTCTGTAAGGCTGCTGCATTCATAAAACGCAGCTTCATCAATGCTCGTTACACTGTCAGAGATTATGACGCTTTCAAGACCGGAACAAACACCAAAAGCGCCATAACTGATGCTTGTTACGCCGTCGGGGATTGTTACGCTTGTAAGTCTGGAGCAATAAGAGAACGCATAATCACCAATGGTTGTTACGCTATCGGGGATTACATAGCTTGTTCTTGTCTTACCGGTGGGATACTGAATAAGCGTTGTTTTGTCCTTGTTAAACAATACACCATCGCTGTTGCTCGAATAATTTTTGTTATT